>JBGSHS010000428.1:0-54740 GCA_041752115.1 Pirellulaceae bacterium | reverse complement strand
GAGCGGCGATGTAGCTCACCATCTGGTTCACCGCACGAGCGGAGCTCGTGGGGGTTGGTGAGGGAGAGGGCGAGCGGCGATGTAGCTCACCATCTGGTTCACCGCACGAACGGAGCTCGTGGGGGTCGGTGAGGGAGGGGGCGGGCGGCGATGTAGCTCACCATCTGCTTCACCGCACGAGCGGAGCTCGTGGGGGTTGGTGAGGGAGGGGGCGAGCGGCGATGTAGCTCACCATCTGGTTCACCGCACGAGCGGAGCTCGTGGGGGTTGGTGAGGGAGAGGGCGAGCGGCGATGTAGCTCACCATCTGCTTCACCGCACGAGCGGAGCTCGTGGGGGTCGGGAACAGTATTGGAACAGGCACATTTTCCGGGGTAAACGAGGCTGTCTGGGATGCGACCGATCGACACGACAGGATCTTAGGCCTCCTCTGCGATGGGCTCACAACACTTCGCTCACAGGGGCGTCTGCCGAGAAAACGACACGATAACGCAAGCATGCCCCGCTACGTGCCATGACCATGTCACGACCACATCAACTTACCCGTCCTGCTCAATCAACTGGCGAAACTGTACCTGTCCCCGTTTGTTCCACTGGCAGCGCCAGTGCCACGAACACGACGAGGCTGACGTGAGGCGCAGGCTTGAGCCTTTGCCTCACGTTTCACGCCTCAGGTCTCACTTCACGACATGCAGCAGCGCGAAGGGTTCGAACATGCCGTAGCCGATCGTATGGTAGGCGCTACCGGGCGGCGGGCCGTGCTCCGGTCCCTGCTGGAACATGCCGGGCCAGGCCGAACCGACTCCGGAGCCCGCATGGTGCGGGCCGAGCGTATTCTTCAGGGTCCCGACGACGACGATCTTCACCAGGTTGTCCCCTTCCTGCAGAGCTTCGGTCACGTCCACTTCCCAAGGCTGAGAGACCAGTTGGCCGCACAGCTTATCGTTGACGAACACTTTGGCGACGCTGCCGTACCATTGCGGAACCAACACTTTGTAACGCCCGCTGACTTGGTCGAGCTTGAAGGACTGCTGATACGCCACGCCGGTGGCATAGAAGGGCATGCCCTGCTGGTTCCAACCGACGGCAATCTCGCCCAATCCGCTGCCATCCACCAGGTGCAATGCGCGGCGATCAAACCCGCCAGGCCGCACCAGTTGGCTAGAGACAGCCTGGATCTTCACGTTCTGGAGCGGCGTCAGCTGACCATCGTTGCCCGCGACATGGAATCGCACTTCACCAAGCCCGACAAACGCGCTGTCCGTCTTTCCATCCTCAGCCGGGTACTGCTGGCCATTGTGGTTGGAGAGGATGTTGAATTTGACATAGCGGATGTTCTTGCCTTTGGTCGGCAGTTTATCGGAGAACGCCGTTTTGGCTCCTCGTGGTCCACCGGGGGCTCGGGCCAGTTCATGCGTCCCCAGCTCCACGGTCCAGGCATCCGCACCGTCGGCAGTCTGCGCACCACGGACTTCCAGCGACTTGACACCGCGTCCGGGAGCCTGTGCCTCGTTGTAGTTCCAGACTTCAATCTCGGCCAGATCGACCGGACGTCCCAAATCAAACGTGACCGAGGGAGCTTTGTCATCGCTTTCGCTGCTGGACGGATCCCGTTGGAACCCAACTCCCGCTGTCATCCAGGCCACTCCTTCGATGTCGGTCGAATGCGTTACTTGTTTGGCGAGCTGCGGCGTGACGGGAGGCTGAATCACGAACCCACTGGAGGTGGCGTGCAGCGAAAAGTCGCCCAGCACGAACGCGGCGGCGATCTCGTGGTACATGGTGAAAGGCTGAGCTTTCAACGTCACCGCATTTTCTCCCTCCTTCACCTGCTCAGAGACGTCGATCTTGCCGAACGCCTTGTCCAGCCACCACGACGAATTGTCCCAGGCGATCTCTCTGGAGTTGCAGGTGATCGAGTACAGGTCGGGTCGTTCGATGACGACAAAGAGCGGCTTAGGAACCTCGCCCTCGATGGTGAATCGATAGGTGACCTCAAAGCCACTGTCGGGCGGAAAGGTCTTGGAGATCAGCTCGTCCTGGTACTGCACGGCGCTGTCCCAAGGGTTGCGCGGCAGTCCGTTCTTGCGCCAGGCCAACTGGTTTGCCTGGTAGTAATACAGATCGTTCACCGTCTCGCCTCCGGCCGTGATGTCGACGTAGTCGAGCGTCAGCACGTTCGGGGCCACGCGATTGACCTGCAGCGGTGAACTGGCGGCGACTGGGGCTGTGATCCCCTCGGCGATCTCACCTGGCTTGCCTGGCCGATCGGTCAGCAACAGCAGCAGGCTGCCGCAGGGAGGCAGGTCATAAGCCAGCCGGATTGCCGGGTTGTCCTCGACAAACGGGTAGTCCGACGCTGCACCGGAGAACAGGTCCCAGCGCTGAGCGCCTTTAGCCATCGTCTCGACAACCCCCTGCGACGGAGATTCGATACTGGTGTTCACCAACAGCAGCAGTTCACCGTCCACCAACTGGCGTCGTTGATGGAACAGAATGCCCTTGTCACCGGCAGCCCGACGGATGACGCAGCCGTCCCGTTCCAGAGACGGGGCGATGGATCGGATCGCAGCGGTCGGCTCGGCCTGCTGCCAGCCGGTACTTGTCGCCAAGGCGGCGCCTCGGTCGGATGCTCGAGCGTCGACCAGTGCGGGAGGCGGACCGCACGAGATGATCGTGCCGCCGGCAGCAGCGAATTCTTCCAGCAACTTCATCGTCTCGCTGCGCAGAGTCTCCGTATTGGGAGGGAGCACCACCGTGTCGTAGAGTCCCTTGCCGATCACCAGTACCTTGCTCGACTTCGACTGCATGCTGGCCGGAGGCTTCTGCACGCTGCCGTGCCGCGTCATGACGTCTTCGCAGCCGATATCGTATTCGGCTTGGGCTTGTTCAAACGCCAAAACCAGATCGAAGAAGGACTTTCCGACTTCGTTCAGCTTGGTGGCCTGCGTCGAGTCTGCTTGATACATCCAGGCCGTCGTGGTTGGTTCGATCAGCAACACGTGGTTCTGCTGCTTGCCCATCGACATGGCAGCTGACAGCCGCGTGATGTACTGCGCCATGACGTGGTACGAGTCCCACCAGGGCTCATGATAGGAAAACGACTGAGGGTGGTCAGCCTTACGGGCACCGCGGAGGGTCACATACGACAAGTGCTCATCGAACAAGTTGACTCCCAGCACGCCGAGCCAGTCGGCAATTCGCTTCATGTCTTCAAACCGCAGGTCCCATCCGCCGGCCCCATACGCTTCGCACAAGAACCGCTTGCGATCCAACTGATTGCATAGGCTCTGCACTTCCCGTACGAACCGTACATTTCCGAACTGAGCGTGGGTATCTTCGCGGTACTGGTTCATCAGGCAGTCGATGCCGGGGATATGCTGCCAGGCGCTCATGGCCATATTGTCGGTCACGCCCAGGCAGTTAGGCCATTCGTGGTCCCAATAGTGCCCGGTAAACGCAATGCCGTTATCTTCGCACCATTGATAATACGGCTTAGCCCAGTGCTCGATGAACTGGTCCAAGACGACCTGAAAGTAGTCGTGGCGGACCTGCTTCCATTTGCCGACCGGCTGGACGAGGCTCGGCAGGTGGTCCAGCAGGTCGTAGCCCCATCGTTTCTGGAATTCCGCGGGGAGATTGTCGGTCCAAGGAAAGCCGCCCGCCGGGCGCACGTTCGGTTCGTCAGTGAAGGAGCCGAGTATACGCTTGCCGAACTGATGACCTACGTGCTTGCGGTAGGCTTCTTGAGTGACCTCCAGGAACTTCTTGGTAACGCCCGGGTACATCAGGTCGACGTAGCAGCGATCGCCGTGCCAGGGAGAATCTGTGGCACGAACTACTGACGCGGTCACGTACCGTGCTTCGGGCAGCGACTGACCATCGCGCAGTTGTTGCGTCACGTTCTCTAACGCGGTCGGAGTAACGCGGTAGACGGCTACCGTGTCGGCAGCGAGTTTCGGGACTTCCGTCTCGTCTCGCAGCATCAGGCCGCGTCCACGCGACTCAGGCATCACCTCGGGCACGTGCCCTCCGGCGAATCCCGAAGGGTAGGAGTTCTCGTCATAGATCCAGACGTTCATGTCCAGTTTCTCGGCTTCGTCCAACGCGACGTTCCACAGCCGAAACCACTCGTCGCTCAAATAAGGCGTCATCAGTCCGGGGCGTGGATGAACGAAGACCTGCATCACCTTTTGACCCGCCAGATCGCGCATCGTTCCGCGAATCTGTTCGTCCGTCAGCATGTCGTTCCAGACCCACAGCGGCGCCGTGGCAAACTGGCGCGGTGGTGAGGCGAAGACCTCCAGGGCTGTCTGAGCGTCCAAGGTCGCTGACTCAACGGTCAACAGGGCGAGATTCTGAATCGGCCTGTCCTGGAGGGTGACGTCGATCTTGATCGGCCTGTCCTGGCGGGTGACGTCGATCTTGACAGTCGAGTCCTGTGCTGGCAAATTGCCAGCCGGCAGTGAGAACAGTACGAGTAGGTAAGGCCACGTAGTCCGTAAGAGCCGTTTCATGTCAAATTCTCCGTATTTGGTGGCTGGCAGTGGTGGGCTGAATGCTGGCAGGACGGCGAGTACCCTGCGCTGCGCGTCCCGCCGCCGGTAACGACGGATTGTTGTACCACATTTCGCGTGTCGTCGCACGTAGCACGCCGTAGCACGCACTTCAGTGCGTGACCGCCCTGCCCCAAACCCTGCCACCGCCCAGCTGTTCCGCCGGGTTCGTCGCGAGCTTAAGCTCGCGCTACAACTGGGGATACACGACGATTGCCTTCGTGGGAGTCGTGGGACAAGCCACCTGGCAGGCACCACAACCGGGACAGCAGTTCAGATCGACGACTGGGGTCAGCGTGTACTCGACTTCCGAAAACACCAGGCGAATTGCCTCGTAGGGACAATGGTTGCGACAGATCGAGCAGTCGCGATCGTCCCCGAGCAGACAGATGTCCATGTCCACGACGGGGACTCCCATGCTGGTCTGTCCCTTGTCCTGGATCGCTACCGACCGAATTGCGCCGGTCGGACAGACAAGAGTGCATTGATTGCAGGTCTCCAGGCAATAGCTGTGCTCGAAGCTGACCACTGGCGTCAGCAGGCTGGCGATGGCATGCTCGCCGCAGTCGGGAGCAAGGATTTGCGTCGGGCAGGCGCGCGTGCAGTTGCCGCAACGAATGCAGAGCCCGGTGAAGCGGGCCTCATCAACGGAGCCGGGTGGACGCAGCGGTTTTGCTGCGCGTTTGCGCAGCTTCAATGTGGCTGTGGCCCAGACGATGCCGACAATGCCGGCCAGCATGGTCCGACGACGAAAGCCACGCAGCGGTCTGGCCAGCCTGGATTGCTGCCGCGAACGCTGCTGAAATGCGACTTGCGCAAGGCAGCTGGCGCCGTAGACAGCGTCCTGGAATCCGCCCAACGGGCAGACGCTTCCACACCAGGAGTGTGGCCAGATCAGACTCAGCAGCAGCACGCCGACGATGCCAATGACATACATCCATGTCGAGGTCGCATGGGGCGCCGCAGTCAACGTGAATGCCCCGCTCAGAAGCGCCAGTGGGTCGAGCCAAAGAAGCAACGGATAGCCGATGCAGGCGCCGGCGAGTGTCAGCACGGCAACTCGATGCCCGATCGCCGGCCAGGTTCGTCGTCTGCGTCCCAGCCTGCGTCCCAGCCAGGTGGCCTGATCGGCACAAAGCCCGGCAGGACAGATCCAGCGACAGAACCATCGCTGCCTGACTGCCAGCCCTACGACCAATAGCAGTGTCGGCATGACGAACCACGACCACGCTCGCGTGGTCAACCAGGTGCTCACGACGACCAGGGGGCTTAGTTGCACTGGCAGAACGGACCAAGGGGTAGCGGTATCCCAGAGCAACATTGCGATGACAGCTACCAGGACTGCGGCGCGCGATGCCTGCCGCCACCATCGCAGGGCCTTTCGCTGCGGGCGATCCAGATCGGTGATCGGCTCGGACGTGTTGCTCACCCCAGATAGGCCTCGTGCGCTCGGAGTATCTTCTGCACCTCGGCCACATCCACGTCGCGCGGCGTGCAGCCATCGCGCACAGCTACGGCGGCACCCACGCCTGCGGCGTGGCCGGTCACGAAGCAGTTGGGAATCAGTCGGACCAGGTCGGCCATTCGCATCTCAGCACTGACGCACCGTCCGGCCGCCAGGACGTTCTCTGTCGCGGCGGGAACGAGTGCACCGTACGGAATTTGCCATGGTCCATGTTCGGCCCCGGCGGCTCCGCCCACGCCGATCACGTCGGGGTACGTGGTTCCTGCCTTGAGGTCCTGGAGTGTAATGGTATTGACTCCCTTGACTGCCCGAGTGATTCGTACTCCCAGTTGAGGCGCCGTTTCTGTGAGGTAGACCTGTTCGTAACCGGGAATGCTGCGGGTGCGCTGGATATTGCGCCAAATGAATTTGCGGTGGTTCATCTCCATGCGAGTGAGCACTTCCACGTCGAGCCCGTCGACTTCAGGGCCGTGCATATTCACCCAGTTCACACCGGGAACGGGAGTGATGTTTCCCAGGTGTCGCGGTTCGGTTCCGGCGGTATTGTGTGATGTGTCCACTCGATCCAGATTGGCAATGCGTGATACGAGCCCGACGTTGTGCGAGCGTCGTTCGTACTCGGCTCCCGCCATCGCGAAAATGTCGCCGTCTCCGGTGGCGTCCACCACCACTTTGGAAACGATCGCCTGTCGTCCCGATTTGCTTTCGAAGACGGCTCCTTGAACTTGATTGCCGGTGACGATCGCGTCGACGCCCCAGCAGTGGAGATAGACCTTGACGCCCGCTTCTTCAATCATCTCGACCATCAGGTACTTGACCGCTTCCGCATCGACGGTGGGCGCCACGCCGGGGCGCCGGTTGACGATCGCGCCGTCCAGTTTGTCGAGTCGCCGCATGATCTCTTCGCCGATCCCCTGGCAGACCTGTTGTCCTCCTTTCACGATGTGGCCGATCACCAGCAGCACCAGCCCGCCAGTCCAGAGCCCGCCGAAGTGTCCGTAACGTTCGACCAGCGTGACGTCCGCTCCGGCACGTCGAGCGGCGATCGCAGCGCACACACCTGCCGGACCACCACCCACAACCAGCACGTCCGTGCGGTGCAGAATCGGCAATGCGCGGGCCGGCTGCATGACCTGGCCTTCGACGAGTGACGGGCTGGCTCGATTCGCCTGGATTTCGCTGGCGTTGATGATGCTGCTCTGAAATCCGCTCGATTCGCCTGGATTCTGAGCGACTGCGGTGCGTGCTGCCAGATTGCCGAGCCCCGCGGCGACGCCCGAGGCTCCCAGAGTCCGCAACCAGTCGCGCCGACTCAGTTCGTCATTCATCGGTTTCTCCTTCAGGTCACTTTGTGCAGCGACGAATCAGACTGCGCTGAGTACTTTCGGCTGCAGCATTCTTGGTGATGCCATCCGGTCGGCTCGTGGGCTGAGCAGCAAATCAACACGTGGTGCATGGTCGCAGTATGGATTCATCAAGCTATTGAACATCGCATCTCCGAAGAAATCGGCCGCGACGCGGCAGGCAGGTTGTTGGCCTTGGCTCAGGAGTGACAATGGTCCGGTCGAACTGCTCACAGGCTGCCACTGCGGATTGGCTGCGGGAGTGCATGGTGCCAGGAGCACGACGAGGAAGGGGACGAGCGGTGCGAGCTGGCGACGGGGCAAGCAACTCATCCATCGATCCTCCGCCTATGAGTATAAGCGTTTTCGGGCAGCTGTTTCTATCCAGGGGCGAACGGAAGTAGGGAAGTCGAAAGGAGATAGGGATTTCCGCTTCGTTCCGAGGCCTGTAGTCGAGGTGGATACCCAGCCGATAGACGGAGGTGTGCGCGGTATGCTGACCATGTTACAGTGGAAGGGCGTCTTGATCGTTCCGCTCTTCAGGCGGCAGGGCCGCCAATTGAAAAAGGGAAAACGCCATCCATTGGCCCGCTCCCGTGGTCGCTCGGCAGATATGCGCGCACGGTGCGCGCATGTAACACAGTAAGGCTCTAACCAGGGACTTCCAGCATGCACTTGCGCCGTCTCCCCCTCTGCCTTCTGTTTTTCCACCTTCTCTCGTCTCACGCAGCGGCCGAGAAGATCCCCTACGCCAAGTCAGAGATCGTGCCGCCCACGCCCGAGTGGATAGCGTCCGTGGAGAAGAATGCACCGGCACAGCCGACCGTGTCGGCCGAGAAACGCAAGGTGCTGGTGTTTTCGCTCTTCACGGGATTCAACCACCTGGTGATTCCACATGTCGACGCGGTTTTCAAGATTCTCGGGGAGAAGTCCGGTGCCTTTGAGGTCGAGGTGACGACCGACATCGAGCGACTTCGCAGCGACAGCCTGGCCGCTGTCGACGTGCTGGTATTGAACAACAACTGCTCGGTCGGAGCGCGTCGCAATTTGTTCCTGGACGAGCTGGAGCGAAATGCCCGGTATGCCGAGCTGACGCCAGAGCAGCGTCAGGCGAAGTCGGATGCTTTGGAGCAATCGATGCTCGACTTCGTAGCCTCAGGCAAGGGGGTGATGGTGATGCATGGTGCTCCCACGCTGCTGAATAATTCACCGCGTTTCACGGCCATGGTCGGTGGCGCCTTTGATTATCATCCACCCAGCCAGGAGGTGACGATTCGGACGGTGGACGAGTCGCATCCGCTGGTGGCCGCGTTTCGCGGGAAAGGGCCGTTCATTCACCGGGATGAACCGTATTGCTTCAAGGGAGCGTACGACCAGCTGGATTTTCGTCCGCTTCTTTCCATGGATGTGGAAGGTTTGAACGACCCGGCGGGACGGGTGGCTGAGTGTCCTCGTTACGTGGCGTGGATCAAGCCCTACGGCAAAGGTCGGGTATTCTATTGTTCACCGAGCCATTACCCTGAGAGCTACGAAAGTGGCACGCTGCTCCAGTTTCTGCTCGACGCCCTGCAATACGCGGCGGGCGATTTGGCGTGTGACGATTCGACTCCAGCGCACACTGCGGCGCCTCACCAGTAACGTCTGGGGGATTCGCTTCTGAGATCGCGTCACAGGGGCCGGCCGCACAGGCTCTCTGGTTTCCCGTCTCCTTGGTCGGGAGCCGGGTGGTCTGACGGCGATTGTCGATTCGACGCGACATCTTTAGAATCAGCGGCACATTCCCCGGCAGCGGCGAGTTGGAGTCTGGCAGCCGTCGGTTTTCGTCTCGATTCGTGCTCAGTGGGAGTTCTGTTCCTGCGATTGGCGCTCGGCGGGCCAAGGAAGCAAGAGCAGCCGTTGTCCGGGGGCACGTTTACGGCCTGGTAGGGGGCATTCGCGGGAAATCGCGGTTGTAACGCGGCAATTCGATGAGCAAGTTGGTCCGCCGGCGTAGAAAGCGAATACTCGGGATTTCCGGACGGGTCTCACGTCCGTTGGTCTTCTCGGCGCTGATTGGCGTTCTGGCGGGGCTCTCGGCCGCACTGCTCGAAGGGGGCCTGGATGTCGGCATCGAGTATCTGATGGGTGAAGCACTTCCGAAGTCGGTCGATCAGTGGATCGAGTTTGACTGGCGGATTCTGCTGTTACCTGCTTGTGGTGGTCTCTTTTCCGGGCTCATCGTCCTCTGGCTTTGTCCGCACTCGCATGGTCAGGGGACGGAGGCGTTGACGCGCGCATTTCACCGTCATCATGGCGAAATGGCTCTGCGCGGACCGGCAGTCAAAGCGATCGCGTCGGCCGTCGTGATTTCCAGTGGCGGGTCGGCTGGTCCGGAAGGTCCCATTGCGGCGTTGGGAGCGGCGTTGGGGTCGAGTGTAGGGCAACGTTTTCATCTGACTCCGCGCGAACGGCGCATCCTGCTGATTGCCGGTTGCGCTGCGGGAGTGGGAGCCATTTTCCGCTGCCCATTGGGGGGCGCACTGTTCGCCGTCAGTATCATTTACAGTGAACCGGAGTACGAGTCGGAGGCACTGATGCCGTCGGTTGTGGCCTCCGTGCTTGGCTACACGGTGTTCATGACGTTCTGTGGAGCGGGAGAGCCGTTGTTGCGAGAGGCCCGGCACCTCCGATTTTCATCCCCGTACGAACTGCTTCCGTACGCACTGCTGGGGCCGTTGTGTGGCTTGAGCACGATTCTCTTGAGCAAGTCGCTGACCTGGGTGGATCGATGGCTGGTCCAGCCGGCGCGGATTCCGCGGTGGCTCAGTCCCGCGTTGGGTGGTCTGTTGACGGGCGGCATTGCCTGCGTTATTCCCGCCGTCATGGACGCTCGATACCATTTCATCCAGAATGCGACTGATGGCAGTCTGTTTGCGCACAACGACCAGATCAGCTGGTGGGGGTGGGCGGGCATCTTCGCGGCGGTCGTGGTCGCGAAGTCGCTGGCCACGGGATTCACGATCGGAAGTGGTGGTTCGGGTGGAGTGTTGGGGCCAAGCCTCTTTCTGGGGGGCGCGGTCGGAGCTGCGTTGGGAGCAGCGCTCGTGGCGCTCTTTCCCGACAGTGTTCCTGACACGCTGCGCCAGGCGCTCATTCCGGTCGGGATGGGAGGTGTTTTGGCCGCCGGTATGCGCGTTCCGATTGCAGCCATCGTGATGGTGACGGAGATGACGGGCAGCTATCAACTGATCGTACCGTTGATGCTCGTCTGCTCCACTTCCTATCTGGTTGGTCGACGATGGGGACTCAACAAAGAACAGGTGCCGACTTCGGCGGAGTCGCCGGTGCACGCGGCCGACGCCATGATTCACTTGCTCGAGTCGTGGCGTGTGCGTGATTTCGTCCAACCACGCTGGGAGCACGTCGTCTCCCCCGGTACTTCACTGGGGGAGATTCTGGCAAAAACGAAACCGGGAACCCACCCGATTTTCGCGGTGACCGAAGGGCGGATTCTGAGAGGGTTGATCACCCTGCCCGATATCGATCGCATTCGCGATCCACTGTTGCAGCGCAGCGTGATTGCCGAGGACATGATGGTGGAGCGTCTGTCAGCTCTTTGGCCCGACGATAACTTGTATGAGGCGTTGGAGCTGTTTCGTCGCGAGAACCACGATGTCCTGCCAGTGGTCGATGAAGCGCCGCCTCACGAGTGGATGGGGATGCTCACCCGCACCAGCGTCTTTCACGCTCTTTCGTCACAGGTCGAGTCGAGCCGCCAGTTCATTTTGGAGGAGTACTCCGGTCTGATCGCCATGGATCAGGAAGCAGCGCTCGACAATCTGCTCAAAGCCGTCTCGCCTCAGAATGGACTACGCATTGAACGGCTTATGGTCCCCCTCGACGCACTTGGTAAATCGATCAGCCAGTGCGACTTTCGCAAGACGTACGGCATCCAGATCATCGGCATCGAATTCCCCGACGGCAGTCTCGAAAGTCCACCGAATATCAACGCGACTCTGGTCAGCAGTTACCGTCTGCTCGCCATCGTCACTCATGGGCAACTCACGCCGAGTCATGATGGAACGCGGGAAGAGCCGAGCAGATCGTCGCCCTCCCTGACGCGAGACTGAGTGGCATCACGTGCTCGTGCGTTGACGGTCAGCTGTTGAGCCCGGATACGGACTGGCTGTTGAGCGACCGGCAGGCTTGCTCACCAAGACCTGGGATACCGAGGGGGGCCGTTTCTCATCTTCTTGTCATCCCATTTTTCTGTCTCCCTCTCCGCAGTTGCGTTTGTCCAGGGGAAGCGGGACAATCGTAGCTGTAGCCAGTCACACAATTTCGAAGCGGGGAGACGCACCCATGAAACGAGCCTTGTGGACTCTTGCTGTTGCCATTTGCCTGGGGTTTGCCCATTACGGGCAGGCCGAAACACTTTACGTTGCGCCGGATGGCAACGATGCCTGGAGTGGCCGATTGGCTCGTCCCAATGCCGCACGCACCGATGGGCCGTTGGCATCGCTGCAGGGAGCGCGGGATGTGATCCGGAAGGGAAAAGCCGCCGGAACGCTGACAGAGGGTGTGGATGTGCTGGTGGCGGATGGAGTCTATCGGCTCAGCGAAACGTTGGTTTTCACGCCGCAGGACAGTGGTACGCAAGAGGCTCCGATCCGGTATCTGGCCGCGCCGGGAGCGGCCCCAAAGTTCTCGGGCGGGAAGGCGATCCGAGGATTTCAAAAAGGGGCCGATGGCAAATGGGCGGCCGATGTACCGCAGGTCAAGTCGGGAGCATGGTATTTTGAACAGCTCTGGGTGAACGGTCGCCGAGCCATTCGAGCTCGCTCGCCCAATAAATTCTACTACTACGTCGTTCGTCCGGTGGAGTATGAGGTCAACGCGGAAACCGGCCAGCCAGAACGGATGAGCCACCGTGCGTTCATTGCTCGCCCGGATGAGATTCAATCGCTGTTGGACGTCCCCGCGGATGAGCTGCCGGACGTGAATGTCCTGGTGTATCACTCATGGGAGACTTCGCGACTGCGGCTGGCCAAAGTGGACAAAGAGAATGCTGCTCTGTATTTCACCGGCCCGTCGCCCTGGCCCTTCGGCTACTGGGGAGCCAATCAGCGCTATCACATCGAGAACGTCCTGGCGGCTTTGGACATGCCTGGCGAGTGGTATCTGAGTCGGCAGGGGAAACTGACCTACTGGCCGCGCTCGGATGAGGACATGTCGACCGCCTCCGTCGTAGCTCCTGTGTTGGAGCAGTTCGTGCGGATGGAGGGTGATCCGGCCAGCGACCAGTGGGTCGAATACCTCTCGCTCGAAGGACTGGCGTTTCTTCATGGCCAGTACCTGCTGCCAGCGGCGGGACACGCGGATGGCCAGGCGGCATTTACCGTTCCCGCTCTTCTGATGGCCGATGGCGCGCGGCATGTCCGCATCGAGAAGTGCGAGTGGGGACATGCGGGGCTGTACGGAATCTGGTTTCGCCGCGGTTGCCACGATTGCCGCATCGTACAGAACTACCTGCACGATCTGGGGGCCGGCGGAGTGCGTATCGGAGAGGGGTCCATTCAGCCGGCTGAAGCAGATCGGACCCATCATATCGTGGTAGACAATAACATCATCCATTCGGTGGGACGCGTTTTTCCGGGGGCAATTGGCGTCTGGATCGGTCAGAGCGGCCATAATCAGGTCACGCACAACGACATCTCCGACACGTTTTACACCGGAGTGTCGGTGGGGTGGCGGTGGGGATATGACGAAAGTCTGTCACATCATAACACCATCGACTTCAATCATATCCATCACATTGGCGGCGGTGTGCTGAGTGACATGGGGGCCGTCTACACGCTCGGGCCTGCGCCGGGCACGACGATCAGCAACAATCGAGTGCACGACGTTTATTCCTATGATCGGTACGGACGAGGCGGATGGGGGCTCTACAATGACGAGGGAAGCTCCAACATCGTTCTGGAGAATAACCTGGTCTATAACGTCAAGACCGGCACCTATCACCAGCACTACGGCCGTGAGAACATTGTGCGGAACAATATTCTGGCGTTCAGTATGAACGGTCAAATCCAGCGTTCGCGTGTCGAAGACCATCTCTCCTTCACGTACGAGAACAACATCGTGCTCTGGAAGGAAGGGCCGCTGATTGCCGCCGGGACGGTGAATGACGATCAGGTCAAGCTGCAGAACAACCTCTATTGGAACGTAGCCGGCGAGGGAGTGGACTTCCAGGGCATGTCACTGGAAGAGCGGCAAAAGCGGGGCTGGGACGTCGGTTCCCTCATCGCCGATCCAAAGTTCGTGGACGCGGAGCACTTTGATTTCCACTTGCAGGCCGATTCGCCGGCCGCTCAGATCGGATTCAAACCGTTCGACTTCGCAGAGGCCGGCGTCTACGGAGATTCCGACTGGGTTAGCCTCGCAGCGTCGCTTGAGTGCGCTCCGATTGAGTTTGCGCCGAACCCTCCTCCACCGCTTCCGTTGAGCGTGCGTGAGAGCTTTGAATCAATGCCCGTCGGCGTCGCTCCTCCCCTGGCCAGTGTCCACACCGAGAATAATGGGGACTCCATCACCGTGACCGATCAGGCGGCAGCAGGTGGCAAGCACAGTCTGCGCATCATCGATGCTCCCGGCCTGCAGTCTGCGTTCAATCCGCATCTCACTTATGGGGCGGATTTCACTTCCGGGACGGTTCACTGCAGCTTCGACCTGCGGATGGAAGAAGGAGCCGTGATGTATCACGAGTGGCGAGACTGGACCCAACAACCATACCTGGTTGGTCCCAGTCTCTGGGTGCAGCAAGGATCACTTCAGGTCGGTGGCAAGAAGCTATGCGACCTGCCATTGCAGCAATGGGTGCACCTGGAACTGGAAGCCGTGCTGGGAGAAGATTGCACCGGAACCTGGACGCTGACGGTAACGCTGCCTGGAGGAAAGGAGCAGCGATTCGCCGACCTGCCTTTCAGCAGTCCAGGCATCAACCAGATCACGTGGGTTGGCTTCATCAGCAACGCCACCGCGAAGACCGTTTTCGATCTCGACAATCTGTTGCTGCAGAACCAGTTGCTGCAGAACAAGACACCTTAGCCTGCGTGGAACAGGTGACCGGGCGCAATTCGGCAACACCCGCAGGGAATGACGAATGTCGAATAGGGGCCAATCCACCGTAGGAACTTGACGCGGCTCGCGCAGGGTTACTGCTTGGCTCTCTCTCGTCAGGGAGCATTCCGTGCTTGGCGTTCTGAGCAACGGGTAGGGTCAAGGCCGTTCGGCAGGCGGGTTGTCTTCTCGAAGGATGAAGGACATGAATGGATTGTCCGGCGAATCGAGTCCGGCATCGCCCGCGCTGCCGGAACGCGTACCGTTCTTACGGTCCAAGGCGTTTCCCTCAGGCGGAATTCACAGGCCCGTACGATTCAGCGTGACTTTTCGTACACGAAGATGGCGGCACCCGGTTGCTCGGTGATGGCGATCAGCAGGCCTCGTGACATCAGTTCCGCACCAGGGACGGTTTGAACGGTGTTCGTGTTCACTTCGCGCAGCGTATACGTGGCGTTCGGGTCGAGTCCTCGCAGCTTCAGACGCGCCGACTCATAGACACTGGCTGGACGGCGAAACACCTGCAACATTCCCCCACCGTCCTCAGGTTCATTGAACTGCCATCCCATCCAATCGTCATCGTTGAGGCTGTAGGGGGTCAGAGGATAGAAGTCGCCGTAGTAGTAGCGACCGATCGCTTTCCAGCCTTCGATCAGCGCAAGGAGTCGGGCGTAGTCCAGATCGGGTACTCGGATGTCGATGCCGAGCCCCAAGTTGGGAGTCACGTCGCTCCAGAAAGCATATGGCTCCACCGGCGTCTTGCCGCCCCCGTAGTACCCGGCGCCGCTGCAGGCGACCGTTCCGGTTCCATGCATGGGCAGCCAGTACGAAATGCCGTACGTCATCGCCTGGGAGTTCGTGGAATGGAAGGGGTAGTCGGTCCGCCACAGCGGGATGGCTCGGCGCATCACTTCCAGATCATTGCGACGTCCACCGGATGCACAGGCATCGATCAACAGATCGGGGTGCCGGCGGAGCAGTTCGTCCCAATAGGCGAGCAGTCCGACGACGTACCGGTTTTCGGTAATACCCTGGCGATCGGGCGCGTCATGGGTGCGCCAGTACGAGAGCGGGTCAATATTGAAATCCTGGCGATACAGATCGATACCGCTCTCGGTGATCAGCTGGTCGACGTGATCGGTGAGCCACTCTCGAGCAGCCGGGTCACCCAGGTTCAGTAGTTTGTTGCTGCCGTCCGAGCCCAGCAGCCATTGCGGTCGCTGTTCATACAGCCAGGTGCCAGGGTGCACACGTTCCGGTTCGAACCAGACGAGGATCTTCTGGCCCTTGGCATGCGCATGGTCGCTGATCGGCTTGAAACCAAGGGGAAACCGTGTTGAATCGACCTGCCAGGTTCCGACTTTGGGCCATTGGCCGTCGCAGATATACCAGCCGGCGTCCATCCACCAATAGTCCAAAGGAATCCCCACTTCGCGATACCGATCGATGTGCATGATCTGATTGGCTTCGTTGGCTCCGATCATTTCGGCATACGCGCGCGAGCTGGATGCGTAGAGGTGAGGTTGCGGCAGTTGTCCGCCTGGCCGGGGCATGCTGTACTTGGCCATCCAGCGTCGCCAGATATTCTGAGAATCGATTCGATCCCGTTCGGTCCAGAATTGCAGCACGATGAGTGGGCTGCGAATGGATTCGCCCGGATGCAGTTTCAGATGTGTCAGTTCCTGACCGATGCGGAGCCGCAGCGACGAGCCGCCGTCGCGGGCAAATTCCGCTGACCACTGACCCGGCCAGCCGACCACGACGATGGCACCCCGATTCTCCCAGGCGACATTGAAGTACGACCAATCGCTATTGGTCGATCGTCCTCCCGCGGCCGCAATGCGCTGCACTTGGCCGGGCGCGAGCGACGTCTCGCGAGGTCCATAGTCAGTGCCGTTGGAGGGAGAGCCGACGGCATGGTGCAGCAGGAACTCCTTGGCCCCCAGTCGACTGAAGCTGCTGTCGAGCGCCTGAATATTCTCCAGGATCGGTGTGTCGGCCTTTCCCTGGTTCTCAAACCACAAGGTCCATTCGACGGTGGGAAAGTCGCGATAGGTGATCGCTTCACAACGAACTTCCAGGCCGGTCGCCGGATCGCGAAACCGCAGAATATGCTGCGTGCGGGTGGCATCCAGCTGCTTTGTCTCTGCCTGCCGCTGCCAGAGGGCGAGCAATTCGCTCGCAGGTCGGCCATCATATTGAAATGAGAACGGCAGGTCGGTCGTGTAGTGTTCGCGGTAGTCGAACAGCGGCAAATCGCTGAGCCAGAGCGTGGTGCCGTCTTCCAGTATCACCTGAGCGTCTGCCCAATCCGCTTGATCGCAGGAGATTCCATCGGAAGTCGGGTCGACGTCGAGGGTCAATTCAGAGACTTTTTCCAGCGACAGATGGACCCTCTGGCCCTCCATGCCTTCATGCAACACAGCGGAGCGGTAGAGCTCTTGGCTGCCGGCGGCTATGGAGAAGACGATGGATCCTCTCCCCGGACTCGTCTGGTCATTACTGTCAACGCCAATTGTCGCTGAGAACTCCACCGCCGGTTGAGGCAGCCGCACCAGAATCGTGCTCTGGGCGTGACAATAGATACCGCGTGTGAACTCGCGGCCGGCAATTCGCAGGGGCTTGGCCTGTCGAGCATTCCGGCTGGCGGCGTCATAGTTGGCTTGGACGATCAGCCCCACGGCGGGCAGCTGCGGCTCGGACAGTTCGGATTGGAACTTGGCCGCCACCCAGCGCCGTGCCGAATCAAGTTCATCCTGCCGAGGTGTTACGGCGCGGGCCGAATGAACGCAGAGCAGGGTCAGCAGCAGTCCGACAAAGGGGTAGCTACGAGACATGGATTCGATTCCTGGAGGTAGCGGCGTGGCTGGAGTGCGTCATCAGGCGGGCCAGAGCCGGGGGATGGTAGGGAGTCATGTATTACTCAGAAAGGTGTCGGTCACTTTCACCTATTGTAACCTTTCGGTCAGGGCAAAAGACAGATGCGTCCTCGAAAGCGATTCCTGCAGGGTTGGTCTGGGCTGGTGCTTTGTCAACACCCAACCCGTAGTTTCCACGTTGACAGAGCACTCGTCCAGATTCCGCCGACGCGTCTCTTGCCTCGCGGCATCCGACGTGATTGGGGTGTGGGATCTTGATTTGGGTTGATCCGCGCGCCAGGCTAATAGGGCCGACGTTCTCACACGCAAGTTGCCTTCGAGGAGCTGCAACATGAAACAGCGCGACCTTTCCCGGCCGCACCTGGAACTGCCCATTTCGCGACGCACTTTGCTGGAAGGAATGGTGGGATTGGGTGCTTTGACAGTCAGCGGGTTGGCGATGCGTGCTGACGCGAGTGCTGCAGGAGAAGGCTCGTCCGATCTGGTGCGCCGTGAGAACGAGCAGTCAGGTACGACCGACTGGATCCTGACCAAGACGGGGGTCGATCCCGCCACCAAATACCGTTGTCCCTGGATCGAAGGGTACTGCTCACACACGAGCATCCGTGCCGGCGAGACGATGGAGTTCTTCGTCAGCACTCAGCCTGGTTCCTCATTTCAGCTCGACATTTACCGTCTGGGGTATTACGGCGGTGCCGGGGGACGGCATCTGTTGACCATGGGGCCGTTTGCCGGCGAGCCACAGGCCGATCCTCCGGTCGGCCAACGGCGCCTGCGTGATTGTCAGTGGCCTGTCGCCGCCACGCTGAAGATCCCAACAGATTGGCTCAGCGGCGTGTATGTCGGCAAGTTGACGGCTTCGCTTGAGGGCTGGCAGAGCTATGTGATTTTCATTGTTCGCGACGATCGACAAGCGGACTTCCTGTTACAGTGTTCGGACACGACGTGGCAGGCCTATAATCGTTGGCCCAGCCAATATGCCCTGTATGATGACGGCAACACCGTCTGGTACTGGGGCAATAATGTGGCCGTCAGCTTCAATCGCCCCTACGGCAAATACTGCCAGATACTCGACGCCCCCTTGTCGACTGGATCGGGTGAGTTCTTCCTGTGGGAGTTCCCGCTGGTCTATTGGCTTGAGCAGCACGGCGACGATGTCACGTACATCTCGAACCTGGATACGCACAGTGATCCCGCCGGTCTCATGCGCGCTCGCGGTTTCCTTTCGGTAGGACACGACGAGTACTATTCGATCGAGATGTTTCAGAATCTGCAGAAAGCGATTGCCGGTGGTTTGAATGTGGCGTTTCTGTCGGGGAACACCTGTTGTGGACGAATCGAGTTCCAGAGGGACTTTCGCGATCGTCCGCGCACGTATGAGCGAGTGGATTTCTTTGGGCCGCCCGATCCAAAGGCCATCACGGGAATGAATACATTGCCATATAAGAGTCCCAATTCGGCCGAATTGGTGGGCGCACGCAATCTGGGCCCGTTTACGGGAGGGGCCGACTGGATCTGTGCCCGGCCCGATCACTGGATCTTTGCCGACACCGGCATGAAGCAGGGGGAAGGAATTCCAGGGCTCGTCGGCTGGGAATGGCACGGTGACCCTGCTGACAAGCCGGGACTCGAAGTGGTGGCCACTGGCCCGACGCAAAGTGCGCCAGGCGCGTTGAATGGAGGTGTCTACACGGCCACAGTCTATCCTGGTCCGCACGGCAACTTCGTCTTCAATGCGTCCACGTGTTGGTGGGCCGACGGCTTGTCAGAGCCGCCAGGTTATGTTCGGCCGTCGGTGTACACATCGCCCCAGGGGCCTGACCGGCGCGTGCAACAGATCACGCGCAATGTCCTGAAAAGGATGCTGGCATAGTTGGCGGCTTGTTTCGACTGGGCCAGCCGACCAACCGTGGATAGAATTGTCAGCAGGTGCTATTCCCTGGCGAGCCACGAAAACGGACTGGCGAAGACGAAACTTCCGTGGAATCCTCCTTTTGGCAGAGTCAGAGCCTTTTAGTGTAACATGCGGGCACCGTGCGCGCAACTTTGCCGAGCGACCAACGGGAGCGGACCAGTGGATGGCGTTCTCCCTTTTTCACTTGGCGGCCCTGCCGCCTTAGGCGTGTATCAATGGAACTCGCGCGATGGTAGTTGCCGTGCTTGATGACCTCGCAGCTGGGCCAGGCGACGACGATTTCATGCGGAGTTAGCCACTTGGGCGGCTTTTGGGTGTGCCAGTGTACTCATCTCCGCGGGACTTTGATACAATGACCTCTGGGATACAGACGCCTCTGGAGATTTGCCAATGACGCTCGAATCAATAATCGATGGGCTGTCCCGCGATGAACAGATCATTGCAATGGAACTTCTGTGGAAACGGATTTCGCAAGGAGAGGACTCGTTGAAGCCGCCACAGTGGCACCGAGACGTTGTAGCCGAGAGAGTTGAACGCGTTCGGAACGGATCAGCGTCTCTCGTTGACTGGAACGAAGCCAGAAAACACATGGTTGATCGACTGAAGTGAGAATCAGGCTCTCCGATGACGCCATTCTGGATCTTGCGCGCGGCGCAGATTTCTATGAGTCGATTCGAGAAGGGCTTGGCGTCTATTTCAACGACTGCCTGGCGTCGGACATCGATTCCCTTTGGCTTTATGCCGGGATACACGCATCGGAAGATGGTTGGTTCTATACCATGTCCCAGCGTTTTCCTTATTTGATTTGGTACGGGATTGAGGAAGACCTGATCACCGTCTACGCGGTGCTAGATGCGCGAAGTGAGCCGACTGGCAATCAACAGCGTTTACGCAATCGACAAAGCTGACGAATCGCGGCTAACCAGACGTTCCACGCGAGCCGGAATAGGCCGGATCCCTTCCTTCGCTCGACAACTTCAACGTGCCCGGACCGTTGGCGATTCACGAATGATCAATGAGCCGGGCAGTAGCCTACCTGCCGTCTGCCAGAGTGTAGGCCGGACGATGGTAACGCGCGACCTGAACTTTGCCGACATTCGTCCTTATCCGCACAGCGACGATTCCGGGACGATCGGGGGCAGAGTGAATGCTGACAGGATCGGCTGTGTCTGTCGGTTTGTATCTCACAAAGCGCGTCGCAGGAGGTCGTACAGCTCCTGCTCCTGCAGCGGGACGGGATTTCCTTTCATGCTGCTGGCCTGTTGCGCTTTTTCGATCAGGGCTGGAAAGTGCATCTCACGCAGGCCGTAGCTGCGGAGTGTGGGGATCTGCAGCTCGCCACAGAGTTCCTGCACCCAGGTGACAGCGTCTTGGGCGGTGGCGTCGGGTGAATCGGTGAGGATGCGGGCTACCTGACCGAATCGCGCCATGGCGGCGGATTCCTCTGGACGCCGCTGAAGGGCCTGTAAATTCGCCGCCAAGACATGCGGCAGCAGTGCAGCGCAAATCGCTCCATGTGGCGCGGCGAACATACCGCCAAACGGCCCGGCGATTCCGTGCACTGCACCCAACCGGGCGTTGGCCAGGGCGAGGCCACCGAACAAGCTGGCAATCGCCATGTCTTCGCGAGCTGCTTTGTCGGTGCCGTTGTGATATACGCGTCGCAGGGACCTCGCTGCACGCCGCATTCCTTCCTGGCAGATGCCATCGGTGAGTGGATTGGCCCCAGAGGAAACAAAAGGCTCAATCAGCTGCGTCAGGGCATCGAGCCCTGTACTGGCAGTGATGGCCGGGGGGGCCGAATAGGTAAGCTCCGGGTCGACGATAGCCAGCCGCGGTAGCATGAGCGGACTGCGCAGACTCACCTTCACCTGGTGCTGTGGTACTCCCAGCACGGCATTGCGAGTGACCTCCGCTCCAGTTCCTGCTGTCGTCGGGATGGCAATATAGGGTGCGGCGGCGTTGGCCAGCGGCCTGCCTTGTCCGACGACTTCCAGATAGTCCATGGGATCGCCCGGATTGTTGAGCAGTGCCGCGACTGCTTTGCCGGTATCGATGGTACTTCCACCTCCCAAGCCCATCACCACGTCACACTGAGCATCGCGGCCCAACGAGACCGCTTCGAGTACCGTATCAACGGTCGGCTCGTCCGTTACGCAGTACGTCACATGCTCCATCTGATGGTCTGCCAGTTGCTGCCCTAGATCGGCAGCACGCTGTGGATTCCCGCCAGTGACAAGCAGGGCCCGGCGTCCCATCGTGGCTGCGGCTGGAGCTGCCTGAGAAATCTGTCCCGCTCCAAAGAGGATGCGAGTAGCAGTGGCAAATTCAAACGGCATGCGGCATCTCCCACGCGTCTGCTGCAGGAAAGACGGGCGAAAACTTCACGCTCGTCCGAGGTGTGGCCATCATGTCGGCGACCGCGTCGCGCCACGTAGCATAGTGAGCAGTCTCTTTGTGGCGGGCCGGATCGTCGACGGTGCGGTAGATCTCGACCAGGACGAAGCGAGTAGGATCGTCCTGTTGTTGGACGACATCGAAGCGGACGATGCCCGGCTCCTGGACACTCTGGCGAGCGTTGGCGAGCGTCGCTGCGCGAAACGTGTCGATGCACTCCGGCTTGACGTGAACGTGAACATGAACGATCAGCATGATGGCGATTCCTTACTGGATGACGATCCTCAAGCGACTTTCCGGACAAAAAGGCGGCGCTCACCGAGAAGCGTAGGTGATGCTCCAGGTCCTTGCCAGTCCCGTCGATGGACGTTCTGGCGTCGGGGGCGGGCGGTGCGGCGGTTCCTTGGCCAAACCCCCTTTCGGTCTAGCGGCGGGCATCCTGTTTCGCTGCTTTTCCCACATTATGACGTCGTCCTCGTTGTATCAATCAGATGAGTGAGGATTCGCTCTTGCCGCGCGTGTGCAGTGACTTTCGTCATCGGTACTATGTGATATGATGGTGGGCCAGGAGAGGCACGCCGAGTATCAGAATTCGGGATCGACAGATGCTCTGCCGGCGGCCACGTCGAGACGCCGGGATTCGGCTGGCAGCGGCTGTTAGTGCACGGACGGACGCCGCTCGGCGGAGTGGATGAGCAGGAGTCTTAACGCCCAGGAGGCTGTGACATGGCAGTTGCCGCGGAGAAGCGGGTTCGGACGTTGCGTGACCGGTTGTCGCATCTGAGCTACGCGCAAGCCTGCAAGTTGCTCGGGGTCGACGGGAAGAAGCTGTTACGCAGTGGAGGCCGTTACCAGGACAATATCGACCTGGATCGCGACGTTTACCTGCGGGGCGATCTCTTTCGTCTGATCCTGCAGCCGCTCCAGGCGAACGCATCACCGGTTCGTGTAACGATCACGCAGAAGGCGGATCGACGCGGCCGGCTCTGCTGCAACTGCGACAGCTGCAGCGGAGTGTGTGAGCATGTCGCGGCGGCCCTGTCCCTTGTGTTGGAGGAGAAGTTTGCGCTCGGCCTTTCCGACGTGCCGAAGGAAGGCGTGCCGCTGGAACTGCTCAGCGAGTCGGACCTCGAACAGCGAGCCATTGCGGAACGTGCGCTCCGGGCTACCCAGGAGCGACTGCGGCTGACCACCACAGACCCGCGCCGGCCCTGGACCGACTACGTGGTAACGAATCAGACGTCGGGCAAGTCCTATCGTGTGGCGCTGCGGGGTGAGGAGCGTGGCGACTCCTATTGTTCGTGTCCTGACTATCGGGTCAATACGTTGGGGACGTGCAAGCACATCATGTATGCGCTGCAGCGCGTACGCACGCGCTTTTCAGCCAGTGAGCGAGCGAAGCCGCCACGCCAGAAGAACTTCGCCGTGCATCTGCGTTACGGACGCGAGATCGAGTTGCGACTGCTGGCTCCAGATCACACCGACTCTCGTCGGAGACGCCAGCTGTCCGGTTTGCTGGACCAGCCGATTGAAGATATGGGGAGGCTGTTGGACGCCATCCGGACACTGGAGCGGGATGGACATCCGGTCGTGATCTATCCTGATGCGGAACAGTGGATTCAGCAGCGTTTACACGACCAGAATATTGCGGGACTGGTGCAGGAGATACGTCGCCGGCCCGACAAACATGAACTGCGCAACACGTTGTTGCGAGTGCCGCTACTCCCGTATCAGCTGGACGGAATCGCATTCGCCATCGGTGCAGGTCGAGCCGTATTGGCTGATGACATGGGACTGGGAAAGACGATTCAGGGGATCGGTGTGGCAGAACTGCTGGCGCAGGTCGTGGGAATCAAGAGGGTCCTGGTGATCTGTCCCACGTCGCTGAAGGCTCAGTGGCGGAGTGAAATCCACCGGTTCTGTGATCGTGATTGCCAGCTGATTATGGGATCGGCCGAGGAACGATTTCTGCAGTACGACAATGGTTGTTTCTTCACGGTCTGCAACTACGAACAGGTGCTGCGCGATCTGGAGCCGATCGAACAGGTCCAGTGGGACCTGATCATTCTGGATGAGGGGCAGCGGATCAAGAACTGGGAAGCGAAGACGTCACGCGTCATCAAGTCGCTCAAGTCGCGTTTTGCGTTGGTGCTGTCCGGCACGCCTTTGGAGAACCGGTTGGACGAGCTGTATTCGGTGGTGCAATTTATTGATGACCGGCGGCTTGGCCCCGGATTCCGTTTCTTCCACCGACATCGAGTGGTGGATGATTCGGGAAAGGTGATCGGTTACAAGAACCTGGACGAACTGCGAAGCAACCTGCAGCCGATTCTGCTCCGCAGAACCCGTGCCTCGGTGCTGCAGCAATTGCCCGAACGCACGACGGAGGTCGTCCGGATCCCTGCCAGCGACGAGCAGGCGGGACTGAGCTGGGAGAACGTGAAACGTGCCGCCCAGATCGCTTCGAAGCGGTTCCTGACCGAGATGGACTTGATCCGTATTCAACAACACCTGCTGGTGGCACGCATGGCGGCCGACAGCACCTTTCTGGTGAACAAGCAGGAGCCGAGCTGGTCGACCAAACTGGACTACCTGGAAGAGTTGTTTGAACAGATCTGGCAGGAACCGGATCGAAAGGTCGTCCTCTTTTCCGAATGGACGACAATGCTCGATCTGATCGAAAAACGACTGGAACGCTTCGCTGTTGATTTCGTCCGCCTGGACGGTTCCGTACCGCAGAAGAAACGCCAGCAATTGGTGCATCGATTCCAGCATGATCCGGCCTGCCGGCTGTTTGTTACGACCAACGCCGGCTCGACCGGTTTGAATCTCCAGGCGGCCAACACGGTCATCAATGTGGACCTTCCCTGGAACCCGGCGGTGCTGGAACAGCGAATCGCTCGTGCCCATCGCATGGGGCAGAAGCGGCACGTCGATGTGTTTCTCCTGGTGACAGTGGATACGTTCGAAGAGCGGCTGCTGGAAACTCTCTCGAACAAGCGAGAGCTGGCGCTCGCGGCGCTCGATCCGGATTCGACGGTCAAGAGCATGAAGCTGCGCAGCAACATGGATGACCTGAAACGCCGTCTGGAAACCCTCCTGGGCGAACCGCCCTCGGCAGCGGAGGATCAGACCGCTCGACGGAACGTCGAACAGGAAGCGGACAACTTGCAGGCTCGTCAGCAGCAAGTTGCTGAGGCGGGCGGGCAGGTGGTTTCGGCCGTCTGCCATCTGATTGGGGCGCTGACCGCAACTCAACCGGTAGCGCCACCCGATGACGCCACTGTGTCGCAAGTGCGTGCCGGACTCGACAGCCTGCTGCGGCGCGACGATCAGGGGCGGCCGCAACTGCAGCTGACACTGCCCGATAATGAGAGTCTGGACCGGCTGGCGGGTGCCTTGGCCAAACTCGTGACGCTATCGGTGTCGTAGCACATAGCACGTAGCACGCACTTTCGTGCGTGATTCGCCCCTTCGATCCCCTTGGCCATTGTCACAGGCAATATCTTCGACAGGGCTGTCACGCACTGAAGTGCGTGCTACGTCGCATCGTGGGCAGGGCTGTCACGCACTGAAGTGCGTGCTACGTGCTGCGGGCTGTGCGATCCCCCCGTGGCTGTGCAGGAAGGGGGGCGATCACCAGTGGTGGGAGTGTTTTCGCACCGTGCTCCTTCTGGCCTCGAATCATGCTGCGGGCATAGCCGCCAAGTGACGGGGGGATAGAATTCCCTGATTCACAACATGGCGGAGCCAAGAGCATGTTACCGAACACAGTCGGCAGGCCGATGGAGATTCTGTTGGTGGAAGACGATCTACTGCAGGCTCGTTTGGCCATGGTAGCGATACGACGCGGCGACTTTCCTCATCGAACGACTCTCCTGCGTGACGGACAGGATGCGTTGAATTTCCTTTTTCAGCGTGACATGTTTCGTCAAGCTCCCCGTCCTGATTTGATTCTGTTGGATCTGCGGTTGCCGAAGATCGACGGGCTCGACGTGCTCGCAGAAATCAAGGCGGACGAGGTCGCGAGGATGGTGCCTGTGGTCATCATGACTTCATCGCAAGATGAGCAGGATCGTCTGGCCTGCGAGCGACACGATGTTGAGGCCTACCTGACAAAGCCGCTGGATCTGGATAAGTTCCTGTCGCTCCTCAGGCAGCTGAAGCAATTCTGGCACGCCGAGATGATTTTGCCACTGGCGTTGACCCAATCGTAGTCTGTGTTGTGCGGCGTGTGTCGGCGTCAACGCATGGCGTGTGCCAGCGGCGCCAAGGAATGCAGCAGTGGACGAGAGAGTTCGGGTTCAACACATGGTGCGTCGGTGGCTGCCGCCCATCGCAGGGCTGTTGGTGGCGATCGCCGCCATTGTGATGGATTGGTACGACGCCTCGTTGCTGGCTGCACTGCTCGTAGTTCTGTTGCTGGCGGTGGCACTGTATGAATTCTACCGACAGCGGCGTGGCGCGCACGAATTGGAACAAGCTGAGCGGCAGCGTACGGAGTTGCGGCTGCAGGTGGCGGTCGAATCAGCTCCGGTCGCGATGGTCATGATTGACACGACCGGCAGTATCGTGCTGGTGAATGCGGAGACGGAGAAGCTGTTCGGATACACCCGTGACGAACTGTTGGGCCAGCAGGGTGAGTTGCTTGTGCCACAGCGATTCCGTGGTGGGCATCCTGAGCTGCGGGGCGGGTTCTTCCAGCATGCTCAAGCTCGTCGTATGGGAGCTGGTCGTGATCTGCATGCCGTCCGGAAGGACGGGAACGAATTTCCGGTGGAGATCGGTCTGAACCCGATCGCAACCAAGGACGGGCTGTATGTGCTGAGCGTCATCGTCGACATTACCGAACGTAAGCGGGCGGAGGAGGAATTGCGGCAACTGAACGAGACGCTTGAATCCCGGGTCGCTCAGCGGACCAGCACACTGCAAGCGGCGCTCGAGGAGTTACAGAACGCCAAGCTGGCGGCGGAGGAGGCGAATCGAGCCAAGAGTGCTTTTCTGGCCAATATGAGCCATGAGATCCGCACGCCACTCAACGGCGTCATTGGCATGACCGAGCTGCTGCAGGATACGCCGCTGAGCTCTCTGCAGTGTGAATATCTGACGCTGGTGCGTGAATCGGGCGAGTCGCTGCTGATGGTGATCAACGATATTCTCGACTTCTCCAAGATCGAAGCGGGACGACTGGAGTTAGAACGCGTTCCGTTTGATCATGCGGAGTCTGTTGGCGACGCAATGAAGATGCTCGGCCTGCGTTCGCATGCGAAAGGACTGGAACTGGCATGCCGCGTGGCTCCTGATGTGCCCCGCATGCTCGTGGGGGATGCGGGCCGACTGCGGCAGATAGTAGTCAATCTGGTCGGTAATGCGGTGAAATTCACCGACTCGGGTGAGATTGTGGTCGAGATTGAATTGGCCGCCGCACGGCAGGCGGAGGTTGAGCTGCATTACATGGTTCGCGATACGGGCAGTGGGATTGCACGCGACAAGCTGGAGACGATCTTCGAGGCGTTTGAACAGGCAGATGGATCGACCACGCGACGGTTTGGGGGCACGGGATTGGGATTGGCGATCTCCGCTCGATTGGTCGAGATGATGGGGGGGCGGATCTGGGTGGAAAGTGAGCCTGGATGCGGCAGCACGTTTCACTTCACGACAACCTATGGCGTCGTAGCCGAACAACCTTCTGTGCTTCAACCCGCTGCCGCTGCCATATTGCAGGCGTTGCCTGTCCTCGTCGTGGATGACAATTCGACGAATCGGCGGATTCTGGAGGAAGTCCTGACGTCGTGGGGCATGTCGCCTGTCTCCGTGTCGAGCGTGGACGAAGCGTTGACCTGGCTGAGCGGCGATGGCCGCTTCAGACTGGTCCTTACCGACGCCCATCTGCCTTTTATCGACGGCTTCGAACTGGCGGATCGTATCCAACTCGATCCGAATCTGGCGCCAGACACAGTCATCATCATGCTCAGCAGCGGCGATCATCCTGGCGATCTTGCTCGCTGCGATCAGATCGGCATCGCCTGTTACCTGATCAAGCCCATCAAGCAATCTGAACTGTACGACGCGATCCTGACGGCCCTGGGCGTGGCTACTGTGGAGGAGTCGACCTGGAACGCGCAGTGGCAAGACACAGTCGCGACGCGACGTCGCCCTTTTCAAGAACGAACGCTCACCATCCTGCTGGCCGAAGACAGTCCCGTGAATCAGAAGCTGGCAGTGCGTCTGTTGACCAGGTATGGGCACCAGGTGGACGTGGCCGCGAACGGTCGTCAGGCAGTGCATCGCTATCGGCTGGCAGCCTATGACCTGGTGCTGATGGATGTACAGATGCCCGAGATGGACGGTTGGGAGGCGACGCGGATTATTCGGGCGCATGAGCAGCAGGATGGTCGGCACACGCCCATTATTGCCATGACCGCCTATGCGATGAAGGGCGATCGTGAGCGGTGTCTCGAAGCAGGCATGGACGAGTATGTGTCCAAGCCGATCAGCGGCAGCGAGCTGTTCGACAAGATCGAACGTCTGCTGGGTCTGGGGGAGTCGTCGGAGGGGGGGGGATCTACTGTTCCAGATGCTTCGACACAATCCGCGGACCCAGTGCACGAGCTGAGAAGAACCCAGCCGTTGATCGATTGGGAGATCGCTCTCAGAACAGCCATGGATGATCGCCATATACTGCGTGAACTGGCGGAGGATTTTCTGAAGCAGGAGATCGCTCTGTTGGATGCCATGGACACAGCGATTCAAGAGGGCGACACCGAACTGCTGCACCGCGCGGCTCATAGCCTCAAAGGTGATTGCCGGGTCTTTGGCGCGGCAGTGCCGGAGCACATTGCCTTTCATATCGAAAACATGGCCCGTGACGGAAGTGTGGACGTGGCGGTGGCTGTCGCCAACCTGCGGCAATCGATCGACAGGATGTGTGATGAGCTGCGCGCGTTCCTGGCACGCGGTAGCACGCACTTCACAACGTAGCACGCACTTCGCGCGAAGCACGCATTTCAGTGCGTGACTGCCCTGCCCATGATTCTACCTTTGGTAACGCGGCTCGGAGCGGCCGATCGCGGGCTAAGCTCGCGTTACAACTGCGCCAAGCTCGTTACACGAGTGTTCACTTCGATATTCCGGCCACGATGCACTATAATGCGACCGGGCTGGCGAGTGCGGGCCCCGGTGCTGGGTGCGAGCATGTCCTGGAGTCGCGAGTTCTGGAGCGGTGAATCGATGAGAAGATACTGTCGCGTGACGGTGGTAATGCTGCTGGTCTTGAGCGGGTGTTCGTCGTCTTCGCCGCCTGAAGCCGAGAAGCCGGGGGCTGGCGCTGCTGGCGCAGAACGGACGTCGGCGCCGCCGTCGTGGGCACCTCTGCGACTTGAACGAGCGCATCTGCCCAATGCCCTGTAGTTGCATGCCCAGGTGATTTCCGGTGGTGCTCCTGAGGGCGAGGAGGGCTTTCGAGAACTGAGCGAGCTGGGAGTGAAGACGGTCATCAGTGTCGATGGCGCTCAGCCGCAGGTGGAGTTGGCTCATCAGTACGGCCTGCGCTACGTCCACCTGCCTCACGGCTATGACGGCAGCTGGCTCCCCGCAGGTTGACCGGCACGGATTGGCATCCCGAGGGCAAGCTGCTATAGATCTGCAGTTCCCGGCGGACCGGTGCGATCCGCTGTGCCGTTGATCCAGGAGCGGTCAACTACGACCCGTGCGATTTTGACCCGTGCGACAATTGCGATTTTGAGGAGTAGCAGTATGGCGACGACCAAGTTCAAGGGCAATTCGGTGAATACCTGTGGCGAGCTTCCCGCCTCTGGCGCCAAGGCGCCGGAAGCGGTCTTGACAGCTGGCGACCTGTCGGATGCGAAGATCAGCAGCCTGGCCGGCTCCAAACTTGTCCTGAATATCTTTCCGAGCGTGGATACCGGGGTCTGTGCCGCGTCGGTTCGAAAATTCAACGAGCTGGCTGCCTCGCTGAACAACACCAAAGTGCTCTGCATTTCGCGAGATCTGCCGTTCGCTCAGAAGCGGTTCTGTGGCGCCGAGGGAATTGACAACGTCGTCATGTGTTCGGAAATGCGTGGCACCTCGTTTGGTGATGCCTACGGTGTCACCATGGTCGATGGACCGTTGGCCGGACTCTTTGCCCGTGCGGTGGTGGTGATCGACGCGACGGGCAAAGTGGCATGTTCGCAACTTGTTCCGGAAATTACGCAAGAGCCCGATTATGACGCCGTTGTGAGCTGTCTGAAGTCACTCTAGATGATCTGGCTCAGTGCGCCGATTTCCACTTGCCGTTTCTCGGCCGGTTTCCCTCTCCCGTGTCGGGGAGAGGGCGAAGCGGGTGGGCAGGAAGTTGTCAAATGCTGAGAGCTCGACGGCCGCAGGGTGGTCGGCCTTTGGGTGATGCCAATGCCCGAGCCGCGGCAAGAGAACCCGTATCTTCCTCCTCGGGACTGCAGCCATTCACTCCCTTACGGGTATCCGTCCGTTCTGGACCGAGACATGCTGCGGAGGTTCCGACAGCAGAGCTTAGCTCTGGGGGGCATTCTGGATGCTGATCGGAGCCATCGCGGTCGTGGTGATGAGCGTTCTTTCCGGCTGCGTATTCGTGACGATTGGAGTGTTCACCTGCCTCAAGCGGTTGTGGGCAGTGTACGTGGGGTTGGACCTGTGCTACCTTTCCCTGTTGGTCCAAGTGCGGAAATTCGACCTCTGTCCGGTAGTCATCCGAGTCATCGTTTTGATGCAGGCTCACTGGGTTATCCGCTGGGGGCATCGCCTGCGCGACCGTAGCACGTAGCACGCACTGAAGTGCGTGCTACCGCGAGTTCTTCTCGTGTTCGCCGCGGCAGTCCATGTAGCACTTCTGCAGCCAGGCGACGCACGATCGGCCGTTGGCTGCCAGTGTGGCACAGCGGGCTTCATCCGATTGGGCACGCTGCACGGCTGCTCGCGTGCGGGTGACGACCCCTTCTTCCACGTCCTGCTGGATCTCATGCCGTGTCACGCCGAAACAAGCACAGATGGGAGCTGCGGGATCTTTGGGATAAATCGGGTGCTGCAAATCCGCTGCCAGCACGGATCCTTCCAATCCGTCGAAGTAGGCCACCGCACATCGCGGTGAGGGACAGAAGAAGACCGGCTCTGTCAGGGGGGCGAGCTGCTCACGAGTCAGATGGTGCTGCAGTGCACCACGGCTCACTCGTTCACCTTGAGATTCGCATCGGGGGCAGAGGGTGTCGGTCGCATCGGGCTCGCGAATAAAGGCCTTGTTCATCTTAAGGTCTCTTTGGTGCAGAAGATCCGTCCGGTGGAGCAACGTGTGGCGGCAGTTGCCCCGTGAGCGACGCGTGTCCCAGAACAAGGTCCGGCCCAACGGCACTTGAGGCGAATTGATATTTGATTCGGACGCTGCGGCGAGGATACCCAACGGGAGGTGGCAACCTCTCGCAGAATCGGATCATCGGCGAGAGCCTGTGACGCGGTGGACACTCCGATGGCGCCGTTAAGGACCATGATAAAGATGGACTGCAGACAAGTCATGGGGTAACGTGGCGATTCCCTGTCGGTATCCCTCACCGATTTCGTAGAATCCGACAGAAAACCGCCGAATATCGAACAACCAGCTGGAAAATGCGAAGGAAGAGAAGGTATCGCGTGAGCGACAGTCGAGCGATCGTTTGGGATGGCAAGCGTGGTTTTCCCACTTGGTCATCGGACATTCCTTGTTCGATATGCTGTGGTTCACTCGCCTCAGCGACCAAAGCCGCCACCAGTTCGATTCTGGTGAGTCGCGGGACGATTCACGTTGTTTGTCTTGTTGTTAGTGTGTGACAGCCTCATTTCGCTGCGTTCTCTCGAGCGAGCCGGGCGAGAAAGGCTCGGCTGCGCAAGACTTGCACAGTCAACTGCCAGTCGTCATGCAGCTCTTGCAGGTGACGAGTATACTGTCGCCGTGTCGCAGGCCCAGTTCGGCTGCGGGCGAAGGCCGGGACATCGATCTATCGTCCGGCATGCAAGTTGCATTCGGATCGGTGAGCCCCCTAAGGTGGGCCTCGCACATCTGGCGCAAGGGCCCGTCCGTCAGGGTTCCATCCCACTGGGTTTCGTCCCACTGGGTTTCGTCCCACTGGGGCATTGGCAATACGATGGTCTGTCGAGCAGACTGGATGCGTGCCAGCTGAACGCCATTCTCGCAGAGAGGTGTAAAGGGAGAGACGAACATGCAAGACCATTCGCGACGCTTTGCCTGGCGGGCCATGACCTCGGTCGTGGTCGGTGTGGCCTTTCTGGTTCTGGTTACGAGCGGAGTGTTTCTGTGTGTGTCGCCACCGGGGCGCATTGCTAACTGGACCGATTGGCGGATCGCAGGGCTCACCAAGCACGATTGGATCGACTTACACGTCTGGTTTGGCCTTCTGTTTCTGCTGGCTTCGATCCTGCACATCGTGTTCAACTTGCGCTTGCTGATGAGTTACTTCAAGAATCGACTCACGCGTCGCATTGGATTGCGGCGCGAATGGGTGGTGGCGCTGGGGTTATGCGGAGTTGTGCTGGTTGGTACACGAGTTGGAGTCCCTCCTTTCTCGACGTTTCTGAGCTTCAACGAACGGATCAAGAACAGTTGGGACGATCCGCGCGCGGCTGCGCCCATTCCGCATGCGGAGCTGTTGACTTTGGGGCAACTTGCCGAGCAGGCGGCCGTGCCGCTATCCGATGCTCAACAGCGGCTGGTTAAGGAGGGATGGGGAGATATCGATCCCGACACGGTCATTGCCTCTTTGGCCAGTGAGCACCACGTTTCGGCGCAGCGGGTCTACGAAATCGTCAGCGGCGAGACGAAACGTGGACGTGGGCTCGGGCGGGGGAAGGGGAGCGGCGGGATGCACGGTAGTGCGGAGCGTTCTGAGTCGGAGGCCGAAGGACACGGTGGAGGAGGTGGCGGACCTGGTTTGGGCCGATCGGGCGGAGGCGGCTGGGGTGGAGGTCCGGGCCGCATGACGTTGGCCGAGTTCTGTCAGGAGCGCCAAGTGGACTTGCAGGAGGCTCAGACGCGGCTGACAGAAAAAGGAATCACGGCAGATCCCGAACGCACGTTGCGGGACATCGCTCAGGCGAACGGTCTTGAGCGTCCTTATGAAGTCGTGGAGATCATTCTGGGGCCGGCTCGCTAAGGGCACGAGGGAAGAACAACTTCGGCGTTTCTCTTGTAGCCACGCTCGCGCAGAGCGTGGAAAACCGACTCACCACGAGGTTTGATTTTCCCGCGAGCTGCGGGAGGGTGGCGACCTCGATCAGCTCGCGAGCAGGGTTACTTTGCCTCTGCTGTGATCGTTCTAAAGGACAAAGCTGCTACAACCCCGTTTTCCACCACCGTTCGTTAGCTCGCAGCGGGCTGCCCGCGCCCTGCCTGTGCGGTTGCGAGGCCGCTTCGGGCGAGTCCTGCTGTTCTGCGCGGAATCGTTCCACGAATTCGCGAACCGAGGTCCGTGTGGTGTGGAGTCCCTGTTAGCCAGGCAGGTCAACCAGGTTGTGCTTATCCGGCTAGCGACAGTTGCTGCGTGGCGGCAATACGCCATACACTCGCGACCTATGCTTGTCCAGCGGTTGGTCCCGTGACAGGATCGCAATCGCGTTTGTCTCTTAGCCTCCAGAAGATGTGTCGATGAATGTTGGCCGGACAAGAACGAGTAGCGAAAGTGTCGAAAGTGACGTGGGGAGCCGTCAGTCTGGAGGTGCGAGCGAGCCATTCCACAGTGGGCGTTATACCACCATTCTCGCGATTGCGTGGTCGGTTGTGGCGGGTGCATCTCTTGTCTGGACCCTCACGGAGAACGACCGTGCGATTCACGATGTAGCGCGCAGTCAGGCACGGGCGGCATTTGAACGAGACCGTCTCTATCGCCAGTGGAATTCGTCTCATGGAGGCGTCTATGTTCCGGTCAGTGGCAAGGCAGTGTCGAATGCCGGCCTGAGCGTTCCAGAACGGGACGTCGAGACGATTCAGGGTCAGCGACTGACGCTGATCAATCCTGCGTACATGACTCGGCAGGTGCATGAACTGGGGGCGGCTTCCAACGGTGTCCAGGGCCATATCACGAGTCTTCGTCCGATTCGTCCTGACAACCGTCCGGATCCGTGGGAAACGAAGGCACTCCAGGCATTCGAGTCGGGCTCGCCCGAGTACAGTTCGATTGAGTCGTTTCGGGGCGAGCCGCACATGCGACTGATGCGTCCACTGCGCACGGAAGCTTCCTGCCTGCGTTGCCACGAGCATCAGGGATACCGTGAGGGAGATGTGCGCGGCGGCATCAGCATCTCGGTGCCGATGTCCCCTCTGTGGGCGATTGCCTCAAACTCGAGGCGGTCCGCCGCGATCTGGCACGGCATGATCTGGTGTGTGGGGCTCGTCGGGATCGGTGTCTTTTCGCGGCATCTTGCGCGTCATGCGCGCCAGATTGCTGATGGCGAAGAGCGGATTCTGCGGAGTGAAGCGGAGTTTCTCCAGACCCTTCACGCGTCCGAGGACGCCATTCTGCTGATCGACGGCACGAAGTTCGTTGACTGCAACGAGGCGACGGTTCGCATGCTTGGGTGCAGTTCCCGCGACGAGATTCTGTTGTCGCATCCTTCCGTGCTGTCGCCGCCCGAGCAGCCAGACGGAATCAGCTCGGCAGCTAAAGCCGAGGAGATGATCCAGGCGGCATTGGAACACGGCAGTCATCGATTCGAATGGGTTCACCGCAAGGCCACGGGAGCGGACTTTCCGGTGGAGGTAACACTCACGCCCATCACGTACCATGGCCAGACGATCCTACACTGCCTGTGGCGCGATCTCACGGAGGAAAAGCAGTTGAAGGCAGAGCGGGACCGATCGCGAGCCACGATGGAGCGGATTTTGGAGTCGATGCCGGTCGGAGTGGTCGTTGTGTCACGGGAGAAGGCCATCCGGCATATCAACTCGGCCGCACTGGCGATGATGGGATACGATTCCGAATCGGAGGTCAGCGGCCATCTCTGCCAAATGGTGCTCTGCCCCGCGCAGGCATGTTCCTGTCCGATCCTCGACCTCGGCCTGGAGATCGACAACGCGGAACGTGTCGTGATCGACAGATCGGGCCGACGAATCCCTGTTCTCAAGACGGTTGTTCCCATCACGCTCAACGGGGAAGATGTGCTGCTGGAGACGTTCGTCGACATATCGGAGCGCAAGGCTGCGGAATCGCAGTTGCGCAAGTTGTCGAGTGCCATTGAACAGAATCCGGCATCCGTGCTGATCACCAACGCGGCAGGGGTTATCGAGTATGTCAATCCCGGATTCACGCGGGCGACCGGTTACGAGGCCAGTGAGGTCCTGGGGGCGACCCCCCGCGTCCTGCAGTCCGGACAGCATTCCGCTGAGTTCTACGCGCAGATGTGGAGCGTTCTGCAGCGGCGCGAGGTGTGGCGTGGTGAGATCTGCAATCGCCACAAGGGCGGCGATCTGTTCTGGGTCGACGCGACCATTGCACCGGTCGTGGACGAAACGAACACGATCTCCCATTTCGTAGCCATCAACGTCGACATCACCCAGCGGATGCAGATGGAACGGGACTTGCGCGTGGCCAAGGAGGGAGCTGAGGCTGCGAATCAGGCGAAGAGCCAGTTTCTGGCGAGTATGAGTCACGAATTGCGTACGCCGCTGACCGGCATCCTGGGTTTTGCCGACCTGCTGCTCACCACACCGGCCAGTGATGAAGTGCGTGTGGAGTATCTTGAGACGATTTGTTCCAGCGGCCGCCATTTGCTGGAGTTGATCAATGACATCCTCGACCTCTCAAAGATCGAAGCGGGCCAGATGCGTGTCGAGCGGGCTCCGTGTGCGCCTCACGAGATTCTGAATGATGTGGTGAGCATCATGCGCGCTCAGGCGCAGGGCAAAGGGCTCGAACTGCAATGCCGCTGGCAGGGATCGGTCCCCGACTCCATTGAGACGGACGGAGCACGCCTCCGACAGGCAGTGTTGAATCTGGTCAGTAACGCCGTCAAGTTCACCCAGCATGGCGCCGTCGACATAACGGCCCGGCTCGATTGCAGCGAGCAACGCAATCAATTGAGTATTCAGGTCACCGATTCCGGTATCGGGATCGCTCCTGACAAGCTGGAGTCGATCTTCGAGCCGTTTGTGCAGGCGGACAGCAGTGTGACCCGCAATTACGGTGGTACGGGACTGGGACTGGCGATCAGCCGGCGGCTGGTGCGTGCCATGGGGGGTGACATCAGCGTGTCGAGCGAACCGGGAGTAGGGAGTACCTTCACGCTGACTGTCGATGCCGGCGACATGATCGACGTGCCGCAACGCGCAGCGCCGCTGGCCGACGCCATCGACCCGAGAGAGCCCGGCCAGGAGCGCTGGAGCGACATCTTTTTCCGAGCCGCTCGGGCGTTGCTGGTGGAAGACGGAGAGATCAACCGACGGCTCATCTCTACCGTGCTGGAGCAAGTCGGGTTGACTGTCAGTAATGCCGAGAACGGCATGGTCGGCGTCGACATGGCGACCAGAAACCATTTCGATGTCGTGTTGATGGATATGCAAATGCCTGTGCTGGACGGGTATATCGCCTCCCGGAAACTGCGGACGCTCGGCTTCACTCGGCCGATTATCGCGCTCACCGCACATGCAATGGAAGGGGATGAACTGAAATGCCTGGAGGCCGGTTGCTCGCATTATGTCAGCAAACCGATCGACATCCACACGTTGCTGGTCACCCTGGCCGAGGCGCTGGGTGAGAAAGCGATTCGGTCCACCGGTGTACGTTCAGCGTCGCAACCGCTTCCTGCTGCCGATTCGCTGTCGCTCGTCTCGTCCCTTCCGATCGAAGAGCCGATCTTCCGTGAGATCGCCTGCGACTTCGTGGAATATGTCGAGAAGCTGCTGGTGGATATGAGACAGGCTGTGGTCGTCAAGGACATGGATCGCCTGGTCGAAATGGCTCACAGCCTGAAGGGGTCGGCCGGTACCGCCGGTTTCCGCGCGTTCACTGAGCCAGCGCGGCGAGTTGAAATGCTGGCGCGGCAGCGGCGTCTGGATGCCCTGGGACCTGCCGTCGAGGAATTGGCCAGGCTCGTTGACCAGATTGTGATCCCGAGCGAACCGTCTTCTCGCGCGTTGGCGCCGTGACTTTTGCTGTCAGTCAATCTCACACGCACCCTTGGATATGGGGGAGCCGCAATATGATACCCAACCTCGAGGTGACTCAGACACCACTTCTGGGGTCGCCCGTCCTAGCCGGCTGGCCTCAAGACGAGAAACGCGAGAGACGGGCACAGTATCGGGTTCTCGTGGTCGACGACACACCGATCAATCTCAAGGTGATCGGTGCGTATCTGGCGAAAGAGGGCTACCAGGAGATTGAGACGGTACAGGATTCTCGTGAGGCATTGGCCGCTCTGTTTCGCAGCGATCCGCATCTGCTGATCCTGGATCTGATGATGCCGCATGTCAGCGGACTGGACATCCTGCAGACGCTGCGCACCATTCCGCATTTCCGCCGTCTGCCGGTCATCGTGATCACCGCCGCGGAAGAACGTGAGTACAAGCGAAAGTCGCTGGAACTGGGGGCGAGTGACTTTCTGTCGAAACCGCTGGATGCTGAAGACCTGATTCTTCGCGTGCGCAACACGCTGGAATTGAAGCACTATCAGGACTCGCTGGAAGAGAGGGTGTTGGAACGTACGCTGGAGGTGACCAAATCCCGAGAAGAAGTGATTCACTGCCTGGCCCGCGCGGCGGAATATCGGGATAACGAGACGGGCAATCATGTCATCCGAGTGGGAAGCTATGTCTACTTGATGGCCAAGCGATTGGGCATCGATCCGGAGGTCTGTCACACGATGGAGCTGGCTTCCACGCTGCACGACATGGGGAAGATCGGTATTCCCGATGCGATTCTGCGGAAGCCTGGCCCGTTGACCGACGACGAGCGGCAGATCATGAAAGAGCACTGCCAGTTCGGAGCGGCGATCTGTACACCAGAGCGGCCGCAGGTCGGCGACGCCTTTACCGCTCACGTCGTAGCCGGAGCGATGATGCTCAGCAGCTCCACCTCACCGCTGCTGCAGATGGCCAGTCGTATCGCTTTGACGCATCATGAACGCTGGGACGGCGAAGGGTATCCGCGTGGCCTACACGGCGAGGAGATCCCCCTGGAAGGACGTGTCACGGCAGTGGCCGACGTGTTCGATGCACTGAGCAGCAAACGCCCGTACAAAAAAGCGTTTCCGCTGGACGAGTGTTTTCGACTTGTCGAAAGCGACGCGGGAAAGCACTTTGATCCCCAGGTCGTACAAGTCTTTCTGGAATCCCGCAGCCAGGTTCTGGCCATCGAAAAAGCCTATCGTGACGAATGAAATGGGCCGACCGCGCATCTGTGCGACCCCCACCGCCTTGCGCCGTCGCTGGCGTCTCCGATCGAGCGTCCGTGATTCCCACTTGGATCGTCCAGTCACTCACTAGGGTTGAAACGTCGGCCGTGTTGGTGAAGGGCGTGTCCGAACGGCAGAATATCAAGCAAGGAACGTCCCATTTCGCAGGAAGCGGACCACGTGGGAGAACTGCATCTGTCGTCTCTCACGACCACCCGGCTGTCGCTCACGCGATACATCCTCCTCCTCGCCATTCGGCGAACCCTGGTTCGCATGGTTTACGGCGGCACTGCAGGGCACCGAGTGTCGCTCGTACCTGCCTTTTCCTGAGCGAAAAGGTGGACGGTCCGGGCGAAGTGATCTGCGGACCTGACGCCTGACCGTCCTGTCGGCTGGCCGCCGTGATGACTGCTGATACTGTTGAATCGCCGTTGCGTTGTTGTACACTAAGGGCGCGGCGAGATCTGTTTCCTCACGGGCGAAGGCGCTCCCGTGTTCGCGTCACAGTGAGGAATAGCCCATGACTATCCGCTTCAAGATGACGACGGTCGTGGTCGCGGTATTGGTCATCGCGAACTCCGTGCTGTCGTTTGTCACGCTGCAGTATCTGGGATCCGTATGGTTGCGTGAAGTCCAGACACGGGTGCAGCGTAATCTGAACTCCGCGCGCGCAGCCTACGATAAGCGCATCGAGCTGATTTCGGCCTTTCTTACCGGCGCCGCCAGAGATCAACGGTTGATCAACACTTCCGGGAGCAGCGATCTCCAGGAACTGGAAACGCTGCTGACCGAACTTCATCAGGTCGGCAAAGTGGATTTCGTGGTGCTCATCCATCCCACGGGGCGCGTCGCTTGTCGGGCGCACAGCCACCAGCGCGGGGATGACCTGACCGACGATCCACTGGTGGCGACGGCGATTGCCTCGCAGGAGACGGTTTCGGGAACGACGATACTCTCCGCTGAGCGGCTGTTGGCGGAGGGAAGCGAGTTGGCAGCTCGGGCTCGTTTCGAACTGGTTCCCACACCTGCTGCCCGCCCGACGGCTGACAATGTACGCTGCGATGGAATGGTCATTGCGGCCATCGTCCCGCTCAAGAACAGCCGCGGTGAGCTGTTGGCCTACCTGTATGGTGGCAATTTGCTCAACCGGTCTTATGACCTGGTCGACGCCATCAAGCGAGAGGTCTTTCCCCATGAGTCATACCGAGGGCGCGATATCGGCACCGTCACGATTTTTCAGGGGGATCTTCGGATATCGACCAACGTCACGATGGACGACGGATTTCGAGCTGTCGGAACACGGCTGAGCAGACCTGTGTGCGACGCGGTACTGGATCATGGTGGCACGTGGGCGGCGCCGGCGTTTGTGGTCAACGATTGGTACATTACGGCGTACGAGCCCATCACCGATCCTGTGGGACGAGTGATTGGCGTATTGTACGTGGGACTGCTGCGAGAGCCGTTCGTGAACCAGCTGAACGTGATCATCATGGTCTTCTTGACCATTGTCATGGGGACGACCGTAGCCAGTCTCATGCTGCTGTACATAGCCACGTCGCGCGTCTTGCGACCGGTTCGGCACGTGGTAGACATGGCCCAGCGAGTAATCGGCGGAGATCTCACGGCCCGAGTGGGGATTCGGCCGCCGGGAGAGATGGGGGTCTTGTGCCGGGCGATTGACAGCATGGCCCATGCGGTGGCCGAGCGTGAGGAGTTGTTACAGCTTGCCACGCGGCAACAGATCGGGCGAAGCGAGCAGTTGGCCTCCGTCGGCCGATTGGCAGCAGGAGTGGCGCACGAGATCAACAATCCATTGACGGGTGTGTTGGCCTTTGCTGACATGTTGCGCGAAAAGGAGAACATGGATGAGCAGGATGTCCAGGATCTGGAACTCATCATACGCGAAACGAAGCGTGTTCGGGAGATTGTTCGTGGCCTGCTCGATTTCGCCCGGGAGACGCCTTTCGTGCAGAAGCCCATCGACATCAATGAGCTGATACGACAGACGATGCGCCTGCTGGGACGGCGTGAAGCATTTCAGAACATTTTTCTGGTCGAAGACCTCGTCGACAACCTTCCGCCGGTCAATGCGGATCGGAATCAACTCCAGCAGGTCCTTCTGAATCTGACCTTGAATGCTTGCGAGGCCATGCCGGATGGAGGAACGCTGATGGTGGCCACGACGTTGCGTAGCGAGAACGTCGTCGTGGACGTCACGGACACGGGATGCGGTATTCGACCGGAGCAGATCGATCAGATCTTCGAACCGTTCTACACCACCAAACCGGTAGGCAAGGGGACGGGCTTGGGATTGAGTGTCAGCTATGGCATCTTGCAGCAACACGGCGGGAACCTGGAGGTCAAAAGCGAACTGGGGAATGGATCCACGTTCATTGTCACGTTGCCTGCGCTGCCTGCTGTTTCCAGGAGTGGCAGGGCGAGTGCTACGGAGACGTCGTGATGTCGTGGAGAATCCTACTCCTGTCCAACGAGGCCGTTGCTGCGCAGCGGTATCAGCGGATGCTCTGTTCGCTGGGGCAGCATGTGCGCAGCGGCAGGCTGGAGGCCGTGGACGCCCATGCCTTCTGGGCAGACTCGGTCGACGCCACGGTTGTGGTTCTGACGACTCAAACTCCGGCTCCTGCAGCCGTTCTCCAGTGGCTTCGATCGACGGGGAACCGATCGCCGATCGTGATTGTCAGTTCGTCCGATGCGGTGGAAGTGGCGGTCGAGGCGATGCGGGAGGGAGCTGCCGACTTTCTGCACGAGCCGTGTTCGGCCGAGGCATTAGATGAAGCACTGCGGCGGCTGGAATCAACCACGCCCGCCGTGTCGATCGCCGACGAGGAGACCGCCGACGCTCCAACGGTAGCCGACTTTGAGGGCATGATCGGACAGTGCACCGTTATGCGCGAGGCCTTTGCATTCATTCGGCGCATTGCACCGGCGGATGCGACGGTGCTGGTCAGCGGAGAGAGTGGAACCGGCAAGGAGATGGTAGCGCGGGCCATCCATCAACTGAGTCGTCGCCGCGACAAGGCGCTCCTGGCGTGCGATTGCACGGCCTTGGCTCCCACGCTCTTGGAAAGTGAGTTGTTTGGCCACGTGAAAGGTTCATTCTCGGGGGCCATTGCCACCAAGAACGGTCTCTTTGAGGCCGCGCATCTCGGCACGCTGATGCTGGATGAAGTGTCCAATCTGAGTTTGGAGACACAGGGGAAGCTGTTACGAGTACTCGAGACACGCCAGATCCGCATGGTGGGAGACACCGTGGAGCGTGAAGTCGACATTCGTCTGATTGCCACCACGAACCGGAGTCTGGCCGAGATGGTCAAGGTGGGAGCCTTTCGCGCAGATCTATATTACCGGTTGAATGTCGTTCCGATTTCCTTGCCGCCGTTGCGCGAGCGACGAGGGGATGTGCCGCTGTTGGCGGCAGCTTTTCTCAGGGAATTCTCGCGACGAATGGACCTGCCGTTGTGCGGATTTGCTCCCGACGCCATGCGGCAGCTGGAAGTGTATGGGTGGCCCGGCAACGTCCGCGAACTGCGTAACGTCGTTGAGCGGCTGGCGGTGCTGTACGGCGGCACGCGGATCGAACTCCAGCACCTGCCGGTGGAAGTACGGGAAGCCAAAGCTACTCTATCGAGCACCGAAGTCCCGCGCAGCTGGGGCGACTGCAAGTTGCTCAAGAAACGGCTCATAGACGATCTGGAACGGCGTTTCCTGCTGGCTGCTCTGGATCGTTGTGAGCAGAACGTCACGCACGCCGCCGAGAGTGTGGGGATGCAGCGCTCGAATTTCCACGCGCTGTTGCGCCATCACGGGATCAAATCCGGTTCGATGGGAAGTGGTTGATCCGCCCGCCGCTGCGTGTATGAGAATTCGTACAGCGCAGCGCGTTTCATACGCTTCTGAGGGCAGTTATCGCCGGGACGCAACCGCTCAGGCCCTCACTCGATGTACGCTGGACAACTCACTGCGATAGGGACTATCACCATGTCCGGCAGCGAGTTGCGCGTCTTCTTCGCTCTTCGCTTCCACGTCTCGCGCCGGACATTGGCAGGCGGCGTCTGGATTGGCACACCAGTTGCCTATGAGGTCGTGCGACGGGATGAGCGGACGTCTCTCGAAGGCCGTTCGTCATCAGTTCAACTGAACTCAGCTGTGTGCTGCAGGTGAGGGGGAACGGGCCATGGTTGAAAACCACGCGATCCTGCTGGTGGATGATGAGGAAGTGATTTGCCAGGCTTGCCGGCGGATCTTCTCTCGGCAAGGCTTCTCGGTGGACGCGAACACAGATGCCCGGCAAGGGCTGCATATGGCCCAGGAACGGGACTATGAGATCATCTTGTTGGACATCAAGATGCCGAATATGGACGGCATTCAGTTTCTGGAACAGCTGCGCAAGACTCGTCCTGAGGTGCCGGTGCTGATCATCACGGGCTATCCCAGTATTCCCAATGCGGCGGCGGCCATGCGACTGGGTGCCTGCGATTATGTCACCAAGCCATTTACTTCCGAAGAGATCACTTCGGCGGTCCAGCGTGTGCTGGCCACGCGGCGCTTGCTGGAAGGCAATGGCGAGGGGGACGAGGCGGCGACACTGGAAATGATGTCTGCCGAATCACAAGTGCTCTTCTGGGGCGAGTCGTGGTTTCGTATGGAGGTCGATGGTTCGGCCTGTGTCGGCGCGGTATTGCCGGGATTCCACGGCGTGATGCCCGCCACCCTCCGATTGCCTCGCATCGGCGAAGTCGTCTATCAGGGCCTGCCGATGGCCAGCGTCACACTTCCCAATGCACCACCGATTCTGGTCGCAGCGCCTGTATCGGGAGTCGTCATGGCTGTCAACGACTCATTGCCCAAGCACCTCAACTGGCTGATGAGCGATCCTTGCGGTGCGGGTTGGATGGCGCACATCTGTTCTACGGAATACGATCGCGAAGCGGAACAGTGCGGGCCACGGCAAGTTCTGCTTGTCAACGCAGACTCCACGTCGGCCCATGAGCAGTCGAGGAAACTGAAAGTGATGGGATGCGAAGTCGAGTGGGTCGCGGATTCGGAGTCGCTCCTCGCCGCGCTGAAGGACCTGGAGGAGCATATTATCTTTCTGGATGCCGTCTCCTTTCATGATCGCGGACCTGAGTTGGTCGGGACGATCAATCAACACGCCCCGGCACGGAGAGTCGTGGTGGTTGCGGCGGCTGGCGATGCGCGAGAGAACGCCTACCGGAAGCACAAGATCCTGTACTACGCGGTGGAGCCGTTTGGAGACGGAGAGATGGCCGACATCCTGGCTGCCGCGTTTCAGGTTCATGAGTCTGCGCCGACTGGCGATCGACAGAAGGGGCCGTCGGAGCCGATCAGCAGTGTCTCGATCACCAATCGCAGCGGTCATCACGTTCAACTCCTGGCAGCTCCCGGGCTGCTGTGGCGTAACGAAGGGTTGGGCAAGTACCTGGGGCAACGGTTGCTGGCCCAGATGCTTCCCGTAGTGATGACGCCTGGCGTTGCCAACCTCAGTCCCGCGAACGTGCTGAAGACTGCCACCGCCTACGATCGCCTGATGGTGCTGTTGGCCAAGGATAGCGGACTGTTGCCCGGCAGCCTGGCGCGTGACACCAAGCCGGACTTTGGAATCGATCCGGGAGATGCCGCCGGCAAAGTAACCACCTTGGCCGTCCAGCCCGACGCGATGGGTGGGTTGGCGGGACTGGACGCCCGCACGATTAGTGCGCTGGCGGACCACATGGTACGAGAGATGGTGGCCTATTGACCAACAGGCCTGGGAAGGTTGTCGGACCTGCCTGGCGGCGGTCGACCAGCCAATCCGATCGGCCTGACCGGGTTTGTGCCGGAGGCGGAAAACAGGAGAGGTGGGAGAATCTCGCATGATCACGACGTCAACCAACACCGGCGAGGAATTGTTGGAGCGGCTGAGCCGGGCAGAGAGCGGCGAATCGCCCTGGGGTTGCATGCAATGCGGGCTGTGTGCAGCGAGTTGTCCGCTGGGTGACGCCATGCAGCTGCGTCCGCGCGATCTGATCCTGCAGTTGTTGGCGGGGAACGTTGATCGGGTGCTGCAGAGTCCTTCGTTGTGGATGTGCGTCGGCTGCTATACCTGTTCGTTGCGGTGCCCGAGAGGCATCGAATTGACAGACGGATTGTGGCCCGCTTTGCGTGATTCTTCCATGCAAGCTGGATTTCAGCCGCCGGCGGAACTCCAGGAGACCTTTCAGAATCTGTTCAAGTACGGCAATACGCTCGGAAAGTCTCCGCGGCAACGGCTGGCATGGGCCAAGGACTTGAATGTCCCAGTGCGAGATCTTTCGAAAGACCCGTGCCGCGTGGATGTGTTGTGGCTGGTGGGCTGTTACCCCTCGTATTACCCCAGGAATCAGCTGGTGACCCGTGCCTGGGCGAGGATTCTGACGAAGCTGGGGGTCTCCTGGGGCGTACTTGGGGCAGCGGAGAAATCGGTGGGTGAATGTGAACGATTGTTTGGTGAAGAGGGTTTGTTCGAGACGCTTGTGGAAGAGAATCGAAAACTCTTCGACCAACACGAGTTCGCCCAGTTGCTCACCCTGGACCCACATGCCTATCGCGCATTGCAGGCTTTCTACCCACGCTATGGCGCCTGGTATCCGGTGCAGCACTACACGATGTTTCTGGCCGAACGCATGCCGCAACTGCAGTCGTTGATTGTTCGACCAGTCGAAGCAACGGTGACCTATCATGACAACTGCTGCGTGGGGAGACGCTGTGCCAGCTACGATGCGCCACGGTTGCTGCTGCAGCTGATCCCCGGAATCAAGCTCGTGGAAATGCAGCGACATCACGAAGATGCCCTGTGTTGTGGCGGTGGTGGCGGGGGAATGTGGCTCGATGGACACATCGTGGCTCATGGCGGGCATCGCCTGTCCGACGATCGAGTACTACAGGCTGACGCGACGGGCGCGGACGTGCTGGCGGTCTCCTGTCCTTACGAGCTGTCGCGGTTCGAGGATGCTGCGAAAGTCGCGGGGCTCGAGCAGCGGTTGAAGGTCCGTGACATCATTGAACTGCTGGCGGAGTCCATGGAATTGGGGGAAGGGAGCGTCGCATGAACATTGCTGTCGTAGTACGCCAGGTGCCGGACCTGATCGAATCACTGGACATCGATTCCACCGCAAGCGCGCTGGATTGGGAGAGCATTTCCTTCATCGTCAATGAGTGCGACGATCATGCTCTGGAGCAGGCGCTGCTGCTCAAGGAAGCAAACGGTGGGACTGTAAGTGTGGTGGCGTTTGACTTCGGTGACGTAGAGAACACGTTGTATACGGCAGCTGCCAAGGGGGCAGAACGGCTGGTGAAGATCCCGTGCGAAACGCACCGGCATCCGTCACCATGGACTGCCGCGTCATGGTACGCTCAGGTGATTCGCGATCTGGCGGCCGATCTGGTGCTGGTGGGCGTCCAAGCGCACGACGAGTTCGACGGCGTGCTGGCCCCTGCTCTGGCCACGGCCCTGTCGATGCCGTACCTGGGCGTGATTCGCGGTGTGCAAGCCGGATCGCGGCCCACCACCGTGGCGGCCTGCAAAGAGTTCCCTCGCGCCGTGCGAGCCCGGATGGAAATTGAGCTGCCTGCCGTTCTGGGCATACTCGGCGCGGACCGGCCGCCTCGTTATGTGCCGGTCAGTCGGATTCGCAACGCCATGAACACCGTCCACTTTGAGGAGCCGGGACTGAACGTACCTCTCGGTGAGTCGCCGGTCTCCGTGTGCCGGCTCTATCCACCGGTATCCGGCACGCATGCCGAGATGATCGCTGGTTCGGAAGCCGAGGCAGCAGATCGCATTGCGGACATCCTCGTCGAAAAAGGACTGTTATCATGAGCAGCCGAGATGTCTTGGTCGTAGCGGATGTTCAACGCGATGTTCTGGACGATACGACACTGGAATTACTCTCTGTGGGTCGCGGTCTGGCGGCGGCGGCCGAGGGGCAGTTGATGTGCGTGGTATTGAGTGCAGACGGCCAGCCGTTTGCGGAATCCCTCTCGGCCGCTGACCGGCTGCTGCTGGTCAATGACGTGCAGTTGACAGTCTATTCGCCCGGCCCGTATGTGACCGCTCTGCAAGAGGTTATTGCAGCCGAGCAGCCGGGGGTGATTCTCGTGGGCGGCACGTCGATCGGTTGGGACATCGCACCGCTTCTGGCCTGCCGGCTGCAGGCACCGCTGTTGACCGGCTGCCTGGCTGTACAACGCCAGGGAGACGGTTTGTCCGCCAGCGTTTCCTTCTGCGCTGGCAAGATGATGGCCGACGTTCACATCGCCAAGCTGCCGGCCTTCCTGATGGTCATGCCTGGCAGTTCCCGAGCGACCGACGAAGTGGGGCGAGCGCGGGTGGAGATTCGAGTTCCCAGCGCACCTTTGGCGGCGGAACAGATCCGCTTTCAGGAGTGGGTATTGCCGGAGCCGGGTGACGTGGATATCACGCAACAGAGCATTCTGGTGGCGGTGGGGCGAGGTATTCAGCAGGAAGACAATGTCGAGTTGGCTGAAGAACTGGCTCGCGTCCTTCATGGCGCCGTGTGCGCGTCGCGGCCCGTTGTTGACCAGGGTTGGCTTCCGGCTACTCGCCAAGTCGGCAAATCGGGAATGACGGTCAAGCCGAAACTCTATCTGGCACTCGGGATCAGCGGCGCCCCCGAGCATGTGGAAGGCATGAAAGGCGCCGGCCTGATCATTGCCGTGAACACCGATCCGAATGCGCCCATCTTCGATGTGGCGCACTACGGAGCCGAGATCGACGCCTTGGATCTGCTCCCCGCACTTGTCGAGGCGGTGAGCGCGAAGAAAGTCTAAGACCAGTTTCAGAACTCAAGCGGTGGCAGGGATCGCCTGTGTTGAACCGCCACGCCGGGTTTCGAAACCAGTCCTAAGGTGAGATTGGAGGTTCAGGCCGTGAGAACGCCGCTCCTTGGCTGTGGGTGATACGTTTTCCGGCCGCCCGTTGGCAGACCAACAGTCAGTGCTGAGGACGGCGAGGGTGAACCTGCTATGGAATTTGCTCGGCCCATCATGTGGAACGTGCCCTTGTGGGCAGAAATGACCCTCTACGCGATGATCCCCATGGTGGTCGTCGTCTTCGTCGCAGGTGTGGTCTGGCGTATTCGGCAGTGGTCGCTGGGGCAAGCCGAGTCGGACGCACCGACTGTTCTGCGGCAACTTGCCCAAACGCTTCGTCCGCGGCGAGCGGGCGACTTGTTCAAGACCGTGTTTGGTCAGTCGCGTCTCGCCCCGGATCGTTTCTCGTGGATCATGCATCAAACGATTTTCTGGGGCATGCTGGTCTTGTTCTTCGGCACGGCGCTCGCCACCATCGATCAGGACTTCACCAACCTGCTCTTCGATTGGCCGTTGCTTGGTGGCTGGTTCTATCTTCTGTTCGAACTGGCGCTGGACGTGTTTGGAGTGGTGTTAATCGCTGGTGTTGTCTTGGCGGGATATCGAAGATATATATCACGGCCACTTCGACTGAAAACCCGACGTCAAGATATCAGTCTGTGGGATTCCTTTCCGTTGCTCACGTGCCTGCTCTTGATTGCAATCACGGGGTTTCTTGTGGAAGGTCTGCGAATTGCCCAGGGGAATCGTCTGGACGCTGAGCTTGCTGCCGCCGAAGGGGAAGCGGCGAGGTTAGCCCAGTTGGAGCAAGCGGGATTCGCCGACCATTTGCACATGGGGGCGGAACGTAAGGAACGTCAGTTGCGGCAGATTGCCGAGAGTGCGACGGTGTTTCCTGCAGCCATGATGGCGCCCGTCGGCGCCGGCCTGGCTCGACTGGCCGCCTCGTTGTCAGCCGATTCGCTGCGACTGACACATCAAGTGCTGTGGTGGTCTCACGCCCTGTTGGCCTTCGGGCTGATCGTCAGCATTCCACTGACCAAGGCATTTCACCTGATTGCCTCGCCAGCCAATCTGCTGCTGCACGACGACCATCCTCCAGGTCGGTTGCCCGTGATTGCCGCGTCAGGAGTCTCTCACGTGCGCGATTTCACGTGGAGGCAACTGATGCAGGCCGATGCCTGCACCTGGTGCGGCAAATGTGAGGAGGCGTGCCCCGGATTCGCTACCGGCTTTCCGCTGTCGCCACGCGACGTAGTGCAGACCGTGGCAGCGCAGTTGCTGCGCACCAGGCGCCGTGGGAATGGGAATGGGCAGAGCCTTCACAATACGTTGCTTCCAGAGAACTCGCTGTGGGCTTGCTGCACGTGCCGCGCGTGCGAAGACGTGTGTCCTGTCGGTGTCGAGCAGCCGCGCATGATCGTGGATCTGCGTCGATATCTCGTGGATCAGGGCCAGATCGATGAGGGACTGCAGGAGGCCCTGCTGAACTGGCAGCGTTACGGTAATTCGTTTGGCCAGTCGGCGCGGAAGCGGCCTGAATGGGCCAAATCGCTTCCCTTCCCCTTGAAGGATGCTCGCAAAGAAGAGGTCGAATACCTTTGGTTCACCGGCGACTACGCTTCCTTCGATCAGCGGGTCAGTGAAGTCACCCGGGCGGTGGCCCGAGTGCTGCACCAGGCGGGAGTCGACGTTGGGCTGTTGATGGAGAAGGAACAGAACGCCGGTAATGACGTGCGGCGAATTGGCGAAGAAGGGCTCTTCGAACTGCTCCGAGAGAAGAACCTGAAGGAACTGGAGAAGGCGAAATTCCGGAAGATCCTGACCAGCGATCCACACACTGTCAATACGCTCAAGAACGAGTACGTGGCTGGCGAGGCGGCAGGTGCAGATGGTGGCCGTGCCGTATTGGGCGGCAGGCCCGTGCTGCACTACGCCGAGCTGTTCGATGAGTTGCTGCGTGAAGGTGTGCTTCATCCGACGGTCAGTTTCGATCAGAAGGTCACGTATCACGATCCCTGCTACCTCGGACGATTCAACGGTATCTACGAGGCGCCGCGCCGTGTGCTGCGAGCGATCGGAGCGGAGTTGATCGAGATGCCGCGCAATCGCCGTAACAGCTTTTGTTGTGGTGCCGGCGGCGGCCGCATCTGGATGAAAGACACGCCGGGAATCGAGCAGCGTCCGGCCGAGAACCGCGTCCACGAGGCACTTTCATTACCGGGTGTGCGATGCCTCGTCGTGGCGTGCCCGAAAGACCTGATCATGTTCCGCGACGCGGTGAAGACAGTGGGAGCCGAGGATCAGTTGCGCGTGGCTGATCTGGGCGAACTGGTGGATGAAGCCACGAGAAGCTCAACCGAACCGACGACTAACACGGGGACGTAACATGATACAACGCGGCAGCCAATTGAGGATCGGCGTTTACATCTGCCATTGTGGCAGCAACATCGCGGGCACCATCGATGTGGAGGCATTGGCGACGTGGGCGGGTGAACTGCCCGATGTCGTGCTCTCACGGCACTACAAGTACATGTGTTCTGATCCCGGCCAGGAATTGGTCAAACGGGACATCCAGGAATTCGATCTCAATCGCATTGTGGTGGCTGCCTGCTCGCCAAGTCTGCACGAGCCTACTTTTCGTCGGGCGGCGGAGAATGCCGGACTCAATCGATTTCTCGTGCAGATGGCCAATATTCGGGAACAGGTGTCCTGGGTGACAGACGATCGGGAGGCGGCCTTCGTCAAGGCGCAAGCCCACGTGGCGGCCGCGATTCGCCGCGTCGCCGGACATGAACCGCTGCAACGGCAGTTCGTACAGATCCGTCCCCGTACTCTGGTGGTCGGCGGAGGCATCGCGGGAATTCAGGCCGCGTTGACGCTGGCCGAGGCCGGAAAAGATGTTGTGCTGGTCGAACGCGAGCCGAGCATCGGTGGACATATGGCCATGTTTGACAAGACGTTTCCCACGCTCGACTGCGCCGCCTGCATTCTCACACCCAAGATGACGGCCGTCAGGCAGCATCCCAACATCAAACTGCTGACGTACTCTACCGTCGAAGCGGTGGAAGGCTCGGTAGGGAGCTACCGCGTCCGAATCCGCCGCAGGCCACGGTATGTTGACGAAAGCCTGTGCGTCGGGTGCATGCTGTGTATTGAAGGTTGTGTGTTCACCAAGGCCCGCTTCCCCAATCCATTCGATCAGGGACTCGGTTCGCGCAAGCCGATATGGGTCCCCTTCGCTCAGGCCGTCCCTCCGGTGCCCGTCATTGATCCGGACGTGTGCCTCGAATTGGCGCGCGGCAAATGCCAGAAAGGGTGCGTGACAGCGTGCGGCGAGCGCGATGCCATTCGCTTTGATCAGGAAGAAGTGGTGGAAGAATGTGAAGTCGGAACGATCATCGTGGCCACGGGCTTTCGCCCCTTCGACCCGTCGGTCATTCCTTACTACGGCTATGGCAAGTATCCCAACGTGTACACGAGTCTGGAGGTGGAAAGACTGTTGAACGCTGGCGGGCCCACGGCCGGCAGACTGGTGTTGCGGGATGGATCGACGCCGCAACGGATCGGCATCGTGCACTGTGTCGGCAGCCGCGACAGGAACTACCATCCGTACTGCTCCCGCGTCTGCTGCATGTATTCGCTGAAGCTGGCACACCTGGTTCGCGAGAAGACCGGTGCCGAGGTGTACAACTGTTACATCGATATTCGGACGCCGGGCAAGGGATTTGAGGAGTTCTACAACCGCGTACAAAACGAAGGCGTGCATTTCGTTCGCGGCAAAGTGGCCGATATCAGCCAGGCGGGCCCAGTCGACCGCCCAGAGCACAGCGACGGTCACAATCGCCTGACCATGTCGGTGGAGGATACGTTGTTGGGGGCTCTTCGTAAGATCGATGTCGACATGGTCATTCTGTCGGTGGCACTGGAGCCGCAGGAAGATGCCGGCGATGTACGTCGGGCGTTCGGGATTTCCTGTTCGGCAGACGGGTTCTTCCTGGAGAAACATCCCAAACTTGCTCCGGTTAATACCGCCAGCGACGGGGTGTTTCTGGCAGGGGCCTGCCAGGGGGCCAAAGACATTCCCGATACCGTCGCCCAGGCCGACGCGGCAGCTGCCAAAGCCCTGGCGCTGATGGATGCAGGACAAGTCGAACTGGAGCCGAACACCGCCTGGATCGAGGAGGAGATGTGTTCGGGCTGTAAAACGTGTATTCCCCTCTGCCCCTATCAGGCGATTCGCCGTGACGAGGAGCGGAATATTGCCGTCATCGACCAGGCGCTCTGCAAAGGCTGCGGTACGTGCGTGGCTGCGTGTCCGTCAGGTGCCGCCAAGCAACATCTGTTCAGTGAAGAGCAAGTGTACGCCGAACTGGAAGGACTGATGAGCTATGTCTGACCCCACTCCTCAGCAAATGCACTCGACGTTCAATCCGCGTGTTGTTGCATTCATGTGCAACTGGTGCAGCTACACTGCGTCGGATCTGGCAGGAACTGCCAGAATCAAGTACTCGCCGTATGCTCGCATCGTGCGCGTGATGTGCAGCGGGCGCGTCGATCCGACGCTGGTCTTGAAGGCCTTCGCGCTGGGTGCTGACGGAGTAATGATCGCCGGATGCCATCCAGGAGACTGCCACTACGTCGAACAGAACTACAAGACCATTCGCAGTGTCACCATGTTGCGATTCTTTCTGGAGAAAATGGGAATTGACAAGGACCGTCTGCGGCTCGTCTGGGCATCGGCAGCCGAAGGTCAGTACCTGGCGGAGTCAATTGATCAGTTTGTGGCGGACGTAAGGCAGATGGGACCGCTGAACTGGTCTGCCAACTGGGAAGAAGCCGAGCGGCCGACAGACGACTGGGAAGAACTGGCGCGAGACACGGCATGTGTGGAGGTTCCGGTATGAACGACGAGAAGAAGGGGAAACTGGCTTTGTATTGGGCTGCATCGTGCGGAGGTTGTGAAATCGCCGTGCTCGCGATCAACGAAAAGATTCTGGAAGTATCGGCCGCCTTCGACATTGTCTTCTGGCCCGTCGCGATCGATGCCAAGGTGCACGACGTCCAACAGATGAAAGATGGTGAGATCGATGTGTGCCTGTTCAATGGGAGCATTCGGACGAGTGAACAGGAATATATGGCAAATCTTCTGCGCAAGAAATCCAAAGTTCTTGTCGCATTTGGGTCGTGTGCCATGGAAGGCTGCATCCCCGGATTGGCTAATGTGAACGATCGACGGAGTATCTTCCGGACGGTCTACCATGATACGCCCTCAACCGAGAACCCTGACCATGTGGAACCACGGCCGGTGACCCGCGTGCCGGAAGGTGAGCTGCATCTGCCGGTCTTCTACGATACCGTACGTACACTCTGCCAGACCGTTCCGGTCGACTATTATCTGCCCGGGTGTCCGCCGGAAGCGGAGCGAATTTGGGATGCGATCACCGCCATCGTCAGTGGACGGTTGCCTCCGCCTGGCTCGGTCCTGGGTGCCGATACGACGGTCTGCCAGGAGTGTAAGCGAGTGCGCCAGGAGAAGAAGATCAAGAGGTTCTATCGCACGTGGGAAATCGTACCCGACGAGGAGACATGTCTGCTGGAACAGGGGATTCTCTGCTGCGGGATCGCCACACGAGCGGGGTGCGGTGCTAAGTGTCCGCAAGTCAACTCGCCCTGTATCGGCTGCTACGGACCCAATGAAGGCGTGCACGATTACGGCGCGAAATTGATGGCCGCTCTGGCGTCCATGATTGACTCCGATGATCCCGAAGAAATCGATCGGATTATTCGTGAAGGTATTCCCGATCCGGTGGGCAGCTTCTATCGATTCAGCCTGGCCGGCAGTCTGCTGCGACGCGGCCGGTTGCCGCACCGCGAAGACGGCGAATCGCGGCCTGTCGGGGCCGAGGTGTCCCCGGCTCAAGCATAGGTTCGGTTATCCCGAAGGACCTCGAAATGCCGCCGTGAATCGATAGGGGGCCGTGGCCCGAGGCGAAATTCGGCCGAGGTGCAAGTCATTGCATCGAGACGGAGGAGTCGGAGGTATCGCAGGTTCGAGAGTCTTTACGCGAGTGTTCAGACCATTTACCGCGCTTGTTCCTGGCGCTGCCGGATAGGCGTTGAGGACGGCGCCAGCACACGGAGAACGGATGATGTCTGTCGACACCCAGTATCGCCGCGTCTCGATCGACCCCATCACGCGACTCGAAGGGCACGGCAAGATCGAGATCTTCTTGACCGAGGAAGGGGATGTCGCCAACTGCTATCTGCAGATTCCCGAGCTCCGCGGTTTCGAGCGATTCTGCGTGGGGCGACCGGCTGAGGACATGCCGAATCTTACTTCACGGATCTGCGGCGTCTGTCCCGAAGCGCACCATATGGCGGCCACGAAGACGCTGGACGCGCTGTTTCATGTTGATCCCCCTCCGGCGGCCAAGAAACTGCGGGAGCTCTTCTACAGTATTTTCTTCGCGACCGATCACACGACCCACTTCTACGCCCTGGGTGGTCCCGATTTCGTGATGGGACCAGCGGCTCCCGTTGCACAGCGCAACATCCTCGGTGTGATTCAGAAAGTGGGAATGGACATTGCCGGCAAAGTGCTCACCATGCGTCGCGACGGCCATCACTTGATCGAGATGATTGGTGGCCGCAAAGTCCATCCCAACTGGGGCTTGCCCGGCGGCGTGAGTCACGGAATCGACCACCAGCAGCGACAGGAAATCGAACGACTCGGACGTGACGCCATCGAGTTCGCAAAGTTCTCCTTGCAGCTGTTTGAAGATGTTGTGCTCAAGAACACCGCTTACCTGAATCTGGTGACTGGCGATACGTATTTTCACCGCACCTACAACATGGGCACCGTCGACCACGATAACTGCGTGAACTTCTATGACGGCCAGATTCGGGTCGTGGGACCCGATGGTGTGGAACACGCGAGATACGACGCACGCGACTACCAGGAGTACATCGCCGAACGAGTTGAATCGTGGAGCTTTCTGAAGTTCCCCTATTTGAAAAAGGTCGGCTGGAAAGGGTTTGTCGACGGAGCAGATTCGGGGGTCTACAAGGCGACTCCACTGTCTCGCCTCAATGCCGCGGACAGCATGGCTACTCCGCTGGCCAACCAGCAGTATCACCGGTTCTACGAAATACTCGGAGGTAAGCCAGTCCACCATACGCTTGCCACGCATTGGGCTCGTCTGATCGAATTGCTCTACGCGGCCGAACGCTGGGTGGACCTGGCCACGGACCCGGACATCACCAGTCGAGAGGTCCGAGTCCTTCCCACACAAACACCGACGGAAGGTGTGGGGTCGGTCGAAGCCCCGCGAGGCACGTTGACTCACCACTATGTGACCGACGAACGGGGTATTCTGACAAAGGTCAACCTGATTGTCGGGACGACGAACAACAACGCTCCCATTTCCATGTCCGTTAAGAAGGCGGCGCAGAGCCTGATTCACCAGGGGCAAGACGTGAGTGAAGGCCTGTTGAACATGGTGGAAATGGCATTCCGCGCCTATGATCCCTGCTTCGGTTGCGCCACCCACAGCCTCCCCGGACAGATGCCTCTGAGGATTGTCGTGCGCGACCACCAAGGGCAGGTGCGGCAGGTCTTTGAACGCTAACGCCATCCGCAGCCACGCTCGCGGTGCTTGTAGCCACGCTCGCGCAGAGCGTGGGAGCACCGCATTCCCCGCGGTCTGCGCGACCGCAGCTACATCCCCGCGGTCTGCGCGACCGCAGCTACATCCCCGCGGTCTGCGCGACCGCAGCTACATCCCCGCGG
>JBGSHS010000427.1:0-46720 GCA_041752115.1 Pirellulaceae bacterium | reverse complement strand
GACGTGGTGGCGGCCAGCGGATCGGACGGACCGGGGCGGTGCGGGCTTCGCGCCCAGGAGTGAGCGCGCCCGTTCGCGGCTGGAAGGAATCAGAAGGTGTCCTGGGGAACCGACGGGTCCGCAAGCGCCTTTGATTTTTTCGACCGAAAGCAGATACCCTGCACCGGGGGGCCGACTGCCGCAGCGATCAGACCGCGTCACGCTCCAGGACATGACAGGCCGATGGACAGTGGAACAGGAATAGGGAGCGCGACAATGCCACAGTGCGACAATGCGGAATTCGGCCGAAAGCAGAGACTCTGCGTCTGGAGTCGTCTGAACCGCAGCATATCCAACACGGAATGTCCAATGACCAAGGGAAGAAGCAAGCAGTGCCAGCAACGGACAGCTTTTGGCGGGAGTCTCACCGCGGCGCAGTAGCCCATTGTGGCATTCTCGCATTGTGGCATTGTTGTGTTCCCCATTTCCACACCACTTCGCGACGGCCTGTCCCTGTCCGCAGCAGCAAGTCGCGTCGATGGGACGCACCCGCGTTGGGCGCTGGCGGGCGCTGAACCTCTCCCGGCCCGCCGTCCCGCTCCGATCGCATTCTCCTCTTCCCTTTTTGACGGAAGCAGGAGATGATATGCGGTTTCATTAGGGGCAGGCAGGGCCACCCGGGGAGCGAGTACCTCGGGGGCCAGCAGAGCCACACCACCACGGGTTCTGACGCTCAGCAGGAATCGGCAGGTACGATGACACGGCACAAGTTGTCTCCGAATCAGGTAACCCCTTTTCCACCGGGGACTCTCTGGGAGCGACTCCGAGCCGCTACCGATCGCGCGCTCCAACTTGGCGCACTCGAACCGATCCGCACCCATGCGACGGTTCTTCCCGACCGTTCCACCTCTTTCCTGGTCCGCGTGGTGGCCAATTTGCGGAGGAAACCACCGGGCAACGACAGCCACAATCCGTTCCTCCCCTATGAGAGCTCGTTGTACGTGGCCGATGCCTCGCCTGGGCACGTCTGTATCCTCAATAAGTACAATGTCGTGGATCTGCATCTGTTGATCATCACGCGTCACTTCGAGCATCAGGAGTCGGCGCTCACGCTCTCCGACTTCCAAGCCCTGTGGCACTGCATGATCGAGTATGACTCGCTGGGGTTCTACAACTCCGGCACCGCTTCGGGCGCCAGTCAGAAACACAAGCACTTGCAGGTTGTCCCGTTGCCATTGGCCGCAGAGGTGCTGGTCGATAAGCAACTGCCGACTGTTCCGCTGGAACCGCTGTTGCCAGTGGACTCCCTCCGCAGTGAGCAGGTAGTGCAGGTGGAGGACCTTCCCTTTGCGCATGCGTTTGTCTGCTGGGATGATTCCTTGCCGTGCGACACGCGACAGTTGGCGCAGAGGACTTTCGACAGTTACCGGGCGCTGCTGGCTCGCGTGGGAATTCCGTTTCCGCGGTCGTCTCAACAGCTGATTACCCAGCCGTACAATCTGCTGGTGACCCGCCGCTGGATGTTGCTGGTGCCCCGCGTGCTGGAGTGTTTTCAGGCGATTTCGCTCAATTCGTTGGCGTTTGCCGGAGCCATGCTCGTCCAGAACGAAGCCCAGTTGGCTCGACTCCGAGAAGCCGGGCCATTGACCGCCCTGGCCCATGTCGCTCCGCGTAACCACCTGCGACATGTCTTGAGCTGATGCTGCTACCGGTGATCCCCAATCGATGCCAATCCCCTCCCCGTGTCGGTCGCTGCTTGCACGCCGCGTGGTGCGGAGTGAGAATGGGGCAAGTCAACCGGCAGAAACCGCCTGGCGCTGCGGTGCCGAGTTCGTACCTCCTCGTCACTCCCCCCGGCCTTCCTACCTCAGGAGATTCGATCATGCAACCGACCAATAGTGTAACCCGTCGCCAGTTCATCCAACGCACGGCTCTGGCCAGCGCCGTAGGGGTAACCGTTCCCTGTTTCGTACCCGCTACCGCCCTGGCGCGTCCGGGACACGTGGGGGCCAACGACAAACTGCACATCGGCCTGATCGGGGCCGGCGGCATGGGGCGCGCGAACCTGGATGCCTGTGCAGCGCATCAAGACGTCGTGGTGACCGGTATCTGTGATGTATGGAAGGCGCGACGCGAGGATGCCTTGACGAAGTACCCCTCGGCCAAACCCTATGGCGATTTCCGCGAGATGCTGCAGCAGGGCGACCTGGATGGTGTGATTATCGCCACGCCTCCCCATTGGCACTGCCTGATTGCGGTTGCGGCGTGCGAAGCCGGCAAAGACATCTATCTGCAGAAGCCGATGACGATGTATGTGGACGAAACATGGGCGGTCAAACACGCTGTCCAACGGCACCAGCGGATCAGTCAGATCGGCACCCAGATTCACGCCGGCGACAATTATCGGCGAGTGGTCGAGTGGATTCGCAGCGGCAGGTTAGGGAAGATCAGTGTCTCGCGGACCATGAACGTCATGAACCAAGGGCCCGATGGACTCGGCAACCCGCCGGCTGTGGACCCGCCGGCCGGTTTGGACTGGGAAATGTGGATGGGCCCCGCTGAGCCCTGCACATACAATCCGCTGATCACGCAAAGCGCCTATGAGAACTGCTCGTTCATGCGTTTCAGCGGCGGGTGGACGCCGGGAATGGCGCCGCACATCGTCGACCTTCCGTTCTGGGCTTTGGAACTTGGCTTGCCGACGCGCACCAGTTGCATCGGCGGACGCTATACCATCCGCGACGCGGGAGATGCGCCGGACACTCAGGAAGCCGTGTGGGAATTCCCCGGTACCACGTTGACCTGGTCGATGAGCACGGCTAACAGCTACGCCTTCGATTTCGGGTCCGGCGCCCCGGCGCGCCGTCTGGGCATCTATTTCCATGGCGTCAATGGCACCCTGTTCTCGGACTATGGTTCGCACCAGATCGTGCCCGAAGGTGATCGGCTCACCGATCTGCAGCCGCCGGACCAGTCGCTGCCACCCTCCCCCGGTCATGAGCGGGAGTGGCTGGACTGCATGCGGTCTCGGCAGCAACCCAGTTGTTGTGTCGACTACCACTACCGGATCGATCTGGCGCTGAATCTCGCAAACCTGTCGATGCGGGTGGGACGCGACATCCGACTTGATCCGCAGTCGGGACGCATCGTCGATGACGAACGGGCTGCGCGGCTGGCTCGGCCTGAGTACCGTGCGCCGTGGAACTTCCCATCGCAGTATCTGTGAGGTACGCTGCCGCGACTCGCATCGGCGGCCTGATCGGTAGCCGCACGGGGCGAAGGAGTACCCGCGATGCACCTTCGCCCCCGCCCACTCGTCTCACAATGCGGCCTCCTGGTCTTGGTCAAAATGCTCCTGGTAGCGCCGGCAGAGAAACTCCAGTTTCTCTGCCAGGTCGCCGCACTTGGCCTGAACCTCTGTGCAGGTCGTCGACAGCTCGTGCAGCAGATCGCTCAGTGATCCAATCGCCTGCTGGAGCATCCAGACCTCTTCCCGTTCCTGAAGTGCGACACGCAGCTCATCGAACCGTTCGTGCAGCTGTTCGACCTTCTCGTAGGGTATGCCAAATGCCTTGATGTCCAGAATCAGCTCACCCAGGTGCCCACCGATGGAGAAGAGCATGACGTTGCAGGCTTCCAGCGGCGCCATCTGCTCGAAGAACTCCATATTCGTGTGGCTCCGTTGCCAGATCCTGGCTCCTTCGGTGGATTCCGAGTGGATCGGCACTGTCTCCCCCCGCCATTCTGTCTCCCCCCGCCAGGGCTCCCCCTCACAGTTCAGGTCTTCCCATTCCTGCTGCGCCGCTTCCCACTCCTGGTGCGTGGTGAAGAAGGAGGTGGCGAAACAGCGGTCCAACATGAAGTTGTCGAGCGTCCAGATCATCGGCTGCCCACTGGCGAACATCATGCGACAGATCGGGCAGTCGTCATGCTCGCTGGAGTGCCCCTGGGGAACGACAGCGGGGAGTCGGGAACGTTCGCGGGCGATCATGGCTGCAGGACTCTGGTTGTAGAGCGTTTCCTGGGGTTGATGCAGCCATTCCTGCTGCAACTGTTCCAGTTGACGGGTTTCGTAGGCGATGTCGACCGGCTTGCCAGGCACGATCCGACGCTCGCAGTACATCAGCAGATGGGCGGTCAACTCGTGATAGAGAATGATCTCGTGGCTGCCAAAACCTCCCAGGCGATAGGCTTGGGAGGTGGCCGGAAGTGCAGGCGGGCACTGTCCGGTGATCATCCAGGTCTGTCCCTGGTCCTCCACGTCCCCGTCAATGAACTTGCGATGTGCCAGCAGGACGGCGCGAGGTGTCTGGCCCCCCAGGTCGGCACGCGGCGTCAACAGCCACTCGCGCTGGGTGGCAGCCACAGGATCCTCCTCCACCGTGAGGTTCTTCTGCCAGTACTGCACCAGTTGCGAGGCGAGGTGGCCATAGAGCACGCTGCGGGAATCGATGGGAGGCTGGTGCGCCAGGGCTTCGCGCCGCAATCGCGCCCGCTGTTGCCACTGGGAGCGTTCGCAGGATATGTCCCACTCGTCGGGAATGCGGTAGGGAAGCCAATCCTCGAGCGTCGTGTGCTCGTCGCACGAGAGCACGATCCCGATCCGAGGGATCTCGGGAAGGGGAGTGTCATTGACGACCAGTCGGGCGGAGAGGTCGACGATGACCTGGCCTCCTTCCGCGGCCAGGGGAGCGAGCCCCTCCTCCGCTTGCTCGAAAACTCGATCAGCCACGGATGCCGCGACAAATCGCGTCAGGGCCGCACGTAGCTCACCAATGGTCGCCGGTTCCGCGCTCAACGCTGCCAGCAGAACGTCGACCAGTCCGTCATGAACCTGCATGTGGACGGTACGTTCTGCGTCGATCAGATTAATCACGGTCTGTAACATCGCAGCTTCCTTTCCTGTCCGAACTTGGTGGTGAAAGGTCAGGCCCGCTGCGCCTCGCCGAAGTCGTCACCTGCACGATGACGGTTCCCTAATCTAGCACGCTCCCGACTTGTTGTCGCCGGTCAGAGATCGGGCGAGCGCTTTGTTTCTCGAGAATGTGATGCGCCGGCATCACAGAGTGTGACAGTCCTATGTCACCAATCCCCTTCCCTCCTCGTACTCGCGCTCCTACTCCTCCTCGTACTCGTGCTCGTACTCGTGCTCGTGCTCGTGCTCGTGCTCGTACTCCTGCTCGGCAATCCGTTGATCGCGGTGCGCGACGGCGGCCAGACGCTGACCGCGACGAATCGAGCAGGAGCACCGCTGTCGCCGAGCAGGAGCACGAGCACGGAAAACTCGAGTGCGCGGCGTGCGAGCTGGCCGGCGTCTCGTTCTGCCCTCGGGTGGCCCAATCAGACGGGGATTTCGAATCCGGTGCGAGCGGGGCGCGAGAGCCAGGTGTTGGCCTCATCGTCGTCCAGGAACCGTTCGGCCTGAGGATCCCATCGCAGGGTCCGGCCCAGTCGCATGGCGATGTTGCCGAGGTGGCAGGTCGTGACACTCTGGTGTTGGCTGACGACATCCGAGAGTGGAGTCTTGCGTGAAGCGACACAGTCAAAGAAGTTGCCCATGTGATTGATGATGGCATCCAGTTTGCCCATGCGCGGAGGGCGCTGCAGATTGTCATCCGCATACAGGGCGAAATCCGTGCGGTCCAGCGGCTGGTGGCTGAGATTGTCGACAGGGGTGCCGGAGAGCGTCCCACGGTTGACGAAGATCGTTCCTTGGGTACCGTGAAAGGTAATGCCGTTGCGGCCTTCGTCGGCCACGGTCATCGTGACGCCGTTGGCGTACTCGTATTGGGCGAAGAAGTCGACGGCCACGTTGTATCCGTTCTTGTCGGTGGGAAACGACGCCGTGCCGTGGACCTCGACAGGGAGCGAATTGATTGCCCACTGGGCGATATCCAAGTGATGAGCTCCCCAGTCTGTCATCTGACCGCCGGAATATTCATACCACCAGCGGAAGGTATAGTGGCATCTCTCTTTCACGTAGGCCACGTCTGGAGTCTGGCCTTGCCAGAGGTTCCAGTCGAGATGGGGCGGCGGCTCCATTTCGGGAAACGGGCCGCCCACTTCGTTCTTGCCCAACACCACGTCGACGCGTTGCAGCGCACCGATTCGTCCCTGGCGTACCATCTCGACCGCCAACCGGAATCGGTGATCACTGCGCTGCCACGATCCCACCTGGACCACGCGTCCGGTCTGACGCACGGCACGCAGCAGCTGTTGGCCCTCGTCCACGGTCAAAGTCAGCGGTTTTTCACAGTAGACATCTTTGCCGGCGCGGACAGCACGGATGACCATGGCCGTGTGCCAGTGATCGGGAGTGCCGATGGTGACGACATCGACATCCGGTCGGTCGAGCAGTTGGCGGTAGTCATTGTAAAGTGTGGCCTGGCCACCGAATTGTTGACGCGCTTTTTCGGCCACCTCGCGGTCGACGTCACAGATGGCGACGATGTCACCGTAGGGGAGAGCCTTCTCGGCGATGACCGATCCTTGGTACCGCATACCGATACTGCCAATGCGGAGCCGATCACCTCTGGCATTCGCATCGTTGTCGGCCCAAGCCGGCTGGTCCAGCAGGTTTTCCAGGCTGGCTCCGGCGAGGACGCCGGCGGTACAGCTGCTCAGAAAATGGCGGCGGTCGGTGCGGCGTCGTCGGTCCATAGCGAGTCCCCCAGTTGCTCGAACGCCGTGCCAGGCGTTAGGGTTCGATTGTCAGACAGCAGGGCGATTGGGTGTCCACGCAGGTTCAGGTGAGCGACCAGCAGTCGGCAGTTCAGGTGTCAGCGAGCTCCTCAGTTGGCCCGGAGGCCCTGTCGCCGGAGGCCCTGTCGCCGGAGGTGGATGGTGATTCGAGAATGTTGCCAAGCGCATCTGGAATTTTCCTGCCGGCTCCCAATAATGGGGACGTGTGACGGAATGGGAGAATGTCATGCGTCACGAAATCCTTCCGCGCTGGGACGCCGGCCCAGCGGTGCGGTCGAGTGGTAATGGCCGAGACCACCTCGGGACTCGATCGCCGCTGATTTCGCCAGTATGACGCGCCAGGCGGTCTGAGCCAACGCCTGAACCGTCAGAACTTCGTTTGGTGCCGTAGCTGCGAACGCTACGGCCCATGGATTCCGGCGGCCCATCAAGTGCCTTGACCGAACTGGTGTTCAGGCCCGGCACGATCGTGGCCGGATTATGTCGTGCCTCATCGCGATTGACGGAGCAGGTGCAGTCATGCCAGAGGCGTGCTACAATCTCGGCGCAACGACACGGATTGAAGTGCCAGCCGTGCGGTTGCGGTGCGCGTCGCGATCGCCTGCCGATGCGTGTTGGCGAGACAGCCGGAACCGCTGTTGGCAAGGTGAACGCTTTGACTGCCGGCACGGGACCGCGACTCCGATGTGCACCAGTCCTTCGGTATCTTCTTTTTCAGGATGGCAATAACTGATGGCCCACGATCACCCTTTGCAAGCCTCCCTTGATGCGGCCGACGCGTTTTCCCAAGGATTGCCGGCGGACCGTGCAGCGCAACCGGAAACACTGCGTGAAGACGATGTGGCGGCGATTGACCGACTGCGCGCGATCTACGAGGCGCTGCGGCGGGAGCTGGGCCGCATCGTGATTGGCCAGCACGATGTGATCGAGAAGCTGGCAATTTGTCTCTTTGCCGGTGGGCATGCGCTGTTGATGGGAGTGCCCGGATTGGCCAAGACACTGCTGGTCAGTCGGCTGGCCGAGACGATGTCGCTGGCCTTCAGTCGCATTCAGTTCACGCCCGACCTGATGCCGATGGACATTACGGGCACCGACATTCTGCAGGAAGCGCCGGGGCAGAAGCGCGCGTTCGAGTTTGTCCACGGTCCGGTGTTTGCCAATATTGTGCTGGCCGACGAGATTAATCGGGCTCCTGCCAAAACGCAGGCGGCCATGCTCGAAGCAATGCAGGAGCATAAGGTGACGGTGGTGGGGCGGACCTATCCGTTGGATCCGCCGTTCTTCGTACTGGCGACGCAGAATCCGATTGAACAGGAGGGGACCTATCCGCTGCCGGAGGCGCAGCTGGATCGATTCATGTTTCTGATCGAGGTGGACTATCCCGATCGTCGAGAAGAGATCGATATTGCGCGGACAACGACGGGGACGCAGATGCCGCAGCTGAACCAGATTCTTGATGGTGCTCAGGTCCTGGAGCTGCAGAGTCTGGTGCGGCGTGTGCCGGTGCCGGAACATATTTACGAGTTTGCGGCCGACCTGGCGCGGCAGACGCGTCCCAAGAGCAAGGAAGCTCCCGAATGGTTGAAGCCGTTGGTCAGTTGGGGGGCCGGGCCGCGGGCCGTACAGTATCTGGTGCTCGGTGCCAAGGCGCGTGCCGCGCTGCGGGGAAGTTATATGGTGGCGCTGGAGGATGTGATTCAGGTTGCCCAACCGGTGTTGACGCATCGCGTGATTACCACGTTCGCGGCGGAATCGGAAGGTATTACCAGCCGTGATGTCGTGCGCCGGCTGGTCGAAGAGTTGTCAGCCAGCTGATCGCTGCGGGGGGACACGACGAGAGCTGGCAGGTGCCAGGTTGAGGCTGGACAACGGACATCGCCGCCGTGTCCCATCGGGTGAAGAAACTCCGGCGTGAGGCGATTTGGCGCGCGCTGGGAATGCGGGAGCAGGAACGGAAGAAGGGAGCGGTATGTCGGAACACGTGCATCGCGATTACCTCGATCCAGGCGTCCTGGCCCGGTTGTCGGCCCTGCCATTGGACGCGCGGTTTCCGATGCTCGGAAATGTATCGGGGCGGCATCGCAGTCCGATCCGTGGATCCAGCCTGGAGTTCTCCGAGTACCGCAAGTACGTACCAGGCGACGATACGCGTCGACTGGACTGGCGTGCTTACGGGCGCAGCGACCGCTTCTTCATCAAGGAGTTTGAAGCGGACACCAATCTTCGTCTGTGTCTGATCGTAGACACCAGCGGTTCGATGCAGGTCCGCGGCGGTGATCTTACGAAGCTCGATTACGCTCGCCGTCTTGCCGGAACGCTGGCGTACCTGGCGGCGCGTCAGGGGGATGCGGTGGGGCTGTACTGTGCGGGCGAGTCGTTTACGCGGGAGATCCCGCCCAAACGCAATGCGGCTCATCTGCGGCACGTGCTCGACCAGATCGGCAGTATGCAGGCGACCGGCACGACGGGGCTGGCGCAGATCTTGCACGAAGCGGCAGAGCGGGTGCGGCAGCGGGCGCTGATCATTATCATCTCCGATCTGTTTGTCCCGCCGGGTGAGCTGCGGAGCGGGTTTCAGCACTTGCGATTCCGTAAGCACGATGTGGCGGTGTTTCATTTGTGGGAGCAGCGCGAACTCGACTTTGCCTTCGATCGCCCCATCCGTTTTCTGGACCTGGAAGGGGGACCGCCGGTGCTGGCTGATCCGACCGTGATCGCTCGGCAATACCATCGAGCGTTGCAGGAGTACCTGCGGGAATTGAGCCAGGCCGTTCGGGACAGCGAGATTGATTATCATCGCGTGGGCATTGAGGAGCCTTATGATGACGTTTTGGCTCGGTTCCTGCTCGCCCGCACACGAGGCAGATAGGGGCCGCGTGCAACTCTCCAGGTGACGACTTTTATGACGTTTCTTCAACCGATCCTGTTGATCGCCCTGCCTCTGGTGGCTCTGCCGATCCTGATCCATCTGATCAACCGGCAGCGTCATCGCACGGTGGTCTGGGGTGCGATGATGTTCCTGCTCGACGCCAAACGCCTGACGCGTGGAATGGCTCGGCTGCGCCATTGGCTGATCATGGCGATGCGGATGCTGGCGATTGGAGCGTTGGTATTTGCGGTTGCGAGGCCGTTGGCCAGTGGCACGTTGGGGTTGACACTTGGAGGAGCTCCGGACACCACGATCATTCTGCTGGATCGATCGGCCAGTATGCAGGAGCAGAACGTCCAGTTAGGCGAATCGAAACGCGCCGCGGCGTTAGGCAAGCTGGCTCAGTTGTTCCAGTCGGTCAGGCGTACGGGGCGCGTGGTGCTGATTGACAGTGGGGGAAATCGTGCGACGGCGATCGAGTCGCCGGAGGCGCTGCTGCAGTTGCCGGACACGGCGGCGACCGATGGGGCGGCAGACGTTCCAGCCCTTCTGCAGACAGCGTACCAATATTGCGCAGCCAATCAGACGGGCCGCACGGACATCTGGATCTGCTCCGACTTGCGTGTGAGCGACTGGTTGCCGGATGATGGTCGGTGGGCTGCGTTGCGCGAGGCCTTTGGGCCGCAGGAAGCCGTGCGGTTTTATCTGCTGTCGTACCCCGATATTGCTCCGTCGAATGTGTCCGTAACGGTCGAAGCAGTTCGTCTGGTTACGCTCGATCAAACAACGCAGTTGCTGCTGGATGTGACACTGCGGCGACCGGCGGGGAGCGGCGAGCGACTGGCGGTGCCGCTCGAGTTCGTCATCAACGGCGCTCGTAGTGTCGCGACCATTGAAATGAATGAACTGGAGTACCGTCTGCAGGGACACAGCCTGACGGTGGATGCTCAGGCGCGCAGCGGGTGGGGCTATGTGGAACTGCCGGCCGATGCCAATCTGCACGACAATCGTTATTACTTCGCCTTTGGAGATGCACCGGAGCGGCATACGGTGATTGTGACCGACGATATTCGTCAGGCCGAACCGTGGCGGATTGCTGCCACTGCGCCGGTCGACCCGGCGATCCAGTATTCGGCTGAAGTGTCAAGTCCCGCGGAACGGAATTCCCCTGCGTGGGACAAGGCTTCGTTGATCGTCTGGCAGGCACCGTTGCCCGAGGGGGAGGTGGCACGGCAACTGCAGCAGTATGTCGAGCAGGGGAGGCCCGTCGTGTTCTTTCCCCCTTCCCCTTCATCGACGGAGTCGGTGTCGAGTTCGTGGAATGGCTTCCGCTGGGGTGTCTGGACCACTCGGCCCGACGATGAACCGCTGCAGGTGCAGTCGTGGCGCGGCGACAGCGATCTCTTGCAGCATACACTCAGTGGCGCTCCGCTACCGGTCGGCAAGTTGTTGGTCTACCAGTACTGCACCTTGGAAGGGGCGGGCCAGCCATTGGCCACGTTAGCCGGCGGAGCCTGTCTGCTGCAACGCTGTGCGATGGGCCGTGGAGCGTGCTATTTCTGCACCACGCTGCCGGGAACAGGCCAATCGAGTCTGCTCCGCGACGGCGTGGTTTTCTATGTTATGCTGCATCGAGCTCTGGCGATCGGCGCAGCCACGCAGAGCGACGTTGATCAATGGGGAGCCGGGACGTCCGAGGCGCGCGAGATCAGTGACTGGCCGATGCTGTCCCCTTTGCCCCCAGACGCGTTGTCGTCGGATCGCGCGCTGTTTGCCGGCGTGTTGCAGAAAGGCGAACGCCTGGTGGCGTTGAATCGCCCAGCGTCGGAAGATCGGCTGGATGTGCTGACGGACCAACAGGTCGGGCAGATGTTTCAAGGATTGTCTTATCGACAGATGAAGGAAGAGATCGGCAGCACGTCGGCTTTGGCGAGCGAGGTCTGGCGGGCGTTCGTGGTGTGCATGGCCCTGGCGCTGGTTACCGAAGCCGTGCTCTGCCTGCCGCCTCGCCAGACAGAAGCTGATCGATGACCTGACGAGCTGTGCCGGAGGGCCGGAGGGGATTTGCCTCGACAGGACCATGCGGGATCTTTGGTAGTCAATGGACTGGTGCAGTGGAGTAATTCAGGTAGTTGATTGATCTATGAGTAGTCAGCTTTCCCTCACCTGGACAATCTGGAGCGTCGTGCTGGGCGTCTTGACGCTGGCGCTGACGGCCGTGTTGGGTGTGCTGGCGTGGCGCCGCAGCGGCTATGCCCTGCGCATCGGCCTGTTGGAACTGCTGCGCCTGACGATCGTGCTCCTGGTCGTGGTGACCCTGAATCAACCGGAATGGTTGCGGTCGTATCGCCCGCAGGAACGGCCGACGCTGGTGGTGTTGGAGGATCAGTCACGCAGCATGCAGACGTGTGACGTGGTCACTGATGTCGTCAGTGGTCAGCCACTGCAGACACGTGCCGCGCGTGCCGGGCAGCTCTCGGACCGAGTGGCCTGGAAGCGGTTGGCGGAACGGCTGGACGTGGTGGTCGAACCGTTTTCTTCCCAGCTCGATTCACCCGAGGAGGGGACCGACATACACGCAGCGCTCACCGCGGCAGCCGAGCAACATGACAACCTGCGAGCGGTCGTGCTCGTCTCGGACGGAGACTGGAATGCGGGTGAAGCCCCGGTGCGGGCGGCGAGCCAGCTGCGGATTCGCAACGTGCCGGTCTACTGCATTGCGGTCGGCAGCGACACCCAACTGCCCGATGTGGAGCTGGTGCGAGTCGATGCGCCGACGTTCGGCGTGGCGGGAAAGCCGCTGCGGATTCCCTTCGTGATCGACAGCTCGTTGCCGCGTGATCGCGAGGTAACCGTTTCGTTGGTGCCTTCCACCGGAGAGGAAGTGACCACCAAGGTCGTCCTGCCTGCCATGAGCCGACTCGAAGACACGATTCTCTGGCACCCGGCAGCGACGGGCGAATACCAGCTCACCGTCCATGTGCCGGTTGATGCTCAAGAGGTGTTGGCCGAGAACAACCAGCGTGAGGTGCCGATCACGGTGCGCGACGAAGCGATCAAGGTGTTGCTGGTGGAATCGGTGCCACGCTGGGAGTACCGCTATCTGCGCAACGCGCTGGAACGGGATCCGGGTGTGGATGTCTCCTGCTTGCTCTTTCACCCCGGCTTAACGTCGGTCGGAGGAGGTCGCGGCTACATCAAGTCGTTTCCCACAACGATGGAGGAGCTATCGCGCTATGATGTGGTCTTCCTCGGTGATGTGGGACTGGGGGAGGGGCAACTCACGACGGAGCAGTGTCGTCTGCTCAAGGGACTGGTGCAGCGGCAGGCGAGCGGCTTGATTCTCATGCCCGGATTGCAGGGGCGGCAGCTTTCGTTGCTGGACAGTGAGTTGGAGGAGCTCTATCCCGTGACGCTGGATCCGGCACAATCGCATGGCTGGGGAACTCGCGTGCCTGCGCAGTTTGAACTGACCAGCGCCGGTCGGCAGAGCCTGCTGACGCGTCTGGAGGACTCTGAGGATGACAATGCGGCGCTGTGGGAAGGTCTGCCAGGCTTTCAGTGGTATGCGGCGGTCGAGCGGGCGAAAGTCAACAGTGAGATTCTGGCCACGCACCGGACGGAGCGAAATCAGTACGGGCGGATCCCGTTGCTCGTGACACGGACCTACGGAACGGGGAAAGTTCTGTTCATGGGCACCGATGGCGTGTGGCGCTGGCGCGAAGGTGTCGAAGACAAATATCACTATCGCTTCTGGGGACAGGTGGCTCGATGGATGGCGTATCAACGGAGTATGGCAGCGGGAAAGCTGATGCGGCTCTATTTCTCGCCCGATCGTCCGCAAGTGTCCAACGCCGTGACCTTCTACGCGAATGTCGCGGGCTCTGGCGGGGAACCTCTTGCGCAGGGGGTGGTTACGCTGCGCATTGAGGCGCCCTCGGGCCAGCGAGACAGTGTCCGGCTGCTTCCGCGGGGCGACGAGTGGGGGTTGTTCTCGAATACCTACATCCCGAAAGAACGCGGGTCGTATCAGCTGACGCTCACCTGCCAGGAGAACGGTTCCACGCTGGACGCCCGACTGGACGTGCAGGGAACGGTCATTGAGAAGGTGGGTAAGCCAACTCGCAGCGAGGTGCTCCAGGAAATCGCCGACGTGACGGGGGGGAAGCTGGTTGCAGCGAGTGAGATGCCGTCGCTCCTGGAGACGATTGGCGCCTTGCCGGAACCGGCTCCCGATGTGCGGAGAGTCCGCTTGTGGTGTCATCCGACTTGGATGGGGCTGTTGGTATTCTTGTTAGCTTTGTTCTGGACCGGCCGTAAAATGGTGGGAACCGTGTGAGGTTCAGGAGGATTGCTGCATGCAAATCGAGAATTCGCATCGGCTGGAGCTGCCGGCTCGACTGCGACACAAGTTGGAGTCGTATCGGCGGCGGGTCTGGCTGGTGAAACTGGCCGAGGGGATTTTGGCCGGGCTGTTTGGCCTGTTGCTGTCGTATTTGCTGGTCTTCGTCTTGGATCGCGTCGCCGATACGTCGGCTGCGGTGCGCCTGTTCCTGCTCTTGGCCGGGGTGACCTGTGGTGCGCTGTGGTTGCCGCTGAAGTGGCATCGCTGGGTCTGGAAGACGCGTCAGCTGGAGCAGGCCGCTCGACTGGTCCGCCACGCGTTTCCTCGGATCGGAGATCAGTTGCTGGGGATCGTCGAGTTGGCTCACAGCGAGATGGAGCAGGAGCGTAGTGAGTCGCTGTGCCGGGCGGCCATGCGACAGGTCGACGACGAGGTCCGCGATTTCGATTTCCAGGGCGCCGTGCCGCATCCGCGGCATCGCCAGTGGGGTTGGGCCGCCGGCTCGATGCTGCTGCTCTCGGCCATGGTGTTACTGGTGGTTCCGGCTGCCGGCACGAATGCCCTGGCACGCTGGCTCTTTCCCTGGCGGAGCACTGAGCGGTACACGTTTGCCCAGCTGCAGCACCTTCCCGCCCAGCTGGTAGTTCCTTACGCGGAACCGTTTCTGGTGCAGGCTCGCCTGTCCGACGCGACGGTCTGGAGTCCGAGTCAAGGGCGTGCGAAGTACGGGGGGCAGGCGCCGATTGACACGTCGCTTAATGAGTCGTCGGGCTACCAGTTCTCTGTGCCGCCGCAGAAGGAGCCAGACCATCTGTTGATCTCGGTCGGCGATGCGCGCAAGCGCATCCACATCGATCCCACGACACGTCCGGAACTGACCGAGATCACGGCACGGATCGAATTGCCGGCATATCTGCAGTACGCGACCGTGCCAGTGCAGGACGTGCGGAGTGGCAGTGTATCGGTCGTGCGAGGCAGTCGGGTCGAGTTGTCAGGGACCGCGACACGGAGCCTGGCGGAGGCCTTTCTAGGTGATCAGCCTGTAACGACGAGGGAGTTGCGTTTTCACGTACCGCCAAGAGAAATTCAGGAGAGTTGCGAACTAAGCCTTCGTTGGCGCGATCAGGTCGGGTTGCATGGCAAGACTCCCTTACGGCTGACCGTCACAGCACTCGACGATGAAGCTCCCACTCTGCACTGTTTGCACGTGGAACGAGAGCAGGTGGTGCTCAGTACCGATACGATCACCTTCGACGCGGAAGCGCAGGACGATTTCGGCGTGCAGCTGGTGGGAATGCAATGGGAAGGGATCGCGGATCCACTTCGCAATCCCCATCCGGCCTCAGGCGAGCAGTTGGTGGCCGTGGGGGGACCGGAAGCTCGTCAACTGCCGGTGCGGCTGGCGTTTTCCACGGAGCGGTTGGGGATTCCTCCTCAGTCGCTGCGTGTGAAGCTGTTCGCGACAGACTTTTTTCCGGGTCGAGCGCGAGCTTACTCGACGGAGTACGTGTTTCACGTGTTGAGTCCCGAAGAGCACGCGATCTGGCTGACACAGCAACTGCGCAAATGGCTGCGGCAGGCCAACGAGGTCTATGAGCGGGAGCAGCAGTTGCATGAGGCGAACAAGGCCTTGCGGGCGTTGCCGGCCGAGGAACTCGATCAGCCCGATATTCGTCGTCGGATCGTCCAGCAGGCATCGGCCGAAGACGCGAATGCTCGTCGGCTCTCCGCCGTGACGCATGCGGGTGAAGAGCTGATTGAGCGAGCGATGCAGAACGATCAATTCAATGTTGCGACGCTCGAGAATTGGGCCGAGATGCTGAATGTGCTGCAGGATATCGCGGGCCAGCGAATGCCATCGGTAGCGGAGCTGTTGACGCAGGCCGCAGAAGCTCCTGGATCCAAGCCTCAGGCAGCGCCATCGTCGACCCCTGAGAATGCCAAGTCACCCCCACAGGTCGGCGTCAATCGCGATCCTCGCGCGCTGGCGGGAGAAAAGACCGCACCCAGCCCACCGAGTGATGTTCCTGCGATCTCCGATGTCGAATCGGGATTCAACGAGTTGGTTCCCGAAGAAGACAAGTCGAAGGAAGAATCCCAGAAGAGCAACAGCAAGCCGTCGCTGCGATTGCCCACCACCGACATCGTCGGAGGTGCTTCTCCACAGCAGCAGGATCAGGCAAGTTCGCCGGCGGCGGAGAAGATGGAGGAGGTGCTGACGGAGCAAGCGGATTTGCTGGCGGCATTTGCCCAGGTGGCGGATGAACTCAAGAAGATCCTGGCCGATCTGGAGGGAAGTACGTTTGTCAAGCGATTGAAGGCCGCTTCGCGGCGGCAGCTCGCTGTGGCCAAGGAACTCAATGACGGCCTGGCGTCTGAGTTTGGTGTAGACAGTCCCCGCCTCGAACCCGCTCAACGCGAACAGCTTGCCGCCCTGGGCGAACGGGAAGTCGCCTACGGAGATGAGCTGTACGTGGTGCAGGAAGACTTGGAAGCATACTTCAATCGCGTGCAGGAGGGAAAGTTCCTCACCGTCCTGAATGAGATGAAATCGGCGCGCGTGGTGGGCCAGTTGCAGGAGATTGGTCGCGCGCTGGACGAGAACCTGGGAGGGCAGTCGATCGCGGAAGCCGAATTCTGGGCCGATACGTTGGACCGATGGGCGGAACAGCTCGTCGGCCCTGGGTGACCGAGCGGGGGCTCGTGACCGGGCTCCCCAGGCGGCAGTTTGCCGCCATCCGTTGTGCTGGAAGTGATGAAGATCCTGCATCGAGAAATCGAGTTGCGCGAGGAGACTCGTGCCGTGGAGCAGGCTCGACCGGCATGGGACGAAGAGACGCTGGCCGCGCAGACCAGTCCCCTGGCCCAGACGCAACAGGAACTCGGTGAACGCGTGGCCGCCGTGACCCAACAGATCCGCGAGCTGCCCGATGCGGACAAGGCGTTCGCTGGCGAAATCGCTCTGCTCTCGCGCGTCGAGCAGGTGATGGGCGAGGCTCACTTGTTGCTGACGCGGCAAGCGACAGGGCCCGAAACCATCGCCGCCGAAACCGAGGTGATTGAACTGCTGCTGCAGGCACGGCGCATCAATCCCCAAGGAGGAGGTGGCGGCGGAGCGAATCCGGGCGGTGGTGGGACCGGCACGACCGACCAGGCGGCTCTGGCGCTGGTGGGAACAGGAAGTGAACGCAACGCGGGAGTCGTACCGCGCAATATCACGCAGTCGACGGGCAGTAGCGGAAGTGACCTGCCCGCCGAGTTTCGGCAAGGACTGGATGAGTTCTTCAATGCACTGGAACGCAACTCGGCCGCACCGTAGCGGCGGGTTCGAGCAGCGCCCATCGATCGCTGGGGAGAATCCCATGAATCGCTCGCCGAACGTCGCTCTCATGACGCGATCGGTTCGCATGCCGCCAGCTCCCTTGCGGGGTCACGATGTCTGCAGACCCAGCGGGCTGGTGCGTCTGGGTGCGCTGCTGGCACTCGTGGCGGCCGTACTGGTTGAGGGGCGGGATGCGGCGGGGCAAGTCGCGTCGATTCGCTATGGTGCCAAAGTCCCGCAGGATGTGCGCGCGATTTACGACCGCGGACTCAATTACCTGGTGCAGACGCAAGACCCGGACGGGAACTGGTCGAGCGGTTATGGGCAAGGGATCACGGGGATCTGTTTGCTGGCGTTTCTGGCCGCTGGGGAGGATCCGAATTTCGGACAGTACAGTCTCGTCGTGCGGCGGGCGATTCGCGGTATCATCTCCAGTCAGGATCCGAGCACAGGCTATCTGCCGCCGAGCATGTATTGCCACGGATTTGGCATGCTGGCTTTGGCTGAAGCGTATGGGGTCGTGGATGAATCACAGCTCTGGACTGGGGAGAATCCACGCACGCGACAGCGATCGATCGGACAGGCGCTGGAATTGGCGGTGCGAGCAGCCGTGACGGCTCAGAAGAACAACTCGGCGGGAGGCTGGCGTTACTCGCCACAGGACAATAATGCCGACACGTCGGTGTCGGGGGCCGTGCTGGTCGGGTTGCTGGCGGCTCGCAACGCCGGCGTGGAAGTACCGGATGACTGCATCGATCGAGCCCTGGACTACTATCGAGGCTCGACTTCCGAAAACGGATTTGTGGCGTACTCCGGTGGCCTGGGGGGAATGGGAGAATCGATGAATCGATCTTCCATCGCCACGCTGGTGTTCGCTGCCGGGAAACGGAAGCAGTGGAGCGAATACGAGGCGACCCTGCGGTATATCAGCGGCAACCTCGAGCATCAGGAAATGGGCTACCCGTTCTATTTCCGCTACTACATGTCGCAGGCGCTCTTTCAAGGCGACTTTGAGGCGTGGACTAAGTGGAAGCAGGAGAACATCCGCTTCTTGCAGCAGACTCAGGCTCCCGATGGAAGTTTCAGTGGAGGTCAGGGCGGACCAGCCTATTCGACCGCGATGGCGTTGCTCTCCTTGGCCTTGGACTATCGCTTTCTGCCGATTTACGAGAGGTAGCCGTTGATGCGCTGGATGCGAGTTGCGTTCGACTCAGATGCTGTGGTGTCGGAGCGCCTTGTGCCGGTCGAGCACGGCACTTCTGTCCGGTTGGTTTGTCCTGTCCGGCTCGCCGCTGTGCGGTTCGCGTACAACGTTGTGCACTGGGCTCTGTGTCTGTGGTTGGGGATGGCAGCCAGTGCGGCGGAGGGAACCGACGGGCCATCGACTGCGACATTGATCTGGAAGAACGATGACCGGATGACCGGCGTTCTGTTGAGTGGCGACGAGTCAACCATTTGTTGGCAGTCCACCCTGTTTTCGGAGCCGTTTACGCTTCGCACCGACCAGCTCATTGCGGTGCGATATCAGGAGACGCAACCACTTGCGGCCGAGAGGCAGCCATTGCGGTTCGTGACGACCGATAATGACTTGTTGTTCGGCGATCTGGCTGAAATCACGCCGGAGCATGTTGTCATTACCAGTCCGCGACACGGTGTCGTGCGGATCGGCCGCACTATGCTGCTCGGTTTCCAGCAGACCGATCCGTCTGCCGCCGGGACCGTCGGATTGGGAGCGCTGACCGATTGGAGGACCTTGCATCGTGGTCGAGCGGTGTCGGAGTGGTCGCGCGAAGCAACCGGCTATCTTACGACATCAGTCACTGCCGCGGAGCTTTACCGGGACCTCCGGATGACGGGGCTATCCGAGATTGAGCTCGAATTGGCTTGGGCCGGGAAGCCTGGTTTCGTGATTTCATTCGCTGCCCCGACCGATTTGAAGCTTCCCGATGACGTCGTGAAACTCGAAACGTGGAACAACGATCTGGTCATTCAGACTCTGGCCACCAACGGCGAGTTCGAGGTGATTCGGACCCTTCCGAATACCGTTGAGTCGATCGCCTTGCGATTGCAGTGGAATCCCACAACGGGTGACTTGAAGGTGTATTCGGATGCGGGACAGCTGCTGGGGAAGTCGCAGGGTGATCCGCAGCGACGGGTGCCTCTTTCAGGTCTCTATATCGAGAACAAAGAGTCGACTCTCACGCTCAAGCGGTTGCGCGCCACGGGCTGGCAGGAGACAGCCGACAACGAGCAGGCGGGAGGACGGGCCCGGCTCCGTCTGCGAGACGATACGACAGTCACGGGCGAAATCGAGCGCTATGAGGCTCCTTCCCGGACGCTTTTTGTCACCTCGTCACAAGGCGCCGCTGCGGGTTACGCGTTGGATCAGATCAGCAGCCTCGAGCTGGGTCACGAAGCGTTCGACGGGGTGTTTCCGGCAGCTTCCCGCGTGAGCTTTGCCGATGGGACTCAGGTACGCGGGACGATCCTCTCCATCGACCGCGAGGCGCTGCAGATGCGTGTTCCGTACTGCAGCGAGCTGTTGCCGGTGCGTCTCCAGGGAGCTTCAGAAATCCAGTTTGAAGGGGGAGGATCGGTGGCCGACGTTTCGGCGAGCGATCTGCTGGTGGTCAACGACCAGCGTCTGCACGGCGAAGTGTGTAGTATCGCGGATGCGAACCAGGCCATGGGGTGGCGACCGGTGGGGAGCAGCAACGCCAGTTCCCTGCCGGCGGACCGACCGATACAGATCGTCCGCGGGGAAGGTACTGAGGTCCCGGTCGAGCGTGCGGCGAGCGAGTTTGTCGACAGGCTCTTTCTGCGCACGGGTGACTCGGTGCCCTGCCGCATCCACCAGATCGATGCGTCTTCGATTCACGCCGACTTTCCGTTGACGGAAAGCAGCCGCATCGAACGCACTCTGTTGACCGCCGCGGAATTCGGCGCCTTTGCCGCTCCGGTGTTACGCGGTCTGGATGATCCGCGGTGGACGTTGAAAGAGCACGGTCGCAACGCGGCACGACGCGAGGAGGATCGCATCGTCGTCAGCGGTACTACGATGATTGGCTGCACAGCACTTCGCGAGGCCAGTGAAGTACGGTTCGACATTGAGTGGGAGCCGGCTGCTACTGCCGTCATCCAGATTCATCTTTTCGCCGAAAGTGCTGAACGCATCACCGGCCAACCGGCTCTGATGATCTACCGAACGGGAGGGACCCAAGTCGTCATGCAGGCGATGGGAGGTGGCGGGATGCGCAACGTTGAGGCGGAGGGTGTTCAGGAAACGGGGACGGCACGCAATTCGTTGCGCATTAAGTTGAGTCGCAAGAAGGTCGTGATCTCGGACGGAGACCGAGAGCTCTTCGACATCCCTCGTGCCCCGCAATCGAAGGAAGGGAAATGCCTGGCCATCTACGTGTCACCTTTGAATGTCAACAACGGCGGGATGGGAGTAATTGGGGGAGCCCCTGCCCGGGCGGACAAACCGTCCACCTTGATGACCTTCTCGAATCTGCAGTTGCGCAGCGGAAACGCGGATCTGCTGAACCTGTTGCTGGATGAAGAAAACAAGCAGCGACTGCTGACCGTTCCCCGTTTCCGGAAACAGTCGCCTCCTACGGAGATCCTGGTCGGTTCCAACGGAGACTTGCTGCGGGGGAGGCTAATCGATCTGGATCCGCAACGGGCCAGGTTCCAGTCACGTCTGGAAGAGCTCGAAATCTCTCGGGAGCGATTGACGGGGATCATCTGGCCGCAGCCTGTCGAACCGTCCGATGCCGCAGACCAGGACGACCCGCAACTGGCCCGATTGGTGTTTCGTGACGGGACCGTCATGCGGATGATGATCGATCAGCTGCGCGGCACCGACCTGGCTGGTCGTCATCCGGCGTTGGGAACCATTGCCGTACCGCTGTCGCTGGTTCGCGAAATCTGGCGAGGTTATGGTGCTGCGCAGAGCGCCGCCAATCCGTTTTCCAGCTGGACGCTGCGTCCCGCGGAAGAGCCGCACCTGGTGTCAGGTCAAGACGGCTCAGCGTCCGGAGGATCGACGGGTAATGTGGGGGCTGGTTCGCCCTTGGTGGGCCAGCCAGCACCAGGCTTCACGGCCGATCTGCTCGACGGGACCCGATTGCGGGTACCTGACCCCAACCGGCGCGTGGTCGTGCTCGATTTCTGGGCAAGCTGGTGTGGTCCCTGCGTCAAGGCCATGCCTCAGACCATGCACACGGTAGCTGAGTATCCACCTGACCGCGTGCTGTTACTGGCTGTCAATCAACTCGAAACGCCTGAGACGATTCGCGCGTTTCTCGCGGCGCGCGGCTGGGACGTGCCGGTGGCGCTGGACAGTACCGGCGAGATTGGCAAGCAATACCTGGCCGATGCCATTCCGCAACTGGTGGTTATTGACACCGAGGGAACGGTACGCGCGGTTTGGGTCGGCGATCGACCCGAAGTGCAGGAACAACTCAAGTCGCTCCTGGTCGAATTAACGCAATCGACAACGCCTCAATCGCCTGAAGCTGCTCCTTTGGACCACTGACAGACCGGACGCGATTCGGCAGCAGCTGACGAAAAGTCGAACGACGAAGTACCCAAGGACGAAGGGAATGACCGGTTTCGAAGGCCGAGCGGACCTGGCTCAAACGCTCGCTCAAGACGTCGATGTCGACTGGGCCGGGGGGACTCAGCTTGCAGCGTGTTGAACAATCGGTCTGGTGGGAGCTCCTTAGAACCTCGACTCGCCCCGCACTCTCTCTTTGATGTGGCGTTCCGGTCGGGAGCGGGTCGAGTTGCATTACCGGGTGAGCATTTGGGACAACCACGTTGTTTCGAGCTGACGGCCGAACGAGACGGGAGCCCGCAGGGCCCGCTGCAGACGCTGGAGGAATTCGGGACGGGGAATCTCCATGGCCCCCATCCGCACGGCGTGCCGAGTCGCTTGCTGTACGTCAAACATCTCGTAGCCGCGGCTGCGCAGGTGCCCGACCAGATAGGCCATCGCAACTTTGGACGCGTCCCGCTGCCGGTGAAACATCGATTCGCCAGCAAAGAACGCTCCTAACCCGATTCCATATAAGCCTCCCACCAATTCTGTGTTCGCCCACACCTCAATGCTGTGCGCGTAACCTAAGTGAAACAGCCGCTCATAAGTGCGACGCATGGCCGGAGTGATCCACGTTTCGCCAAACGGCTTGCGCGGAGCGGCACAGCCGGCCATAACCCCCACAAAATCCTCATCACAACTCACTCGGAAGCAACCACTTCGAATGCGCCGCGCCAACCGACGTGAGATGTAAAGACTGTCGAGTTCGATGATCGCTCGCGGATCGGGTGAGAACCACGCGAGCAAATCGTAGCCCTGATCCACAATCGGCCACGGAAAGATCCCGCGGCGATAGGCCGCCAGCACCCACGCCGGATTCAAACGTCCTCCGACCATCAGCAAGCCATCGTCGGTAGCTGACGAAACGGGAGGAAACTCAATCTGATCGTCCATTGGGCGCATGATCCGAAGTCCCAGACAGTTGGCTCGTATCGATGGGAAAGGTGGACCGGTTCCCTCGCTGAGCGGCGGCCCGCTACATCGCGCAGCTCGACTACGCGATACCATTGTAGACGTCGTATTGACTAACGCACGTCCACGGACCGTCGGCATGAACTGACCGCCTCGGTAAGAAGTTCGGGAATCTTCGCACTGGTTGCCCCCGCCAGAGGGGAAACGGAACCGGTCAACACGCTATAATGCTCGCAGGGCCCTGCGAGCAGTTAAGTTGCCGGCCGTTCGCTGCCGGTTCATCGTTGGCGGTTGGCGCCGGGAGGTCTGATTCCCGATCTTCCGGTATCGTTGGGGGGCACGTGCGATGGCAGGCCAAAGCGACGAGCAGGAGGAGAGGTGGGGCATTTCTTTCGAGCGTCTCAGATTATGACCGACCCGCATCGGAATTCATCGGATCTGCCCGGTCGTGAACCAGGGCCGGAATCTCGGAGCCTTGGGCTTACGTGGGATTGCGATGCGTCTGGGGGAAAACCACTCTCGGAAGATTCGCGCAGCGTGCCAGGGAGCGTCGAATCAGGCGAGAACTTGCCGGCGAGTTCTGGCGAGCAGAGAGCTGACGTGTCAGGGCCGGCGGCACCTGGTCTCGCAAGTGGCCCAGTGGTTTACCTGGCCGCGACCGAACGAGGCTCATCCGGCCCGGTTCCGACGGCCGGAGAGGCTTTGGTCCGGGACCGATTCACTTGGCTGCTGACCAGCCTGGCGTTTCTCATGCTGTTGAGTTTCTTCTTGCCGTACACGATCGAGCGAATTACGTACGCCATCACGCGCGGCCGTGAATTGGCTCGATATGAAACGGCCGGTGACACGCTGCGCAACGTGGCTCTCAAGGATCTGTCGGATGCGTACCAGCTCGTAGCAAATCGTGTGGGTCCGAGCGTGGTGCACGTTATGGTGGCGGCGAGGGTGGCGGAGTCGGCAGGCAATCTGCCCGGGTTCTCACGGTGGCACCATCCAGCGACAAGTCAGGGTTCGGGAGTGATTGTCGACAAAGAGGGGTACATTGTCACGAATGCTCACGTGATTGCCGGTTACGGTCGAATCCGTGTGAAGCTCAGTGACGGACAGACGGTGCCGGCAACTGTGGTGGGCGTGGATCGGCTGACGGACATGGCGGTACTGAAGGTCTCTGCCAACGGACTGATTGCGGCAGAGTGGGGTGACAGCGATGCCTTGGACGTGGGAGCCCTCGTGTGGGCGCTGGGGAGTCCTTTGGGGCTGCAGCACAGTGTGACATTCGGCATTCTTAGCGGAAAGAATCGTTCGTTCAGCACCGAAAACCGAGGCGGCATTCTGGACGGACAGGGCATTGCCATCGATTCTCCCTACCACAACTTCCTGCAGACCGATGCGGCCGTGAATCCTGGCAACAGCGGCGGACCATTAGTCGACTCCCAGGGACGCATCGTCGGGATCAACACGGCGATTGTGGGAGAAGCGTATCAGGGAATCAGTTTCTCGATTCCCAGCAGTGTCGCCCGACCGATTTACGAGCGGATTCGGGCAGAAGGGCGCGTGACCCGCGGTTGGCTGGGGGTTGATCCTCAGGACATCACTCCGGAGCTGGCACAGGGACTAGGGCTGTCCACGACCGAGGGAGCTCTGGTCGTGCGCGTCGTTCCCGATCTCGACGGTATCTCTTCCCCAGCTCAGGAAGCGGGCTTGCTGGCCGGCGACGTCATCATTCGCTGGGACGGCAAACCGGTGAAGAGCCGCTCGGATCTCTTCTCTCTGGTCGCGCTCACCCCGATCGGCACGACCGTACACGTCGGCGTTCTTCGCAAGGGAGCGGAACAGGATCTGTTGGTCACGGTTGCGGAACGCCCCGGCGGTATGGAGTAGCACATCGCGGCTCAAGACCTGTTCCTCAGACGCTCGGTGGACTGCACGGAGCTGGCCCACGACCCACAGAGCCTCGAATCGCGCCCTTCATGCAATTCTCGCATGCATCGTGGCATGCATGTCATACTCAAGACGAGAGGCTTCGGCCGACGTGGCAATTGCCCCGAATTTCCTAAGCCCTGCCATTTGCCAACGTAGGAACGTCCGTCCGGAGTGCGACAGGTACGTTAGTTGCTGATTCGTCAGCACTTACAGCAACTCATGGCGTTGGGAGTCGGGGTGTTCCAGGCCAATGTTGACCCACTTCTGAGGGCTGACTATAATTGCGGGCCGTGCTTCGGAAGCACGATCAGCTGGTTGGCCCAGAACCGGCGGCAATGGAGTTTTCAGACACAGGGAAGTGACACTCCGCCCGTGGCCGCGCTTGGGACTCTCCCGCGGCCCAAAAGCCACAGGAAGCGCCGGTGTCCTTCGGATCATCCTTCGACCTTCGCGAGCAAGTGCGTCAGGCCACGGATCTAGTGGATCTTGTGAGCCGGTCGATCAACTTGCGCCGGCAGGGACAGATTTATGTCGGCCTTTGTCCCTGGCATGACGACTCGCGCCCCAGCCTGCAGGTCAATCCCCAGCGACGCACATGGAAATGCTGGGTCTGCAACCTCGGTGGGGATGTCTTTAGCTTTGTCATGAAACGCGAAGGAGTTGATTTCCCGGAAGCGTTGCGGATCCTGGCGGAACGGGCGGGGATTGCGCTCCAGCCGGGCGGACACAAGCGGGCGGAACCGGGCAGCCCGGACGACAAGCAGACACTCTACCGCGCCATGGCTTGGGCCGAAGAGCAGTTTCACCGCTGTCTGCTCGATACGCCCGAAGCGGAGCCGGCGCGACACTACTTGGCCGAGCGGGGGATTATCGACGACAGCGTACGTCGGTTCCATCTTGGCTACTCCCCGGATCGCTGGCAGTGGCTGTTCGATCGAGCGCGCACGACTCCGTTCTCGCCAGCTGTGCTGGAGGCGGTGGGGCTGGTGAGCCGGTCGCAGGACGGACGCCGCACGTACGACCGTTTTCGGGGTCGTCTCATCTTCTCGATTCGCGATACGGAGCACCGGCCCATCGCCTTTGGGGCGAGGATCCTGCCGGGGGCGGTGACCGCCGCGGGAGGCAAATCGGACGGCCCGAAATACCTCAACTCGCCGGAGACCAAGCTGTTCTCTAAGAGCAACAACCTCTATGCACTCGATCTGGTGCGAGACGCGTTGGCGGCTCAACCGAAAATCGTGGTGGTGGAAGGCTATACCGACGTGATCATGGCTCACCAGTGCGGCATCTGCAACGTCGTGGCTGCCCTGGGAACCGCGTTGGGCGAACGGCATGTGCGGCTTCTGCAGCGTTTTGCCGATCACATCACCCTGGTGCTCGACGGCGATGATGCCGGACAGCGGCGGACCAACGAGATTCTTGAGCTCTTCATTGCAGCTCAAGTGGACCTGCACATTCTCACGCCACCCGGCGGCCTCGACCCGTGCGATTTCCTCCGTCAGTACGGAGCCGGCCCTTTCCGTGCGCTGCTCGATCAGTCGGTCGATGCGCTGGAGCATAAAGTCCGCACCGCGATCGGGGATGTGGACGTCGTGGAACAACCGGATCGAGCGCACCGAGCGCTGGAAGAGATCCTCAGAACAATGGCCGGCGCCCCGCGGCTCACGATGAACGTGTCACAGTCCCCTCGACTCCGCGAACAGCAGATGCTCGTTCGCTTGGCGCGGCGTTTCCACGTGGAAGAAACCGTGATTCGAGCCCGTCTTGAAGAACTGAGGGAGAGCCGGCAGAAGCCGGGGCCGCGAACGCCTGTGACCCCCCAGTCACTTCAGCCATTGGATCCCTTGGAACGGGAGCTGTTTGAAATCGTACTGACGCACCCGGATCTGGCCCCCGCGGCCCTTGAGGGTGTCGGTCAGCAGCAACTGTCCACCCCGTTGGCCCGCCAGGTGTGGCAGTTGTACGAGCGTGCACGCGATGAGGAACTGGGATTCGAATTCGAACAGGTTTTGATTGTGGCGGAAGACGCCGCCCTCAAAGCTGCCCTGGTCCGGATTTACGACGAAGCGTGCACGAAGGCCGAGGCAGCGTTAGAGAACGCTGAGCACCGTCTGCAGGGGCTGTTGCGCAACCTGCAGTTTCAACAAGAACGAATGGTACATCGCCACACGCTAGCGACCCTGGAGCAACGTGGCTACGATGAAGAGGAGGAACTCGCTGTCCTGGAAAGGATCATTCAGAATGAACGCAACCGGCAAGGTATTTCCGCGCCCACGGACGGGTAGCATGCTTTGTCGGCCATCTTCGACTATTTCACCCGCAGGGGGGGGCAAAGCGAAGATACATCCCGGTGTCTTGAGCGCAAGAAAGCGCAGGAGGAGCTGACACGTGGACCACTTCGAAAAGGATTTGCAGGATCTGATTGCCAAAGGAAAGGCACAAGGCTACCTCACGTATGACGAGGTGAACGACTATCTTCCGGACGAGGATGTCAGTCCGGAGAAGCTGGATAACCTCCTGATCGCTCTGGACGAGCGTGGTATTGGACTGGTCGATCAGCCCCCGAAGAACCAGTTTGAGCAGGCCGCGCCGACTCCGTCTGCGGGGGCCATCCAGCTGGTCATTGACGAAGAGGAATCTCGTCCCCGCACAGCCGACGAGATGCCCAAGTTGAGTGACGACCCGATTCGCATGTATCTCTCGCAGATGGCTGAGATACCGTTGCTGACGCGGGAGGAAGAGATCTCGCTGGCAAAGAAGATCGAAGTGACTCGCAAGCGTTTTCGTCGCACGGTGTTAGGTTGCCACTACGCCATGCAGGTCGCGGTGCAGACGCTGTCGCGCGTCTATCGGGGCGACCTCCCCTTTGATCGGACGATCAAGGTGTCGTTGACCGAGCGTTTGACGAAGGAGCAGATTCTGGCTCGCATGCCCCACAACTTGAAAACAATCGGGCATCTGCTGGAAGTCAACAAGCGGGATTTCTCCAAGTTGATTCGCAAGTCGACCGATCGCCCGCAGCGTTTGCAGGCTCGCCGCAGTTTTCTCCGCCGCCGACGCAAATGCCTGCAGTTGGTGGAGGAAATGAGCCTGCGCACTCGGCGTGTTCAGCCGCTGATGAAGCAGTTGGAGGAGTTCAGCGCCCGCATGGACGAGATCCGCGATCGCCTGCGGCAGATCCGGCAGCAGCCGTTGTACAAGGACGAGCGGGCTAACCTGCGGCGTGAGCTGCGCGACCTGATGGCGCTGACCCAGGAGAGTCCGCGCAGCCTGCGGAAACGCTGCGAAACGTTCCGGGCTCAGTTTGAGGCTTACGAGCAGGTGAAACGGCAGCTGTCGAGTGGCAATCTGCGGCTGGTCGTCTCGATTGCCAAGAAATACCGCAACCGAGGGCTGAGCTTCCTCGACCTCATCCAGGAGGGGAATACGGGCCTGATGCGGGCTGTGGACAAGTACGAGTACCGACGAGGCTTCAAGTTCTCGACGTATGCCACCTGGTGGATTCGTCAGGCAATCACCCGCGCCATTGCCGACCAGGCACGGACGATTCGGATCCCGGTTCACATGATTGACGTTTTGTCAAAACTGCGGAATATCCAGAAGAGGCTCTTGCAGGAATACCGTCGAGAACCGACAACTGAAGAGATCGCCTGCCGTGCCGGGCTGTCGATCGACGAAGTCAAGCGGGTGCTCGATATCGGACGGCATCCGGTCAGCCTGGATCGTCCGGTCGGAGAAGGAGACGATTGTAGCTTCGGAGAGTTCATCGAGGATTCTTCCAGCGACAATCCAGTACGAACGGCCAGCAATGGTATTCTACGAGAGAAGATTGAAAGCCTTCTTAAGACGCTCACGTATCGCGAACGCGAGATCATTCGTCTGCGCTATGGCTTGGGCGATGGCTACACCTATACGCTCGAAGAGGTCGGCCGGATCTTCCGAGTCACTCGGGAGCGGGTGCGGCAGATTGAAGCCAAGGCGGTTCGCAAACTGCAGCATCCGGTGCGCAGCCAGCAGTTGGCAGGCTTTTTGCGAGGAGCTGCGAGCTAGTCGGCGCTCCTCACGGGCACGTGCCAGTTGGCTTGCGCGGACCATGGCAACCAGAGCCGCCGGTCGGAAGACCGGCGGTTTTTTTATCGACCCGTGTTTCTTGTTTCTTGTGCTGGACCACATTGAGTCGGGGTGGCTACCTCGGGTGCTGCCCGGCTCGTGCGGAAGGAGTCATTTTCTATGTCTGTCACCGCGTCAGCTCTGCGTGAGATTCACCGGATTCACCGTCAGCTTACCGATTTGCGCGGCCAGATCGAGCGGGGGCCACGCCAGTTGCGAGCCGCCGAAAATATCTTGGCCCAAATGGAGACGGCTTGCGCCCAAAGTAAACAGACCCTCAAGCAGACTCGCATGGCCTCCGATGAACGGCAGTTGCAGCTGCGCCAACGCGAAGATCGCATCAAGGATCTACAGGGAAAACTCAACAGCTGCGGCAATAACCGCGAGTACCAGATGCTGAAGGAGCAGATTGCCGCTGACGAAAAGGCCAACAGCGTGCTGTCCGATGAGATCCTGGAATTCCTCGAGAAGCTTGACCAGCTGCAGGTCGAGTCGGCGCAGCTTGAGAAGGATCGCCAGAAAGCGCAGTCAGACCTGGAGAGCCTGCGGCAGAGCGTCAACGAAAAACAGGCCCGCCTCAATTCGGAACTGCAGCGTGTGACGGCCGAATTGCATCAAGCCGAATCGGCACTCCCGGCCGACCTGAAAGCTGAGTATGTACGGATCTCCCGCTCTCGCGGCGAAGAAGCTCTGGCACAGGTCGATGGGGAAACGTGTGGCAATTGTTACCAGCTGCTTTCACCTCAGACCATGACCAACCTGATTCTGGGTCGTGCCATCTTCTGCAAGAGTTGCGGTGCCCTACTCTACCTCAAGGAAGACACGTCTCCCACCGCTTGAGGCCGGGAGGGCCGCATTGGGGCAGTGGGGGCGATGGCGGGCAAGAGCCTCGGTCTGTCCGGCCGCTCGGTCTGTCCGGTGACACTGAGGAGCGATGAACTCCGGCCGAAGTCTCCTGGGACAGGTCGTTGTCGCGCTACAGGTCCTCGTAGCGGATCGCCAGCACTTCGTACCGCAGGAGCCCGCGGGGAACAGGGATTTCGGCCGTCTCACCAACCCTCTTGCCGACCAGTCCTTGACCAATCGGGCTGGTGATCAAGTAGCGGCCGAGGTCGTAGTCTTCGTCTCCGGCGCCAACCAACGTGAACTCCTCCTCGTCGTCCGCGTCCAAGTCTTTGACAACGACAGTCGCCCCAAACGCTATCTCGTCCGACGGCATTTTGCTCGGATCGACAATCATGGCGCGCGCCAGATCGCTCTTGAGCTTGTTGATTCGGGCTTGCAGCATCCCCTGCGCCTCGCGCTGAGCATGGTACTCGGCGTTCTCGCTCAAGTCCCCTTCGGACCGCGCGGCGGCAATCTTCTCAGCGATCAGAGGCATCTCTTCATATTCCATGCGAGCCACCTCTGCACGCTTCTTGTTGTACCCTTCGCGAGTCATCGGGACGTAATCGGTCATGTGTCCGCTCCACCGAGACAAAAAAACAGACCCCCGAGCGCCGGAGGTCAAATGAACCATACTACCTATACGGGATTATTGTGCCGGATTTGGTGAGCGATGTAAAGTCAATTCCTGAGCCGGCACGTCACGTCCCCCATGCCAGCGGGGATCCGTTCTGGTGGACCGCCGCGGGATTCCCGTCGCTGCCTGACCTGTCCGACTGGAGTACCTGCCACAGATGCTGCCAAGCCAGGTCAAGCTGCTCGTTGTGCCAGCGATGGACCGGTGTGGCGGGCCGCTGACGCCAGCTGTCTGAGGAGACTGCCAGTGTGTCCCGCAACTGCCACGCATACCGGAATCGCCGACCCACCAACTGCTCGACCGCCTGGAACTGGTTCCGGGTGAGTATCCGTCGATCGAGGCGGGCCAGGAGCGACGTCGTCACCAGAGTCGGCTGCAGGTGAGCGGAGTCGAGCACCAGCGCGGACTGTTCGGGGGTCAGTCTCAGTCGCTGTGCGATTGCGTTGCTGAAGCGATCGGACCCTGAGAACGTGAGATCCTCGAGGTCTTCCAGAGCTGTCACGTCGATGCCGCCTTGCTGCAGCCGCTCCAAGGCGGCGTGCGACAGGCAATACGCTTCCTGGTGGTAGACCTTCTCCAGAAAGACGTTCTGCATGACAAACAGCAACAGAACGCTGATCAGCGCCGCGACGACCGGAGTCGAGACCCAGCCAGATGCGATGCTGAAAAGCGTGTTCCACCGCACCTGCCGCAAAGCCTTGCCACGCGCCTGCACGAAGGCGACGCCTAGCACTGCTCCGATCACTGCCTGCGAACTGGAAACCGGGATCAGCGGAACGGGTGGCAGTCCCCAATCGACCAGCAACTGCTCAAGACGGGTCGATGAGAACAGAAACAGCACCAGGGAGTGCGAGACGACTACCACCCAGGCTGCGACCGGACTGAGCGGCATCAGATTCTGTCCGACCGTCAGCATCACACGACGAGAATAGGTGAAGACTCCCAGCGCGATGGCCAGCGCGCCGAGCAGGAACAGCTGGTGGGTGCTGCTGAGCACTCCCCACGAACCTAACGGGATCTCGCGAAAGGGGGACGAACTGACGAACACGCCCATCACGTTTCCGATGTTGTTGGCGCCCAGGCTGTAGGACCCGAAGGCCCCGGCCAGAATCAACCCCCACCGGGTGTAGAAGTCACGCCGCAACAGATGCGGCTGAACAGACCGCAGCGAGAAAACGGTGACCCGGTAGAGCAGTGCTGAGCAGACAGCGCCCAGGATCGGGCAGGCGACCCAGGTGGTCACAATCCGGGTGAGCGCCGACATGTCGGTGCTGGACCCACTGAACACATTCCAGCCGACAATTCCTCCGACGATCGCCTGCGTCGTCGATACCGGCAAGCCGAGGCGCGTCATCCAGTAGACGGTCAAAGCCGCTGCCAGAGCGACGGTGAACGAGCCTGGCAGCGTGTTGATCGCTCCAAGCTCGCCCAGTCCATGCGCTGCCCCAGCTCCCCCCAGCACAGCTCCCAGCACCAGGCAGATGCTGCAGATCCAGGCGGCGGCCACAAACCGGATCATGCGGCTCCCCACGGCCGTTCCAAAGATATTGGCAGCGTCATTAGCCCCCAGCGACCAGCCGAGAAACAAGCCGCTCGTCAAGAAAAACAGCGTGGTACCCAATGTGGAAGCCTCCTTCTTCCTGGTTCGGCAGCGGGTATGCCAGGAGGCCACCCATCGTTCGGAGGCCGCCCCGCTCTTTCTCGCAGCACGCCACGCCTACAGCGACCGCTTGATCGCGAAGATCGTCAGCCGGTCACCACAACCTTCGGCATTATCCGCGATTTCGGCAATACCGCGAATAGCATCTCGCAGGTGTAATTTGTGAGCCAGCGGCAGTTCCGAGGCGAAAATCTGGCGGGTCAGCCGCAGTGCCACCCGGTCCGATTCCTCTTCAAAAAAGCCGATCTTATGGACGTGGTCGCGGATGCTCGGCGCATCGCGAAAGAACGCGCGGGCGGCACGCACCGTATATTCGGCTGCTTCAATCACTTGTTCTCCCAGTTCGGCCACCGCTCCCCGCTCACCTTCGGGCACGTTGGGACGCTCCACCACAATCCCCAGCAGACTGTGCTTGAATCCGTCCAGCAGATCGTCCATGTCGCTCAACAGCTGCAACACGTCGCTGCGCGATTCGGGAATCAGCATTTCGGTATAAAGAGTCGTTTCAATGGAACGGCGCAGCGCGTCGCAGCGTTTTTCCAGTCCGGACAGCTGTTCCAGCTTCTCCTCGGCCACTGCGAGGCGTCCCTCTAGGTAAGCAGCCAATCCGCCCCGAAAAGACAGCCCCCCCTCCGAAATCTTGTTGAGAAACTCGTCGATCTGGCCTTCGAGTTCACGGGTCGTTCCAAATGGCGAGAATGACTTGAGTGACATGATTTTTTGTGTTTCAGGCGATATCTGGAGTGAATGCCGGTCGGACGATGGTCGCGTCACGCGCCGACGATAGTGGTACCATCGGGCCCAGTGCCGGAACCCGCTCCGGACCAGGCGGCGCGTACCGGGCGTGCAACCGGCGAACGGGGCGGATAGGATGGACGGCGAGGCTCTGGAAGATGGATTTCGCCCAATCAACCAACATGGGAGATACCGCTGTGAGACGTCTAACCATGGTCGCCGGCATTTTCGTTGCGTTGGTGACAGTTGGCTGGAGTGGAGGAATCGTCATGGGGCAGAACTCCGACGTCATCCGCGACGAAGCCAAAGTGCCCGATTATAGTCTTCCTGACCCGCTCTTGGGAAAGGATGGGGTGCGGATTACCGAAGCCCCACAGTGGACCGGCTCGCGCCGCCACGAGATCCTGGAGCTGTTTCGGGAACGGATGTACGGACGCAGTCCCGCCAGACCGTCTGCTCTGTCGTTCCAGCCAGTCGAAACCAACGGAGATGCGCTCGGCGCAACCGCCATACGCAAGCAGATCACGATCCATCTGTCAGCAGATCAGGATGCTCCCACGATTGACCTGTTGCTCTATCTTCCCAAAGCCGCTGCGGGGCCCGTACCCGTCTTCGTCGGACTGAACTTTGGCGGCAACCAGACAGTGCATCCGGACAGAGAAATCCGACTGGCCCGTAGCTGGGTTCGAAACGACCCGGCCGATGGCATCACCGAGAACCGAGCGACCGAAGCGTCACGCGGGTCGGCCAAGAGTCGCTGGCCGATCGAAGAGATCGTGCAGCGCGGCTATGGTCTGGCGACCGCTTACTACGGCGACATCGATCCGGATTATGACGACGCGTTTCAGAACGGAGTCCATCCGCTTGCCTATCGTCCGGGTCAATCGCGTCCGGATCCAGATCAATGGGGATCAATAGCCGCCTGGGCTTGGGGACTCAGTCGCATCATGGACTATTTGCAGACGGATCCTCAAGTCGACGCGACACGGGTCGCCGTGCTCGGGCATTCACGACTGGGCAAAACGGCACTCTGGGCCGGCGCCGAGGACCAACGCTTCGCAATGGTCATCTCCAACGATTCGGGCTGCGGTGGCGCGGCGCTGAGCCGGCGACGGTTCGGTGAAACGGTACGCCGCATCAATACCGTGTTTCCTCACTGGTTCTGCTCGAATTTCCACCAGTACAACGACCGCGAAGACGAACTTCCGATCGACCAGCACATGCTGATTGCCTTGCTGGCTCCTCGCCCGGTCTATGTGGCCAGTGCGGTCGAAGACGAATGGGCTGATCCGCGGGGCGAGTTCCTGGCCACCAGCGCGGCCCAACCGGTCTACCAGCTGCTGGGAACCGACGGTCTGGGGACAACCGAAATGCCGCCAGTCGACCAGCCGGTGATGCGGCGGATGGGATACCACATCCGGAGCGGCAAACACGACCTGACCGAGTACGATTGGGCTCGCTATATGGATTTTGCCGACAAGCACTTCTCCGTGCGTCCATGACGTGTTCCTGTCACTCAACAGATCGTCGGCCGCAACCGCTGTCTCGCCCTCAGAAATGGGGGGCCGTCGATAATTCCTGTCGTGGGGATAAGAGACTATACTTGAGTCGCTTGGCGGTCCCACAAAGGATGGGCAGGACCGGCCGCAGGTCAGGGAATCGCGGCCCGCGTGTCGCGGATACGGCGCTGCGTGGCGATTGCTTCGTGTCGCTCATTCAAGGTGAAACAGTATGTTGCGTTTGCGTGTTGGTTGTGTGTTGCTCGCCGTCGTTTCGCTGTCCGTTTCCACCGTGCACGCTCAGACGTTTGGCGGCAAAGCAACGGACGCCGCCAAGAAGGCTGGCCAGGCGGTGAAGACGGGCGATGGTGCGAAGGGCGCGGATGAGGCCAAGGACGCGGATGAGGTCAAGGGGGACAGCGATGTGCCTCCTCCGGTTCCCTTTGGTGCTCCGCCTGCGGGCGCGCCTTTCGGTGGACCAGCGCCAGGAGGCCCGTTTGGCGGGGGAGGTGCACCGATGCATCCGGTCATGCAGGCGATCGATGTGGATGGTGACGGCACATTGTCTGCCAAGGAGATCCGTGCCGCCGCCAAGGCGCTCCTGAAACTAGACCTCAATCATGACAAACAACTCACCCCCGACGAATTAATGCCCGGTGGCGGACCCGGCCCGATGGGAGGTGGAGGCATGTTTGGAGGCCCGGGCGAAGGTAAGAAGGTTGACGCGCGGGGACCGGGTGATGCCGCCGCGGGGGCCGCCGCTGGTGCCGGTGCCTTCGGGGCTCCCGGTGGCGGCTTCGGCATTCCGATGCCAGTCCCAGGCACAGGGGGAAACGCCGGGGGCGGAGGATTCAATCGCGTGCCTGGCAGCAACCTGCCCCTGTCCGCCAAACAACTCATGGCGATGGACAAGGACGGTGACAGACGCATTTCGAAAGAAGAGCTTCCCCCACAAATATGGGCGATCTATGAGCGGTTTGATCTCAACCGCGACGGCACGCTCGACCCACGCGAACTCCATGCGGCCGCCGGACGAAATTAGCGGACCCGGAATGGTTGTCGGACAGGTGCATCCGCGGGTGCCGCGTCTTGCCGCTGGTTCTCGCCCGCGTTGCCAGAAGAAAATATCGCTGCTGAGCGAATCCAAGCACGTGCTCAGAGCCTAAACGAATCTTTATTTTGTGGATCCCTGAACTGGTTCTTGCCCGGCGCTGACGACTTCCATCGGACCTGCGGTTTCGTTCCAGATCGTCGCATGCCAGTTGCCAGATGCGAGATCATTGTCTGGGACGACGAGGTTGCTGCGTGACCCGACTTTCCGCCACATCGACGGCGATCACTCCGACAAAGTGTCCGGTAAGGCGAGTCTTGGTCGAACGTTGCGCGGCGACGAAATGCACCGCGATTCGGTGCGTTGCCGCAAAACCGTACAAAGAGGTTGATGTTCTGCGCGCAGTGAGTGCAGAACTCCGCGCGCCGGCTCACCCACTGCGCGCAACGAAATATCGCAGGTGCTCGAAAACCAAGCGGCCGCTGCGTCGCTCCCCTGTCTGGCTGCCGGCGGTTTCCCCGACGGGCCATGATGCGCGGCGGGAGAGTCACCGTGTCAACGTCGGCGCGCCGATTGCTCTTACCCATTTCTCTTGACCGGCTCCAGTTCTCACTTACCGTTCTTGGCAGACGGGGATCGTCGCACCCTCGCCGGGCATGTGCCGCTGGGGCCCGTGCTGTGGCGAGCGACCAAGGGGAGAGAGCGGGACTATGCAGGCAAGAATTGCTCGGGCGACCTTCTGCATTCGGCAGGAAGGCTGCGCCGCCTGTGGGCAGAGAAGAACGCTGGCCTGCGTGGCTCGGCTCGAACTGACAGGGGAAGGGAGTGTGTTATGCAGAAGCGCGAGGAACCATGGAGCGAAGTCTCTCAAGGGTTTGAAGAACTGGCTCGGGCGATCGGCCTCATCTCCGGTTACATCCGCGTCACGGTAACCGAGGGGAAAGCGGTCAAGATCGAAGCTTTTCAATACGCCCGGGCCTGCTGTCAACGACGCAAGACGAACCACTGGGAGGTTCCCACTGGGCAGTGCGAACTCCAGATGGCGGCGGCCCCCGACTTTGTCGTGGAGCATCTCGAAGAGTTGATTGTCTCGGCATTGGGACGATTCGGGTACGTCGAAGTTCATCTGTCGGGCGGAGGGACGACTGACATTCTGTTTAAGAGCGGACGCCGGAACCCGCGGCCGCAGCGTACATCGTCGCGGCCGGGTGTTGCTTCACCGTAACGTATCGCGCTCCGAGAAGAGGCCCACGGAACCATCGCTCTCAGGGGCGCCGCACAGAGGGCGCTCCTGGGAAGCCGGTTCCCGCGAAGACCGGATGCGGACGTTTTCCGGCGCAAACGACCGCAACCACTCGTCGTCGGATCCCAGGCCCCTATCGCGCCATTGCATTGAGACGGCGACAGAAAACCGCAGAATATCCCCATATCCAACTGCAGCATGATGAACGGAATCGTTCTCATCCCCATTCCTTCACGACTCAGCCGCCTCCTATTGCGCCTTAGCGCCTTTGCGTCAGCCTGATGGTGCTCGAGTCCGCCCCCGTCGCTTGTCGCCATCCAAGACTGCCGACCCTGAGAACTCTCATGCCAAGGCGCCCCGAGTGCACGTGGGAGAGTCGTGCCCCAATGCAGCGTTTTGTCCGAATCCCTATAATGGCAGGTCGGCTGCCCGAGACGATGTGGTTTGGCGCAGGCTCGTCTGTCTGTCTCGCGAGTTGCGTACCGCGCGCTACGCTTGCCACGGTACCTGACGTGGAATGCCTGGATTGGTTCGTCCCCTGTGTAGACTGCGAGGAAAACGTGGACGGTGAAAAGCACCTGCCGGAAATCGCGACGGCGGTTTCGAACGATCCTTGTGTCGAGTCACCAGCGCCGGCAGTGCGACCACGCTGGTGGCCGGGTGTCGTCATCATCCTGCTGCAATGGCTGGTGCTGGCGACGACAGCCTGGGCCATGCCCGGCTCACTGCCGCATTTCTTCAGCATGCTCATCGTTCCCCTGTTGGCCGCCCTGTTGCTGTCGCTGTGGTGGCTGCTGGCCAGTCGCGTACCATGGCGTGACCGGCTGTTGATGGTGGGCGTCAGCCTGGTGGCCCTTGTGGGCGGCGGATTCCTGGTCGACAGGACGCTGTTGGCCGGGCTGTTGTTCTATGCGTTGCCCACGATGTTGACGGCGGGAGTGCTGGCGTTGTTGCTCACGCAGCAGCTGCGGTGGCCGACCCGGCGCGTGCTGGTGGCGCTGAGCTTGTGCCTGTCGATGCTGCCGTGGATGCTGCTGCGCAGTAACGGGATGGACGGGAGCATGAACACCGACTTCGCGTGGCGTTGGTCGACCACCGCCGAAGAACAGTTCCTGGCGACTCTCGACCATTCACCCGCACAGGATGTGTCGGCTCCGACGGTGTCGGCAGCGATCGAAGTGCCGGTCGAAGTCGGAGCGAGTGACTGGGCGGAGTTTCGTGGGCCCCGACGTGACGGCGTGGTGCGAGGTGTACGTTTTTCTGCCGATTGGGCGGCGCGACCACCCAAAGAACTGTGGCGTCACCAGGTAGGACCTGCCTGGTCATCGTTTACGGCAGTGGACCGTTACGTATTCACCCAGGAGCAACGGGGCGACGTCGAAGTCGTTGTCTGCTACGACGGCGAAACCGGAAAGCAGTGCTGGATCAATGAGACGCCTGTTCGTTTCGACGAAGCGGTTTCGGGGGCCGGGCCGCGAGCCACCCCCACGTATTTCGAACGTCAGTTGTATACGACCGGAGCCACAGGGATCGTGCAGTGTCTCCAAGCCGATACGGGCCGCACGGTCTGGTCACGTGATCTGCAGAAGGACACTCAGGCCAAGCTGCCAGTCTGGGGTTTCTCCAGCTCACCGCTGATCGTCGCTGATCAGGTGATCGTGTTTGCGGGCGATCCGGCAGGCCAAAGCGTCATCGCCTATTCGCGACAGGGAGGCGAGGTCCTCTGGGCTGCAGGGCGAGGACGCATGAGCTACAGCTCGCCACAAAAGGCGCAACTGGGCGAGCGCGACGTAGTGTTGATGCTCAGCGAAGTTGGCCTGGAGGTGTTTGATCCTAACGCGGGCAACCTCATCTGGACCTACGACTGGCAAGTGCAGGCGATGCGCATCGTGCAGCCGTTATTGCTCGACGATCAGCAGCTGATCCTGGGTGAAGACTATAGCGGCTGCCGCATGATTCAAGTGGACACGCAGTCCGAAGCGTGGAGCAGTCGCGATGTGTGGAGTTCAACACAGCTCAAGCCGTACTTCAATGATTTCGTGTATTACCAGGGGCACTGTTACGGCTTTGACGGCAAGATCTTCACCTGTCTCGATGCCGCCACCGGCCAACGCCGTTGGAAGGGAGGTCGGTTCGGCTTCGGACAGATCCTGCTGATCGAAGATATGGGGGCCTTGTTGCTGCTGGTGGAATCGGGCGACGTGATCCTGCTTCAAGCAACTCCAGAGAAACTCGTCGAGCTCGGCAGGTTCCACGCTATCTCGGGCAAGACTTGGAATCACCCGGTGATCGCTCATGACAAGCTGTATGTCCGCAGCGGCGAAGAAGCGGCGTGCTATCAACTGCCCGTCGAGGTGGCGGCCGAACCTGTGGCCTCACCATGAGGTGACGCCTGCCGTTGTCGAAGTCGCGCAGGGTTGACTTCACCAACCAGCCTGCGACCGCGGTACGCCAAAGACGAAAAAATGCTGGACACGGGTCACATTACGCGAACCTTGCAGCTGCGCACCACATCACGCAGATCAATATCAGCCGATCGCCGCCAGCTCGATTGCACCATTGGGGAACCCATGCCACGAACGCCGCATGCCCCAGGCGTTCAACTCAATCGGCCAAGTCCCAGAGCTCAGAGTCAGTCAGGCCGCGCAGGCGGCGGCAGAGCACTGGCAAAGCCCGTGCCACGCAGGAAAGTGCTGAGCCGGCACCAGACGGGCGATCAGTCGAGAATCAACGGAGCATGCTCGAAGCGACGTACCTGGCAGTCAGGGAGAGTGGCGCGCAGAGCGTCGATCGCCCCTTCGCTGACGGCCGTGTTGAACAGCCACAATGTGCGAAGTTTCGTGAGCGGCTTCAACTGCACGACGCCCTCGTCGGTCACCTGCGTGTTGCTCAGTACCAGGGACCGCAGGTTCGTGAGCTCTCTGAGTGACGAGCAGGCCGCATCGGTCACTTGTGTGCCGTCCAGATTAAGTGAGGCGAGCTGTTCGAGCTGCACCAGACGCTTCACTCCCTGATCGGTGATGGGCGTGTTGGCCAGCACCAAGCATTGCAGACTCTTCATTAGCATCAGTTCCGCAGCGCCAGCATCGCCCAGCTGCGTGGAGGACAGGTAGAGCGATGTGAGTTGCGGCATGTCGGTCAGCGCCTTCGCCCCGGCATCCGTCACCTGCGTGGCGTTGAGTGTGAGCGTTTCCAGGTCGGGAAGATGGGTTAAGTGGGGAAGTGCGGCATCCGTGATCGCGGTCCCCTGCAGACTCAGTTGCTGTACATGACTCAGCCGACCCAGCGTCTTCACCCCGGCATCGGTGATCCGCGTGTGATTGAGATAGAGTTGCCGCAGTTGCCGCAATGGGCCCAGATGACAGAGTCCGCCGTCGGACACGCACGTGTTGCCCAAGTACAGGTTCCGCAGCTTGACGAGTTGTTCCAGCGGTGCCAGTCCCGCATCGGTGAGCTCGGTGCCGGCCAGCCCGAGCGTCTCCAGCTGTCGCAAGTTCTGCAGGTGCCGCATGCCAGCGTCCGTGATGGTTGAGTACGTGCAGTGCAGGCTCTGCAACTGAGTCAGCTTGCCGATCGTCTCGCAGTCGGCCTCGGAGAGCTCTGCCTTAAGCAGCGTCAGTCCCACGATGGGCGCCCCGGAAAGTGTTGGATCACGCCGGGCGCTGCCGTCCACTCGCTTCACCAGTGCGAGCGCTGCTGCCGTCTCGGGAGACACGTCTTCGTCGACGGCGCCGCTCTCCTCGTTCGAGAGCGGCTGGGCAGTAGACGCCCTGTCGGTCGCGGTGAGAGAGTGTGGTTTCTCCAGCTCCGCCGCGTCGGCCCCAACGCTCACGGCGCCGACGAGCAGCAAGGCGGCAGTGGCCCGAAACCAGGCGAGTGAGAGCGTTCTCGCAGCAGGCGACGGCAGTCCGCTCAGGCCGTCATCTTTTTGCCATTTCATCTTTCTGTCCTCTCCTCGGTCTGTTTGGCTGTGATTTCTCAGCGTCCAAACTCACCCTAAACCACGCAGCGGACCGGGGCAACGGCTCTTCACTCGGTTCCTGGCACCGCTCACCGCAACGGCCACGGACGCCCAAGCGCAGGCTTGACAGGTTGCGACCGATCGCTACAATGCACTAGTGCACTAATTAAGTAGTGCACTAAGGAGGTGCGTGTGAAGATCGATCCGGGCAGTCATGTGCCGATCTACCTGCAGATCGCCGACCAGCTGCGCAGCGCCATCGCGGCCGGGGTCTACCGGCCGGGTGAGCCGCTCCCGTCGCAGCGGAACCTGGCGATCCAGGTGCAGGTGAACCCGAACACGGTGCAGCGGGCATATGATGAGCTGCTGCGGCAGGGGATTGCCGTGTCCCAGCGTGGTCGCGGCTTGTTTGTTTCCGAGCAGGGGACCGATTCGGCGACGTCGCACGCCCAGGAAACGGTGCGGGCAGCGTTGGACGAAGCGATCCGCGCGGCGCGTGCGGCGGGCATGTCCGCGCGGGTCATTCGCAATCTCTTTCAGGCCGCTCTGCAGGACGGCGCGCACCAGGAGAGTGAATCAGCATGAACGAGAAACTGAACATCCTAGCGGCGATCCAACTGAGCGCATTGGGCAAGACGTTCCGTCGCCAGGAGGCGGTGCGTCATCTGACGCTGTCGATTCCCCGCGGCGCCGTCTTCGGACTGATCGGTCCCAACGGGGCGGGCAAGAGCACGACGATCAAGATGCTCATGGGGCTCATGCGTCCCACGCAGGGGTCGATTCGCGTGCTGGACCTCGATCCGTTTACCGATCCGGTGCTGCTCAAGCAGAAGGTGGGTTACGTGCCCGAAACGCACCAGATCTATCGTTGGATGCGCGTGGAGCACGTGATCGGGTTCTGCCGCGCACTGCACGCCACCTGGAACGACGAGCTCTGTCAGACCATGTTGCAGCTGTTCCAGCTGGACCCGATGAAGAAAGTCAAGCATCTCTCCAAGGGGATGGTGGGCAAGCTGGCGCTGCTGCTGGCTGTGTCGCACGAGCCGGAGTTGCTGATACTGGACGAGCCGATGGCGGGACTCGATCCGATTGCTCGTGAAGAAGTGCTCGACGGTGTCTTGCGGATCATTGCCCAGCGGGAGCTAACGGTCTTGTTTTCCTCGCATACGCTCGATGACGTGCAGCGACTGGCCGACTCAATCGGATTTCTCTACGACGGGGAGTTGCTGTTGCACGAGAGGCTTGACGACCTGCTGGCCTTCACCAAACGCATCCGCGCTACGCTCAGTAACGGCGTGCTGCCACCGCAGCGTCCCGAAGACACGGTGTGGCAGCAGGTCAACGGCCGCGAGTGGTTATTGACCGTGCGCCATTTCGCTCCCGATAAGGCGGAGCTGGTACGCAACCAGCCGGGCGTGGAGCATGTCGAAGTGATTGACTTGGGGCTGGAAGACCTGTTCAAAGATCTGGTCAAAGGTCAAAGGAGCGGACGATGAGCTGGTTGATCTGGAAAGAGCTGCGTTTGAACTGGCTGATCCTGGTGATTCCTGTCCTGGTACTGGCACTTGCCTGCGCCATCGCGGGTTATCAGGTGGCGACCGGCAGGCCGGAGGGGGAGATCGCCAGAGCGTTGTTCGGGGGCTGGGGGACGAATCTCTACTTGTCCGTTCTGGTGTTCGCGTTGCTTGGGGGGCAATCGATTGCCTCCGAGCGAGTTGACCGCAGCGCGGAGTTCCTTGCCTGCCAGCCGATTTCTCGTCTCCGCATCGTCGTGAGCAAACTGGTGTGGCCGGCGGTAGCTCTGATACTCGTCTACGGGGTCCATTCCGCATTGTTGGCTGTTACGGCTGCCGCTCTGGGGGTACTCTCCTATGGACCACAGAATCTCAATTATCTCCCGATCATCGGGCTCACGCTCTTGCTTTCGCTGTCGACATTCGCCATTGCCTGGGGGGTCTCGGCTGTACAGAACAGCCCGACCTACGCGGTGGCCACCGGCTTGGCAGTGCCAATATTGGTCTTTACGGCGATTATGCTGGCTCATTGGCTGGTTGAAAGCGACCCGAAAGAGATGTCTGTATTCCCTGTCTTTTTGATACTTACGGGGACTTTCGCTGTGCTGAGTTTCGTGGGCGGCACGTGGTATTACTTGCGGCGAGTGGAGCCATAATTCCAGCCTGAAGGTAAAGAACCGGCTGCCCGGTTGCCCGGCTGGCACCTTCGAACGGCAGCGGCGAACTCCATAATTCATCATCCTGCTCGTGCTCCTGCTCGTGCTCGTGCTCGTGCTCGTGCTCAGCGCAGCGGTGCTCGTGCTCGCACGGCGTACTGATCAGAAATTCCATCCTGCACCGCGAACGTCGCAGAGTGAGATGAGGTCCTGTGCCCCCGGGAGTCGAGGAGTCAGTTTATGCGATGGCTCATCTGGAAAGAGTTTCGATTGCAGTGGCCGATCGTTGTGATGGGCTTTGTGTTGATGCTCGTGCCGTTTGTTGTTCCGTTGGCGGTGGTGCTGCTCAAAGGCTGGAATGCCGTGGCCATTAGCCAGGCGTTTGTCGTGAATGCCGGTTTCACGATCGTCATGGCGGCCGTTTTCGGTGGTCATGCGATTGGCATTGAGCGTCAAGACCGGTCGAGGGAGTTCCTTGCCGTCTTGCCCGTTTCGAAGCCGAAGATCGTGTTGAGCAAGCTGGTTTGGCCCGTTGTGACGATCGGGCTCATGTGGGCCATTCATGCGGCTGTTTTGGCGGCGTGGGAGGATGGGTGGCGAGACCCGCCGGTTGATGGGCAGGTCATTCTGCTTTTTGCTCTCGCCAGTTGGGCATCTTTCGGCATTGCCTGGCTGGTGTCGACGCTGCAGGACAGTCCGATTATCGCTGCCGGCGCTGGACTCGCCATTCCCTGGGCCGCAGCGCTGGCGATCGTCTACTTCTTCTGGCTGATCGATATCGATGCGGAGCAACTTGGGATTCAGCTGTGGGGCGGCTTGGTTCTCAATGCGGGCCTGCTCTGCTTCGCAGCGGGCACGTGGCGCTACGTACGCGGTGTTGAAGTTGTCTAGGTGGAAAGGCCAGTTCGCCAGCCGTAAGTGAGCGGTCGTGGTATGGCGAACGGCGGCGTGCCACGCTCGTTGGGCACCTGTGGTGCTGGCCGTCTCTTTCCTCCCGTGGCCATGATTGACAAGGCTGCCCGCAGGGGCGTAGAACAGAAATGGCTCGGCCGGACTGCCGACGGGTTCATTGATTCCGCAGCGTCTGCGATGCCATTTCCACAGTACGCCACGCCCACCTGCCAGGAGCTTTCTCATGTCGCCTGTTCGCACGAGCCGCCGTCGTTTTCTGCAGCAGACAGCCACTCTGTCGGCCGTCGCTTCCGCTTGTTGGATGACGGGGACTCGCGGCGCGCTGGCCCGTTTCCAAGCCGCGAATGACCGTCCGCACATCGGAGTGATTGGGATGGGCGGACGCGGCACAGGGATCGCCGAGGAAGCGAAGCAGTTCGGTGAAATTGTGGCCGTGTGTGACGTGGATCGCAAGCACGCCGAGGCAGCGCAGGCTCGTTATGGCGGCACGCCGGAGATCTACGGCGACTACCGCCAGCTGTTGGATCGTCAGGATATCGACGTGGTCTTGAATGCCACTCCGGACCACTGGCACACGGCGATCAATGTGGCGGCCTGCCAGGCGGGCAAGGACGTTTATGCTGAGAAGCCGTTGACGCTGACGATCGACGAAGGAAAGATCTTGCGGCGGGTGGTGGAGCAGACGGGTCGCATCGTCCAGGTGGGCACTCAGCAACGCAGCGAAAAGTGGTTCCAGACGGCGATCGAGCTGGTGCGTAATGGCCGCGTCGGCACGTTAAACGAAGTGATTGTGACGCTGCCGTTCTGGTCGACCAAAGGAGGCCCGTTTGCCAGCAGTGCGGTGCCGGATGAGCTCGACTGGGATTTCTATCAAGGGCAGGCTCCGGCCCATGATTACTGCTTCCAGCGAACGCATTTCGTCAACGGAGGCGGGTGGCGGTGGTGGTATGAATATGCCGGGGGCATCATCACGGATTGGGGAAATCACCACATGGATATCGCTCACTGGGGCCTGGATTGCGAATTGAGCGGTCCACTCACGGTGGAAGGGACAGCCAACTTTCCCAATCAAGGGCGACCTGATTGCTACAGCACGCCGGATCGGTTTGAGGTCCACATGACCTATCCTGGCGGTATTCGGTTGCTGTACGAAGGGGCGGAGAACGATCGCAACGGAATCATGTTCATCGGGGACAAGGGACGTGTGTTTGTCAATCGCGGAGGCGTGTACGGCAAGCCGGCCGAAGAACTCGCCGACAATCCGTTGCCTGAGGATGCCTGGCGCGTGCGGCCGAGCGACAACCATATGAGCAACTTCTTTCAATGTGTGAAGACGCGCGAGCAGCCGGTTTCGACGGTTGAGATCGAGCATCGGACGATCACCGCCTGCCACCTGGCGAATCTGGCGGTACGTCTGCAGCGCAAGTTGACTTGGGACCCGCAGAGCGAGGAGATTGTCGGCGATGAGGAAGCCAACAGCTGGCAGAAACGTGAACAGCGCAAGCCCTACTCGATCGATGCCTGAGCCAGGTAGAGAAGTGTCGCTCTGGCACCGCACGGGCCTGGTCCTCGCGGTGGTCGCGTTGGCCGTCGCCGCGTCGGGGTGCGGCGAGTCGAAGCCGGCTGTTGATTCGGCGCCATTTGAGGCGGCGGTCAGCGACTATCTGGCAAGAAACGACATGGCGTTGCGGCTCAAGAAGATCCGACAGGGTCCGACCGTGGACGGGGATCGCGCGACCATGTCGGCGTCGATGACCTCCCGAGACGTGGGGGGGATGAGTGTTGTCTGGGAAATCGAGTTCCAGCGCCGGGCGGACGGTCAGTGGACCGTGGTGGGGCATCAGGACTGACTCCACACCGGCCGGTCCCCCGTAAGTTAGCGGGTGGTCTTCCGCAGCGATGTTGCGGCCGAGCGACGTTGAGGCGTGGTACACAACGGACCAATTTGGGTTATAATGTGGCCGCCGCGCCGTGGGGTCTGCGTGCCGTCAGGGTTGTCGGATTCGCGGCCAGTTCTGCCTGGACTGGGACCCGTGGTACGTTCGCTTTTCGACAGAGAAGGTGGCGGACGAGGAGACATTGTTCCATGCCACCGTTGTGGGTCAGAGGTCGACTATGAATCTGATTTCCAAAATGTTCGGGTCGTTTTCCACACGCGGCAAAGCCATGTCCATCTATAAGCGGGGCATGCAGAAGGCAGGCGGCCGCGATCTGGAAGGGGCAATTGCCGACTACACTGCCGTCGTCGACATGAAAGGAGCACCGGCGGATGTCGTTGCGATGGCTCTGTTGAATCGGGCTCTGGCCCATTCGCGAAACCACGACGATGATAAGGCCGGCGACGATCTGGACCGGGTGTTAACGATGCCCGGTGCCACAAAACAGGTAGTCGATGCAGCGCACGAGAAACTGCATCGCATGAAACGACGCTCCACGAACTCTTAATAGTTTCGCTGCCGATCGGCCGGCAGTTCCAACGCGAGCCGGTCTGCGTGTTTCGTTGACTTTCTACTCTCCACTGCGTTCCCGTCGGCGGTCGTAGAGCATCAAGGCGACAATGGTCTTGGCATCTTGAATCGTGCCGTCGAGTGTCCATTGGATAGCCTGCTCCCAGGGCACGACGAGGTTCTCGATCTCTTCGTTCGGCTCCCGCTCTGCCGAACCTGCTGTCAGTTGCGTGGCCAGGAACACGTGCATCCGTTCATCCAGAACTCCCGGTGAGAGGAAGAATTGAGCGAGCGGCTCCAGGTTGCCCGCGCGGTAACCGGTCTCTTCAATCAATTCGCGGTGGGCGGTGACAACCGGTTCTTCGGGAGGTTCGAGCGTGCCAGCCGGGAGTTCGATCAACGTCTGGCCCACGGCCACTCGATAGCTCCGGATCAGGCAGACGTTCTGCGAGTCGACCATGGGCAGGATGGTGACGGCGCCTGGGTGACGCACCACGGCTTTTTCATAGCGTGAGCCGCCGGCTGTAATTCGCTCGACCAGTTCCACGCGAAACCGGGACGTTGTGAGGAGCACGTTATCTGGATTCATATCAGCTTGCACCTCAAAGGAAGACGACCGACTGCCATCGACCGGCAACGCTGGTTGACCCGACAACACGCCGCTCATCGTGATGGTGCGTCAGATCCGCCAGCGAACGGGCGGAGTTCAATTCAGCGACGTACTTGCGGGAAATGGCGAAGTAGCTCATGACCGG
>JBGSHS010000426.1:0-4687 GCA_041752115.1 Pirellulaceae bacterium | reverse complement strand
CGGCTGGTTAGTCGCCGCCGCCGACCGCACTTGCGCCGATACAGCAGCGCCTGGTGGATCGCCAGGCGATAGAGCCACGGAGCCACTTTGGTCGGATCCGTCAGCGGCGCGGCCTGACGTACGGCCGCCAACGCGATTTCCTGCATCACGTCGTCGACCGCCCCCGGCTCGCGCAGCCGCGCATACACCACCGTCCGCAACCAACGGTCGTGCGTTCGCAATGCCGCTTGCCAGTCGACCCGAAGGGGACCGGGGGGGGCGGCGTCGGCCTGGGTTCTGCTGCGATTCCACATAACTGGGAGATTAGTTGCCGCCGTGCGCGAGTTCTTGCTCGATCCCTCGAACGCGAACTTCCCTTTCTTTCGTGGCGAGTCGACAAGGGACGACTCCGGGATGCTTCGAGCGGGTCGGCCTGACCGCGGTCAAGCGGGCAAACGGACACGCTTGCTGGACGACCCGATGCCCCCTGTCCATAATACGCTCCATCCAGCTATCAGGCGAAGGCAGCGGTCAAATGCTACGCCGAAATCAAACTACCCAGTCCGTTGTGGGAAGGCAGGTCGATGAGCAATTCCCAGATGAGCGTCAGCAGAGCGGTGTTTGGCCAGACCGCACAAGGCCAGCAAGTCGATCTCTACACCTGTACCAACATCCACGGCATGATCTTGAAGGTGATGACCTACGGCGCCATCGTAGTGGAACTGCATGCGCCCGACCGGGATGGATCCATGGCCAATGTGAACCTCGGCTTCCAGAACCTGGACGGATACTTGGGTGACCACCCGTTCTTCGGCGCCACGGTCGGCCGCTATGCCAATCGTATTGCTCATGGAACCTTCACCCTCGACGGACGGAAATACTCGCTGGCCACCAACAATGGCCCTCATGCGCTGCACGGCGGAATCGTCAATTTCAGCCGTGTAGTGTGGCAGGCCGAACCGGTTGAGTTCCAGCACAGCGTGGGAGTACGGCTCTCCTACACCAGTCGCGATGGTGAAGAAGGGTATCCGGGCAACGTCCAGACGATGGTCACCTACCGGTTGACCAACGACGGCGAACTGCGGATTGATTATGCCGCGACTACCGATCAGGCCACGCCCATCAACCTGACCAACCACTGTTACTGGAATCTGGCGGGAGCCGGCTCGGGAACCATCGTGAATCACGAGCTGATGCTGGCTGCTGATGCGTATTTGCCCGCGGATGAGACGTTGATACCGACCGGAGAGCTGATGCCTGTGCAGGCGACGCCGTTCGACTTCCGCGCGCCGCGGCGCATCGGCGATTGCTTCGACCAGCTACCTACAGATCCGCCCGGTTATGATCATTGTTTCGTGCTCCGCCAGCAGACGGGCGAGCTCGCTGTGGCTGCTCGGTTGCGAGATCCGGGGAGTGGTCGGGTGATGGAACTGCTGACGACCAAGCCGGGGCTGCAGTTGTACACAGGCAATTTCCTGGATGGAAGCAATTCCAATGGGGGGCACCGTAGGCATGAAGGTGTGTGCCTAGAGGCTCAGTATTACCCAGATTCACCTAATCGAGCAGGGTTTCCCTCCGCCATTTTGCGGCCTGGGGAGGTCTATCGGCAGGTTACGCTGCACCGTTTTGGTTCAGACAAAGTTTAGAAATAACGTGTTGAAAAGCTTGGAAATGATGATTGTCTTCTTTACAATAGGCAAGTGAAATTGCGTCGGACCTTCCCGAGTGGAAGGTTGACGAGGTGGAGAACGGGGTGAACGAGGCGGCCCACCGGGCGCAGCAAGAACTGCTGTGCCAACCCTCATGGCGATTCTTGGCTAAGCAGTTGGTTGGAGGGGGTGGTTTCGTTTCGCGAGGCCAGAAAGCGATTGGCGCTCGTTGTCTGATACGAGGTGACGAGGGTGCAGGGTGCCAGCGCGAGGCAACAGTTGCCGGCTGAGTGTGTGATTGTATCGATCGCGCGGATGGTACAGTGGAACGCACCACGATCTGGCGGTTGTTTATTCGACTAGATAGGTGTTTGTCGTCCGAAGAAGGCAGCATCCTTGTAGGGTGCTATGCTTCTGAGGTGATTGTGACGGTGTTGCCCTGATTCATACGTCCTTTTCTCATTGTCACACGTATCGGAGTCCTGATTATGTTGCGAACGAGTTTGAGAAAGCGAGTCCGTGGGCGTGCTGGTTTTACGCTCGTGGAGTTGCTGGTGGTCATTGCCATTATTGGCATCTTGGTGGCGCTGCTTCTGCCTGCGGTCCAGGCAGCTCGAGAAGCTGGTCGTCGCATGCAGTGCTCGAATCATTTGAAGCAGCTGAGCTTGGCCGCTCACAACTTCCACGACTCTTACAACCGTTTGCCTCCGGGCTACAACGGTCCGCTGAAGGAAGCTCGCGATCGAGTCGAGTACGATTATGGCTGGGAGAACCCCATCATCTGGAATTTCCCCTGGCAGGGTTCGATCGCCTATCTGCTCCCCTACATGGAGCAACAGGCCATTTACGACAAGATCGCCGTGGAATTCAATGTCGACCGTTACCGAGACGATCCGACCAACCCGCATCAGCCTCCGTGCGAACGGGCTTGGTGGGATGACGGCGTCGGTGATGGCACGTGGGTCATCGCTCATGCTCGTATTCCAACGGTGGTCTGCCCCTCGACCAATCCTTATGCAGGAAGTGGTGGTATCTGGGTGATCCTCCACACGGGTGCTGCAACCAGCTCGATCTATGGTGCTTACTACGGCCGTGACACCGATTTGGGTCTGGCTAACTATGTAGGCGTAGCGGGCGGTTTGGGAACGGTTCCTGGAAACAGCTGGGACCTCTATCGCGGAGTGTTTGGCAACCGCACGAAGTACACCTTCGGCGATGCACTCGACGGCACCTCCAACACGCTGCTGTTTGGTGAGAAGTTGGGAAAGGCCGCGTGGAGCCGTACGGCGGTGACCGTACCGTTCACGCGTTCGCTGACCGACTCGATCGCCTGGATCGCTCCGGGCTCGTGCCCGACCGCCTGGGGACTTTATCCGGCGCAGGATCCAGCGGCACTTACGTGGCCGCATCAGGAATGGTACACATTCAGTTCGGACCACCCGAGTGTTGTCCAATTCTCCTTTGTTGACGGCTCTGTGCATCCGCTCAACGTTACCATCAACCGCAGTATCTACATTTACGCGTCGGGTATGCGAGACGGTAAGTTGGTGTCGGGCGAGCAGCTGGGTCTGTAATCGTGATCAAGATTCTGAAGTCTTATTGGGGAGTCCCATGTTGAAACGATTGATGGTTTTGGTTCTGGGGTGTGTCATGTGCTGGGCCTCCATCGGCTGCGGCGGCAAGACCACTGTTCCCGAAACGACCCCTCCGCCACCGACCGGAGAGAAGCCGGCCACGCAAGCGGAGAAGCCACCGGAGCTGCCCGAATAGGCGTTTCTGGTCTGCGTTGAATGAAGAGCGAAGCCCTGATGTTCGCGGGAACGTCAGGGCTTTTTTTGTGTTGTTACTGTGCTGCTTGCAGGAGATCGCTGAGTGGTTTTGGGCAGTGTCCATGAGGCGTTGGAGGGTGGCGCCAAGGTCTCGCGCGCAAGGGCTATGGCACCAGGAGGTGTGCTCCTGCGGCTCGGACGGGTCCCAGTAACCCAAGTGTGTTTGTTTGCGGATCAAGTTCCATGGAATGTGGCTGGCAGTCGCACGCTGCACGTCCAGGATCAGATAGCCCGCGTTTCAAGCCATCTGAACCGCAGAATATCGAACAAGGAATGTCCAATGACCAAGTGGACGAGCCGAGATCAGATCCCCGGCGCCTCGCGTCTCAGGTCCCTTTCCGCGGTCGGTCAGTGGTTAGTGTACAAATGTTATTGACTCTGTACGTCCGTATATTATACTGCGTTGGTGATAGTGGTATCTAACGCAGCGGAGAGCCGCGCACAGGCACGTGTCGTGTCGCAGGCCAAACGAGCTCCGTGGAGCGTGAGTTTCTTCAGACCGGGGTGGGAGTCTCATGAGTGTGACCGATCAACTGACGCCACGTCAGCAGCAGGTGTACGAGTTCATTTACGATAAGATCGTGCATCGGGGCTATGGTCCGACGGTGCGGGAGATTGGCGAGCGTTTTCAGATCAGCTCACCCAATGGCGTGATGTGCCATCTCAAGGCGTTAGAGAAGAAAGGGCTGATCCATCGCAGCCCCAACAAGTCGCGGGCCATTGAGTTGACGCCCGAGGCGCTGGAGGCGGAGCGGGGGCTGCCGCTGGCTGGCCGCGTCGCCGCCGGGGTGACGCAGCTGGCGTTTGAGCAGCGTGAGCGGATCGATTTTGCGGATCTGTTCAATCGCCCGGATCTGTTTGTGCTGACCGTCTCCGGCGAATCGATGATTGACGCGCAGATCGCCGATGGTGACTATGTCGTGGTCCGTCGGCAAGCTACGGCGCAGCCCGGAGAGATGGTCGTTGCTCAGACCGAAGAGGGGGAAGCGACGCTCAAGTACTGGTATCCCGAAAAGAACCGTATTCGGTTGCAGCCGGCCAACTCGGCGATGGAGCCGATCTACGTGAAGAGCGCCGAGGTGATCGGTGTGGTCGTCGGAGTCGTGCGCTCTTTTCGTTAGATCCCTTCGCCGCGGCTCCGTTTAGTGGCCGCGGTCGCGCAGTCCGGTGGCCGCGGTCGCGTAGTCCGGTGGCCGCGGTCGCGTAGACCGCGGGGTGGCTGCGGTCGCG
>JBGSHS010000425.1:0-14039 GCA_041752115.1 Pirellulaceae bacterium | reverse complement strand
AACCAGAACCAGTCGTGAGATATGGCCTCAGAATCACCATGCCCGGATTCCGCCATGGCGGGCGGGCACAATCCTACACGACCCTTGCGAAACAGATCGGGATAAGTCACCCGGGGAGGAGCTACCGTTTCGAAGGAGGTGAAATCGCTCCGCCACCGAGCATTCAAGGTCGCCACATCCCCATACTGCGACGAAAGCCACGAACGGAACCGAGTGATGTCCGCCGGTGCATAGCGAAATTCTGGCGGGAACCACCATTCGATGCCTGGGTGGTATGCGACCACCGTGTGCTGCGGATCGGCGACCTGCAGGAAGTCGACTAGCTTGCCGAGAAACCGGCTGAGCGCGGTGTGGTAGACCGCAGATGTCGTGCTCGGTTCTCCCGACGAACGTCCATCGGGACCCACGACCATTTCATTGGCAGCAGCGATCCTGGTCTTGAGCCAGGGTGGAACGCAAAACGGATTACATTCGAGAATCAGGATCAGTCGGAAACCACCAGCGCGTGCCACATCGAGCTGCTTCTGCAGGCAATCAAACGTGTAGTGCTCCGGAACCGGCTCGATCAAATGCCATGGCGCACGACTCGTCATGGTGGTGACACCCGTTGCCGCCACGGCCGCGGTACCCTGGTCGACGAATGGGTAGTGCCAGATAAAGCCGACGGGCGCTTCGGCACCGATCATCGCAGCTAATAGAAACGGAACGATCATGGGTTGACCGCAAAATCGTGGGACGCACCGCAGGCCGCCCACCCCGCCCCGAACAGTCCGGTGCCGATCAGGCCGATCTTTCCGCCAGGCGTGTCCCTGTGCATGGGGAGCAGGCAGTCTCCGGAATTCCACGGTGAGTTGGGGTATGTTGTATCCTGGCGGTTGCCCAAGGAGCAGCCCGGTCGGCCGTCATTGTAGCCACCCGCAACGTCAACTGCTATCGTGACGGAGGATGTAAGGCCGGTTGCAGCGCGTGACAACGACACTACCCTGAAACCAGGGAACTCCCTGTGAAACAGGTCTGGCGGACTCAGCGATCTCGGTGGCTTGCACTGGCGAGCGTATTCGCTCTACCCCTGTTGCTGGTGGCCCAACCGCCGGAGGCAAAGCTGGCTCGGTCCACTCCGCAGCAATACGCCTGGCACGAGCAGGAGCGGATTCAGTTCGTCTGTCTCGATCCTTGCATCTGGGCAGGGGCGCGAGTACGACAACCACTCCACGCCGCTTTCCGCGATCAACCCTACCCAACTGGACACCGACCAATGGTGCCGCGCGGCAGAGTTGTGGGGCGCGAAGCAAATCCTGTTCGTCGCCAAACACACCGGCGGGTTTTGTTGGTGGCGAACCGACACCATGTTTGCCGTCAACCGCGATGGGTTTGGTGATTCCAATGGAGGTGACGCGCACCGATTCTGGACGCGCACGGATCAGGATCGAAGATAGGAAATCTACACGCGTAACACCTGGCCCCAACGCGTGCGCTGGCTGCCCGACCAGTACGAAAGCAATTCGCGAGCGCTGACTCGGGAGTTCGGCGCGCAGGAGACCATTCGACTCAAGCGTGGCCTGGTGCTGACCGGAAGCGCGGTCGATCAACCAGGCCGTCCGGTGCCGGCGGTCGTCGTCCGCCGCCCGGAAGCTTCTCACCACAGTTCTCGTCGGGCGCGAAAGACCGGCTCCGATGCGCCGGTCTCTTTGACCACCATCTGTCTCGCCACGGCCAAGTACCTTTCGCGAACGTTTCTTCGGCGGACAACGACCGAAGGAAACTCGCGATGCCATGGTGTGCTTGAGTACACTAGGACGCGCGTTTGCCCTCAAATGGGAAACTGCCCGTCTGGCCGTCCACACGGTAATCCGCTGTTCCACGCACCCGATCACCGCTGACGGTGCCACGGAAAGTGACTTCCACGGTGTCGCCTTCAGCCGTCTGGGCAGTCATCGTCGCGACCACCTTGTCCCCGTCAATGCTGATACTGCGCGCCGGAAGCTCGTGATCACGGCCGCTGAACCAGGCGTAGTGTTTACCGCCCTTCGCCACCACCGTAATGGTCGCGTCGTGTTTTTCCTTGTCCGGCGAAGTGAATTGAAGTTTCCACGTGGACACGTCATCGAAGGACGACAACGGCATCCGCGCGCCTGTGAAATTGAAGCTGCCGGCATCCCCGCCATTCTGGCTGTGGAACTTCGCGGTGCCCGTACACTGATTCTCAGCCGTCAACCGTGACTCGAGCGTCACTTCCATGCCGGGATGCTCCTGCGGCTTGAGTGTGCCCGTCAACGATTCGCCCTTGAGCACGACGTTTCGAAACGCCTCGGGTCCTTGATCGCCGATATACCACGCCACGTACGTCGAAAATTGTCGCCCCACGATCACGATCGGCGAACGAGACTGACCGTCGGGGGTCGTCATTTGCAGCTTCCAGGCGCCGAGCACCTGGCGGTCCGCTTCACTCGTGTCCGCCTGAGCCCAAGCTGGCATGACCAAACAGGCAGCCATCGTCAACATGGCAAAGCACTTCATCTTCACTCCCTTTCTCAAACTCGGTTGCAGTAATTGATGCCCCTGCGATTCGGACCACGCGGCCAGCGAATCGGCCTTCTGGCCAGCCGTAATCCACACCTCATACAGTAATTGCTGGCCTGATCTCCTACCAGTCGGACGTCACAACGACGCCCCCCCTGAGGACCTGCAGTCGAGACGACTCGGCCCTCCGCGTGCCCGGAACGCAGGACAGGTGACACTACCCCCAGATTCGGCTGACGGTTTCAACACATGACGACGCTCATCTGGGAGCGAAACACAACTACATGTTCAACTGTTCGAGCAGTTTCACACACCCACAATTTCCGGGTTACTGGGACGATGTCCTGTGGCACAGAAGGTTACACTGCGTGGCAGTGTGGCGTCGTCTCGTCGGCTCGGTCCGAAGCTTGTGCCCTGGATTTGAACCGGCTAAGATCGAATTCGTGCCGCCGACGGTGTGCGATGGTGCGGGGCATTGCCGTTACTCGGAATGATGCGGGATAATCACGAGTGCAAGTCATGGCCTACGAGCAGTTCACAAGCCCATTGGCAGACATCGTTGGCAGGGCAAACGTGCTGACCTCGGACGAGGACCGCCAAGTCTACTCCTACGACGGGACCTCCACGTGGAACCACCGACCCGACCTCGTGGTCTTTCCGACCGAAACCAGGCATGTCGCAGCGGTGCTCAAACTGGCCAATGAAAACCGCATCCCGGTCACCCCCAGGGGCGGCGGCACCAACGTGAGCGGTGGCTCGGTGCCGATTCGTGGCGGGATCGTGCTGGTCATGACGAAGATGAACAAGATCCTGTCGATCGACGCCGCGAACCTCTCGGCGCGGGTGCAGGCGGGCGTCGTGCTCATGGATCTGCAGGTCGCACTGGCCCAAGAGCGACTCTTCTTCCCTCCTGACCCACAGAGCTTTCTGGGCGCGACCCTGGGCGGAATCATTGCCGAAAACGCCGGCGGGCCAGTGTGTCTGAAGTACGGCGTCACCAAACAGTATATTCTTGGGCTCCAAGCGGTTCTCCCCACCGGCAGGATGATCGAGTTCGGTGGCATCACCGTGAAGAACGTCGTCGGCTACGATCTGGTCTCTTTGGTGACCGGTTCCGAGGGGACGCTGGCCGTCGTCTGTGAGGCAATCCTGCGTCTGCTGCCCCTGCCGCCCGCTCGCAAGACGATCATCGCCCTGTTCGATGACTTGCCCAAGTCGGGCGCGACTGTGGGGAAGATCCTCGACGAAGGCACGATCCCGGCAAAGATCGAGTTGTTGGACAACTGGGTGGTGAGGAGCATCAACCGGATTACCGGGATGGGATTGCCCGAGGATGCCGCGGCGATGCTCATGTTCGAGTGCGACGGCAGAGAGGAAGTTGTCGAGCACGACTCGCGGAAGGTGATGGACGTCTGCCGGGAGGTCGGCGCCACGCACATCCTCGTACCCAAGAACCAGGCCGAAGCGCAGGCCTACTGGAAAGCCCGCAGTGCGGGTTTCGCGGCCGTGTTTGGTGCCGCTCCCACCGTCCTGGCCGAAGACGTAACCGTGCCCCGTACCCGGATGGCCGAGTTCATCGGGCGGGTGGTGGACATCTGCCGGAAGGCCGACCTGGCAGTGACGGTCATCGGCCACGCTGGCGACGGCAACCTGCACCCGAGTGTCATGACCGACGCCAAAGATCCGGCCCACTTCCAGAAGGCTCAGCGGGCCATCGACGAGATCATCGAGGCCGCGGTCGAGTTTGGCGGTGTTCTGTCGGGGGAACACGGGATCGGTCTGGAGAAACAGAAGTTCATGCGTCGCACGCAGGACCCGACCTTCATCGAACTCATGAGGAAGATCAAGGAGGTCTTCGATCCGCACGGGATCCTGAACCCCGGCAAGATCTGGGAAGATCGGAGTGCTTGAGTGGCCGAACGCCTTGAGAATATCCACAAGTTCCAGGCCGACGTCGAGCGGTGCATGAAGTGCGGCTTCTGCGGTTACTTCTGCCCGATCTACCGCGAGGAGCACGACGAGAAGGGGCTGGCCCGAGGCAAGGACCAGTTGATCCGCTTCGCGCTCGAAGGTAAACAGGACCCTCTCAGTCCAGGCTTCTACCAGGCCATCGACAACTGCCTGTTGTGCAAGACTTGCGTGCAGTACTGTCCGGCCAAGACGCGGACGGACCACGCCGTCACCGCCGCCCGCGGTGACTACGTGGCGGAGAAGGGGCTGCCCCTCGCGAAGCGCGTCGTGTTTGGCTACGTGCTTCCTCACCGCTGGCTGTTCGGCGTGGCCTTGCGTCTGGCGTCCTGGTTCCAACATATCCTGCCGCGCGGGGAAGGGGGATTCCGCCATCTGCCGCAGTTTCTTTCGGCGCTGGGCGCCGGCCGGGTGCTTCCGGATATCGCGCCGCGGTTTCTGCGAAGGACGCTGCCGGAGCGGACCCCGGCCGTCGGCACGCCGAAGTATCGAGTAGGTTTCTTCGCGGGCTGCGCCACGGAATACGTATTCCCTGAGATCGGCGCGATGATCGTCGACGTACTGCGAAACCTCGATTGCGAGGTCGTCTTCGACCGGCGTCAGGGCTGCTGCGGGGCACCGGTCTACCTCTCCGGGGACTTCCGCACGGGGAGGCAGATGGCCGCAAGAAACGTCGCCGCCTTCGAGGATTACGACTACGTCGTCACGGGCTGTGCCACGTGCGGCTCGGGGCTGAGGGAGTATCCAACATACTTGGCCGCCAACCCGGAGCAGAACGCACGCTTCACGCGGTTCGCGGCCAAAGTCCGGGACTTCAACGAGTTCGTCATCGACGTCCTGGCCGCCGACCTCCAGCGGCTCGCGATCCAGCCGCGATTCCGCGGCAGAACCGTTACATGGCACGATCCCTGTCACCTCGCGCGGCATCAGGACGTGCGGGCCCAGCCCCGGACGATTCTCCAGGCCCTGGCGGAAATCCGTTTCGTCGAGATGCCCGACGCAGACCGTTGCTGCGGACTCGGCGGGTCCTTCAGCATCACTCACTACGACGTTTCGCAGAAGATCGCCGATCACAAGGTGGACGCCATCGTGACCTGTGGCGCCGACACCATCGTGACCGCGTGCCCGGGCTGCATCATCCAGCTCCGCGATGCTCTGGCCCGACGTGCGGTGGCCGCCGAGGTCATCCACATCGGAGAGCTGTTCTCGATAATGCCCTAATGCGGGTGACGGGGCTTGCAAGATGGGTGTCGACTTCTCCTTTGACTTCTCCTTTTGGCCAGTCGTCCTCTGGCCGTCGCTTTCCCCACGGCGCCGTCACGGTCGGCGACCTGGCGGTTGCCACCCTGCCACCCGGTTTCGAGGACGCCGCCAAAGAGCAATTGTCTGATCAACAGGTGTGGGAGAAGTTACCGAAGATCGTGGCGGCTGACGGTCACGCTTCGGTGTCGGCGCTGCTCCGCAGACACTACCACCCCCTGAAACTGGACGACATCACCATTGCCGAACGACAGTTTCCGTACCGAGTGCGAGCCGATCTTCAGCGGGCCATTGATCGACTGTTCGGCGAACAGACACGCATTCTCCATTTCTGCGGTGTTCGCAAGGAGTTCTCGCGCGAAGGCATCACCCTATCGGGCTGCATTGTCGAAACCCAGCATGATCCGACCGTCTCCATTCCTCCCGAATACGAAGAGATTGACAACGGCGAAGAGGAACCGGTTCGTGTCCTCAAGAACGGTCTGTGGCTGCTGGAGAATGGTGGCACTCGTTTTGCCGTCCTGCTGTCTCCCGCCAGCCATTACGGACAAGTGACCGGCGTCCAGTTTCACATCGAACGGGACGGCACCGGGGAAGTCAACCACAATGACGTGGACAACGCTCTGAATGAAATGCTGTTCAGCGGCGGTTCCCTCAATCTGAAGTTGCTTGGAGCCAGACAGCCCGCTGGTGGCACAACCGAGTGCTCTGCGTAGCGCCAAAGACTGGTACGATTTGCGTCGACCGTGCCCCGCACGTGTTCTTCCCTCCCCACGAGGAGCGACACGATGACTACGTGGCGCACACCACGCTTCCATGAACCACCGTACTGTCGAAGAGCAGAGCCGAGACGTGATCACCGGTCGGTGACTCGGCTCGGTATTCCTCGCCTTCGCCAATCGGCTCAGCCGGTTCCCACGACAGGCTGCTGAGACCGGTCAGTGCCCGTTCGACATCGGCTGCTTCGGCTTGCTTGTCGGTCTGCTTCACCTCCAGAGCATCCAAAATGGTTCCCGAGAGGAGTCGATTCCAGACCCGTCCACAGGTCATCGGCTTGTCGAACACGTCGATGGTCACGAGATTGCCGCCCACCGCCACGGCAATGCCAACCGCACCTTCCACATAACTGAGCCTCTCCCGAAAGTCATCCAACCGCTTCCGGTGAGCCTCAAACGTGTCCGACATGGCACTTGTACCGGATACGGCTCCAAGCGCACTTTGTTGTCGAGCGACTTCTTCCCAGACCTCACCTTGGTCGGAGCGATGGCCACGCTTTGCCCTGACCGACTTGGATACGGACGCCTTGAGAACCCTTCTGAGCATCGACGGCGAATGCGTGCCGCCCGAACCAAAATGGCGTGACTTGTACCCCCACCGGCCAGCTTCCACGCAACTCACTGGGATCTTGGACTTCGTGTGGGCGGCAATCAGAACACTGGTGTTCAAGATCCGGTTCTGCTTGGCTCCGATCAGTTCCTCGCCTTCGAGAAACAGGACTCGCAGATCCCCCTTGTTATCGACAGCCAGGTCGGGGACAGAGCCAGCTTCCGAGATTTCCTCGACGGTAATCGTGCCCTTGTTGAGAGCTTCGTCGGACAGGTCGTAGTCAACACCGGGGGTGGGCTGCGCAAAGAGTGGAAAGACTGCCAGCCCCTCAAGGCGGATGGGATCGCCGACTCGGATTTCGGGAAAAGTAACGGACATGGCTGGCCTCCTTGAGAATCGACTTCACCCCTGAAAGACGCCGTATCATCACGAAAGGTTCGCACAGATGTCGCATGGGTGATGTCATCAGTGGCAGGGAGCCCGTTTCTCCCGTAGCTTATCACTTCCTTCCCAGCCGGTGTAGAATGAGGCAGAACCCCACGAACCCGAGTCTCCGAGGGAGAACAGCCATGGAACGCCGAGATTTTCTCACAGGTCTTTCTGCTGCCGGTCTGCTGTCGATGCTGGACCCAGCTTACGTCAGCGCCAAGGACTGCTTTCTGTCGGGCGAGACTCCGACGGATCCGGTGCCCAAGCGTCCGTATGGGCGTGCCAAGGACATGCTGTCGGTGATTGGCTTTGGTGGAATCGTCGTCAACGATGTGACACCCGAGGAAGCATCGAGGTACGTGTCCGAGGCCGTGGATCGGGGAATCAACTACTTTGATGTGGCTCCCACGTACGGCAACGCTCAGGAGCGGCTTGGACCTGCGTTGAAACCCTACCGAGACAAATGCTTCCTGGCCTGCAAGACGACGAAGCGAGATGCCAAGGGGGCGCAGGAAGAACTGGAGGAGTCGTTCCGGTTGCTCCAGACGGACCACTTCGACCTGTACCAGCTTCACGCTATCACAACGCTGGAGGACGTTGAACAAGCTTTCGCCAAGGATGGGGCCATGGAAACATTTCTCAAGGCCAAGGAAGACGGCAAGGTACGGTACCTGGGATTCTCGGCTCACAGCGAAGTGGCGGCTCATGCGGCGATGGACCGCTACGACTTCGATTCGATCCTCTTTCCGCTGAGCTTCCCCATCTGGATCAAGGAGGGCTTCGGCCCGTCCGTCCACAAGCGAGCCCAGGAAGCCAATCGAGGCATTCTCGCCCTGAAGTCGATGGCGCATCAGAAGTGGCCCGAGGGACCGAAACGAGGTGAACGTCGCTGGACGAAGGCGTGGTACGAACCGTTCGACGAGCTCGACAAGGTATCGTTGGGCCTGCGGTTCACGTCGCAGTTACCGGCTCATGCCATGATCCCGCCCGGTCACTGGGAGTTGTTCAAGATGGCGGTCGAATTGGCCCAATCTGGGGCGCTGACGCCGCTGAACGACAACGAACGGGAGATCATCCGAGCCATGGCGATGGACAGCGAACCGATCTTCACCAAGCAGGCGTGATACCTGGCTCTTGATGTCGAGAACCGGGGTGTCAGGGAAGGCGTCGATGCTCTCGATCTCGATCACGTTTTCCTTGACCGAAAGCACTTTGCACCTGGTCATGGCGATCAGATTTGGGCGCATCGGAGAGTGTGTGGCAAATACGCCCGTATGCGCGCCGCGGTGGTCAAGTGGCGGAGCAGGGCACGGTGCAGATCACGACCTGTGAGGTTGCCGGATTGCCGGACGAACTGGACGGAGTGGTTATCGCAGCCGACCTGCAGGGGCGAGAACTGCTTCCGCCGACCCGGAGAAACAGCTCCGCGCCATCGCGCACTTTCCGCGAGTGCCGACGTCTGTTGGGCGAAGTGGTCGCTGAGCGATTGACGTTGCTTTCCAGCCGTGCGCAGATCCCTGCCGGTAATCGACTGGGTGTTATCGGGAAGTACGCCTATCGTCCATAACGAAACACGATCGTCGCACGCGGCACGCCAACTGTTCGCTGGACGCCGTACGTTGTCCGGGGAAGTTCGGTGCCGAAGCCAGTGGCCCAGCGGTCGATCGTCTTGGTTTCCGACACGGGTTTGACGAACGTCTCCACCGTACCGTCACTTCGCACAACTTGCTCAGGAACGAACTTCGTAACCTTCACGACCTCCGTAACGATTCTTCTAATCGCCGGTTCATCCGCCGGATGTGGGCTACCCGTCTTCCACGAAGCTTGGAACGTCGCAGACACCATGCCCACGTCAGTCAACGGGATTCCGGCCGTCGCCGCAGCACTGTCCTCAATGGGAGTAATTCTGTAACGCGAAACACGGCTATCTGACTTGTACCAACCACTGCTTACATGAGTCGCATGTGGTTTGATGATCAGATAATAGTACTTGGAATTGCGGCGTCGTTGTCCATCGGAGTGATCGTATGCCCTTTCAGCGAAATGGAATCTGTTGAGTCCGTCGATCTTCAGGTCGACGGCGACCTCATAGTGCGAGTTGTTGTGCAACAGAATCTCGTACTCTTCCCCAGGATGCAGGTCGACGTAGGCCAAGCCCTCAACATCTTCGTTGAATCGGCGAGGTTGGTCCTTCACGCGCACTTCCACACCAAACGGAGAATCTTCACCACCAAGCAGGATCGTGTGACTCTCATTGACATAGATCGTCTTGTTGTCAAGATGCTGGCGAAACGCCTGTTGACGTCCGTTCGAAGTGCTTGCCAGGTGAAAATCGGTTGTCACACCCATCGATTCGGCCAGGTCCCGGCCGTCTTCGATAGACTGGCCTTCAATTTCACGGATGGTTTTCCCTTGAGCATCGATGAGCTTTCCCGATAGTCGGGCGGCGAAATCGGTGGTGAGTTCCAAATGCGCCGCGAACACGAGATCTGCACGCGCTGCGATTCGAATACCTTTCGTGGCCAGTGTCTCCTTCATGGCCTCGGCGAAAGCGGTGCTCACGCCTCCGGGAAATGCCAGCGCACCGTCGTACTTCGGCACGACCTTGTCATTGCCTACATCGTTCAAGACGATGGCCAACTCATCGGCCATTGAGCGAACCGCTTGATCAAAAGTCACCGCCCAACTCACGCGGGATGACCAGAGCCAAATCAGGACAAAGGTGACGGCGAATCGCAAGTAGTGTGTACGCATGCAAAGGTCCTTCGTGTTACCAAGGATCTACGTTACATCGTCTCGGCGACGTGCCGGGAGTGTCCGTCGTTTTCACTAGTTCTCGTTCAGTGACCTTGGCAACTAACAAGACGGGAAGTTCTTACCTGCCATACCGGAAGACAATCGTGGCTCGCGGCACACCAATGGTCCTTCGGACGCTTCGTATCAAACTGGTGGTGTTTCGTCCGAATCCAGTGCCATCGGGGCCTTCAAGGCGTGGCTGCGGCTCGGGAAGTGGTTCTTCAATAAGGCTAATGCGTCATACCAGGTGACACGTTCCACGGGCAGTTCATCCGCTTTCACACCCGTGAATTGCAGTCGTTCGTGGTTGGTCTGGAACCGACTGGGATTCATGGTCATGATCGAAGCGTATTGGGCTTGCGTGACTTCGTAGACCCCCATCAGGAACGGCCCGTTCACGTGCACTCGCCGCAACTGTTCTTCCTTGTCGTCTCGTCCGTCTTCTGATACAGGTGATCCCATCTCGAACGCACCCGCCGGGATTAACACGAGTTCCATTCCGCCCCGGCTCGTGATCGTCGAAGCAGGTGTCTCTGGTCCTTTCCAGAGGTAGAAGTCTGGGAGTGCCGGCAAATGGATCCACGGTTCCTGGCCGGTTTCTGTCCGCACGCGAAGCCCCGCCGTGTTGAATACTTCGCGCAATTCGAGCCCTTCCGGCGGACGTGTCTTCAGGACGTCGCACAGACGTTGTGTATACGGGGAAAGGTTGCCGGCACCATCTTCCGCGGTCTGCCCCGGCGCCGTCGCAAACGCGATCAGCGTGCCGCCGGGCGCGGTTCCGATGGCGGCCAGTCCCTTGGCGGGACCTGCGCTCTTCCACGACCGCTGAAACGGATTGTCGCGACAGCAGTCGAGAACGATGACATTCAGTGAGCTCCGGGACTTCGCCAACACATCAAGCAGATACGCTACTGATATGCACTTGTACTTGATATCTACTTCCTCGTTGAGGTTCGCGCCAAGGGGGACCAGGTAGTTGTCGCCTTCCACCTGGATCCCGTGACCGGAGTAGAAGAAGAACGCCACGCTGCGTTTCGTCAGCACCTCGCCGAAATCGTGGATAGCCGTCTCGGCCTTCTTCTGATCGAGGTCCTTGTACTTCGTTACCTTGAAGTCGAGTGCTTGAAAGACAGTTTCCACCGCATCCGCGTCGTTACCAGGATTCTTCAGTCGCTTCTCCGCATACTCCGAATTCCCAATCACCAACGCGAACCGGTCCTGAGCGCTGACCGGATCGGCACTCAGGATCACCAGTGGAATCGCGACCCAATACAGTCGGTTAAGCGGTGCGCCCATGATATATTTCGCCGCGTGTGGCATGTATTCTGTATCCCGTGCGCGTGTGCCTACCTTAAGCGGACATCGGCGCCGGTGCCGAACAGTTGCGGTGTTTGAGTCCGCCCACGGAAATGCTCCTGCATGTACCTAGGCACTTCGACCTTGACGTAATCGAACGCGTTGCGGATCGTGACGGCCTCTCGCCGCAGGATCATCTCGACCAGGAAATATGTCATCACGCTCAGGTCGCCATCGCGGCGTTCCGCCGAGATTTCGTCGGCAGCCGACGAGAAGAGCATGGCGGCATCATCCTGACCGATGTCCTTCACACGTGAGAATTCGTCGTCCAGGAACGACTTCCAGCCTCCGTCGTCCGGCGACGCGCCGCCCCCCTGCACACGCTTGACCAGGGCATTGACCTTCTCCCCAGCGGGAGAAGGGGCCGGCGAATCCGTTGCGCTCTGGACTGCCTCGGTACTCTTCAAGCCCTTGGCCCCTTGACAACTCCCACCGCTGTGACAGGCATCCAGAATTACCACCACGCGTCGACCATCCAGATCCTGGATCCAGCGGCCAAACTCGTCGTCCAGCACCATTGTCTCGGCGATCTTGCCCGGCACGGCATCATAGGGCACGAGGAATTCATCCAGGCCATCTTTTTCGTCGCCGTCCGTGTCGGCGCAGGTGCCGCCATGCCCCGACCAGTAGATAAACAACTCATCACCGGGCTTCGACTTGAGCTTGAGTTCCTGGATGGCCGCCTGAATATTTGCGCGGGTCGCATGCTCGTTGACCAGGACGCCCAGTCCATCCAGCCGGCCTCGCTCCTTCATCGCGGCCGCCATCACTTGAGCGTCTGTATGGCAGACGTGAAGATCCCGGATATCCGCATCCTTGTAGTCACTGATGCCGATGTACAGTCCCAGTCGTAATCGTTGCGGAGTCGGTGGCTTGGTAGCGGTTCGGGCGACGGTTTTCAACGTCACGTGGTGCTCGGCCCAGGTATCGGGTGCATTGCGAAGTTCGACGCCAATTCCCTTGCGGATAATCGTGTCCAGGTCTATGGCGGTAACAACGCTCTTCGTCAGGGACTTGCCGCCGAGTGCCTGCGTTGACAAGGGTGTCGTGCTGACCAAAGCAATAAGAATCTCATCACCGAAAGGCTGCTGAACACGAAGATCAAAGTTCCACTCCTTCAGCGGAACAACGATCTCCGTGTTGGCCTGGATCTGGTTGTCCTGATGAAACTGGTTCGGAAACAGGCATTTCTCACTGCCGTCAGCCTGCTTGTAGAACAGATACAGGAAGCCACTTTTTTCCGATCGCACTTTGATCCCCACGCACTCCCCTTCCTGGAACACACGGTCTCTGCAGGGATCGACCTCCTGAGCATTTTCATCCAGCCGGCACACGTCGATGCGCACCAGAAATGGCGACTGGTTGTTCCGTAGTGTCTCTTCGACATCGATGCCGCGGCTTGTTTTGATCACCGCGCGGCTGGCCAGGGATTTGCCGGTGGGGGACGTGATAATGTCCGCCCAGACGGCACCGCTACTCGCCAGTACCAGGATCGCCGTCAACGCTTGTACGACTCTTGACATGGGTCTAGCTCCTCGGTTTACACCAGCCGTTTGGTCAGGTTTATGGAACGCGCTATGGGGAATGATGTTACTTAACTGCGGCGGAGTCCTTCTTCGGACGCGGCGGCACTTGCCGCTGTCGATCACGCGGAGTCTGCCGGGTGCCGCTTTCCGCGGCCTCCACGTAGAAGGTGACTGCGTCCTGGGCAAAGGAGCCAAGTAGTTCCTCCGGAGCAGTGCATCCGAGTTGCCCCGCGTCCAACACCTGCTCAGTGTTCTTGAGCCACTCCTGGATTTGCCGTCGCTGGGTCGGAGGCCAGCGAAAACCGGCCGGCTTGCCAGGTGGCTTCTGCATCCGCGGTTTCTCGGCCGTCTGCGGCTCATCGGGCTTGCCTCGTTGCTGCTGCGACGGTTCGGCCTGCGTGGTCTCCACGCAACCGGAAAAGGCCAGCGCTCGCGCCGTGACGAGGGCTTTGATCCGCATCAATCCGGCGGGTCCCGTCACCGGAAATCCGCCTGCTGTTCCGGCGGGACGGACGTTGAGAGACTGCCCGGCCAGGATGCGATTGTCTTCGCCCGCGGTGGGGTAGAGCAGGGCCGGCGTGCCCTCCGTGTCCACCTGCAGCACATAGAGATACCCCGGCTTTCCACTCGTGACACGCAAGAAGAAGGTCTCTCCGGCTCGGTAAGTTGCCCCGTCGAACCGATCGACGGTCGCATCGAATGCGAACGACGAAGTCTTGTTCGTGATGATCGCCACCAGTTCGACGGGCGAGATCACCATGGGCTCCGCAGCTGGCCCCGTCGCCGGTGGAGCGGCCGCAGTCGCGTTGTCGGCGGGGGGAGACGTGGGAGGATGCGCGGGCTGCTCGGTCGGCGGTG
>JBGSHS010000424.1:0-3307 GCA_041752115.1 Pirellulaceae bacterium | reverse complement strand
GCGCGACTGCGCGATGCCGCCTCGACGGCGATCGACCCATCGATACCTCCGCGCCCGCGATGACGCGCTGCGAGTTCCGCTTGCCCGGCATCGGTCGTGTCGGTTTCTCCATCTTCTTCAACACGCGCTCGGTATGCCTGCCTTATCCTCTGTCGGCAGTGGCACGGCATATGCAACAACCAGTGGCTTGCGAACGCTGCCGATGGGGACAGGCCGCCCCTTCCCGTAGGATCCTTTTCTGTGTGAGTGAGGCTCTCATGTCTTCCGCTTCGACTGCTGCCAGTATCGACACTCTGACTCATCTGGCAAGACTGATTCGCCACTACATTCTCGTCTCTACGACACAAGCCGGGTCGGGGCATCCCACGTCGGCGCTGTCGGCGGCAGACTTGATGGCCGGCTTGTTCTTTGGCGGCACGTTTCGGTTTGACAAAGACCACCCGGAATATCCGAATAACGACCGATTGGTGTTCTCCAAGGGGCATGCTTCGCCTCTGTTGTACGCTCTGTGGACAGCAGCCGGGGCGATTACGGTGGATGAGCTGTTGACGTATCGTCAGTTCGGCAGCCGCTTGGAAGGACATCCGACCAGTGTCTTCCCCTACGCAGATGCCGCGACCGGATCCCTGGGGCAGGGACTGGCCATTGGGGTCGGCTTGGCCATAAATGCCAAGTACCTGGACATGTTGTCGTACCGGACCTATGTCCTGTTGGGCGACAGCGAAATGGCGGAGGGATCGCAGTGGGAGTCGATCCAGATCGCCGCTCACTACCGGCTGGACAATCTGATCGGCGTGCTCGATGTCAATCGGCTGGGACAGAGGGGCGAGACGATGTACGGCCATGACCTGCGGGCCTACCAGGAGCGTCTGGAAGCCTTCGGTTGGCAAACCCGCACGATCGATGGCCACGATCTGGCCGCGATTACCGACGCCTTTCGGTGGAGCCGGGACGTTTCAGGAACTCCTGCGATGATCATTGCCAGGACCGTCAAAGGAAAGGGAGTTGCCTCCCTGGAAGACGCCAACGGCTGGCATGGCAAGGCGTTGAAGGAGGAGCAACTTCCTGAGGCACTGGATGAATTGGGCGAGGTGGACCTGCAGTTGCGAGGGACAATCGCGGCGCCCGAGAGCGAGCGGCCGGAATGGCCGGCACCTGGTGCTGTGGAAGAGCCGAGCTATGAGCTCGGAAGCAAGGTTGCCACGCGCGATGCGTACGGGAAAGCGCTGGTCCGGCTCGCGGCCGCGTATCCGGAGATCGTTGTGTTGGATGCCGAAGTGGGGAACTCGACGCGGGCCGAGTATTTTCAGCAGGCGTGTTCCGACCGCTTCTTCGAGATGTACATTGCGGAGCAGAACATGGTGGGGACAGCCGTAGGGCTTGCCAGTCGCGGCAAGATCCCTTTCGTCTCCAGCTTCGCCGCGTTTCTTTCCCGGGCCTTTGATCAGATTCGTATGAGTCGCTACTCCGATGCAAATGTCAAGTTTGTCGGCTCGCATGCTGGAGTGTCCATAGGACAGGACGGACCGTCACAGATGGGACTGGAAGACCTGGCCATGTTCCGCACGATTCTCAGCAGCGTCGTATTATACCCATGTGACGCGGTATCGGCCGAGCGACTGGTGGAAGCAGCAGCCGGCCATGAGGGGATTGTCTACCTCCGGATGACGCGTGAAGATACGCCGGTGATCTACCCCACGCAGGAGGTCTTCGCCATTGGCGGGAGCAAAGTGCTTCGTCGCAATGCGCGGGATGTCGCGACGATTGTGGCGGCTGGCGTCACCTTGCACGAAGCTCTGGCAGCCTACGAGGTGCTGCAGGCAAAGGATCTTCCCGTGCGCATCATCGACCTGTACAGTATCAAGCCGGTGGACGATCAGACGCTCCGGGAAGCTGCCCGAGAAACGCATCTGATGATTGTTGTCGAGGACCATTATGCAGAAGGAGGAATGGCAGACGCCGTGCGCACGTCGCTGGCGGCACATCGCGTTCCCGTCATCTCCCTGTGCGTCCGGCAGAAACCGGGGAGCGGCACACCGTCCGAACTGCTCGACTTCGAAGAGATTTCGCGAACGGCGATCGCTGCCAAAGTGATAGACCTGTTGGAGATCAAGCAATAAACTGCGGAACGTCTGGGCGTGACGTCATCAAAACGACCTGTCAAACTGACATCGGCGCTTTGGCGATGGCCCGTAAAGAAACGCCGATCAGGAGATCTGAGCGATGCCGGTAGTGAACGCGGTTCTGGGAGTAGTCCTGCTGTTGTTCGGTCTGCAGCTGTATTGGGTTCTCGTGGCGATTGCCGGCTTCTTCGTCGGCCTGGAGCTGGCAGAGTCGTGGCTCATCGAACAAGCTCAATGGGTGCGCCTGGTGGCAGCGTTGTGCGTTGGTGGAATCGGGGCTCTGATTGCCCTGCTGGCGCAGCGCGTGGCCTTCGCCCTCGCCGGACTCCTGGCCAGCGGCTATCTGGCGTTGGCCATTGCGCAACCGGTCGGCAACGATACCAGCCAGCTCGTCTGGTTCCTGGTGGGGGGCGTTCTGGGCGCGATCCTTGCGGCCTGGGTCATGGACTGGGCGATCATCGTGCTGTCGAGCCTGGTGGGGGCAACTGCCGTCACCTCCGCTTTACCGCTCACTGGCTCCCCTTTGATCAGCGGTTTGATTCTCCTCGCGCTGGCCGCCATCGGTATCGTCTTCCAAGCCCGCCACCACCGGGTTGCCCGCACTGTTAACGAAGATTGACCCAATAACGTTCGGCCCGAGATTTGCTAGCCGGAATTTTTTTAGACTGATCTAGCTAGCGATCGACAGATGCGTCATCTTATCAGACGGTCAGTTACCGCGCTGCCTCCTCGCCCCTCCGCCCTGGCCCCCCCCACGAGCTCCGCTCGTGCGGTGCATCAGATGGTGAGCTACTGCTCCGCTCGCCCCCTTTCTCCCGGCCCCCCGCGAGCTCGGCTCGTGGGTGCATCAGATGGTGAGCTACTGCGCTGCTCGCCCCTCCGTCCCGGCCCCCCACGAGCTCCGCTCGTGCGGTGCATCAGATGGTGAGCTACCGCTCCGCTCGCTCCCTTTCTCCCGGCCCCCCGCGAGCTCGGCTCGTGGGTGCATCAGATGGTGAGCTACTGCGCTGCTCGCCCCTCCGCCGCGGACCCCCGCGAGCTCGGCTCAATGGCACTAAGCTTGTCTTGACAAAAAAGAGTCCTCGCTGACATAAGTTGTTGTGTGTCGACAACTTACTCGTCAGGAGGACTCAAGGATGTTCACGGACGAACATAGGTGTGAGGTATTGGAGCAAATTCGTCAA
>JBGSHS010000423.1:0-8839 GCA_041752115.1 Pirellulaceae bacterium | reverse complement strand
GTTCAGCTGCGCTCCGCTGATCTTCTCGACATAGTGTTGCAATTCACCCGCCGCGAGTTTCACCAGTCGTGGCGGTTGCTCCGCAATGATGATCTCGGAGCGTGGTTGTCCGTCCTCGACGAGGATCACGCCTGCCGCCGGACACGATCTACACCACGGGACGATCGCGATCAGACCACAAATATGCAGGCCCGCACGATAGACAGAAGACCACTCTCGAGCCATGAAGATGAGCCTTTCCGTTAATGTCTCCATCAGCGAAGGGCAGCAGTATAGCACGAGTCGGGCGGATCATCACGATTGTTGAGCGCACCGCTGGGATTCGTTCTCTTGATTCGGAGAGTCTGCTTGTGAGTGTTGATATTGTCGGCCTCCGCAACTTGCCGGTCGCGGAGAAATTGCGAATCGTCACAGAATTGTGGGACGACATTGCCGCATCGTCCAAAGGCAGCGCTGTTCCACCGGACGTGTTGCGAGAGGCAGTCCATCGCTCGGCTGTATTGAAAGCGGACCCGTCGATCGCAATTGATGATGCCGAACTTTGGCGAAGAGTTGATGGCTAGACCGCGACGATAACACCCGCTCGTCGCGAAAGACCTGGCAGATGCGGTAGCACATTACCACAACGTCTCCGCCGCTTTGGGCGATCGTTTTCGCTTGGCGGTTCGCGATCGTTTTGCGACGATCACCGATCGGCCCGATTCCCATGGTCGCATTCGAGAACAGTATCGGGCGGCGATGCTCGACAGATTACCGCTGGGGGGGGTGCGGCCGCAGCACTGCGGATGCCCAAACGCACGGCCGATCGCAACTGGGCGTTTGCGCGGGCGTGGTTGCACCGCAAACTGGGGGATGGGTACCTGCCCGCCGTGCGAGAGTAATGCCCCACGGGTGGGAATTAGCAGGAAATTCCCAGATTCCTGGCGCTTTGTTTGCGCAGACGGAGCATTGTCTTGTGGACCACCACGTGGGAGCCCGACCGATGAACGACGTGAAACCCGACATCCGCGCACTGTTCTGCGATGCGCTCGACCGAAAAACGCCCGACGAGTTGGCGGAATTCCTCGACGCTGCTTGCGGCGGCGATGCGGACTTGCGGGCGCAGGTTGAAGAATTGCTCGCCTCGCATCGTGATGCGGGAAGGTTCCTTGGCGGAACGTCGGCGCGTGGCGAGGTGACTCTCGACCTCCCGCCCCAGGAACAGCCCGGCACGCAGATCGGTCCCTACAAGTTGCTGGAGCAGATTGGCGAAGGGGGCATGGGCATCGTGTACGCGGCGTCACAGCGGGAGCCCCTCCGCCGCAAAGTGGCTCTGAAGATCATCAAACCCGGTATGGACACGCGCGAGGTGGTGGCCCGGTTCGAGGCCGAACGGCAAGCCCTCGCCATGATGGATCATCCGAACATCGCCAAGGTGTTCGATGCCGGTGCGACCGAGGCGGGTCGACCTTACTTCGCGATGGAATTGGTCAAAGGGACCCCGATCACGGAGTACTGTGATCGCGAGCAATTTTCGATGCGCGAGCGGCTGGCATTGTTCGTCACACTCTGCCACGGCGTGCAGCACGCTCATCAGAAAGGCGTGATCCACCGCGATTTGAAGCCAAGCAACTTGCTGGTGGAAGTGCATGACGTCCGGCCGGTACCCAAGATCATCGACTTTGGCATCGCCAAAGCCATGGGCCAGCAGCTGTCCGAGCAATCCCTGTACACGGCCCTCGATCAAATGGTAGGCACGCCGCTGTACATGAGCCCCGAGCAGGCTGGTCAAAGCGCCGTGGATGTCGACACCCGCAGCGACATCTATTCGCTGGGCGTGGTGCTGTACGAGCTGCTCACAGGCCACACGCCGTTCGAAAAGGACACGCTGCGCACGGCCGGTTTCGATGAGATGCGGCGGATGATTCGGGAGGTCGAGCCACCGCGTCCCAGTGCGCGGGTCAGCACGCTGCAGGCGGCCGATCTGTCGACGATATCCGAGCGTCGCCACATTGAGCCCGGAAAACTCAGCCAAGAACTGCGCGGCGAGTTGGACTGGATCGTGATGAAGGCGATGGACAAAGACCGGAATCGGCGCTATGCGACGGTCAACGATCTGGCGGCCGATGTCGAGCGGTATCTGCACGACGAACCGGTCCAGGCTTGCCCGCCGTCGGTCGCGTATCGATTTACGAAGTTTGCGCGCCGCAACCAAGCTGTCTTGGTCACCAGTGCGCTGGTCGCTTTGGCCTTGATCACAGGCACGGGGGTCAGCATCTGGCAAGCGATCCGCGCAACGAGCGCCGAGCAAGCCGCGATCACCGAACGCGACGAGAAAGTACAGCAGACCCTGCGTGCCACGCGGGCCGAGCGGCAAACCGCCAAGGCTTTATTGACGGCCCAGGAACGTCTGCAATTCGGTCGGCAGGCCGTGGATGACATGTATACACAGGTGGCCGAGAAGTGGCTCGCGCAGCAGGCGGAGCTCTCGCAAGTCCAGAGGCAATTCCTGGAAAAGGCCCTGGCGTTCTATCAGCAGCTCGCCACCGAACAAAGCGACGACCCGACCGTCCGGTTTGAGACGGCGAAAGCTCAGCAACGCGCGGGTGTGATCCAGCGAAAGTTCGGGCAGCACAAGGAGGCCGAAGCGGCATTTCGCCAAGCCCGTGAACTTCTCCAACAGTCGGTGCGTGAGAAGCCCGACGAGCCCCAATACCGCGATTGGCTCGCCCAGACGCGAGGCCAGTTGGGAGAGCTGCTGTCCTTCATGGGGCGGCTCCCCGAGGCTGAGCAAGAACTTCGTTCAGCCCTGGAGACCTGCCAGGCCTTGGCCGCCCAGTTCCCCGGCGAAGCCCAGTACCAGGAGTCCCTTGCGAGCGGTCATCGAGTGCAGGCCGTATTCTTGAACAACGCCGGACGCCCCGGTGAGGCGGAGGCGGGCTTCCGCCAGTCCATCACCCTCTTTGAATCGTTGCTGGCCAACTTTCCCGACGATCCCGCTCGAAGGTTGAAGCTGGCGAATGCGCAGGACGACCTGGCCCGAACCATCGCAGCAGACAAACCTGGGGAGGCGGAAGCCCTGTTTCGCACGGCTGTCGATGCCAAGATAGCCTTGCTGAAAACCGACCCGAAGAATATCGACTACCGGGAGGCCCTGGCTGCGAGCCACAATAATCTGGGCCTCCTGCTCCGTCATCAACTCGCTCGACCTTTGGAGGCAGAAACGAGTCTTCGACAGGCTCTGCCCATATACCAAGAGTTGGTAGCGGAGTTGCCCGAAGTTCTCAATTATCGCAAGAGTCTCTCCAACGTCCTCCAGAACCTGGCGAGCATTGTGCAACAAGCTGGAAAGGACGACGAAACGGAACAACTCGCTCGTCAGTCGTGGGAAATCCTAAACAAACTGGCCACCGATTACCCCGAAGTACCTGAGTATCAGGGCCACGCCTTCCAATTAAGTGTGGAATTGGCCTCCAGCCTGGAGGCGAGGGGTAAGTTGGAGGAAGCTCGCGCTGTGCTGGAGGCGACGATTGCACGGCACCAGGATGCCTTAAAGAACAAACCGGACAAGCCCGAGTTCCTCAGTCGCTTGGCCAGGGCTCTGGATCGCTTGGGGTCTGTGTTGGACGGTATGGGGCGACTTGACGAGGCCGAACAGACACGTCGGCGAGCGGTCGAGATCCAGAACGGGCTGGCCGCCAACCTACCCAACGACGTGGGAGTTCGCACCGTTGCCGGTGGGTACCTGAATAATCTGGCCGAATCGCTCATCGCCACGGGTCAGCTCCCCGAGGCTCGCCAGCTCCTGGAGCAGGCCGTCGTACATCAGCGAGCTGCGCTGAACATCGACCCCGCAAACGCACAGTCGCAGGAGTTCCTCGGTAATCATTTCCTGCTACTGACGGAGGTCCACGTTCTGTCAGGAGACGAAGATGCAGCTGCCAAAGCGGCTCAAGACGTGACTCAGTTCTGTCTGACTGATTGCGACGACCTGATCGTAACCGCCACGCAGTACATTGAGTTATTTATCGATCGGGCGGCGCAGTGCCTGCACGATGCGAGACGTTCGCTACAGCAACAGAAGTTCGGCGCGAAGGCTCGTTTCCTGTTGGCCAAGGCGCTGATCCGCGAAGCGGTCCAGCGGACGCCCGATGATCCAAACCTGTGGATGATCGCCAACGTGTTGACCACGGCCCCGGAGCCACTCCGCGATCCTGACCTCGCGCTCCGCTTGGCCCGCCGGGCCGTGGAACTGGAGCCGGGGAGTGAAGTCGGCACGGATTCGCTCGGTTGGGCGCTATTTCGGGCGGGCGATTATCGGGCGTCCCTCGACACCATCGGGAGGCAATCGGAGGCCGGGACGTGCTCTTTCGTTCGCGTTATGGACCTCTGGCAATTGGGCGAGCAGACGGAGGCCGGCGACCACTTCGCGAAGGCGAACCAGTGGCTCGGAGGTTACGAGCGGGAATGTGAAGAAACCTCGAAGCAACGCATTCTCAAATACCCCTTGCCTGCACAACTCAAACGCCTGCAGGCCGAAGCGGCAGCCATGCTGGGCGTGCCGCTGCCCACGGTTGAGCCAGCACCTGAGCCCGCGGGGAAAGTCGAGGAAGTGCAGGAATTGCCCAAGTCCACGCCCGCACCCGAGGCGGCGAAAGAAGGGGAGACACCGCAGTGACCTAGCACACGACGAATCGCTGTTTCGAGAAAGAAAAACGCCCGGTGAGGTCCTAGGCGCCAACCGTGTTCCTCACCGGGCCAGACATCTCCCGAGCGGCTCGTGCTGCGCGCCTGGGGCGATGACATTTTGCTACTGCATTATAGCCCATTTGAAACTCGACGCCTGCACTATCACGCAAAGGAACGTACGATGCCCCACACGCACCTCTCTCCATCCAAATCGCGTCGAGATCTGGCAGCCTCACTGCGCGGCTCCCGTCCCCGCAAACAAGCACGACTCCGCCACCGGCTTCTGCAGGCCGAACATCTGGAAGACCGCCAGATGTTGGCGACAATTTCCGGCACTGTGTTCAATGACCTCAACGCGGACGGAGTGAAGAACACCGGCGAGTCGGGCCAGAGCGGCTGGACCGTCTACCTCGATGCCGACGGCAACGGCCAACTCGACACCGGCGAAACCACCGCGACCACGGCTGCCGACGGCAGCTACAGCTTCGGCGGCTTGGCCGCCGGCACCTATGCCGTCGCCGAGGTCCAGCGGCCGGGCTGGCAGCAAACGTCTCCGGCGGGAAACGTTCCGGCCATCGAGCGGGTAAGCGTTGCTGACGACAGTACGCAAGGAAATGGCGATTCTTTGGGAGCAAGCGTGATCAGTGCCGACGGTCGCTACGTGGCTTTCGCCTCTTCTGCCAGTAACCTCGTCCCTGGAGATACGAATGGGGTGCAGGACATCTTCGTGTACGACCGCCAGGCGGACACCATCGAGCGGGTGAGCGTTGCTGACGACGGCACGCAAGGAACCTCTCAGTCGTACCTCGGCTCGATCAGCGCCGACGGCCGCTATGTGGCTTTCATGACTTCCTCCAGCGAACTCGTTTCCGGCGACACCAATGGCACGTACGACATCTTCGTGTATGACCGCCAGATGGACACGATTGAGCGAGTGAGTGTTGCAGCCGACGGCACACAAGGAAACGCCCTTTCGATGTCGCCCTCGATCAGTGCCGACGGCCGTTACGTGGCGTTCGAGTCTGTCGCCAGCAATCTCATCCCCAGCGATACCAATGGGCAACGGGACGTCTTCGTGTATGACCGCCAGGCAGACACCATCGACTTGGTCAGCGGTGCTGTCGGTGGCGAGCAAGGCAACAGCTCTTCGCAAAATGGGGATATCAGCGCCGACGGTCGCTATGTTGCCTTCAACTCTTCTGCCAGTAACCTCGTCCCCGGTGATACCAATGGCGTGGGCGACTCGTTCGTTTTTGACCGCCAGACGGGCACGATCGAGTGCATCAGCGTGGCAAACGATGGCACCGCAGGAAATGGCTCTTCGTACATTTACTCAATCAGCGCCGACGGCCAATTTGTTGGGTTTAGGTCAGAGGCTAGTAACCTTGTCTCCGGCGATACCAATGGCTTCGTCGACGTCTTCGTGTATGACCGCCAGATGGACACGATCGAGCGGGTGAGCGTCGCAACTGACGGTACGCAAGGAAACAACCAGTCGAATGACGCTTCGCTCAGCGCCGATGGACGCTATGTGGCTTTTAGCTCATCCGCCACCAATTTTCACCCGAACACGTTTTGGTACGGTGGAGTCTTTGTGTATGATCGACAGACGGACACGATCGAGCGGGTGAGCGATGCGGCCGACGGTACGCAAGGAGACTATGGCGGGCTGTCACCCTCGATCAGTGCCGACGGCCGTTATGTAAGTTTCGGCTCGAATTCCACGAACTTAGTCTCTGGCGATACCAATGGCAAGGGCGACATCTTCGTTACGGCGAATTCCTTCGCGTGGGCGTCTGGGAGCCACGTCGTCGTACTCGCCGCCGACCAGGACGTCTCCGGCGTCACTTTCGGTAATCGCTCACCCACGAAGTTCTATGTCGTCAACGACGCTACGCAGAATTTGATTTACGAATACCACGTCGGCGGTACGTCGGTTGAGTCTTATAGCCTCAACAGTGGCAACACCGCGCCACGCGGCGCGGCCAGCACAGTCGCGGGCGACAAGACCTGGGTCGTCGATGCCAACCGCAAGGTGTACGTCTACAATAACAGTGGCACACTGCTCGGCTCCTGGACCGCGGGTACGCTGAGCACCAAAGCTAAAGTGGAAGGCATTGCCACCAACGGCACCGACGTCTGGATCGTGGATGCCTACAGCGACAAGGTCTACAAGTACGCCGGTGGCGCGGCACGCCTCTCCGGTACTTGGACTGCGAGCAGTTTCAGCCTGAACTATGCGAACACCAGTCCGAAGGACATCGTGACCGACGGAGTGAATCTGTGGGTCGTGAACGATTCCACCACAGACAAGGTGTTTAAGTACGCACTCTCCGGCTCACTCCTCGGAAGCTGGACAATTAGCACACCCGGCGCGACCAGCCCGACAGGTATCACGATTGATCCGTCGAACGGCAGCCAAAACATCTGGATCGTCGATAGCGGGACTGATAAGGTGTACGAGTACATTGCCGCGCGCAGTAGAATCTCACTCAGTGTGTCAGCAGCATTCGTCTTCGCCCTCGCCCCCGGCAACACCAACCCGCAAGGCATCGCCGATCCGCCCGCTCCGAGCAGCCTGCTGGTGGCAGAGGCACCAGTTGCCTCCGAGCCCGTCTCCGCTGAAGCAGCCCTGCGTGTTAGCGACGCTGCCTTGGAAAATATGTACTACGAGCCGCTGCAGAAGCTGCGCGTCGATACGGCACGGCGGAGCGAATCACGCACGGTGGAATCCTCCACCCGTGATCTCAGCTACAGCGTGGGTGCCTCAGCACTGGCAGAGCCAGTGGCACACCGCATCGCGAACGCCAACGTGGCCTATGACAGGCACCACATGGGAGTGGACGACCTGTTCGCCCAGTGGGAATCCGACCCGCTCGAACTGTTGAGTCTGCCAGACCGCGAGGTTGAGTCCGCTAAGTGACCATCCGTAGCATGAACCAACACACCACGCCGCCGGGTCCCACAGGCCCGGCGGCTTGCGTTGCTGCTGACTCTCGCCGCTATGTGCAGGGTTATGCTGCCCGCATTTCTGCGGCAGCCGCGGGTGCCGATGACCCCACTACCGCCGGCAGACGCGCTAGAGGTTGTGCATATCTCGGCTACCATGCACGATACGTGCAACCTCAATCCCATCACTCGTCTGCCTGAAGAACAAGACGTAGCTTCCCACGCTAAACGAACGACAACCGGACACGCCAAATCCTTGACGCAGCTCGCCTATTTCGGGTCGCGTCGCCAGGGTTTCGCACGCCTCACGAATTCTCTGAATCCATCGGCGAGCCGCTTCGGGCTTATCCCGTGCGATGAAGTCCGCGATGCCCACGAGGTCTTCATCTGCCTCCTGTGCGTAATCCACGCGCGCCACTAGATTTTCCCATTTTCAATTTGGCGGACGCGTGCTTCAGCTCGTGCGTAGACCTGTTCGGCTGGTACGCGCATTCCGGCGTCGAGTTGATCGAATCCCCTGGCGACTTCTTCGCGCAGGGTTTCGCGAGCCTGCAGCATTCGGAGAGCCTCTGCCAGCACATCGTGCTCGTTCAGGTATCGTTTTTCGGCCACCATGCGTTGCACAAATGGAATAAGGTCACTTGGTATTTCCGTTGTCATTTTCTCACCTGAATGAACTCATCCCGGACGGACGCCAGCCGCCCAATGTACGATTTACTGGAAAGCCGCTGCCTGGACGCATGATCGTACATTGTACGTCCCTTCGCCGAATACAATCAACCGATTAGTGAGTTGGCGTCCCTGTCGCCACGTACGGTACCGGCAGATCGGCTCTTTGCGCTTCGCCGCCATACATTTCCACAAATGGTGAACGGGGCACCCGGCTTACTCACTCGGCCGACCACAGGTCTCGTCGACGGGTGGCTGGCGTCGAGTTTGCGAGCCCCCCCCGCAGCGAAGCGTCCGCGTCGACGTGACTGGAAGCAGAGACTGGCAGCAGACAGACTGGACGCAGACACCCTGCCCCTGATCGTTGAGGAACTGGAAGGGAACTGGAAGCAGACACCCTGCCCCTGATCGGTGAGGGGCGGCGTTGCGGTGCGGGTTTGGGCAATTTGAGGTGGCACAAGTCGCTGGGCGGTAGCAGACGGAGTGGCCCGTCCGGGCTGAAGGGAGATGCGCTGAGGCGCTGCGCACGACGAGCAGCCGTTGCCACACGCGG
>JBGSHS010000422.1:0-37357 GCA_041752115.1 Pirellulaceae bacterium | reverse complement strand
GAATCAGGTCCCCGTACGGCGCGGGCGCGAACTCGGGGGGGCGTCATGCTTCTGTTGGCCGCGGCCCCTCACCCGTCCCCGACCCCCACGAGCTCTGCTCGTGTGGTGAATCAGATGGTCAGCTACCGACGCTGCCTCCACACCCGTCCCCGACCCCCACGAGCTCTGCTCGTGTGGTGAATCAGATGGTCAGCTACCGACGCTGCTCCTCACCCCTAATCAGCCGGCGTACGGAGTATCTGCCGTTTTTTCCGTAACGAATATCGATGCCGCGCGATTTTGTAGATGTAGGCAAGCGCGCCGGTTGCTTGTACCGGTCGTCAAGCATTCGAAGGAGCATTCCAGCAACGGCCGGTTCCACCACAGACCGTGATCAGTGCGGCGACGACCCATGGTCCCGCATCAAGGCACCGACAGCGCTGTACCAACTGGCGGTAGTCGACGCGGAATCGCGGTCGGCACTGGTAGAACCTGTACTTGGTCCGTGGTCGTCGAGCAGCACGCCCGTCTGGAGGCCTGGCCGGTGCTGACCGGTGTGCGCGATGCCTTCCTGCGGATCGCGGACCGCACAGGGCATGCCGTGGCTTGTCTTTCGGTCATGCTCAGTCATCTCCACGCGGCGTGGCGGGCCGAGCCGGAAACGGCACCCCGGGAGATCGCGTTGTGCTATCCGAACAACCTCGCGCATCGGCTGCGGCTGGGACGCGTCGGGAGCACGGGGTCCTACGTCGGCACGTTCGGCGAATACTCAATGCAGGCAGTGAGCAGGCGTTTGGCGGCGCCGCAGCTCACCATCTGCTTCACCGCACGAGCGGAGCTCGCGGGGGGCAAAGAGGGAGGGGGCGAGCGATGCCGGGGTAGCTCGCCATCTGATGCACCCACGAGCGGAGCTCGTGGGGGTCGAGGAAGGAGGGGGCGAGTGGGATCACTCTCCGAAACCACGAGCGTTTTCGAGGCAGAACCGCTGAAGGAAATCATCTCCGAACCGGGGGCAGCTTCGGCCGCTGGCGCACGATTCGCGACGGTCGGACATCCAGCCTGCGATCACACGGGTTGATGGGGCCGTGATCGCGGCGGTGCCCAAGATCAAGGAAGCCTCCTGGCGCAAAGCCAATACGGGCAGCGGGATGGTCACGTGGCGACTGCACACGCACTTCGAAGTCTTGCGGGGAGCTCCGACGCGCATCGATGACCAACGAAACGCCGGGGAAGCGATCCGCAGTTGCTGCAGCCTACCCTGGACAAGGAGCCTTGGGATCGCCGCCAGTCGCCCATTATCGGCATGAGTCCCTGCCAGTCAAGTATTAGCTGGCTTGTGCTGGAGTCGTCGTGGTCACTCAGCGCGACGGCGCTACCCCTCGGCCGATTCTGCGCATCGTGTCGAAGGGCGGTGGGGGCAGTTCTTCTCCCGATAGCGACTCAGCAGATGTGGGCAACTGTTAGCATTCGCTTTCAGTGATTGGCGCCATGCAGCGCGCGCCCCATAATGCGCGCGCTGTTTGCGATTCCTTCCGGTGGCATTGTTCCGTACAGGGGGATGAGACCATGCAACGCTTCATGACATTCTCGGTGTTGGCTCCGCTTGTTTGGCTGACTGGTTCTATGTGCATGGCGCAGGAGACGAAGCCAGTAATGTGGGAAGCATACCAGAAGATGTGGGAGGGAACGTGGGAGACCACGCTTACCATGCCGATCGACTTGCCTGGAAAGGTCGCGATCACGAAGGGAGATGAGTTTACGGGGACCATGACGGATGAGGTAATTCTCGACGGCCATGCAATGCTGATTACTCGCACCTTTCGCCGCGCTAAGGACGGACTGATCTTGGAGCAGAAAGGACTGGCGAGTTGGTGTCCGAAGAAGAAAGCCATTCTTCTCTACGAGCTCTCCAGTACAGGAGAACGCGCTGAAAGCGTGATCACACTGGTACCTGGTCAGGAGGAAGTGACTGGAACAGGCTATGACGCCGACGGAAATGAATCGACCAGTCGTACCCAATCAACCGTTACGGATCCCAACACGATCACGCTGAAGTTCCTTGACGGTCCCTTAAAGGACTTTGAAGTGACTTGGAAGCGGAAGAAGAGCTGAGGGCCGTGTGACGCTCTGGCAGACGGATGGTCCCTGCCTTGTCTACACCAGAACACTCCCGATCGAGCTGGGATCTTTTCGTGCCGTGCTTTCTCTATTGGGAATCGAGGAGGATCTCCGTGAGGTTGACTCGAATTGTAGCCCGCTGGCGTGCTACGGGGGGACGGCCAGTATAGCACCACATCGCGAGCGCCATCCCGTGTACGCGGCCGCAGATCACGTCCGTCGTCTTGGGCCAGATTGGAATCGGCATGCAATCGTGGTGGGACTTCTGAAAAATGTTCACACGCAGGTAACGACGGCGTGGAACAGCAGGAGAAAAAGACAATCTCGAAACTCGTCAAAACCAGTGGCCGAAGCGGGGATCGAACCCGCACGTCCCTAACGGGACACGGGATTTTAAGTCCCGTGCGTCTGCCAATTCCGCCATTCGGCCTAAGTGCTTCTATATCAACGACTTACGGCGATTTTAGTGGTCGTTTCTCGGTATAGATAATCGTCGAACTACCCCTCTGGGCTACCCCTGGGCTGTTTTCGGGGGTAGGATATCCCGTACCCCTCGGGGCAGCGAGGGAAAGGTGGGGCCGACCGGTGGGCGGCCGACCCCGAGACGATCACTACCCGTTTCAGAGGAGCAATCGCTATGGGTAAGTCTACTAAATCGAAACCAGCTAAGCCACGCCCTGACTTCCCGCTGTTCGCGCACCCGTCAGGCCAGTGGGCGAAGAAGGTTCTAGGAGCCACCCGCTACTTCGGCACGTGGGACAATCCGAAGGCAGCCGAGCGCCGTTGGAAGCGCGAGGAGCCATACCTCCGTGAGGGAAAGGAACCACCGCCCGAAGACAAGCCGGTCGTGGACGAGCACCAATGGTGCACGATGAAGATCCTGTGTGACTCGTTCTGTAACGCGAAGCTGGAAATGGTCGACGTCGGCGAGCTGTCGATTCACTCGTTCAAAGACTACCACGAGACGTGCGCCCGCATGGTCGCCTTCTTCGGGAAGGATCGGCGGGTGGACGACATCAAGTTTGACGAGTTCTCGGCATACCGGAAGGAGCTAGGCAAGACGCTCAACGCCAACAGTCTCGGCAACGAGATCAATCGGACCAAGATCGTGTTCCGTTGGGCCTACAAGCACGATCTGATTGCCAGGGAGATGAAGTATGGCGACAGCTTCAATCGTCCCAAGTCCACGAAGGTCCGCGCCGAGAAACGCGAATCCGGCAAGCGCCTGTTTACGGCTGCGGAGGTCTTGGCGATACTGGCCGAGTGCCGACCGGCGTTGAAGGCGATGGTGCTACTGGGGATCAACTGCGGATTCGGCAATACCGACTGCGCAAGTTTGCCGAAGTCGGCGGTGGACCTGAAGTCGGGGTGGATCGACTTTCCCCGCCCGAAGACACAGGAGGACCGAGTGGTGCCGCTGTGGCCTGAGACGCTCGAAGCGCTGCGGGCGGCAGCGAAGGTCCGGCCACGACCGAAGGACGATCAGGACAATGGGCTGTGGTTTATCACGCGGCACGGCAAGCCCTACGTGCGAATGGACGCCAAGGAGGGACTAGGACCGGAGAAGGCCACCCGCAAGGATTCTGTGACCGGGGAGTTCGGCAAGATCCTCAAGCGACTTCATATCAACGGGCGGAAGAACCTCGGCTTTTACAGTCTCAGGCATACGTTTGAGACGATTGCGCAGCGGGCGAATAACCAGGTGGCCGTCAACGCGATTATGGGCCACGTCGATAACACAATGGCCGCACGGTATCGGGAGGAAGTCTACAAGCCGCACCTGGAGCACGTTGTTCACGTGGTCCGCGCTTGGCTGTGGCCGGATCTTTACGAGGAGGGTTGGGACCTGCCTGGGTATGTCGTTGACCCGTCGGAAATGAAAGTGAGGATCAGCAATGAGTGATAACGAATTGCGAGAAGTCATTCGACTCTACAACAGCGGCGGAGCAGCAGAAGCGTGTAAGCCCTCGGTCAAGGTGACGGCTCGTGAGTTGGAGCACCTGAACGGGCTGAAGGGGGACGAGAGGTCAGAGTACCTGAAACGGCTATTGGATCGTGAGTTGGAGTACCTGAGCCAACTACCCGACCACCTACACGGCGCATACTACGACGCACTAGCGAAGGGGTACGTCGAGCAGCATACCGTGCCAGACCGTCCCGATATGCTCGTGTTCGTGACGAATGCCGGTCGGGCGTTTCTGGCTGCGGACTCCCCTGGAGAGAAGAAACCGGGGAACGAGAAGAAGAACGTCAACGGTCGGATGCTCGACAAGATGATGAAAGACCCGGAATGTCGCGGGTGGACGTGCACGCAGTGGGCGAAGTTCCTGAAGTGCTCGACGCCGAGCGTTGTGGCAACTGAGGCGTGGAAGGAACTGGAGATGAAGCGCGAAGAGCTCAAAGCGGGACGGGCTATGGATCGGCATCGCAGATCGAAGCCAAAAAAGCGTGACGACTGAGTTAGGCTAACTCGCCGAAAATTCTTAGGGCGGTTTCCTTCGGGGAATCGCCCTTTTTTCGTGCGCGTTAGGCACGCTCGCCTAACTAATTCGGGAATTCGTAAAGGCCGTAAACGAGTCGAAACCCGAACGAACGAGGAGGAGCGAAAGCAATGGCGAGTGTAACAGACTCGATGATCACCCCTCCGGCATTGGCGAAGCGCTGGGGCGTGTCGCCTGAAAAGGTTTTGCAGCTGATCCATAGCGCACAGTTGCGTGCCGTGAATCTGGCTGTGAACCCGGATGGCAAACCCCGCTGGCGCGTGCCGCTGGATGAGGTGTCTCGATTTGAGTTGTCGAGAACGACGCAACCCGCGATGCCGAAGCCGAGACGGCGGCGACGGCGTGCAACCGTGACGAGAAGGGAGTTTTTCTGATATGCCGAAGCCGCCAGTTGATAAGAAATTTGAAAGTGTAATTGGACCGCCTGGAGATTTCGCAGCGGTTCGCAAACGAGTGAAGAGGTACCAGTTTCTCGTGCCTGAGTTTATTCCCTACGGCGGAGTCACCGAAGTAGTGGCGTTGAGCGGAGTCGGCAAGAGCGGGTTTGTATTGCACGGCATCTGCCGACCCGTAATGACCGGCAAGGGCACGTTCTTCAATGGCTCTCCTGCACCGGACAAGCCCAGTCGCGTGCTCTGGTGCGACACCGAGAACCGCGCAGCGTTGACGATGATACGGTTGGACGATTGGAACATTTCCGACGACAACTTCAAGACCCCCTGGGAAGATGAACCGCTGCTGGCGATTGATTTAGAAGATGACCGCGATCTGCTGCGGATTGAGTACCTCGCGAAGTACGAAGGGTGCCACGTCATCGTCATAGATTCGCTAACGGGAGCACACCAGAGCGATGAGAACAGCAGCAAGATTGGGCGAAAGCTACGGGCGCTCGCCGACATAGCAGAACGAGCGAAGCCCGCGATTATCGTCATCCACCATACCCACAAGATCAGCGACCCGACCGACATTCGCCCCGCCGACAGCAGAGGGTCGGGAGCTATCTATAGCTACTGCATCGCACAGTTGGGTATCGACGTGCCGGACCCTGACAGCGATTGGTGCCGGGTAAAGGTGATGAAGGAGAATCTAGGACTCGCTCCGCAGCCGGTCGGGTTTCGCATCCACTCGGAAGGTATTGAGTATGGTGCTCCCCCGGAAGTGAAAAGGAAGCCGAAGGGAACGAAGCTGGAGATTATCTGCGATTGGTTGACGGACTACATCGGGATTGGCGTCTGGGTCGACTCGGCGGAAGTGCTGAAGCAGACAGACGCGAAAGGATGGGCCCGAAGCACGTTGCAGCAAGCGAGGCAGAAGCTCGACATCACGAAGGAAGCGGGCAACGTCGAAGTTGCAGGTGGAGTCACGAAGTGGCGAATACCGGAACCGAAGGAGGAAGCAGCGGTGATTCCGTTTCGAGTGAAAACGTAACGACCGACAAATAATTTTACGTTTTTACGTTTTTACGTTTTCACTCGGTCAATCCTACGTAAATAGTTCTTATATTTTTACTCTCTTTCGGGACTGAAAACGTAAAAACGTAAAAACGTAAAATATTCGACCGACGAAACCGTTTTTGGGCCCTCCGGTCGTTCGATCTGGCGGCCGAGCGGCTGGAGTGGCTCTTTTCTACTTTCATCAACAAGGAGCTGAACATGATCAAGACCCTGCTCGAATTTGTGGCCCTCGACGTAATGGGCCCGCCCCTGTTTCACGACGTGAGCGGCCTGTGGTACTACCGCTGCCCGTTTCACTATGACACCAATGCCTCGCTGGTCCTACGGCGCGAGGGCAGCAAACCGAGATACAAGTGTTACGGCTGTGGTGAGTACGGCGACGAATTTGACCTGCTGAAACAGATGCGGCCGAAGTGGGACTATGGCGACCGGAAGGAATACATCGCCCGCATGACAGCCACATTCCAGACCACCGTTATTCCTTCCGAGGGAGAGCCGCAACGGAAGCGCAAGTCATCGCTCGAACAGGCGACCGAATGGGCTTGGGCCGAATGGCATATGGGAGAACGAACGGCGCACCGTGCCATGGAGATAGCGGAGCAATACGAGGGCTATGGAGTCACGTGGAACTCGATCATGCAGTATGACGTGGAGTTTCAGCAGACCATGGCCGAGATGGAGCAGCGGCATCTTGAGACGTGTGACGATCCCGACTGTGACGCGAGAGTGTGCCGCATCAACCGTGGCCTGCCACCGCTGACCAAAGAGGAAATCGACGCCGACATCGCAGCAGACGCAGAATACAAAGCCAAACAGAAGGCCAAGGCCAAGAAGGCCATGGAGCGAGGTAAAGCGAAGTTGAGGGAGCGGGGTATACGGTAGGGCAGAATAATACTCTCTCCCGTATTCGTAATACGCAACAGCCTATGGGGGTCGGTCGGCTACCCCTGGCCTACCCCCGGTGGAAATCGAAAGTGTCGAGAAAACAAGAGCGAAATGGTGGTAGATAACGGGATTCTATATCCCTTCGCGAGGAACCCCCGATGACGAAACCCGCTAAGAAACTAACCGATATAGCCAGGAAACCCGGAGGGCAGCCGGGTAATCGCAACAATCTACGCCACGGATTGCGGGGAATCGGGAAGTTGCCCGACTGTATGGCCTACTTAGAACACCAGCTCAACAATTTTCGTCGCCAGTTGGAGGATGCCGTTATGTTGGCGAAGGGGGACGTCAACATCACCGACGCTTCTCTAATCAACAGCGCTTTGAAGTGGGAATACCACGGACGTCAAGCACAACGGTGGTTGGCTCAGAAGGCAGACGAGCTATCACCAGACCAACAACTGCGATTCTCTGCCGAGGTCGCCAAGGCATCAGACGCCAGAGACAAGGCCATCCGCGCTCTGAACCTCGACGCTCCTCCCGAAGCACCTACATTGTCGTCCTACCTTGAGGGGAAAGTAGTATGAACATCCTCGACGCCATTACCGACAGCAATCTGTTCGCGCCGTTCCTCGGCGACCTCAAGACGTGGAGCCGCTGGCAAGTAGCCCTCCGCATGCTCTATGGCCTTCCTGTCACCACCGCTGCGGACAAGCGCCTGATCCTCGACTGTACTGGTCGGACCAAGTGTCGCCGCAATGGATTCGACGTCGCTTTGTTCCTCACCGGCAGACGCTCTGGTAAGTCCCGCATCGCTGCCGTCATTGGCGCTTTCGAGGCAGTGCTCGCCAATCGCACCTCTGCTCTCGCCAAGGGAGAAAAGGGCATCGTGCTGATTACATCGCCCACCAAGAGCCAATCGCGCATCGTGCGTGACTACTTGCGTGCTCTGTTTGACGTGCCTTTGCTCGCTGCCGAAGTCGAGCGCGAGGACAACTCTGGCTTCGACTTGAAGAACAACGTCAGGGTGGAGATCCTGTCTGGCGATTGGCGGTCTGTCCGTGGCTACTCTCTGATCGCGGCCATTGTCGATGAGGTGTGCTTCTTCGGCTATGACGCTGACAGTAAAGTCCGCAGCGACACCGAACTTATCCGAGCCATTCAGCCATCTCTCGCCACGACAAAGGGCAAGCTCATCGCGATCAGCAGCCCATATGCTGAAAAAGGGTGGTCGTTTCGCCAGTACAAAAAGCACTTCGGCAACGACACCACCAACACTCTCGTTTGGAACTGCCCTTCGCGCACGATGAACCCGACTCTGCCCCAGTCGGTGATCGACGAAGCCATGCAAGAGGATGCAGCGAGCGCCAACGCTGAATACATGGGCCGCTTCCGACAGGACATCGCCACCTTCTGCCCACGAGACATCATCACCGCATGCGTGGTCAAAGGCAGAAAGAACCTCCCGCCCCATCGTGGGATCAAATACTACGGCTTCGTGGACATCTCGGGTGGACGCAACGACGACGCTGCTTTGGCTATCGGCCATCGTGACCGGCACTCCAAGAAGTATGTCGTCGACGCCATCTTCCGCTATCGCCCGCCATTCAGTCCCGACACGGTGATCGGCCGCATGTGTGACGTGCTCCGCCAGTACCGTATTGGCCGAGTGTTTGGTGATCGTTATGCAGCTGAATTTACAAGTCAGGCATTCCGATCCCGTGGCTACCGCTACAACTTGAAGAGCAAGAATGAGTTCGACGCCAGAGGCACCAACAAGATCCTCAAGGCCAAGTCGCAGTTGTACTTGGACCTCTTGCCTCGTCTTTGTTCCAGGGGAGTCGAGCTGCCCGACGATGACGTCATGATCGACCAACTCGCGGCACTCGAACGTCGCACCAGGAGCGGCGGTCGTGACTCGGTAGACCATCCCCAAGGCCAGCACGATGACGTGGCGAACGTCGTTGCAGGCGTCGTCAACGCTGCCGCAACCAACCGTGTCCGCTACCTCGGTGGTAGTGGTCTTCCCAGTAGCATCGCCCGTGCACAAGCAAACCGTTTCGCTTGGGGCAACGGTATTGTCCCAGGCGGCGACTTCAACCCCTTCCAGAATTTAGGAGCCCGATAATGTTCGTCATGACTGAGATTGAGTTCACCGAAGCCCAGCAGTGTGAGTCCATGCTGCTTGACGATGGGTTTGTCTACTCAGACATCATCTACGCCAATGGCGCGAGATGGTCCCGCAGCCGCAACGCTGGCTACAGCCCCGCGCGAGGAACCGCCGACCACTGCAAGGCAATGATCGTCTGGCACCAAAAAAAGTTCGACGCTGCTGACGGCCACTTCAACCAGTTGCAACAGTGGATCGAAAACCAGTCGTTCTACGCCACGCAGTACACCAATCCCCTCCCAGGCCCAACGGAGCAGCACCTAGCACAGTTGAAGGAACTCGCGAAGGTCCGTCGTCACGAGATGACGCAGCTCCAGAAGTATCAGACGATGCTCGACGAGCTGACGCCACCCTCGATGCCCGACCTCACCGCAGAAGCCCAAGCGCGTCGCAGCGCCGACATGCAGAGGCTCAGGTACGCTGCCCGTAACATCCGATAACCAGAAAGGAACCAACCATGCTCACAGACGAATTGACGAGCGTGATTAAGGAGCGCACATCGAAAATCGAGGAGCTCATGAAATTGATCAAAGACCACGAGCGAATCATCGACGCATGCAGAGTCGCAAGAGCCACTATCCGATACAAGGAACCCACCGAATGTTAACCATGAACGTAACCAAGACCTCGACAGGCGACAACGCTTTGACGTTCAACGTCGACGGCAAGCGCGTGACGCTGACTGGCAACGCCGCACTGATCGAGTGTATCGCAGCGAACTTCCAAGCCCGCAGCGGCCGCAGTCTTGAGGAAATTCTGACGGGCGACTGCACCCGCGACCGTCGCGGTAATCTCGTGCTCGAACACGTCAACGGTAGCACGAACAACGCAACCAAAGCGCTTCCCGTCCTTCCGACCCCTACGATGGAGTTCTAACATGCCCAGCTTTCGACTACTGCGCGGCGTCCACCAGCAACGGGGCATGAGCGGCCCTGGCCTGAATGAATCGACCGGACGCACTATGGCCGACATCGTTGACCCCGCCACCTACGTTGCAGGTGACGTGTTCTGGCACGTAACCGATCTGGCTGCGAAACTCGGTAGTGACCGCTTCGAGCTTGTCACGCCGAGCACCTACCAGTACCAAGTCGACGACAACGGACTGTCACTCATGGAATGGCCTCTCTTGTACAATCTGGCCGTCGATGTCGGCGTTGACGTGACAGGTTATCCGACCGTCGAGCCGAACCCTGACAAAGTTCTCAACAAGCACACTCTCTGCGATGCGATTGCAGCCGCAGTCGACGCCTAACCGAAAGGAACCCAATGAAACCTACACCACTCATTCCCGAAACTCTGACGTTCAACGAGGAACCGACCACGAACATGGCCTATGAACTCGTGCATTCGAGTCTCATCAAGATCGTTGACGGCGGTCGAGTGCTCCACATCGAGTCAGACCCACAGACGATTCTGCTGCTCGAACGAAGTGTCAATCAGCTCAATCAGTTGATCTTCCCCTTCCCGAAGGCATTGACGAGGGAATCCGAATTGAGCGTGGAGGAAGTCGAGCAGATCGCAAAGGACGCTGTGCCCAAGCACCAGAGAGTCCAAGCGGTCAACAGCGCTCCATCGTACCTCCAACCACCGCAGATCTGAATCTTTTCCCGTGGGGTTGAAGGTCGGCCAATGCGAAAGCGTTGCGGCCCCGCTCGTGCTTACCAGTTAATGGCACGGGCAGTCGACCTGACGCCGGTGTAATGCCGAGCGTGGTGATCGGACGGGCGGCAGTCGTTGTCGGCTCCACGAAAGCGGCTGCCGCCTTTTATTTCTCCAGGGGAGTCTACAAATGACTGAACAAGAGATTGCAAAACTAGTGGTTCGCCTCTCTGCGAACATTAAACCATTCGAGCGCGCTATGCACGCTGCCGAAGGTCTAGCCCACAAGGCGGCAGCGACGATGACGAACAGTATGAAGGCGGTCGGCTCCGCTATCGCAGGCGCTACCAAGACACTGGCTTTGGCCGGTGGAGCGGGAGCCGTTGGCTTCGCAGGTTGGGGCATCAAGCTGGCTGCCGATGCTGAGCAGGCTCAAGTCGCTTTCGGTGTCATGCTCGGTTCTGCCGACCAAGCGAAGAAGATGCTCGCGAGTCTCAATCAATTCGCAGCGTCAACGCCGTTTGAGTTGCCGGGTATTACTCAAGCGGCGAAGTCGCTGTTGGCCTTCGGTGTCGAGGCGGACAAGATCCAACCGACGTTGACGATGCTCGGTGATCTAGCTTCGGGGCTGAGTATCCCGTTGACCGAGATGAGCGATTTGTACGGCAAGATGCAGACGCAAGGCACGGTCTTTACTGAAGATCTGAACCAGCTGAGCGGCAGGGGTATTCCGGTCATTGCGGCATTGGCCGAGCAGTTCAACGTCGCAGAGTCGGCTATCCGAGTCATGGCGAGCAAAGGCCAGATCCACTTCGACGACATCCAGCGAGCGCTGATCAAGATGACGGGCGAGGGCGGTCGCTTCGAGAACATGATGGCGAAGCAGGCCGAGACAATCGCTGGCCGTTGGTCGACTTTGAAGGACAACGTGGCGGCAAGTGCGCGAGACGTCGGCGTGTCGATCAGCGAAGCGATTGACTTGAAGGGCCTCTTGGACAAGACCTCGAAATTCCTTCAGTTCTTCAGCCGCAGTTGGGGCGACGTGATCGACTACACGATCAAGAACTGGCAGCTGGGATTCGTGACGATGTACGAGGACATCAAGTATTTTTTCACGGACCAGGCCATTCCGATGCTCAAGGCGTACCCGACCATTTGGTGGGAGACGTTCAAGACCGTCCTGGCGAATGCGGCGAGGTTCGGCGTGGCACTTTGGAAGGCCATCAAAGGCGAGGGTTGGGAGTTTGAGCTGGTAGGCTTCTCGCAGGCGTGGTACGACGCTCTGGCTTCGATTCCGAAGCAGGCCGACCGACAACTGACGAAGACCGAAGTCACGTTGACACGGGAGATGAACGTCTTGGCGAACAAGATGGGCAACTCCTGGAACAAGGCATTCTCGGACGCCGAACCAACGGCCAAAGTCGCGCTCGAAGTCGAGGAGCAGGCGAAAGTCGGCGAGCTACCCGACTACCTCAAGCGAGTCGAAGACCAAGCCGTCAAGGCGAAGGCAGCGATTGACGCGATGAAGCCGAACACGGTTGTGCGGGGAGGGACAGCAGAGGCCTACATGATGAAGGATCAGTTGGAAGCAACCAAGCTGGCGAACCAACCGAAGATGGAGGGACCATCGGGATACACTGGCGTCAAGGATCTGGCACCGAATACTGAGGACATGTTGGACCAACTGCGGATCCAAACCGATCTCATGCAGGAGGAGCAGCGCGAGCGGAGCAGCGAGTTCTCCTTGATTCCTACAGCGGGGCTCAGTGGCGTATGACAAAGCGATACAGAACCGGGTTCAATTCGCTGCTGGATGACGTAGCGGCGAACCATATGCCGTCGCGGCAGGAGATCACAGCAGCGTGTGCACGCTTCCAAGCGACGTGGTCTCCAGAGGAGCGGGAGCGCAGGCGGGGGGTGATTGAGCCGCTGCACTGGACTCCTCCATTGGTGAAGATAGTTCCTCTGGAGGAGGTTGCTAGCGAGTAAACCCTAAGGGATAGTATTTGTTGAAAATTCCGAGAACGTGGCTGGTATGAAACTCCCGCGTGTGGATAATCCCCGTGTGCTCGAACCAACGTGGCGTCGGGCACAGACGATTGTCTCACGTAAAGGGTTAGTCGATGATTGCTGATTGGACAGAGTTGCCGGAGGAAGTCTATCACGATCTTATGGACCATTACTCACGAATCGAGTCGCACATATTCGTAGAACTTGAATTGGCGGGTATCGTGATTGCCGACTCTGACTTTGGCGATGATGATTGGAGTCGTCTTTACGTGTTCGAGTCGGCGGACGATATGGACAAGTTCCTTTGGCTCACGGCATTCGACGGATACATGGACGGCTGTTGGCAGACGGAGGTTGAGCCTGGCTTTGATTATGAGTACGGCGTTTGGATACCTCGGATTGATCTCCACATTGTTCTCCGACTGCTCACGGCGTTCAACAAAGTCGCCATAAGCCAGTACGAAGCCGAATGGGACGACGCGGTGCGTCGATTATGGCCGCCGATTACCGGATAGCACAACAGGAGGAGCGAGGAGCGAGCGCCCGCACGGAAGCGGGCTTTCTTTATGCGCTGACCGCTCGATTCTAACGAGCGCGGGGAGCCGGTCGATTCGATAGACGCCCCCACCCGTCTGCGCTCGCGAGGCACCATCTCCGGTGGCCTAGCGTGGTGCTACGGGTCGGTTCTAGATCGACTCCGAGGGAGTTCCGCGAGCGGGAGTAGAGACAGGGGTAGGCTACCCCGATAAACGCCCGGAAACGACTGTAAACGGGTCGACTACCCCCGAAGCCGAAATGCGTTCTACCCTGGAAAACAAGTGGTTTTCGTGAGTTTCCGGGGAGGAGGAACCTTTTTTAAGTCCCGTGCGTCTGCCAATTCCGCCATTCGGCCACAGGTCTCAAAGTTACTGCAACCGCCCTGTTCCCGCAACGGCCTGTTCCCGCAACGGCCCGTTCCCGCAACGGCCTGTGGCCAGGCGGACCGTGGTGCAGTCCCGGCCGGCAGTTGGAGAGAGGAGCGGAGCCCTCCGGGTGGCCGGCGTGTGCGTTTTGTAACTGATGCCCGGCCGCCATTCGCTGCACGGCAGGACCTTCTGATGGGAAGTGGTGCGGGAATAGGGATTGCCACAATGCCACAATGGCCCAATGCGGCAATGGAGAGGGCCCGGTTCGGCTGGCTGGGAAGTCGTTTGCGGAGCTTGGTAGCGCTGCGCATTGTGGCATTGCTGCATTGTGGCATTGCTGCATTGCTGCATTGCTGCCATCCCTGTTCATTCACGACTTGCCCGCGGCCGGTCCCTCTAGGGAGCGTCGAGCGGCGCCGATGGCGCTGCCGATGTCGTTCTCTCTCATCTCCGTGTCTCGGTGACTCCGTGAGATACCGCTCTTCTGATCGAACGAGAGAATCATCATGGGACTTGGCAGTGTCTGCGCAGTGCAGAAACGCTTTGCCCACTTTCGGGGCCGCGTCCCTCGATGCCGAACCTGCCTGGAGTCCTTAGCTCGCCCATCATGTGCATTAAGGACTATCTCTCCAGACCGCAAAGTCGGCGCGCGAGATCCGCGCACCCACCGACTGGTCCCCAGCAGCTTGCCCACGTTTCGGACCAGATGGAGAATTCCTGGAAACGCCTGGCAGTGTGACAGCTTGCGGGCGTCCAGGTCGGCTTGGCCCTGCCAGTCAGCGGGCCGCCACCCGTTGGCGGAGCCCTGGGGGACTGGAACAAGTTGGATTGATGTGGACAATGGTCAGCAGTGGCACGACGTCCTGTGCGTCGACTGCCACAATCCATCGGTCAAGTCTACTGCGATCCGCGTGGGGCTCTCGGCCGCTCAGCCGACCGTGTTCCCGCAGTCGCCGTCCGTACGATCACAATGGGGAGGTGCAAACTGTGGCGTCCTATCGATTCTTGCGTTGTTCGCGGGTGCTTATCCTGGCAATCACCGCTATGTCTTTCGTTGCGTGCGCGTCGGGCAAAGTGTGGGCTCAAGAGCAGCCAGCGCAAAACGCGCCAGTCCAGCAGCAGCCAGTCCAAACCCAGCCCGTCCAGGAACAGCCCGTCCAGGAACAGCCCGTCCAGGAACAGCCCGTCCAGGAACAGCCGAAAGACCAGTACGACGAGCAGGCGGTTGTGCTGCTGGACAAGTACGTGGCTGCCACGGGCGGTGCGGCTGCGTACGACGCGATTAAGAACCGCATCATGAAGGCCGAGCTGTCTCAACCGGCTCGGGGTGTCACTGGCAAGATGACAGCCTACTCAGCCCGCCCCGACAAGTTCTACGTGGTGATTGAGACGGCACGTGGCAAGATGGAACGCGGCTGGAACGGCAAGACGGCCTGGATGATCGAGCCGGCCTTCGGACCGAGGATCCTCACCGGTTCGGAACGCGCCGCCGTTGTCCGCGACAGCACGCAAGACCGGTTCGCTCATTGGCGCGAGCTGTTTTCACAGGCGAAGTACGACGGAGAGGAAGAAATCAACGGCCGGAAGTATGCCAAGGTGGTGCTCACCTATCGGCCACTGGAATCGCTCGCCGTCGAGTCGCCGGTGACGGTTTATCTCGACACCGCCACCGGGTTGATCGGCCAGTACATCACGGAAGTGATCGGTCCGCACAGCTTCGTCAAGGTGACGGCGATCCTGGACGACTACCAGAAGGCAAGTGGCGTTCTGCTGGCGCGCAAAATGACGCTCAAGACGGAAGGGGGAGAGCAGGAGATCAAGGTGACAAGCGTGGAATGCAACACGCAGTGCCCCGACTCCATCTTTGTGCTTCCGCGCGAAATTCAGGAACTGCTGGTGAAGTAACGCCCGGCGATGTGCCTGCCCTGCAAGTGCTGGCCGAGCGGGGGTCAGGGCAGACCTGATGGGGTCGGCGCGACGACGGCGGGTCAAGAAGCGAGGAGAGTCCGACGGCGATGCTGACTTCGCCGCCGGACTCCGAGGAGCTGGTCCCTCGTTATCCTCACCTTGGTGAGCGGTCCTGCTGGGGGACCTGCTCGAGTTTGCTCTGCTGTGCGTCGCTCGTAAGCGACGGCCTGACAGGTTACTTTTCCAGCTTCAGCACGACGAAGCGGGTGTAATCGCCTTGCTGGACCAGGAGCAGGACTGAGCCGGACTCCTTGCTGGCCTTGACCGCCTTGGCGAACTCGTCTGCGGTCTTGACGGGAGCGTGGTCCACCTGCTTGATGATCATGCCCGATCGAAGTCCCTGGCTGTCGGCGGGCGAACCCGGAACCACCTCGGTGATCACGACGCCGCTGTCCTCTTTGACGCCGAGCTTTTCGGCCAGTTGTTCGTTGAGCGTCTGCACGCTCAGGCCCAGCGAAGTGTTCATGTCGTCGGCGTTCGGTACGCTGGCCACTTGCTGGTCAGGCAGTGTACCGACCTTGACCGACAGCTCTTGCTCCTTGCCTTCCCGCAGAATCGTCAGCTCGATCTTGGTACCGGGCTTGATCATCGCCACCTTGTTGCGGAAGGCGGTCAGATCTTCGACCGGCTTGCCATTGAGCTGCGTGATCACGTCACCGCGCTGCAAACCGGCTTCTTCAGCTGGACCACCGGAGGTCACATCGCCGATGAGCACACCATTGGTGTCAGGGACCTGGAAGGTCTTGGCCAGATCGTCCGTCAGCGGCTGGATCATGATGCCCACGTAGCCGCGGGTCACCGATCCGCTTTCGATCAACTGGTCCACAATCGACTTAGCCAGGTTCATGGGAATCGCGAAGCCGATTCCGTTGTAGACGCCGCTCCGGCTCAAAATCGCTGTGTTGATGCCGATCGCTTCACCCTGCAGATTGACCAGCGGACCGCCGGAGTTGCCGGGGTTGATCGCTGCGTCGGTTTGGATGAAGTCCTCATAGTCTGTGATGCCCATGCTGGTGCGCCCAGTGGCGCTGACGATCACCGAGGTGACGGTACCGGTGAGTCCGAAGGGGCTACCGATCGCCAACACCCACTCACCCGTCTCGAGGGTCGAGGAGTCGCCCATCGGCAGTACCGGGAGGTCCTTGGCATCGACTTTGATCACAGCCACATCGGTGTGCGGGTCGGTCCCGACCAGCTTCGCCGTCAGTTCGCGGCCGTCGCTCAATTTGACATCCAGCTTCTCAGCTCCACCCACCACATGATTGTTGGTCAGGATGTAGCCGTCTTGGGAAATGATGAAGCCCGACCCCTGTCCGACCATCGGTTGAGGCCGCTGTGGCGCATCGAAGCGCGGCATGTTGCGCGGCACGCCATCTCCGAAGAAGCGTCGCAGAAACTCTTCCGGAAGCTGGCCCTGCAGATCGCCGTACTGCTGCATCGAGTTCGATACGTTCTGCTTCTTCGTGGCCTGAATGAACACGACGGCCGGTTCTACCTGCTTGGTGACGGCGGTGAAGGCCTTACCCGTCTCGACAGCACTGGCAACCGCTTCTTCATGATTGTCAGCCACGACAGCCTTCTGCGTCAGGAAGCTGGCTCCGGTCAGAACCCCCAGACCCAGCAGGCCAAGCGCCAACAGGTCTCGCTTGACGCGGTTCGTTCTCTTTTCCTCATACCCTTGGTTCATGATTCGTTCTCCTTTCATCACGTCGACTTTCACATTGCTTACGATTTGACTGTGTCTTGCGTTGGAACTCTTCTCTCCTCGATGTTGCACCCCTCGGACCTCGCGATGCCCCGGGGTCGGACAACAATAAACTCCATTTTGCAACTGTCGTGCCAAATCGCCGGAGCGAGCGGGCTCGACCAAAAATACGGGTTCAACCAGCGAAATGAGGCGTTTCTCCGCGGACGAAGGCGCGGACTAATCCCACTGCCAATCTGAATCGGCTGTGGCTTTTTGCCGCGCCGGGGCAGGATTCCTCATCGAGCTGGGCATCCTGGCGCCAGCCGCTGGGCGGCAGGAAAGAAGGCTTCGCGATAGGAAGGAGAATGCTCCAGTGATCATCCATTTCTTCACAGCGAAGCTGCATTCAATAGCCCAGACATCGCCGGGCGCTGCTGCTTCAGCGGGCCGCGGCGCACTCAGGGCTGATACAACGGCTCAACTGCCTCCGAGGAGAGTCGTTGCGCTCGCCATGGCAACACCGCCCGTCGCGCTGGAATCCTTCTTCCTCCCTTCTCCCCTGTGGCTTCCCGGGATGTAGCCGCGGTCGCGCAGACCGCGGGGATGTGGCCGCGGTCGCGTAGACCGCGGGGGGAAGCGAAAGAACGTACGGCGAACTCCCATGCTCTGCGCGAGCATGGCTGCCTGCTGCGCGAGCATGGCGACGTGCTGGGCGAAGATCGATTCGTGACGCGAGCGGTGTTGCCTCAGGATTGCCCTTTTTCTCGCTCTCTCTCTTGACAGACGGTCGAATCCTGTTGTCCACTGGTGCTGGATTTGCCCCATTGCTTTCCATCCTAGGTCAACACCCATGTCGCACCGAACAATCCGCCTCACGTTGACGTCAACTGTCCTGCTCTTGGCCGTCTCGTGTGCACTGGCAGACGAGGATCTCAGTACGATGCGCGGAGCGAACTATGTTCCATCGTATGCGAAGAATGACGTGGCCATCTGGCTGGACTATGATGCGACTGTGATCGATCGCGAACTGGGATACGCCGAACAGTTGAAACTCAACACCATCCGGATATTTCTGAATCAGGCAGTATACGAACAGGACCCGCAGCAGTTCCTGGATCGTTTCGAGAGTTTCCTGGTGCTCTGCGACAAGCACAAGATCCGGGCCATGCCCGTCCTGTTCGACTCCTGTTTCGATCCGCAGATCGTCGATCTGAAGGACTACCGCGACAAGACGTGGATGCCGTCCCCCGGCTTCTCGCGATTGGGAGCCAAGGACCGGCCGGCGATGGAAGACTATATTGAGGCCGTCGTGGGCACGCACAAGGGCGACCGGCGCATTGTGCTCTGGGACGTGATGAACGAGCCGGAGAGCACTGCGTACTGGGCTGACCTGGACCATGGTGGCCGCGACACGATCGGCCAGTTCGTCCGCTGGGCGTTAGGGCGAGTCAAGGAAGAAGAACCTCTGCAGCCGCTTACTGTCGGCTGGGCAGGAGCGGGTGCCAACATCCTGACCATCGACCTGGTGGACGTGATTTGCATTCACTTCTACTGCCCGGCCGAGGATTTGAACCGAGCGATTCAAGAGTGCCAGCACTGGGGACAGATGCACGGCAAGCAGGTGATTCTCAACGAGTTTGCTGGTCAGCCGCAGCAACCACTCGAGCGTGCGCTGGCCATCGTTGACAGCCGGCGCATGGGCTGGGTCTTCTGGGAGTTGATGATTGGCAAGAGCCAGTTCTCGCAAGGTTCGGCTCCCTACCAGGGCCACATCTATCCCGATGGTACCTGCCGCTCGGTCCGTGAAGTCGCCGCCATTCTGCACCCGGCAGGCTACACCGGTGATCCGCGCGAAATCGCAGCGCAGGCGGGGTTTCATCCTCGCACATTGATCGACGAAGGAATCACGTTTGAAGGCGCCTGGGCGCGGTGGAATGGAAAAGGCCCGCAGAGCGATCGCCTCTGGCACGCGGGCAATCCGGACGATGCAGCAAAGAAGACGGTGAGCGGTTCCACGGTGTCGGTCGTACTCAAATTCGGACCCGATTGCGGCATTGCCAAGGTGCTGATTGACGGTCAGCCGGCATCTCCTGCTGAAATCGATACGTACTCCCCAGAGGTCGACTGGAACCGGTCGGTGGTTGTCGGCAAGGAACTTGCGGCGGGTGAACACACCGTCGAGGTCGTTGTTACCGGGCGCAAATCGGCCCAATCGACCTTTCGATTTATCCAAGTCGTAGACATAGTCGGGCCATCGCCGCAATGAGTCTCGCTGCGTGCGGCACGTTGATCGGGGAGCAATCAGCCCGTGCGGGGAAAAACGCTGTACCTGACAGCGGCGGCGGAGGTTGCTGAATGACCGTTCGCGATGTGGCAGCGGCGCGCCGCAGGATCGCGCTCGATGACTCGTTGCGGTTCAGAGGAACACGGCGGAACTATTCAGCCTTTGCTTCAGCATTTCGCCAAAGCGGGTCAGCCCTCGCCTGACGGTCCAGCGACTACACTGCAGCTTGACCGCGATCTCATCGGACGTGAATCCTTCCAGGCACATCAGCACGATTTGCCGAGTTCGCTGTGTGCAATTCCCCAATAACTGATCCAGCTCAATGCGGAAGTCGACAATCGAAGCGCGGTCGGCCTGTGCTGCCGGATGAGGTCCATCGCATTGATCATCGACGTATTCCGGAAAGCCTTGTTCGTCGCGATAGTCGCGTTTCTCTTGCGTGTGAAACTCCGCCTTCTGAAGGACCTTGGTGAGGGTGATACGATACAGCAGTCGCCACAGATCTCCGGTACGGCTGATGGCGTAGTTCCCGTCCCTGATTCCGCGGAGTACTCGGTCGAAAACGTCGAGCACGATCGTATCCGGACCGACGCGGCGTTTCAGTTTGCGATTCAACTGCCGGTCGGCCAATCGCCACACCCGTTCGGAAAAACGCCGGAACAGTTCAGACGCTGCAGCTTCGTCGCCATCCCGCCATTGCTGGGCCAAATCCATCGTGTTTTCGGCGTCCATAGTGATGATCCGCTCCGAGCAACCGTGTTGCGATGGGCCCCGTCAAATTGAGTATAAGCAGGCGGCGAAACCAGAATCAAGCTTGGTGCTTGACTCAGGTCCGTATTCGGGCATACTCAGCCGAAAGCGAAGGAGTTCTCGATGCACCTGTACTGTTGGCGAGCCGGCGTGCTCCTAACCAGCCTCGCTCTAACCGCTGTGGTGGTTCCACGGGTCTGTGCGGACAAACCGAAGCTGGCCATCGTTGACTTCGAGACTCTGAACTTGGGGGCTGGTGCAACGTGGGGGCGGGACCTGGCGGAACTCGTTCGCCAGGATGTGGCGTTGCGGGATGCATATGAGGTGATGGATGGCGCGTCGGTGCGGCTGCATCTGGCGGAGAACGGAATCGGCATCCAGGGGGCTTATGACGAACCGGGTTGCTCTCGGCTGGCGGGCCGCGCGAACGCTGACATGGTGCTGACGGGCACGTTGCTCCGCTACGGACGGACGCTGCGTCTGACCTGCACACTCGTAGAACCGGCCCATCACGCGATGTACGTGTGTCGGGAAGCGTTCTTTGACGACCGTCCTGCTCCGGATGAGCAAGCCGCGCGCGAGGTGTCTCGCATCATTCGCGCCGCCTGCAATGGTGATCGACGCACTGCGACTACGGTGTTAACTGAGGACTTCACAGGACAGGAACTCGACAAGTCATGCTGGGTCGAAGAACTGGAGAAGCATGAGGAGTATGCTGGGTGTGAGCAGGATGGGACGGTTGCCGTGCAGGATGGGTTGTTACGGATATCCGCTGAAGCCGATTCCGTTGAGGGCGTAACGTCGGGTATATGCGCTCGCGTCAGTTGCTCCAGGGACCTGCGGGACCAGCAGGACTATGTCGTCGAAGCCGTACTTTCGGGCCAGACGCCACAAGGGTTCATCGCTGTTCGCCTTGCGGAGCAACCGACAGCTTCTGATAGGGCGGCGACGGCCGTCACCGAGCTGTTCATCCGGGCCGGAAGCGAGCATGAGCCGTTGCAGCTCGACCGAGTGAAACTTCGCATGGAAATTTCCGGCGTACATCAGTCTGCGACCATTTACAGCGACCAGCAGGATTCTCCTGAGAAAGTGGCCGTCGATCTATCGACGTTTGAGGACCACTGGCTAGTTCGATTTGTTGCCTATACTGGTGCTTCGACTTTCATGCCACGCGGCAATGTCACGATGCTCGTCGATAATGTGCGCGTGGTGAGGATTGAGCGCGGGAACGGAGTGCATGGAGCGGTCGTTGACCGCGTTACACGTTACAGCCTCCCCGAAGCCGTTGTCCGACTGCAGGGTGACGAGTGGTCAGTGCGCACTGACCCCGCCGGTTATTTCTCCCTTTTCAGTCCACCGGGCGAGTGGACCGTTGACGTGCAGGTCCCCGGCTACACGTCACCTGAACCGCCACGCGCAAGGGCCAGTGTCGATCTGCCTGTGGATGTACCGCTCGTGCGAACGAGCCCCTACCAGATCGGTGATATCGACAAGGTCATCTCGTTGAAGAACTTGCCGGACGGCCTGGCTCTTCCCGGTGAGTACCCAAGTGCGTCTCTGGCATCGGACGGAAAACGACTGTATTTCGTCCTTTGCACCAGCGACAAGTCACACCGACTCAAATGTTGCTCAGTGTCGGTGGAGGGAAATGATTTCCAGCGTGTGGCATCGCTCCCCATTTCAGGTATGGTGGGCTTCGCCAATCAGAGAATGTATTGGGGAACGGCCTTTCCTGCTGCCGTTTACTACACGTTGGAAGATAGTAGCCTCAGCAGACTATTCGTCGACCGCGATCTCTTTGGCATTCGGGGCATGGCGTTTGATGGAACCAACTTGTGGTGCACGGCAGACCATGCCCAGCACAATGTGTTCTTGCTGATCGCAATGAACCCGGCCACGGGGAAGGTCGTCCGACACGTTGATGCGCGCGAATATGATCTTCAGGGAATTGCCTCGGATGGCGATCGGTTGTGGGTCTGCGGCGAGCGGAATCACTGCGGCAAAGTCTACGAAATTGACAAGAAGAAAGCGCGGGATGAGATGTACTTGTGTGAGAGCTGCATCCTCAACGAGTTTGACGGCAGGTATGCAGCGCTCGCGTTTGCAGACGGGCACCTGTGGGGGCTACAATCGGAGCGGCAAGAGATCTGCCGTATTTTCCTGGGGCCGGATGTGCCACTGGATCCGTAGGCAGGGAGACTTACTGAGTTGGTGAAATGGTCTGGACGATCCGGAAGCCAACGAACTTGTCATAGAACTTATCTGGAAGGGCCGCGCCGCGGAAAGCCGCTCGTACCTGCGCCGGGTCCTGAGCGACGGATCCGCCTCGCACAATCCGCTCTTCCTGATTGACTTCCGAACTGTCGCCGTGATCGAAGGCATCGGGCTCATAGGGGAGGTACCGGTCACCGCACCAGGTCCAGACGTTGCCCAGCATGTCAAACAAGCCGAAGCCGTTGGGAATCCGCGTCCCGACCGGTTCGGGTGTCCTGCCGGCGTTTCCTCGGAACCACGCATAGTCTGGCAGGAGTTCCTCGTCGTTGCCGAAGTAACGGACAGTCGCCGTGCCGGCCCGGCAGGCGTATTCCCACTCCGCTTCCGTTGGCAGGCGGAATCCGCTCTTCAGGACAAAGTCGGCTGCAGGACTCATTCCCTCGGCGTACTTTCCTAAATCGTGTTCCGCCACATAGCATGGTTCGACTTGTTCTTTCCTGCTGAGCCAGTTGCAGTATTGCGCAGCCAGGTACCAAGTGACACCCACCATCGGGGAGTCGCCTTGGGGACAGAGACGGTTGAATTGCGGGGAAGCGAAGCGTTCGTTCAGCCGCTTGCGTTGTTCTTCGCTCTCCATTTCCACCGTCTTATCTTCGAGAAAACGCTTGAATTGCGCTCGCGTCACCGGAGTAGCCGACATGCGGAAGCAACGTGGAATCGTGGCCGAATGCGGCAGTTCATTGTCGGATCGGTATGCTTCCCACCCAGGCGATCCCATGACAAACGATCCTCCCTTGATTGGGATCATGGTGGGGCCTTCGCAATCGTCGGTCACGTACCAGGATCCATTGTCTCTTCGTCGGTCGTTGTCGGAGCGAAGTTGTAGATCCCACTTCGCCAGCCGATCCTGTTGCTTCCAGGTGCGTAGCAGCCACTGTATCGAGGCACGCAGGGCATTGTCGTCGGTGTTGCGGTAGAGTCGTTCCAACATCGCTTCCAGAGTCGTCTGGGTCTCGCCATCCAAGTCGGTCGGTTGGTACTGTCCCAGCGTGTGGACCAAACCGCATTGGACGTGAGGATCCGTCTCCTGAACCAGGAGGTCGACGAGTTTCTTATCTTCAGTCCCGAACTGCTTGAGCAGACTCACCAGGTAGCTTCGCAGCGTCGGATCGTTCTCCGCAGGATCAGCTGGGGAGGCAAATCCCTTGCGTACGTCATCGGGGACACCCAGTTGGAATTGCACCACCGCCTGGGCCGCCTGCCGTCTGGTCTGGAGTAGCTGTTGCTGCAAGGGGACAAGCGGGCGGTGCCAGATTGAGGCAGCTGTCTTTCCCTCACGGCCTCGATCAAGCACGGCGATGCGCACCGGGTAGTATCCGTTGCGCTCCTGTTGCTGGCACCAGGCCAGGTGCTTCGAAATCGGCAGGCCGTGGTTTTCCTGCGATTCATGCTCCGTACTGACCTGCCAGGCCACGGCGTACTCCTGATCGACTTCCTCTTTGACCAGCAGCGATTGGAAATCGGGTCGATCTCGCAATGGATCAAGGTCTGCCTCCCTGGCTAATTCACCCGGTTGCGAGAAACCCGCCGCGCAGGCCCGATGCAATAACTCCACGGATTCAGCCAGGCACGCGTCAGACTCCGCGGCACTGCGACCTCTGGCAAACTCACCGGCTACGGCCAGGACTCGCGCCGCACCATACAAGAACCGAGCATCAGAAAAGAATGGTTCGAGTTGCTCTCGCACGGCCTCCCGAGCCTTTTCGAAGTTGTCGGCATCGAGCAGGCAGGCGGACATGGCTCGGACAAAGGCCAATTCGTATGAGTCGCTTTCGTATTGACGCAAACGCTCCAGCCCAATTCTGCAACCATCGCGGCGGCCGAGGGCCGCCAGCAGCAATACATGCCATTTGGCGGTTTCCCGGAGACGATCCTTGGGCAACTGCGAGCGGTGCAGAATCACGAACAGGAATCCGGCTGCTTTGTCCAGGTCATCGGTGTTTACCGGCTCAGCGGGGGCGAAACGGGACGTGTAGTAGACTGCCTTGGCCCAGTGCAACGCATCGATCGGGGCTTGATCCGGTGCATCTGGTTGCAGTCGTCGCTGGTTGCGAAGATGCTCTTCCTGACGGCGCGTTCCCGACCCGCGGTTGAGCTGCACATCCACCTGCAAGAGGCCCGGGTACCTATTGTCCTGGAACTCCTCGCCAAACAACACCTCCGCGCTCGTGGGGGCGGCGGCATCGTTGGTTTCGATGGCCGAGAAATAGCGGCTTTCTCCGCTGGAGACCTGCGAGAAGCACAGCAGAGAGGGCGCTTCCGCGGTGCCATCCGCATTGCCGATCTGCCGTGCGAAGGTAGCTTCCGGCTCTCCCACGCAGAGTTGTCGGCTCGAGCTGTCTTTTTCCACCCATAACGCCGCGTAGCGGACCTCAGCAGCGGCATCCGGCGGCAACCAGCCGGCCACGTCAAGTGGCATGTAACCGTGGGCAGACAGGTCGTCATTCGTCGCCGTGATTTCCTTGGCCGTACCAAGCTTCCAGTCCCACTTCTGAGCATCCCGTGTCCAGACAACTGCCATCCGCGTCACTTCTCCGCTGGAGTAAGGACGTACACTCACCGGCCGATAGTGACTTTCTGTGAGTTCCGGACGAAGTCGATCGAATTCCTCCCTGGTCAGGCCGTGACAGTAAGCAAAGCTATCCGTCACTTTGCCGTCCGCTTGCTCGATGGTCGTCCGAGCCTGCTCCGACAGCGTTGGCGCTGTGTCGCCAGGTTCGGCAACTTGGCCTTTCTCGCTCGGTTCGCCCGCCGAGGCCAACTGCAGTCCCCGGATGGCTGCCAGACGCACGGCCGGGGTTCCATTCTTGACCCAAGCCAAGAGAATTGACCTCGCCAAGGGCTGAGCGGGATCCAGTGCCTCGTCCGCCAGCGGTTTCATCAATTGCTCGGCGACCGACTGCAACTCGGTTTGCCAGCGTCCCGCTTGGACTGGGTTCAGGTCGAGCAATTGTCGTGTCACTTCCTGCGCGACGTTCTGCCACCGCGGGTTAGCGGGATCGTAGTTGGCCAAGGTCGCGGCGGCACGAAGCCGCTGATGGGGCGGGTCGCCATCCTGGCCTTCGAGCACATTCCAAAGCGGTTCTGTCAGCTGTTGGCTCTTGGGAGCGAGCGCCTTACGCAGCAACTTGAATTGCTCTGGTTCGGCCACCAGCAGTTCCTGGAAGGCGTAATCCACGTACTCCTGATCCGCGGCAGCCGCACGAAACTCCAAGAGGGCCAAAGTTACCGACAGCTTGCGGGCGCTTTCCGGGGCTGACGCCAGGAACTCCTGCTTCAATACGGGAGTGAGCCCTGTTGCATTCTCGCGCATTTCATCAATGACCTTGGGAAGCCTGGACCAATCAACGTTCGATTTCGTGAGTTGATCCAGCAATTCCCTTTGCTGCTGCTGGCGGTGCGTTTCGAGCTGACTGGAAATTGTGTGAGTACCGAACGCCAACACCAAGCTGGTCATTGTCGCGATGAACGCTGTCTGCATGCCGTGGAACGAGCCGGCAGAACGCATCATCTTGCGCTCGGATTCGTTCCACCTGCGCCAGGACGTGAGCAGGGCAATCTGCAAGCTTTCCCACCAGGAGGGCAGGTGCCGGCGCTGTGGATTGGCCTTCCAGGTGGCGGCCCGCTCCTCCAGCAGAAGTTGGGCTCGCCCGCGCCGGGTTTCCTTCTGCTTGCGGGTCAGCCAGTCACGCAGGGGAACGACCAGGAAGTCGTGTGTGAGTTGGTAGTAGCGCCGCAGGGAGACGGGCAGATCAGGCGGAGACTTGTCGTCGCTCTCGCCGTTCCCATCGGTCACGGTGGGAGTGAGCAGTCGGATCTCGTTGTCCAGGATGCGCATCAGTTCCGAAAAATCGTCGGGATGTGCTTGATAGCCTGACGCCAGTCGCAGCTCTTCCTCGAGACAGGCGCGACCGCGAATGTTGCTTCCACTTTCCGGCAGCAGAGCCTTCAGGACATTGCGTGCGGCCTGCTGGTGCATGCGATGGGAGGGAGGTGCCGTTGGGCCAGTGAACGTCTCTTCAAGATAGGCGAGACCGACGCCGGTAGCACCTCCGATCTGGGCAAGGCTCTCTGCGCTCCAGGGCCTCCCACGCATCATCTCGGCAAAGAGAGCCAGCCGTACGCACATGACCCAGCCGGATTCGGCGAGGCCGTCGACGGCCAGTTGCAGAAAATGTGCCTCCCGTTCCGACAAGTCCCGATCGGGCAACCGATCGTAGGCAATCCCGAAGAGACGCAGCACTTTTGTCGCATGAGTCACATCGAACAAGTCAACAGCTGCCGAGTTGTCGTTTTCCCGCAGGAGGATATCCAACTTCTGGAAGAACCGCGTGACCGGCATCCAGAAGTCATCTCGCACCATCAGCACGCACTGCACATGAATCCCGTCACACTCGCGCAGCGCCTGGACGAGATCCGAAGTCTCCTCGATGGGTTGTGAGTGCAGCCATTGCTCGAACTGGTCCAGAACGATCAGCAGCTTGCCGGCGTGCAGAGGCACTTGGCGTCGGCGCACGGCAGAGAGTCGATCTTTGAGCGTAGCCATTCCCGCGAGTTCGGCGAATCGCCGATCCAGGACCCTGGTCAATCGAGCCTCGGTCTGGTCGCCTGTCGACTCGACATACAGGGCCGTCACCTGTTCCGAAAGGAGCGGCAGGAGCCCGGCCTTCACAAATGACGACTTACCGCATCCTGAGGGACCGTAGATCAAGCCAACATTAAAGGTGAGACTCGCATCGTGCTCTTCGATCCGGTCCTTCCAGAATCGGATCTTGTTGGGCACGCCGTCCCGGTCTCGCGGACCGGGCAGGAGTTGCAGGAAGAAGTCGTGATCGTCTTCGTCGAACGACCGAAGCCCTTTGGGGACAATGCGGCACGATCGTTCCCCGTCCGTGCGGCGATCACGACTCGGCACCGTGAACGGAGATGTATCCTCCGAGGCGAGGAAGGCCCGCAGATCATCCGCCATATCCGCTGCCGCGGTATAACGATCAGCTGGCCGTCGAGCCAGGGCCCTGAGGCAGATACGCTCCAGTTCACCGGGGATTTTCCGATCGAGCTGGCGTGGCGGACGCGTGTCCACGAACTGGATCTTATGCAAGACCTCCTGGACGGTTCTCCCGACGGTATGCGGTTCGCCACACAGCAGCTTATACAACACCGATCCCAGACTGAAAACGTCGGAGCGGCCATCGATGCGATGACCTTCCCCCGCTGCCTGCTCCGGACTCATGTAGATTGGCGTCCCAGCCATTCGATCGTCCGATGCAAGACCGTCTACCGTCAACGCCAATCCGAAATCGGTCAGAAACACGCGCCCGGCTTCATCCAGCAGGATGTTGGCCGGCTTCACATCGCGATGACAGATCTTCCGCTCATGCGCATATTGAAGCGCATCGGCGACTGTGGCGACGAGGGCAGCAGACTGCCGGAACGGCAATCTATGACTCTTCAATTTCTCTGCTAAACTTCCACCACTGATGAATTTGGACACGATAAAATATCGTTGCTCCTCCCAGGTCCCGAAATCGTATACCGGCACGATCGCGTGGTGGTCGAGGCTGGCAACTAGCTGCGCTTCCTTCAGGAACCTGTCCAGCGTGGAGGGATCGTCGCCCAGGCGGCGAAGAGGTGCCTTGATGGCTACCTCCCGATTGAGCTGTTCATCGTGAGCAAGGTACACACAGCCGAATCCGCCTTGTCCCAGTCGACGGACGATCCGGTATCGACCGATCTGTGCAGGTACTTCCGACACGACGCTGTCGAGCGGTGGCATGTTGGCTGGTTCGGCGGGGCGTTGATCGACATGTGTTGGCAATCCATCTGCTTGATTCGCCTCGAGACAAGCCCGGAGTTCCTCTTCGGGCACCTGTGGGAATCGGCGGATGTACTCGGCGACATCCAAGGCCTGGTTCGCACTGCGACGCAGTTCAGCTTCCCATCCAATGAACTCCTCGAGAAACGTCCGGTCGTCGCTCAACTGCGGATACTGCTGCAAGTACACTTCGACCCGAGTGTCTTGGTCCTGGGCGAAACGGTATTCGAAATCCATCGGAGCCAGCGACTTGATTGCGCTGGTTCGCGCTGGCTCATGGGGCGGCAAGAAATTCCCCAACGTGGGTTGGTCCCCACGCTGCCATGCCGTTTCCAGTTCGGCGTAGCGTGCCTCGAGATCGTCCCCTGCAGTTCCGGCTAACGGTGGCGAGAAATCGTCGGATGAGACCATTGTTTGGAGACCTTCATGCGCCTAAGACTCACTGATTCTACGCGACCCGCACGGTCCCGCAGTCTGCTGCTGCCAATAGCGACTGACGAAATACCCTATGGCGACAGAAGATCAAATAGTCACGAGTCGAGCGGAATGCGGGCCGTGTCGAGTTCAGTGGACCACCTGGTTCGGCTTCTGATATTCGTCATTCCTTTGGTCATTGGGTAGTTCGTCATTCGTCATTTCCTGCAGATGCCACCGGTTTGCCCATTGTGCGACGGCCGCAACCCGCCAGCAAGATGGGTGGCGATTTGTGGCGGAAGCATTTCCTTCCCGCAGAGCACTTTCGTCGACGATTATCTATCGTCGCTGAATCGTTGGTGAACGATTCTGCCTGGAGTGAACGCCTCGGTGAGGGAGGTCTGCCTCTGCCACGCGCAGTCGGTAGCTATCGCTGGGACGTTGCTTTGCACGATGCCGAAACCACGTACAAACTGCACATCCTCATGCGGGCCAGGGAAGCCAAGCAGATTGACGGCTTCTGCCCTCGTCTGCCAACGGAGTTCAGAATTGGTCCGAGCCGTGTTCTCGTTCGTAGCTATCGGCGGCAATTGCGACGCTGTAGACGCTATGCCGAAACTCCTCGGGATCCAGAGTCTCCAGGATGTGATCCACACTGGCGACGACCAGGTCAGAGTCGCGGCAACTGTGAATGCCATAGCGTGCGAACAAGGTTCGTTCATTGCGCTTGAGCAGATCCAACGCCTGTTTCTTCGAGATCCCGGAGAACATTCCCGACTTGACGCGAAGACACGGGGAGAAGATGGTAATGACGACAGAGTCCTTCATCTCTGCCGAAAGCCTCGCGCACACCATCTGGGTCCGATTATCGTGCAACCCGAAGCACATTACGAGTTGTGAATCGGCATGATCTATCTTTGCCTTGAGTCCCGCCAGCATGGCAATATTGGCGAGCCTTTCCAGATGCTCGTTGCAGTTTGTGACAGCCACTGGTTCACCTTTCATGCATCATATTTGCGACAAGTAGATCACACGCTTTCGCACCGACACCAAGCACTTCGGCAAGTTCCTTGAGGGCTCTTGACTCAGGAGCATCGACCGAACCGTCGCTGTTGGCCACCTGCAGCAGGCCCTGGAGGATGCGATGAAGTTCCACGGCGCTGATCTTGCGTTGACGATTGGCTGCGCTTTCCCGGAACCGTCGCAGACAGACTTCTCTGTCGGGCAACTCGGATTGTGTCGCTCGGCTGAGTTTCGTGGAGGACACCATCGTCGCAAGCCTCGCCTGTTCCGACTCATGGAAATCGCCGTTGGCCATTGCGATGTAGAGCCCGCCCCATAGATAGAAATCCTCGAGGATGGGGTCGGCTGACTCCTTCGACTCCCTGGACAACGGGTCGAGCATGGCAAGCAAACTGGTAATCCGTTGGTCCGTATTCGCCTGCTCCCGCATCGTAAAGCCTTGGTCGGGTGCCTCAGCATAAGAAACAGAATCCCAGAAGGCCATCATCGCCTTCACTCGCAGCGGTGGAAAGGGATGCGTCAGGTGCAGGTCCTGCAAACCTCCCACCTCAATCACCTCATTAGCCAAATGCTCCCATTGCTCGGCAAACGCCTGAGGATCGATGCGGAGATCGGGCAGATCCAGTCCGCAAAGTGACTTGAACAACGCCGTCGCCGCGACGGTCAGGTCCCCACAGCAAATGAGCCCACATCGGTCAGCGGAGATTTCAGCCGCTCGCTGCCACGCGCGTAACTTGAGGCACGACCGAGGATCAACGCTTTCACTCTCAATCAAATGCGCGGCTGCCACTTCCAAGTGGTCGAAGATCGCATGTCCCAGTTCATGCCCGATGACAAACTCGAGTTCACGGTCGTCGAGCCTGTTGACCGCTCCACTGCTCAACAGCACGAGCGTCTGGGACCGGCCTCTCATCACCGCAGCCTGAACGGAAGGATGGTCGTAGAGATAGGCTTCCAGCGGTCCTTGCAACTCCGTTTTCGCGCGAACCTGTTCGACCGCCAGCGCGATGCGCGGCACCAGTCGGACGTCGACGCGGACTGCATGCGACAAGAGGCGGCTGCGCGTCGACCACCGATTCTCCAGGGCCCCCAGGCGTCGCAAGTGGGTCGCAATCCGTTCGTCGGACTGTATCATGTTCAACAATCTGAGATCTTCAGAGAACCGCAGTGGGGTAATGGTCTGATTGAAAACGTTCACAGCGTTGCCTCCGCAATAGCGGACTGAGATGGGCTGAGCGGATAAGGTCGTTTTCCAGTGAATGAACTGACACCGTGGTGTCGTCACTCAACACGCCCCACAGATCTAAGCCGCAGATTGTTTGCGGGTGAGCAGAATAATCGGTAGAAATGTCCGGAATGGTCTCCTTAGTCTCGCCCTTTGCTCCACGTGTCAGGATACGACCAAGTCCACCCACACCGGGCCGGGGATGTACCACGGCGATATTGCCTCGCGTATGCTGTTCGGAGTCAGGACGCACGCAACTCGTCAACGTGTTCTGGCCTCCACGCCACAACGTGAAGCGACTGGGATCGTTGGCATTTTCCCCGGGGCCGACAAACTCGCTTTCTGCCGCTCGTAGCTGCTCACGCGTGACGTCTCGGTCAACCGTAAGCCGGTGATATGTAATGCCTCGGCCATGCCGCAGTGTGGCGTCACATCCTCCACCCGATAACCGCAGCCGATCCCGGACTCTCCGGATCGCCTATACCGTCAGTTGAGGGGACTCTGGTCACATCTGTCAGTCGGTCCAGGCTGTGGCGACATCATCTAGCCAGTGAGGTGGGGAGCTTGCGCATAGAGGGTCCGGATGCTCCTGATTCTCTTCTGCTGGCGAAGGGATATTGCGGCCTGGATTTCGCCACTCGCAGTGACTACTTTCATCATTCGGCTTGTGCCCAAAGGTATTCGCGGAAGCACATAGCCCGTCAGGTCCGCTGCGGTCAGATCGGAATCGACCAGGTCAAACGTGTGACCTTTGTTCTGCTTGTACCACTGTCGGATGGCTTTCCTGCCGCTGAGTACGACTCTCAAATGCTTTGTATTGGCCATGGTGGTATCAGCTTCCTCTTCATTTCCGCCCCATAATCCCCTTCCGCCCGAAGCGTCGTGTGTATCGTGGCGGCATTGACGCCGTTGTTTGGCACAGCACGAAGTGCTGTGAGTCGCGCTCGACGGTTACCCAGATAAGCCGATTTCAAGGGTCCATTGGTGCAGGGAAGTACAGCGGAGCGGCGAAGTACCGACCGATGGTGACGGATGAAGGCATCCTCCTTGAGTGGGGCAGCGTTCAGTCCTCGACTGTCGATAGAGAAAACCTAGCGATTTCACGCCGATTTTTCCGTGTCACTGGCACGCCGCTTCCAGCGACTCACGGACCGAGTTCGAACGATCATGTATCGGGCAGGTGCTCGGGGGGAGAGAGTACGCGTCCTTAACGTTTTCTTGCACCAGGCCGGCTCGTGATTCGACCGTTTCTTTCGACCCTGCCGTGCGGCAAGCGGCCGTCGTAGTGATTGCCGTCCAGATTGGCTGGCGACGAGTGAGAGAAAGGGAAAGAACATGAAAAGAATGCACGGGGGCTCATCCCGGCCATCGGCCGCGTGGGCGCTCTGCGGCGGGCTGCTGGGGGGAGGGGCGTGGGCCGCACTTGCGTTCGGATTACCGGCCGCCTGCGGCACTCAGGCTTGGCTTGGGCACGTGTTTTCCAGTTGGGTCAATGCGTTCAGCATGGTTGCGTTCGGCGCAGCGCTCGCACAACTGATGCAACGCCGCGCATGGATTACCGGCAACTGCGAGGGGATGGAGCTTGGGTTGCTCGGCCTGGACGAGGATACTCTGCTGTTGCCCGACGATGTGAAGACGGCGCGCAAGAAGTTGCCGGAAGTACCCGAGAAACTGCGGCGTAGTCTGCCCGTGCGACTGCTGACCGTCGGCCTGCTCAGAGCTCGGGCCCATTGGTCTGCCACCGATGTTTCCGCGGCGATCCAAGCCGAGGCTGACCTGGCGCAGGAGGAGACGTCCACCTATTACTCGAACATCCGTTACCTGGCCTGGGCCATTCCCTCGATCGGCTTCATCGGCACGGTCCTTGGAATCGGCTGGGCCATGGGGGACCTGACCATGCTGGGCGACGATCAGGGCCAATCGATGGCGACTGCCGGTGAGCACTTGAGCGTGGCATTCGACACGACCTTTGTGGCTCTGGCAGCGAGCCTGATGTTAATGTATGTCATGCAGCATGTTGAGGCCATGGATGATCGGTTGTTAGTTGAGGCGAAAGGCTGGTGTTTGCGTCAGCTTCCGCTGAGAATGCACATGGTGCAGGAGAAGTGAGTTCGTGAAGAGACGCGGAAACGCACAGCCGTTAAGCATGTCGTTCCTGGATATTCTGGCCTGTGCCCTGGGCGGTGTGCTGGCGCTCCTGCTGCTCAGTGCGGCTCGCAATCGAGACGATGCGCAAGTGTACCAGTCAACTCTCGCCAGCATGGAGGCACGATCGACCCACACGCTCGCGCAACTGGAAGGCGTCAATCGTGCTCTGGACGAGTTGGGACGCGAGCACCTTCGAGCCCAACAGGAACTGGTCGATGCCGCGGCCCATAATCGAGCTCTGCAAGCCGCAGCCGATGCCGCGATTTCCCAAGCTCAGTCGCAGAGCGACGCGTTGCAGAAGGCCAGCGACGCGATTCGCCAGACGCAGACCCAGATCATTGGATTGCGGGGTCCGCTGAGAAACGTTGTTTTCGTCTTTGATACCTCGGGCAGTATGGGAACGCCGCGATTTGGCGAGTATCGCGATACGCTCAAGAGTTGGGTCAACTACCTGCCCATGGATCAATTCGGGATTGTCGATTATGACAGCGGCGTAAGACTGTTTCGAGCCGAACTGATTCCAGCCACACAGGCGAATCGTGCGGCGGCATGCCGATTCATCGACGCGTTCGTCGCGGACGGAATGACAGACACGTGCGCAGCATTGGCTCGAGCGTTCAATCTGAAGAACGTCGACACGGTAGTGCTGTTCAGCGATGGAGAGCCGACGGCACCATTCCCCCAGGGGGGCGGCCAAGTGTCAGCGGCGGATGTTCAACGTAACATCGAACTGGTCGAGCAGTGGCTTGCCGAGAAGAACCAGGCACGCGGCGTCATTGTGAACTGCGTAGCCATGGGAAAGTACTTCAAGACGGCCTACGGTGAGTTTCTGCAGCGCGTCGCGCGGGACCATGGCGGAGTGTTTATCGGCAGGTAGGACTGCGTTCAGGAACTATCGCACCAATCATCGCCATGTGCGGTTGTGTACCGGGGCGGCGGGTGGCTCGACCACGCCTCGGACTGTCGGTCGGCCTCCCGAGACGGGTACCAGACGAACCACCGATGCATCATCCTCGGGTTCCGCATTGTCCTCATTCCAGCGACGTAAGCCGAGCCGCGCACTCGCCCGGCGGCACACGGTTCTGAGCGGTACGCGTTCTATCAAGCAGAGGCGAATGGAGCGAACGAGTAAGAACTGGGCGGCTTTGTTGTGGCTACACAACAAGTACATTTCCTTGCAGGCACGAGGCAATCCTGACATCGTAGTGGCCGGGACGGCGAAAGCTGCCTGGGAAGTGAAGAGCACGATCGGCCCGCGCGCACGCGTTCAGTCAGTCGCACGTGGGAACTTGTCAGATTCCGCCGGATCTGCCGACCTTTCTTGCTCCAGAACAGAGCAGCGGGGTGCTTGTAGTGATAGGGGCAGAAGCAGGTCCACCGCCATGACTCGACGTGTCACTTGTCCTGGCACGTCGAAGTCCGCTCCAGTGGGTCGCCGTGGCGAGCCGCGGGGGCCGTCTGACCCGTGTGCCGAGGCAGAGCGGGCACGAAATTGACGCGGCGATGAATCGCAACACCGGACAGGTAAGTTCCGCATCGACCTGATCACGGAGCTTGGTCGGTAAAATCGCAGGTCAATAAATGAGTACCAGGTAATATCCGATGGGGGGTGGGAGAAGTTCCGACGCAGTGTCCATTTTGCCGACAGGGTGTGGAGTCGATGGAGGGGCATTGTCCCGTGTGCCACATGGCGCTTGGGGCCGCACCGGCCAATCAGCTCGAGCCAACTCGGCTTCAACGCGTGATGGCTTCGGACTGGTCCGAACTGCCGAGACAGAAGGAAACGGTTCTGCAGTCGCAAATGCCGCTCGTCGAGGGGGCGCCAGCCAAGCATCGTCCTCATCTGCGGCCGCCGATGTTGTTACTGTGCGTGTGGGATGACGACGGCGAACATGGAAACTGGATCCGCATCTACGCGGACCGATTCGTCATAGGCCGCAGCGAAGGTGATCTGGTCATACCTCATGAGATCAGCATGTCGAAGCGACATGCGGAATTCGTTCGGGAGGCAGCCCCAGGCAAGTGGATCTGGAGGTTACGGGATCTGGAGTCCAGGAATGGCACGTTTGTGCGTATCAATTCCTCTGTGCTGCATCATGGCCAGATACTGCTCATGGGAAGCGGCCGCTACCAGTTTCTCGGTGTTTCGCAAGGCGGGCGATTGGCACATGCGGATGTTCCACAGGTTCATCAAGAGACCCAGGTCTGGCGAAAGTTCTCGCCGGAAGACGTCACGCCGATTCTCGTCAAGTTGCCCGCAGACGACGAGAACGGACGCCTGTTGATCAGAGGAGAGGAGCAATGGATGGGAGCCGACAAGGGTTGTGGACTCGCAGTCACGGACGACCTGCTGCTTGACGCTCGCCACGCCCGCATTCACTGCACTGGCCGCGAGCAGTGGTCGATTGTCGACAACAACACGACCAACGGCACGTGGTCGATGATTCAAGACATCGTCATTGAGGAATCACTTCAGTTCCAAATTGGCGAACAGCGTTTCTTGGTGAGGATTCCCTGATGCGATTGCACTACACCATCATCTCCAGCAACACGAAGTGTCGTTGTGAGTCGGGCGAAATCCAGATTGGCCGTGATCCCATCAGTGAGATTTGCTTCGACGACGACTGCGTCTCTCGCCACCACGCGATGATCCGCGAAGAGATGGGGCATGTGGTCGTCGAGGATCGGAATTCCGGCAATGGAACGTTGGTCAACGGGCGGAAGATCGGCCGGCCCACTGTGATCCGCGAGGGCGATCGAATCGGCTTTGGAAATCCTGGTCCGGAGATACGGATCGAGCAATTCACCGCCTCGAAACCGGCTGAGCCGTTTCCCGGAACATCGCCGCTTCCGAAGCCTGTTCCCGCCGTTGAATTGCTGTCTCCGCCGTTTGTCCCGCCGGTCCCCGCCGGCGAAAAGGAGCTTCGGAACTCCGACGGTTCAGCGGATTCGCCTTCCCCAGCCAAACCGGGCGCGACGCGTGAGGGTGATCGCCCGGTGTCGGGGATCCGCGCACGGAGGTTTCGCATGACGAAAGTAGTGGCGATCGGACTTGCCATCGGTCTGACGGGCGCCGGCTTCGCATGGCGCGCTTACACGCAATCGCTACCGTACCTTTTCCAGAAGGTCGCTCCGGCCACGGCTATGGTCCATGTGGTTCGGCAGGACGGAGTGCAGGGTACGGGGAGTGGTTTCTTTGTCGACCAGCGCGGCTGGTTGGTGACGAATTTCCATGTCGCCAACGGGGCCTCCAAAATCGAGGTGGAACTGAACGATGGGACCATAGTACCAGCCAGAGGGTTCGTGGCGAGTTCGTTTGCGGAGGATCTCGTGATTCTGCAGATTGACCCGCCAGCAAACGGCTTACCGTGCCTGCCGATATCCGACTCGTCTGACGAAACGCCGCCCGTGGGGACAGAGGCTTTTGCCGTGGGGTATCCGCTGGGGCTTAAGAAGTCACTGACCAGCGGAACCGTGACTGCGCAAATTACAGGACAGGAGTTGCGACGCATGCGGAAAGGGCAGGGGCGTGCAGACACTGGATTATCCTTCTTGCAGGACAACGTGACGTGGCTGCAGACCGACGCGGCGACGTCACATGGCAACAGTGGCGGACCTCTGCTGAATCGTCGCGGCGAGATCATTGGGATTGTGTTTGCCGGGTTCGAGGGAGGGGAAGGAATGAACCTCGCCATTGCAGTCAAGCATCTGCGTCGACTCCTGGCGGATTCGCCTGGCCAGGTACTCCCACTGACAGAGCTGCCGCTGCGTGAGAGCGAATAAATGGCAGTCCATGGGAGCTGAGCATGACTGATTTCGTGGGAATTGACCTGGGAAGCCACTTGATCAAGGGTATGATACGCCGTGATGCCGGCGATGAGCTCGAGGTATTGACTCTTTCCCCACGTGAAGGGTCACAGGCATTGCCGAACGTTGTTCAGTATGGCGCCGAACGGGGCGCACAGTGGGGGCAGTATTTCCAGCGACGGAGCGATGCGGGAGTAGCGTTTGCTGTTCGCGATCGAATCTGGGAACTGGGATCGCGTCTTGCTTTGGCGGGGACCTCGATGGGGGCAGTCGAGATTCTGCAGATGCTCTGTCGTGGAGTTCGCGATGCTGTGGTAGCGGCGGCGCCGCAGGTCGCAGCG
>JBGSHS010000421.1:0-37096 GCA_041752115.1 Pirellulaceae bacterium | reverse complement strand
GACTGCCGGTCGGCCGCCCGCTACGGGGTCGCGCCATCGGGCCGGGACCACCTCCTGGGCTTCCGCCTCGCGAGTTCAGTTTCCTCGCCGTGAAATCGCGACAAGACCCGGCGGTAACCGGGGTGTTGTGCGGTGGTGCCTGGTTGGTGAGCGAAGAGTCCCGGCGGCGGTGGTCGGAGACGCTGATTCGGCATCGCTTGCCCGGGCAATTGATGGGTCGCGGTCCGCCGCCCGGGAACCTGACCAGCCAATGGTCTGGCAACCTGTACCTGGAGGAAACCGACCACTGAATCGAGGAGACTTGCCTCACGTCGTCTCGCCGCCCTGGATGGCCGGAAAATCGCACCACCCCCAATGTTAGATCCACCGGGTAGCGGTCTACTTGCTGTTAGACACTCGGTTGTTACGACGGAATCTGCGGAAACCTACTTGCTGTCACGAGGCGAAACCTGTCAATGGGAACCTGACCATGGGGTTGCTCTTACAATGGATGTGGCGGTCACTCAAGATGTTGATCTTACTGCTGTTGCTGGGGACCGTCGCGGTGGGAGGTTTGAGATGGTCGGTTCGTCCGACTTCGTCGGCTTTGGACGACCGGCGCGGGCAATTGGCTCAGGAGGTGGCGGTCAAACTGGCCGAGTCGCTCCCAGTTCCCTCCGCGGGACGCCCGTCGATCGTAGTATTGCCCTTCGAGCGTGATCCGACCGGTTCGGTCACCGACGCCGTGCGCCGCGCGGTGGAGCGGGTCGATCGTTATCAGGTCGAGCCCGTCTCACTCTGGGAGAACCTGTGCCGCAGGCTCGGCTTTCGCGTCGAACCTGTGAACATGGACGATGCCCCGGGACTCGGGAAACACTCGATCCCCGCCGACTACATCCTGGCCGGACGAGTGGTCACGCTCTCGGCTCGTAGCGACATGGACGAGGCCACGTTGGAGGGTGTGCTCGCTGCAATCGGGACCGGAACCGTCAGTAAGACGGGATCAGAGCCCGTCACGGAGGTCGGCACAGGGGCACTGGCGACCGGACAGGTCGCGGACAGCGAATCGGTGATCCAACTGCGAGCCGAAGCAGTGCACGACCACCGGGCCGAGGGCAATCAAACGGCCAGCGGTATCTTCTCGCAACCGACTCGCTGGCTCGTTTGGCTGATGACGGCGTTCTGCGTTCCCTGGCTCTTCGCCTCCATGCTCACCCGCGGATTGGCCGAGGAATCGAACGGTTTGAATCTGGCGATGCTGCTGGGACTGACCGGGGTCAGCAGCTTTGCCGCTTGGGCCCTGCTGGAACTCCCCATGGAAACCCAAACGGGGGCAACTTTGCTGGTCCTCACCGTGATACTGGGTTTTGCTTACAATGGATACTTCCTGACGCGACTGGAAGAGATGCGACACTGATGATAGGCGAGGGGGTGTAACCGCAAAACTCAATCGGCCGGTGCCGGCGGACGTAACGCTGTGAGGTTTCGGTGCCCCCATTGCGGTGTGACGCTCAAGGCCATGCAGAACTTAATTGGCAAACGCCTGGCGTGTCCGCGCTGCGAAAAGGTCGCAACCGTGCCGGTGGACGGGCCGACACCGATTAATGAAAGTGAGCTCCCGTCGTGTGCGGACCCTTCAATGAGCGCAAAACGGCCGGACCGTGAATCCGACAGCCTCGAGCTGGTGGTACAGGCAGTCCACGGCTTGTCTCACGCTTGGCGGCGTCATATCATCCACCGGGATATCAAGCCCGGGAATTTGATAATAACGTCCCGCGGGGTACTCAAGATCGCGGACTTCGGCGTCGCGAAAGCCTTGTCTCTGGAGGCCACGGCGGTGACCCAGACGGGCACAATGCTCGGGACACCGCACTACATGGGCCCGGAGCAAGGGAACACCGCCAGGGACTTGGATTTCCGAGCCGACCAGTATTCGCTAGGGGCAACGTTCTACCGATGCGCTACGGGGCAAGTGCCGTTCGAGGGCAGCTTGCGGATTCAGGTGGCGATCACGGCCGCTACCGAGACGCTGCCCGGCGTGCGATCGGTGAATCCAACGGTACCTCCGCATGTCGCGACAGTAATCGAGAAGATGCTGGCGCGACAGAAGGAAGATCGTTACGGCACGTGGGCCGAACTGAGAGACGTCTTGCAATCGCTACGTCGTGGGCAGGCAGTCCGCACCTCACATGCGGCCACAGCGATCGCCTGCCCCGTGGATCCTCCGGTGATTAAGATTGTGAAGACAAATCTGGCTGATCAGCGGTCGATTCGAACAACATACAACGGCCACGACGAAGAATCCCCAGATGAGTTCTGCGAGCAGTTCATCAATCACATTCGTGTGACTGGCGCCGTCTTCGTCTATGACGGAAGTGGCAAGTGCCTTGGGAAAGCCGATATAAAGGGCCATACAGGCAAGAACGACAGGTTTCTGCGACTGTTGCGAACAACGCACCGAGATTCGGTAGAGGGTTACGTGTGGTGGCAATTCAGCGTGTCGCCGAAATTGTGTCGGCAACTATTCTGCGAACATGAAAAAGAACGCAACGAACCGCGATGGATCCTGTCGACGAACCGGCGTATCTTCTGCGACTTTTCTGCGCCTCGTTCACGAGTATGTTCAGCGAGCTCAAACGTCGCGTTGAAAACTAATGGATCAATCTCTGGCGGCACTGGACAGTCTTCTCCATGAAGTTGTAGTGAGTTCGTCGGTCGACTGTTGAACTATTCAGCTCCGCCCGTACGCGGATTGGCGGCGGGAAATCGGAGGCAAAGAGGACATCAACGCACTCCGGGGCGGAGGCAGCGCAAAGGCTTGTGAACCGAGACGGTTCTGCATTCGCGTCGAACGTACCATTCGTGTTCTTTCCGCTGCGCCTGCTCATACGGTGGCTTGGATACCTTCCGACCAAACCGTTCCGCTCAAGGCTTGACGAGCACTCGCGGAACGGGCGAGAATGCCGACAATATCCACAAAGAACATAGCTAAATCCATTCACTCGGGAATTCCAAGAGTAGATCGCCGGTTTCAAGAGGGGGCCTTGTATGTCACGCGATGCTCCAGACAGCCTGGACCGGGACGTGACGCGTCCTGGTCGTTCGCACACCCCGCAAGCGGGCCGCGAAAGGAGCCTGGGGGACCAATCAACTACTGGGGACCAGGTCAGTTCGCTCTCCGACCTGACCGGCGACGCCGACTCCGTGGACCAAGTGGTCGAAATCACGGACCTGGCGGCACGCTACGACATCGAGGGACCGGTGGGACGCGGCGGGATGGGAGAGGTGCTCAAGGCGGTGGACCGACGCCTACAGCGTTCCGTCGCCATCAAACGGATCCGCGGGGAGCTGGCCAAGAGCCCCAAGGCACTGGCCCGGTTCCTGCGGGAAGCGCGGGCGGTGGCCGCGCTGAACCACTTCAACATCGTGCAGGTCCACGACTACGGCCGCGATCAGGAAGGTCCGTTCATTATCATGGAGCTGGTGGAAGGACCGAGTCTGCAGGAGAAGCTCCGTGACGGGCCACTCAATCAAGACGAGGCGATCGAGATCGCCTGCCAATTGTGCGACGGCCTATCGGTCGCGCACGAGCGAGGGATCATCCACCGCGACATCAAGCCGGCCAACGTTCTTTTGACCCTTCGCGGTGAACCCAAGCTGACCGACTTCGGCCTTGCCCGCCAGAATCAGGCGGACTACGGCCACACGATGACCGGCGCGGTACTGGGCACAGTGGACTTCATGGCCCCCGAGCAGCGTCGGGACGCCACCCAGGCAGACGCCCGCAGCGATCTCTGGAGCCTGGGGGCGACCCTGTACCAGACGCTCACTGGAAGGAGCCCTCGGGTGATTCGGTTGGACCTGGTTGCCGACGCCCTGCGATCGGTTTTGGGCAAAGCACTGGAAGAGGTCCCGGCGGAGCGTTACCAGACCGTTCAGGAGTTTCGCGATGCGTTGCGTCGGTGTGTAAAGCAACCGGTGCAGCTTCCCACCCCTGAGGATTCTCTCGGGTCCGGCGAGTGTCCGGAATGTCACACGATCAACTCGCCGAACCGGAAGTTCTGCCAGGAATGCGCGGCTTCCCTGACGGTCACTTGCCTGGGTTGCGGGGTGACGATTCCGGCATGGGACAAGGTTTGCGGGGAATGCGGGGCGAAGCAAGCGGAGTTGCTAGCGGCCCGCCGCTCGGAAATCGACGAGGAGAGACAGCGGGCGGAGTCGCTGCGCCGGGAATACCAATATGCCGAGGCGTTGGCGATCGCGGAGAAGTATCAGGAGGAACCGGACCAGCACCTGCGGGATCTACGGGACTGGGCGGTACGCTTCATCGGGAAAATAAGAAACGAGCACGCAAAACAAGAGCAACTGGCGTCGGCTCAGTACGCCCAGGCGAAGGAACGGGCGGCGGCCCATGACTACGCCGCCGGCATTCAGGCCTTGGAGTCGATTGCCGAGCCGCTGCGAACGCAGCCAATGCGCGCTTTGCTGGCCCAACTCCAGTCCTGGGATGAGGAATGGCGGAGCCTGGACCGGATGGTGCAGGCGCGTGTGAAGACACGGGATCTGTCCGGACTATTGGGACCGGTGAGCCGGCTGTTGGAGCTGCGTCCGGATCGGGCGGACGTGGCGAAGCTGAAGAGTCAGTTGGAGAGGCAGCAGCGACAGGCCGCGGTTAAGTACTCCGACGCAGAGCAACATGCCTCGGCCTGTGACTATGCGGCGGGCATCCGGGTGTTGCAGTCGATTCCCGAACGGCAGCGGACCGAGCAGATGCGGTCGTTACTGGCCGATCTCCAATCTCGGGAGGCAGAGTGGCGAAGCCTGGACGCTAAGGTTCGGGCGCGTGTGGAGGAGCGGAATGTCGAGGGGCTGCTGGACCCCGTGAACCGACTGTTGGAGCTGCGACCAGATCGAGCGGACGTGGCGGCGCTGCAGGCCCGCCTGCAGGAGCGACTGGCGGCGGAACGCGATGGCATCGCGAAACAGCAGCGACTGGCGGCCGAGGAGGCTCGGCAATGGCGCGTGATTGTCCGTCTGGTGCTAGTGTCCGTGCTATTGGCGTTTGTCGGCGGGGCGGTAGCGATCGCCCACAGGCAATACCAGCACATCAGGGCCGAGCGTGCGGAACAGGAGCGAATGGAACAGGAGCGAATCGCGGCCGAGCGGGCAGAACAGGAGCGAATTCTGGCGTTATCTCCCATCACCAACAGCATCGGTATGCAGTTGAAGCTGATCCCGGCCGGGGAGTTCTTACGTGAAGGACAGCGGGTGCGAATCACACAGCCGTTTTACCTGGGCGTGCACGAGGTGACTCGGGAGCAGTACAAGCGAGTCACGGGGGCGATTACAGACAGATACAAGGGACCTCAGCATCCTGTGGTGTGGGTGAGTTGGGAGGACGCGGTGGAGTTCTGCGCCAAGTTATCGGCGCTTTCGGAGGAGCAGGCGGCGGGCAGGACGTACCGTCTGCCAACGGAAGCGGAGTGGGAGTACGCCTGTCGCGCGGGAAGCACGACGGCGTATTGCTTTGGTGACAACGCATCAGGTCTCGGTGACTATGCGTGGTACTCCGAGAATTCTTCACCTGGTGGGACTCATCCTGTGGGGCAGAAGCGTGCGAACGCATGGGGCCTCCACGACATGCACGGGAACGTGTGGGAGTGGTGCTCAGATTGGTATGCCGGCTATCCCCGAGGAGAGATAACCGATCCGCAGGGACCCTCAGCGGGCGTCAAACGCGTCTACCGGGGCGGCGGCTGGCACGGCTATGAGACGGGCTGCCAGTCGGCGGCCCGGAGCGAGTACCAGCCAGCCCGCGGCGACGCCCTGGGCTTCCGTGTCGTGGCAGTTCACCCCGCTGATCCGTTGTCCATTAGTTATCTGAACCGGGCTGTTGATGAGGCCGGTGTTGTGCATCCGCCGCGAAGTTAGGCGTTTCGAGCGGTATGCGAGGACCTGGACTGCGATGAGGCGAACTGTGGCTTGGCCGACGCCTCTGACACCGCCGGTCCGGCGACGAACGATCCAAAACGACTGACCGGAGGTTCCTGGAGACTGCTGGCTCAACAAGCCCAGTGTCATCAAGAACGCGTGTAAGATTCACTTGGCGGGCGACTATCTGTTTCCAGCCGAGACTTGAGTTCGCCGGGACCGAGAGGCGCGGATTTCGCTGCATGGGTTCGCCCTCAGGAGGGGGACACCGGCGGTCCGTTACCGCCCCTACAGGCTCGGCCGCCTCGGTTTTTCTGGGCCCTACCGTCTGAAAGCCACATTGCAGCGGCCTGGTTTGGCGTCACAATGATGCTTGGACTTACTTAGAATGGGGACATCCTGCGGCGATTCGAGGAGCGGCGCGAAAGACGGGCGGCGGGCTTGTGCCGCCGGAATGCAATCGGTTCTTGCCAAGGTGGTGTGATATGGGATTATTTCGTTTCCTGTTCGGATTTGGCGACACGTGTTCGAACTGTGGTGAAGAGATCTCGCAAGACGCCGCATTCTGTGGTCAGTGTGGGGAGCGAACACCGCGGGCGAAGATCGTCTGCCCTTCCTGTGGTGCGCAGCTGCGAGGGTCCGCCAAGTTCTGCAGCCGGTGCCGCGCACAGGTGGTCCCGAAATCGGACAAGGGTGCGGCGGTGGACGACCTGAACCGTTGGACTCGGCCGGTCGACGAGTTTGCACACCGCATCGACGCGGCGGATTTGAACACTGCCCTGAAGGCCCGGATCGTGGTGGAACCGGGTACGCGAGCCCTCATCGTTCAGGGGGGACAATTGGCGGGAGCGGTGACCGAGGGAACATTCGACTTGGCACGGCCGCTGCCGGGTGTGGATGCGGCACAGCCCGCTACCGCTATCCTGATCGACGAAGGGGATACGGAGGTCGCGTTGCTGTTCTCCGAACTGCGGACGCAGGAGGATGTGCCGGCGGACGTGATCGCGGAAGTGACGGTCCGGCTGTCCGACGCGGCCGTGTTCCACGAAAACGTCATGCACGGCCGAGTCACCTTTTCGTTGGCCGACTTGGCCGACATGCTGTGGTCCGCCGCGGCCAATGTGGTTCAAGCCTGCCTGCAAAATGCGTCCGTGCGGGACTTGGAGGGCAACCTGCAACTGAAAGCGGACTTGGAACGTGACCTGCGAGCACGGATCGGCTCCACATTGGCCCGCAACGGGCTCGAGTTGGTCGAGCTGAGGTTCTTGGATTTCCAGGCTCCGCTGTACGACAAAATCCGCCAACGGCGTGCCGAGAGCTTCCTGGCTCAGGAAAAACTCACGGACACCGAGCGGCGCGCAGTGTTGAACCGGCGATTGCGCGAAGTCCTGACCAGCAACCGCCTGCACCGGTTCACGACAGCCACGGATTTCGAGGAATTTGTGCGTCAGACCGAGCATGAGCTGGGTATGAAAGAGGTTATCCGCGAGGGAGAGATGGACGACCTTAAACGCACCTACGAGGTCAAGCGAGGCGACGCTGAAATCGCTCGCAAGCATTTGCTAGAAAAGCTGGAACTGGAACACTCACTGGCCCTGCTACGGCAACAACAGGTGCTGGATGACGAGCAATTGGTGCACCGGTTGGCCGAGGATCGCCGTCGGTTGCAGGCCGAGCAGGACGCCGAATGGATGCGGGTCACTCAGCAGCTGAAGATTATGGACGCTGCTCGAGACGACCGGCGCAAGGACGTGCAATCCCACGCTGAAGAGGTTCGTCTCAAGATGAAGCTGGGCGATGAAGCGTTGGACTTGCGCCGCAAACGGGTAGGCCAGGAGCACGAAGAAGAGACACTGCGACTGCAGCGCGAGCAAGAAGAAAAGGACCGCGAGGCCAGGCGTCGGATGGAGGAGCGGGATCAGGCCGCGCGTCACGAGTTGGAGAAGGTCCACGCGCTCTCAGAGGTCGAGCAGGCGCGTTTGGCCGCTGATCTCAAGAAGTCCGAGGTCTTTAAGGAGATGTCCGAGGGCCAGATCCTCGCGCTGATGGCCAAAGACTCGCCACACGTCGCGGCCGCCATCGGCGAACGCGCGAAAGCGCGCGGGGAAGCGAATGCCGACGTCAAGGCGATTTACGAAAAGATGCTGGCCGGTAAGGATGCCGACAAGCGGGACGAAGCCGATCGGCTGGAACGTGTCATGGGTCGCGCGATCGAAGCGATGGAACGTGTCGCCGGTGGCTCCGCCGTAAGGGAACGCGAGAAGAACGAGGAAATCAATCGTAACTTGACTCAGAGCATGGACCGCATGGCCGACGTGGCGACCGCCAAGGCCGGCGCATTCGGCGGCGGAGCGGCCGAAACTGCCCAGGTCGTGTGCCCGACCTGCCATCGCCGGAACCCGGCGGGAAGCAAGTTCTGCGAGAACTGTGGGCATCAGTTCGTTCAATAGTCTTCACCTCGCATCACCGGAGGAGGCGTTGGACCAAATCCCCTCGCAGAACGGAGCGTGGCGGTTCCTGGCCGTCCTTTCGGGTGTGAGTGCCGACTCGGGTATCCGGATGGTTACCTCCGTGCGTGGCGCGGCGCGACGGGCTGTGAGGGACGCGAGTTCGGAGGTCGACGCACCCCCACTGAACGACCAACGGCGTGAGCCGCACAGGCTCAGCGGCTTGGCAAGCCACGATGACAGTGACGACTGTGGTGAGCGCGGTCAGTGAAACCTCAAGAATTCTCCTCGTATGAATCCTCCCATCTCCTGAATGGTTTCGACAGTTGTGCTTTGGCCACGTCTCATGGACCGCTCTCATTCGACCGGGCGAGGCGTGTAGTCGCTCACTTCCAGCACACTTCGGCCAGCAATCTGCTGCGACCGAAACGCTTCGATTTCCGAAGCCGTATTGACGAAGGGAATCACTGTCCGGTCTCTCTTGCGCAGGATCGTGACATCAGCATAGGTGAGATAAGGTTGCCCCCAGTGATTCGTGTAAATCTCGACCTCGTAGAGCCCTTTCGCCAATGCGACTTCTCCGCTCTCAAACCGGTGACAATTCAAACGGAACTCGACGCCGGCACCCGGGATCTCCACACAGTACATCGTCGTTTCAGGGATCACCAGCTTGGCCTTACCGATGTACTCAACTTCCTGATACGACAGAGCACCCTGGACAATTTCCTGGACCTCCGCATTCCACAGGTCCCGATGTGGAGGACGCAGGTTGATGAACGGCTGCCGCTCGCCGCGAATCGCTTTGCCATAGACACCCATGACTGATTCGAATAACGGTTCGTCTGGCAGGTCGCGTGACAGAGGTTCCACTTGGTGCGACTGACCGACTTCCTGTTCTTCCTGTTCGCAAACCAAAGTGAGTGACCAATCGCCAGCACCGCCCCGATTGTCCACATAGCTGCCGACGATCCGGCTTGCCGATACACACCGACCGGTATAGAGGGCCGTATAGTCGGTTCGGTCATCTTGCCGTAGAGTGACAAGAACTGTCGCTCCGGGGATGGCCTGTCCCGTGAAGATCGAGCAATTCTCTGCCCCGCCAACTTCCCGATCTATGTAGTGCCCGACGAGCGCGTTATTGACAGACTCCAAGACGAACAGACGCGTATTCGCTTCGCGAATTACGCCGTCCAATTCGTTGTCGACTTCGGCTTTCCAGGTACCGCGATCCGGGATACCCAGCGCAGAGGCGTCACCATGCAAGCCCGCGAGCGTCTGTTCGCACGGACGCTCGAGCTGCTGAGCATCAAGATCTTCGATGAACGCGATCCCCATCACGACCATCAAAACAATGAGTCGACTCATTCGATCGGCTCCTCTTCGGGTGTGACTACCTTGGCACGACAACCCTCGCTCCCTGATTGCGAATCACACCGTCCGCACGACGTGCGAAAGCAACAGTGGAACCCTCATTCTAGCACTCTCGTTGAATTGGACGTGCGTGAGTCCGCTCGAGTTCCCGGCCGGACTTCCGAATGCGACAAAAACCAACGCTGCCCCAACATAAGCACCGTGGTCAACAGCAGTTCCGTCTGTGCGGTATCCTATGTTTCACGCCGCCATTCGAAAGCCTGTGATCCAGGAGGTGCAGTTCAGGCCGTGACGTTGGTAGAGCATGGCAACACTCGGCTTGTGAGCGGCGGATTTCTTACGACTACTCCAGTTCTCCGTGTCGCCGTGTCTCCGTGAGAACACCATGCTCGTATTGTCGCTGCACAGGTCTGGAACGGTGCGGAGATTTGTTTGCAGGTCGACTGTCCGCGGTGTGCCCCAGGACAGGACATTTTATCTGTCGACACGTGCCATACAATTTCCCGCATTTCCACTCACACATGGATGAGCGTCCTAGTCCGCCGTCTGCTGCTGCACGTTGACGCTGGCGACGCGAACGCAGATACTGGGACCATGTGGCTTGCAACTCACACGGCCACTGCGCGGTGAATGCGGATAACCCGACAATCGGTTACCCTCGCCACCCTGATGCGTACTCATTGCGATTCCTCCTGCGGAAGGAAGCATTTCGTGCCACTGAAGATCGCCCTCGTCACCGTTGTTGCCTGTGCCGCCTGGCTCGGGTCCCCGACCGTCACACTGGCGGACACCGCAGACCAGCGTCCTTTCAATGTCGTATTCGTTCTGGCCGACGATCTTGGCTGGAGTGATACGACGCTCTTCGGCACCACCGAGTTCTATCAGACACCTAACCTGCAGCGACTGGCCCGCCAGGGAATGCTGTTTCGGCGAGCGTATTCGGCCAGCCCGCTCTGTTCGCCCACCCGTGCCAGCATCATGACCGGACTCCATCCCGCTCGCATCGGCATCACTTCCCCCGACTGCCATCTGGCTGAAGTGCGATTGGAGGCTTCGGCCCTCCCGCAGGCACCGGCCACCGACAAGAGCTGCTTGTGCGTGAGCGCCAGCCGACTCAAGACGGAATACCTCACGCTGGCCGAGGTCTTGCGCGACGCCGGCTATGCCACGGGGCACTTCGGCAAATGGCACCTCGGCGCCGAACCTTACGACCCACTTCATCAGGGCTTCGATGTGGATGTCCCGCACTGGCCTGGCCCCGGTCCAGCAGGCAGCTACGTGGCCCCCTGGAAATTTCCCGCGTTCTCTGAACGCTCAGTGCACGAGCACCTTGAAGATCGCATGGGTGACGAAGCGGTGGCTTTCATCGCCGCACATAAGGACGTCCCGTTCTTGCTGAACTATTGGCAGTTCTCCGTGCACGCTCCGTTCGACGCGAAAGCGGAGTTGATCGAGAAGCATCGAGCACGCGCTAATCCGAACAGCCCGCAACGCAGCCCCACCTATGCTGCCATGGTCGAGTCACTCGACGACAACGTGGGTAAGATCCTCGATGCGCTCGACCACTGGCAACTCACACAGCACACAATCATTGTCTTCTTCTCAGACAATGGTGGAAACATGTACAACGAGATCGACGGCACAACACCCACCAGCAACCTGCCGCTGCGCGGCGGTAAGGCCACCCTGTACGAAGGCGGAATCCGAGTGCCCTGCATCGTCTGCTGGCCTGGGGTCGTCGAGGGAGAAACGTCCACCGAGTTGCGAATCCAGAGTGTCGATTTCTATCCCACCCTGCTGGAAATGCTCGGACTTGCAGCCCGACCGGATCAGACATTCGACGGCGTGAGCATCGTGCCGATCCTGCGTCAGGAGGCACAGGCCGCCGAGGTGTTTGATCAGCGTCCCACGTTCACGTACTTTCCGCACGCCCCGAAAGTGCCCGACTTCCTTCCGCCAGCCGTATCAGTCCACCAAGGCGATTGGAAACTGATTCGGATCTTTCACAATGGGGACCCTGATGGTCATCGGCATGAGTTATATCATCTTCGCGACGATCTGGGAGAACAACACGATCTGGCAGCCAGTCGGCCGGAACTCGTTGAGCAACTCGACGCTCTGATCGAACAGTTTTTGCAGGATACGCAGGCGGTGCTTCCACTGCCTAACCCGGACTACGACCCGGCGGCGATTGCCCTGGCTCAATTCGGCATCACGGGCATGAACCAGTGCAAACTGGCCCTGCGCGACGGGCAGCTCCAGATAGAATCCACCGGAGGCGACCCGCACTTCGCACTGCAACTGGCCGAGCCCGCAACGCCCGGACCACTCACGCTGCGTTTGCGGATGCGTTCACTCACCCCGGGCAATGGCCATGTGTTCTGGCAGGAACAGGGAGTCACTCCACCATTTCATCGCAGCCGTCGCATCGACCTGGTGCCGATTGCCGACGGTGAGTATCACGACTACGAAATCGCCATTGCCCCGCAGAATCCGGTCGTCGCAGTACGACTCGATCCGACGGAGCGTCCGGGTACCGTCATCGTCGACTCGATGCAACTGGTCGACGCGACCGGCAACGTACTGCAGAGCTGGGAGTTCGACGACCAGTAGCTCTGCGTGCTTCACATCATCAGAGTATGCCAGCTTCCCTAATGCTCAGGAGCAACCGCATGCCCCAACACAAGTACTCGCCGTGTACCGCTTGGCCGCGCCGTGGTTCCAGATTCGTGAAGCAACAAGGACTATTCCGAACAACAAGAGTGGTCATTCCCATCGCGGTTGTTATGGCGATGGTGCTAAGCCACTACGGTATCCCCTTCGCTCTGGCATCGCAGGAACGTCCCAACATCATCGTGATCTTCACGGATGATCTGGGATACGCGGACATTGGAGTTCAGGGTCAGGTGCAAGACGTGCGTACACCTCACCTGGACCGCTTGGCGGACGAGGGAGTGCGGTGCACCGCCGGCTATATTACGGCGCCGCAGTGCAGCCCGTCGCGAGCCGGTCTGATCACGGGCCGTTATCAGCAACGGTACGGTATCGATACGATTCCCGATTGCCCCCTCCCCCTGGATGCTGTCACGATCGCCGAACGATTGAAGAGAGCCGGCTACGCCACCGGGATGGTGGGCAAATGGCATCTCAATCCGAACATCCTTTCGCTCCGGTGGGCGCGTGAGAATCTGCCCGACGTGCAACCGGAGAATGGACGCGTGCAGATACCGGTCCGCGAGTCGCTGAAGTTCTATCCGCATCGACAAGGTTTTGACGACTACCTTGTGGGGGAGATGCACCGATACTTTACGAACTTCGCTTCAGCGCAATCGCGGTCCGACAACGTGCGAAAGGCCAACGCCAAGAAGCGCGAGCCAGTTGCCAGCGAGGAAGCAGGATTCTGGATCACCGATGATCGGTATCGCCTGGAGATCCAGTCGGACGCGGCGTTGGACTTCCTGCAGCGTAATCGTGAGCGACCGTTCTTCCTCTACCTCTGTTATTTCGCTCCGCATGTACCGCTCGAAGCCACCCCCGAATATCTCGACCGCTTTCCGGGTGAGATGGCCGAGCGGCGGCGTCATGCACTGGCGATGATCAGCGCTGTCGACGACGGAGTAGGACGCATCATGGAGGCGCTGAAACAACATAACCTCGACCAGCAGACGCTGGTCATCTTCACCAGCGACAACGGAGCCCCGCTCAAGCTGACCAAAGAGGATGCGCGGCCCGTGAACGTCTCGTCCGCCGCTTGGGATGGATCGCTCAACGATCCCTGGGTCGGCGAGAAGGGCATGTTGTCCGAAGGTGGTATTCGAGTCCCGTTCCTGCTTCGCTGGCCAGGCACATTGCCGGCGGGACTCGTCTACTCGCACGGCGTCAGCTCACTGGATATCGCTGCCACAGCCAGTGCCATCGCGCAACAGCCCCTCGATCCGCAACTGGACGGAGTCAATTTGATTCCCTATCTGACAGGGGACCAGCAGACTGAGCCACATGAGGCACTCTACTGGCGATTCTGGAACCAGGCGGCAATCCGTAGCGGCAAATGGAAATACCTGATGCTCGGCACGAAAGCAGAGTTTCTGTTCGATCTGCAAAGCCCGGAGCACGAACACAAGAACGTGCTGGCCGAGAACGACGCAGTAGGAGATCAGCTGCGAGAGCAATTGCAGCAGTGGTGCAATCAACTGCAACCGGCCGGCCTGCCCACTGGAGCACCGAACGTCCAGGAAGCGGCCTGGTATCGGTTCTACTTCAACGTCGGCGAGTAATCGGTCCAGAGGTCCCACGATATCCCGAAGATTCTCTCAGATGACGACGACAGTGAATCCGGTGGCCCATCGCCCGTGTGAGACGCCTTCGGCGTATCGGATGGATGGAAGACGGTACCCAGGGTGCGCCGCGAAGCGCGGCGACTCTGGGCTGTTGGGTGCAACCGCTGCGCGGCAAAGACGTGAGCCGTCCTCAAGAATCGGCTCACTCATGCGGCAAATCCACTGCGATCACCCAGGCCATTTGTCCCGGCCTTGCATCTTCGCGAGGGCGAGGTGGGGAACAAGATCTCTCCACAATCTGCCAGCGCACGCCGCCGTTCGTTGCTCAATGTCCTGCGATCTCTGGTTCGAGGTCAGCACCTGGCGAACGGCGTGTTACTCAATCTTCAACGGCTTGGCCAGCTCCAACGCGATCACACTCACATTGTCGTCAGGCGCCTTGCCCTTGAGCGTGACGAGGGTGCCCTGTGAGTCGCTTTGGCATTGCAGCTTGCTTCCGTCGGCCAGCAGAGCAGCTTGCCTGACCTCATTGCGCAGCCCCGGCACAAGCAGCTTGCCGTCCGACGGCCAATCGAATACGTGCAGATAGAGGGTGACACAGTCGCCATCGGTTTTCTTGGTGCAGCGTCCCCAGGGGAGTTCAGCAAAAGGGCTGGCAGTGGTTCCATAGATGGACGAGCCGTTCACCTTCATCCATTGCCCGATGCCCTGCATCCGCTGAACAATCTCCTCCGGCACCGATCCATCTGATTTGGGGCCGATGTTGAGCAGATAGTTTCCTCCTTTGGAGGCGATATCGACCAGGTTGCGGATCAGCGTGCGGGTCGGCTTCCACGCGTGATCGTGCGCGGAGTATCCCCAGGTGGTATTGATGGTCATGCACGTTTCCCAGTCGACACCCGGTACACCGGTTGGCGGAATCCGCTGTTCCGGCGTGCAAAAATCACCGTAGGCGTTGTCGAACGGCTCGAGATGATGGTCGTCATGCCAACCGGCCTCGGCTGAGCGATACAACCGGTTGTTCGTGATGATCGCCGGCTGCTCCTGCCGAACCATGGCAACCAGTTCGTTCGCTCTCCAGCTTTCCCCCTGAATTTCCGGATTCGAGTAGTCAAACCACAGGATATCGAGTGGACCGTAGTTCGTAACGATCTCGCGAACCTGTTGGTGCAGGAACTGAACATAACGTGCCGGATCACGCCCTTCCATCGTCTGGCACTTCGGGTTATTCGATCCCGGTCCGGCATACGCGTCCGGATGATGCCAGTCCCAAAGGGAATGATATGCGCCGACCTTGAGGCCGCGGCTGCGCAAAGCGTCGACAATCTCGCGATGCAGATCACGACCTGTGACGTCCTTGGCGTCAAACTCGGTCACGCTGCTGTCGTGCAGGGCAAATCCCTCGTGGTGTTTGTTGGTGAACACAACATATTTGCATCCGGCCGACCTCGCCACTTCGGCCCATTGGTCGGCAAATCCCTCGCGGGGCTTGAACTGCGGAACCAAACGCTGAGCATAGACATCGGCAGGAACATTCGCGTAGTTCTGGATCCACTCCATTCCCCCTTGCGTCCAGACGTGTCCATCCCACTCTCCCGCTGCCTCCGCATAGAGTCCCCAGTGCACGAACATTCCGAACCGCGCGTCGCGCCACCACGCCATACGTTGCTCGCGCTGCGCAGTCGCTTCCTGCTGCGGCTGACTCATGGCAGTGTCCGCCACAAGTGATTGACCGAAACTGGACCGGGCCAGCACGGCGAGGCTGCCGACCAAAACGAGACAGAGTGTGAACAGAGATCGCATGGATGGAGTTCCCCCAACAGAATTAATGACGAATGACCAATGAAATGACGAATGACGAAGTACCCAATGACGAATGATCATTATTGGTCGATCCGGTGCGCGCGAGTGGAGCTGCATACCGGTCGATTGAGTACTCTGGAATTCCGCAGGGTCGGCGGGCGCATTGGTATGCGCGAATGCCTACTACACCAACTCCACGGGTAGGAGCACTTCTTCCTTGTCGAACATGAATTTGACTCCGCCGGTGGCGAAATTCGGCACGTCGGCCACAGCGGCCTGCCCTTCCGGGGAAGCAAGCATCGCCTCCAGATCTTCCCGCGAGTCGGCATAGAGTCCGACGATCATGTAATAGGGGGGCGGCTCACCGTCCGCAGCCGATTCGCACATCCCGATGGTCCACCCCTTGAGTCCTTTCATTTTGCGAGCAAGGGGGATATGTGTTTCGTGATAGTACTTCTGAAACGCGGCGGGATCGGTAGGATGCCCGTACAGCACGGTCAAGCGATACATCAGAAGGAACTCCTGCAGTGCGCCGTCAATTTGAATCACAGGTCGGCCGAGCTTCTATTGCCACGTGAGCCGCGCGATGCTCACACCGCGAGTCGGCCATTCGGCACTGGAGATGAACCAATCTCCCTGCTCGTCTTGAAACACTTCCGGAGCATGCGAGTCCAGGCGAGCGATCTCTGGCGATGACGTGAAGTCGAGCGGATCGTCCGATTGGTAAACAAATGTCACATGCTGGTAAGCCCCAGCAACCGTTTTGCGATCCCAGATACCGTCCCAGCCGCACACGAACAGGTAAAACGTATCGTGACAGCGCACCAGCGACGGCGACTCGGGAGCGATGCCTTGCGGCAACCGCAGCACAGTCCGCGGGCGGCTCCAATTTAGCAGATCGCGTGAGGTACATGCATCTACCCGATCCTCGACGCAGTAAAGGAGGTAGAACCGATCGCTCCAGCGAAGAACCTGTGGATCACGCCCGGTGGGAGGTGGTGTGAGCAGCGTCCCCTGGGGTTTCCAGGTCATCAGATCAGCGGAAGTGGCCCAGCGCAGAGGAGTCGGGCCGTAGATCATGACGAACCGACCGTCATGCCGCACGATGTAGGGCGCGTGATTCTCCAGAATCTCTCCCGGCCGCTCGCTCGGCGGCAGGATCTTGGGCCGGTCGGTCCATGCTCCATCACGCCACACGTCGCGCAGCGCGCCGGGCGGAGCTACTGCGTGAAATGACTGGAACTCCCCGTCATGCACGTTCTCGGTACTCGTCACCGGATGGGTAATACCGATGGCATGCCAGCGGCCATCATCATCGCGCAGAATCGCGTGATCGTTGGGAACCCAATCGTCGTAGTATTCCCCGGCCTTGAGCTGCGGCGTGTCGGGTCCTGGGAATCGATCGCCAGAAGGACGGTACACCGTCACATAGGAACTGGCAATCGCCGGAACTTTCACTTTGCTGTGCGACCGCGGCTCGTCGGCGCAGAGTTGGCCACACACGACCGTCAGCAACGCGCCTACAGCGCTCATCAGGCACTCTGGTCGATCCAACATCGCTGTGGCGCTCCCGTTGATTTGTCACACCAGATCGGGCAACTCTCCCCCCTCACACAGCTGCGGCTTGCCAAACGTCTCGATGCCGTGTCCAAAGCGATGGGCCAGCGTCAGCAGCAGCCGATTGTGGGTCACCCGATCATACTTCAACGAGCGTCCCATGCGAAATCCCAGACCACCCCCCACCAGCACGAAGGGGATGTCGTTGAGCGTGTGGGAGTTGCCCTTGCCGAGCTCATTGGTCCAGATGACCAGCGTGTTATCCAACAGCGTTCCGCTGCCGTCCGGCTCCGGTGTTTCACTCAGCCTCTGCACCAGGTACGCCACCTGCTCACAATACCACTTGTTGATTTTGGTCAGCTTTTCCTGCGAGTCGGTGTTACTGTCCGGATGATGAGACAGTTCGTGGTGTGCCTCTTCGATTCCCAGCCAGGTCATACGGGCCTGGCCGACGGAGTTGGTAATCTGGAGCGTCGCCACGCGTGCCCAATCGCAGACGAAACTGTTGACCAGCAGGTCGACCTGCATGCGGCTGAGTTTCGGCATGTTGTCGTTCGTGTTCTTGACGCCCGTTTCCAGCTGGGGAGCGGGCACACTGGTCTGTTGTTGGCTTGCTTCCTGCAGTTCCTGCTCAATGACCCGTACAAACGTTTCATGTTCGTCCAGCAGCTTGAGATCGCTGGCGCTGGCCACACTGCGGACCCGGCGCAAATCCTCCTGGACGTCATCAAGCACCGTCTTCAAGCTGTCTCGATCTTCCACGCGGCCATACATCTTGGCAAAAGCCTGATACGGATCGTCGATCGGTGGCAACGGCTTGTTGGGACCACCGAAGACCCAGCGTGTCCAGGGGTCAGCACGATTGGGCACGACGACTCCCAGTTCCAGCGAGCCGAACCGGGTGCGGGTCTCCTCGCGCTGCTGCAGGAAGTTCCGGATCTCCTGATCGATAGAAATGCCGCTGGCCCAACCGGCGGGAGTATCGGAGCCACCTTGCACGTTGCCTGGAAAGAGCTCGATCCCCGTCAGCAGGCAGCTCATCCCGCGCATATGGCTGTCGCCGTCACCTCGGACTTTGTTGCACACTCCGTGGAGCGTCAACAGGCGGTTCTTGAACGGCTCGAGCGGCGTGAGGATCTCGGGCAGCGTGAACTCCTCTCCCGCTTCGGCAGGCCAGAATTTATCAGGCACCACACCGTTGGGACTGAACACAAACACCACACGTTGCTTCGCCCCCTGCGCATGGGCATATCCCAGACTGGGCAGGTTCCAGATGAACGCAGTGGCAGCTGCCGACAGTCCCAGATCCTGCATGAACTCACGGCGTGTTCGACGCATTCTGTTGGATCGCACCATCTCACTCCTTGTTCGTCCCCAGGGCAGACGTTGTAGCGATTTCGACCAGCAGTTCCTGCATGTTGAAGCCGGACTCCGCGAACGACTTCTGCAACCCGCTCACCGTCTCAGGACCGTAGGCCATCAGTGGCTGTTTCGCCATGCTGTGAAAGAGCTGTTTCACGAAGCACGCATGGGTTTCTTCGCTGGCGGCCAGGAATTCGGCCAGCTGCCGTGCGCCGTTGAACTGCGTCAGCGTTTGTTGAAGATCCAAATACGATCCGGAGGCATCGACGGGCTGTTCGTTCTCCAGCGCTCGATACTTGCCGACCGCATCGTAATGCTCCAGCGCGAATCCCAGCGAGTTAATCAGGCCATGGCAAGTCTGACAGGTCGGTTCCCGAGTCTGCCGTTCGACCCGCTGGCGCGTCGTGAGGGTCGGATCAACTCCTTCGTCCAACGGTGCGACGGCGATCGGTGGCGGTTTGAGGAACCGCCCCAGCAGGCTGCGGATCATGAACACGCCACGATGGATCGGGGAACTGGACTTGTGATAGGCGAACCGAGCCAGCAGATAGGGGTGTGTGAGAATTCCGGCTCGCTGCTGAGAGTCACAGGCCACCTTGTGAAATTGCGCCGGCCACTCATCACCGCTTTCCAGCTGCAGGTCGTAATAACCGGCCAGACGCTGGTTCACGAACCAGTAGTCGGCCAGCAGCAGCTGCCGGAAGTCCGACGTATCGTTCCAGATGATATCATCGAGCATCAGGTCGAGCGAAACTCGCAGATCGGACGCGACCGCGGCATCAAACTCCGCGTAACGTTCCTGGTCCTTGGCCAGACTCTCCAGGTGCTCAATGTTCAGCCAGTGGTGCAGAAAGTACCGCATCTTGGCCTTGGTCCGCGCGTCGCCGAGCATACGTCGGGCCTGAGCCGCCACTTCGTCGCGAGACTGAAGCCTGCCCGCCTTCGCCGCCTCCAGCAGCGGCTGGTCGGGAAGCGAGTCCCACAAGGCGAACGCCAGTCGTGCCGCCACGTCGTAGTCGTCCAACTGTTCGTTGTTGAGCACGACGTAAAGGAAACGCGGTGACTGCAGGACCAGCAGGGCCGAGATCTTCGCCGCCTGTTCCAGCGGCACATTCTCTTGGAAGAACTGCCCCACATAGAACGCTCTCTGTTCGTCGCTCAGCGGCCGACGCAGGGCCCGTTCCGCGAACTGCTGACAGAACTGCTCGACACGCTGCCGGCGGTCTTCAGCGTCCGGTTTGGTCTTGGCCAGACCATTCAACTGATCCACGACTTGATTGGCGGCATCGATTGCCGCACTGGTGACCGCTTGCTCCCAGGCTTTCGAGACAGCTGTGCCGCGTTCGTAGCCCATGCTGCTGTCATCTGGCGGGAAGGGGATCGTGTTGACGTAGACCGGCGGACACCAATCTGGCGTGAGATTTCGCGGCGGGATGATTTCTTCCGCGCGATGCGGCGGAGTCCAAGCCAGCTGGATCGAGGCGGTCGGTATCTTGAACTTGAAGAACTGCAAGCGAATGGGATAGACGCGTCCGCCGAGCAATCGCACGGTGGCCCGATGCTGTTGGGTGCCGCCAGATGCAACCCAGGCATCAATCAGCGGCTGACGCGGGTCGTTCACCCACAGCTTCATTCCGTTCTCGGTCGTCACGCAGAACTCGTAGTCACCAGTCTCCTCGGCAATCAGGCCCCCTTGCCACTGGATGGCAAACTCCTCGGCACCGATCTTCCCCTCTTCCGGACTCTGCTCGGAAAAATTGAACTGTACATGTGGGTCGACCCGCTCCGTCACCAGCTTCTCGCGGTTGAAGTCCTTCGAGTTGAAGTAGCGAGCGCTCAATCCCCGCTCGTCGCCTGATTTTCCCTGTCCCAGGAACGTACCGAACAGGTCGGCCAGCGTGTTGTCATATTGACGCACGGTCAATCGCGACAATTCAATCCGCGCCCCTGTGTCGCGAGCTTCCGCTTCCGCGGCCAAGAAAGTGTCGTAAACATACTGAGCTACCGAGCGGGCGGCATCCCCCTCGCACAAGGTGGGATCGTCTTCCGGCATGGTTTCGTCGATCACTCGGACCAGATCAGCCAGCGTCTGGGAACCGGCAAAGGGCTCTGTCCCTTCGTCCGCCACGCCCTGCCCATCGTGGCCATGGCAGCGGGCACACAGCTGCCCGTAAATCGTTCGACCATCGGGAGGCGGATTGTCCGAATAGGCTCGAGCCATCGATGGTCCGGCGACGACCAGCATCAATACCGCGAACGCCGACCGCGCAGGGTGGTGGGAACGCGCGGCACAACGATCCAGAAGCATGCGTCCGACACAACTGGCACTCACCTCGTGGCACCTCCGAGGGATGGAATCGCGATGAACCCGACGTGCAGTCTATTCTAGGCGAATGCGGCAGTCGTGGGTACCGCCGAGCTGCATGCTGAGCCCCGGATTCGCTGGTCACAACCACCTGCCCAGAATGGATGCCCCCCGAGCCTCAGCCTGGCCGCGGCACATCGCCGCGATGGCTTGTGACCCGCAACGGGAAGATTCCCCGGCGACTCCACTTGTCAGCCCCATCAGCGGATCAGGCGGGCATTGAGCCAGTTGGCGTGATCCCACTGATCGGCGCGATCGGCGAAGTCGACGATCAGTGCCAGGGCAGCTGCCCCCTGAACGTCCACACGCACGGAAACAAGTTCTTCACTCCCTCGCACAACGGCGCTTTCATGCGCCTGGTTCCACTGACCCGACCGGTCCTGCAGGTAGACCCGATACACGACACTTCCTTCGTGCCCCGCGCGCTCATCCAGGGCCAGCTCGGCCTGGAACCAGTGGTACTGTCCTGCCAAGGAGTAAGCGAGGCGTGAGCTGCTGTGCATTCCCACCCCCTTGGAACACACCTGGCCTTGGTACCGCAGCTGCCCACCTGCCGCAGTCCGGTCATCGCCATAGGGCCATGGCATGCTGAGAAACGCAATGTGCTTGTAACCGAGCGGATCGAGATCGGACAGGTAGGTCACGGAAGCGGATAGCGGTTGCAGCATGGTGACGGCATCGAACGGTTCTCCGGCGGGCGTCGCATGGTTGTCGGTTGCCAGAGAGACGCCGCTTAACAGAACGAACTGGAGCGATCGCTCGGTACGCGCGATCTCGCGGGCCAGCACACGGCTCCCGTCAGATAATCCGACCCACGTGGCCTGCTCGGAGTGGTCTGGAGCCGGCTGGCGAGTGGCCAGGAGTATGGCCGACACGCGCTCGAGCGGCATCTCCACGCTCTGCTCCGTTCCCGGCACCAGCCAGCGGATTTTCTCCGGGTGAAACGCCCCTGGTTCAGGCTTCACTTCCGCCGGCAGCGCACCACGCAATTCATCGCCATTCTCCAGCAACAGATGATCTTCCTGGCGATGCTCGGATACCGCGCGAAAGTACAACTGATCGCGCTCCAGAGTATCGACGACCGGCCGAAACACGAAGGCCCGCACCGCCTGACGCGGAATGCGAGTCTCGCTCCAGAGTCGACCGGCAAGGACTACGTCCTGCGAGTTGATCGACAGCAGATCGGCGACTAGCAGACTGCCATCACACAACAGCACCCACATGCGCTGGCTGCGATCGTGAAAATCGCCCCACTTCACCAGATCGCCTCGGCGAACCGTCATGCGCTGTCCGTCGCGGAGGAACAGCCAATCTCCCTGCCCCGTCTGCTCGACGATCTGCAGATCGAGCTGCTGCCCGTCGACCAGAACAGCTCGGCGGGCTTCTCCGGGGACTGCCTCGTTCTGAAAGGCGAGGCTCGGCGAGGCCAGCGCCGCGGCAGCGCCGGCGAAGAGGATGGCTTTCAGCCAGCCGTTCCAGGACAGCTGCCGCCGCCTGCTGGGGGTCAGTTCGCAACCACTCACGACATCACTCCCGTTCTCCTTCGACTCATCTCTCATCGGCCCTCACGATCGCTGGACGATCATCGCTGAAAGATCGGCAGGTAGTTGCTGGGCATCTGCAGAATCAGGCAGGCCATAGCGGTGCCGTATTCGGGACAGATCTGGTCAAACCACGATCCATCCTCCTTGCGTCGCGTCATCAGCAGGTCACGAATTGCCGGATACCAGCGACGCCAGTGCTCGCCGCCTGCCAACCACATGGCCTGGGCGGCATAATACTGTCCATAGAAGAAATGGCCGTCCACGTTGGCCGTGTCTGCGTTGGGGAGGTGTTGTGCCAGGTATTCCAGGCCCCGTCGTATCTCATCTCCCTCGTAGATTCCGGCGCTGTAGAGCGCGACGACCCCGGCGGCCGAACGCGGAAAAGCGCTCTCCCCTCCGGGGAGCATGTAGCAGAAGCCACCATCCTGGTTCTGACACTGTTTGACATAGGCCGTACACCGATCGATGGTCTCGTTGGTCACGTACAGGCCGGCGTTACGAGCCGCGCGGAGTGCCATCACCTGGCAGATGGTAACCGAGATATCGGCGTCGTTCCGCTCCGGTTGGTAACGCCATCCCCCTTCATCATTCTGCGTATCGATGATCAAACGAACTGCTTTGACCAGCTTTCCTCGCAGATCGGCGTCGGGCCACATCCCGTAGACCTCCGCCAGAAACATCGTGCCGAATCCATGTCCATACATGGGCCCGTAACTGGTACCGTCCGCAGCGTAGATGAAGCCACTGTCCTGCGCGTACTTCAGCACGTAACTGACACAGCGATTGATGGCACTGCCGAACGGGCCGCGTCCCGGCGCGCTGCCGTGAGCCATGAAGGCCAGCCCGGCCAGGCTGATCACGGCCACATTGCGACGATATCCTTCCTTGCCGAAGCTGCCGTCATCATTCTGATGAGCAACCAGGTATTCGAGTCCCTGGCGGATCGCCGCAGCGATCTCTGGCGACGGCGCCTGTACGTTGTCCCTCTGGCTGTCCTGGGCCCGGAGCGCCCGCCGGGCACCTCCGGACGCAGCCAGCAGGGCCAGCGTCCGCCCCAGAAACTCACGACGATTTTGTGCCGGCATGATCATCACCTTGTCGCGAGCGATGGCCCGTCGTTACTGACGCGTGTCACGTTCTTCCGAGAGTCGTTGGTAGTAATCTTCAATCAGTTGACGGTATTTCGGGAGAAATTCGATCGCGCCGGAACTCTGCAGCTGACGCCGCAAACGTTCGGGAAGGTGGCCCCAGACCTCTCCCGAGGCCTGTCGCATGGCCGAAGTCTCCTCGGCGATTGCCGGCTCGCTGCCCGTCTGCTGAGAACCGTCACGTGCCGCCTGCTGGCCACCCTTGTCTTCGCTCGATCCGTTGCGAGGAGTCGATTTGCGTTGTTGCTGCTTCTGCTGAACAGTCGACTGCTGCTGTGTATTGAGCGCCGCAATGAGTTCATCAAGTTCGGCAATGATCCGTTGCTGCGTCTGCTGCGTGTCGGGTGAGACATCTCGTTCCGAGAGCCGTTGATGCACCTGCTGCATCCGTCTTCCGATGAGCTGCAGCGGGTTCTCGGCCGGAGCATCCGAGCCGGCACTCGAAGGATCGACCAAGGCAGGTGGCGGCGAGCCGCTGACGGCTGGTGGATCGGTGGGTGTCTTCGCGGCAGGGTGCTCTGCGGTGGGTGGTACAACGGGCAGCCCCTCGAGCAACCGTTGATCAAGTGTGGCAGGAGCCTGTGCAGAACCTCCCTGTGCAGAACCTTCCTGTGCCGCCGGATCATGAGCCACCGCTAGCGGCAGCCACTGGCACAGCGACAGGCTCACCAGGCAGACGCTGGTCACCAGCAACGCTGCACATTGTCCAATTCGTCGTTCGTTGAGGGAATCGCGGGAAGTCATCATCGTGATCCGTGGTTAACTTGTGTCGGACAGTTCGCGCCGCGAGGACACGGTCATTGGTCGGCATCCCGTTGGAGTTGTTTTTCCAGCGAGTCCAGCTGGTCCTGCGCGGGGGGAGCCTCTGCCGGTGGTGCCGGTTTGTCTGGCTGTTCGAGCAGGCGCAGCACGAGTTGCGAGAGCTCATCCTGTTGGTGCACCAGTTCTCCATGACGACGCGTCTGCTCCTCGTTCCACTCCGTTCCTTCGGCCGCAAGCGTTGCCGTTTGTTGATTGATCTGCAGCTGCAGAGCCCGAACCAGACGGAGTTGTGACAGCAGATAGGCAGGCGGCGGCGCCTTCCGGGCCGGCTTTTCGCTGGGCTGTTGCGGCGGCTGCAAATCAGCCGGCTCGCGCGGCATGTCGTCCATCAGTACGGTGAGCAGTTGCTGCAGAGTGTCCGTGGCCTGCTGCTGGGCCCGTTGCGTCGTCTGGCCGGTATCGCGCGCGTTGAGCGCACTGCTGGCGGTCTGCATCTGCCCAGCGGTCTGCTGCAGCGCAAAGGCAAACGCCTGGGTATCGGTCAGCGTGTCTGCCACTTCATCCACTTCCCGCCCCAGTTGGGCCTGCTCGTCGGCCAGCATTGTCACGCCGCGCACCAGCTCGTCGGCCAACGGCTCGGAGCTCACCTGCCGTTGACTCTCCACCTGCCGGGTATCGTCGGATAACCGCTGTTGCCGCGAAAGGTACTGGCTCACCGTCTGCCGCAATCGAGCCAGGCGTTCGCTGCGGACCTGTTGCTGTGACCGATCCATTGCCCCTTGTAACTGTCGCTGAGCATCTTCCAGCTGCTGCCTTGCCTGCTCGGCCTTGTCGCGCATCTGAGTTTCATCGCCGGCCTGGCAGGCCTCTCCCGCCTGCTGCAGGTGTGAAGCGGCCGCCTGCAACGACTGCGCTGCCGAACCGGCATCCAGCCGCTGAGACCGGCGTGCGAGTTGGGATGTTCGGTCGGACAAGTCCGTTTCTTCAGCTCCCCACTGCCGCAGTTGTGCGGGAGTATGCGGCAGCTCTTCGCTGAGCGACTGCCGCACGGCTTCGTGACGATCGCGTACCTCGGCCAACCGTTCGGCGACCGCATGCAGTTCCTGGACTTGACGATCGAGTTGTGATTGGCGGCGATTTGCCAGGATGTCTTGCAGTTCGCCCAGCAGCTGCACCACCTCCTCCTGCTGCTGGGCTGCCTGCCCGAGACGATTCTGGTCCAGCTCTCGTCCCACATCGCGAATCTGCCCGCCGATGCCGGCATTGCGTGCCATCTCTACGGCGTCGGCCAGCGTGGCCGCAGCCGCCGGTTGATCGGTCAGCAACTTCTGTTGTGACGCTTCCATGGAACTGGTCAGAGCATTGAACCGGAGTGCCAGATCATTCTGTCGCTCGGCCAGCCGTTTCAGATTGACTCGCTGCTGCGTGGTCAAGTCATGGAAATCTTTGGTCAGCGTTTCGAGCCGCAACTGGGCTGTCCGATCATGAACCTCCTCCTGCTCTCGCTTCAATCGGCCTACTTCGCGTGCCAGGCGCTGGAAGTTATCCCACTGCGCAAACTGTCCCAGCAACGCTTCCAGTGTGGCGATAATCGCTTGTTGCCCCTGCGTGGCCTGTTCGAACAGTCGCGCGAGTTCTCTTCCATCCGCGGTGGCAGCGTGAGCAGGTTCGGCAGCTTGTGTCAGATCCTCCCGAGCGATCTTCAGAGCATCGATCAAATCATGTTGAACCGGCGGCAACTGCAGGTCGTTGAGTTGCGCAATCGTATCGCGAAACTGTGCTAGTTTCTGCAGCAGGTCGGGACGGTCGATGCGGTTGTTCTGGAGTTCCGACACAAGCGAGCTGATCTGCGCACCGACACCATCCACAGGATGTCCCAACCGCTGCTGCACCTGACGCTGGTTCAATTCCACTACCTGCAGCAGATCAATGTCACGACGAGCCAATGATCCGACTTCCCGCGCCTGGATCTGCAGCTCGCTGGTCTGGACGTGGGTGTCGCTTTGCAGCTTGAGAATCTCGGCCACCTGGGCCAGTATCTCGGCCTGACGCTGAGCGATCCGCTCTTCGAGTTCTTCGGCCGAGATGATGGTGAGACGCCGCCAGATACTCTCGCCGGTTTCCCCTCGATAATCATCGGCGGTCAGTCGGAAGTCGATTCGTTCGCCTGGTTTCATTGACGGCAGCTCCGTGAGATCCCAGGCGTAGTCCACCGTCAGATGCACTCCATCTCCATTCTCTTGCCACGCCTGTGCCGACTCAGGAGTCACGTGGTCCGGTCCCTGCCACAGTGGAAACGACTGTTCCTGATCCTGGGAGCTGATCAGGCGTTTGAAGTGCAACTCCACTCGGCGCAGAGCCAGATCATCTTTGACAATTGCTTCGATCGGCAACTGGGCGTGAGGAGTGATCATCAGATCCGAGGCAGGAACCTTCAGCGAAACGGTGGGGGGCAGGTCCTTGATCGCCTCGACCTCCCAGCGTTCAGGGACTCCCACATCCAATCCCTCCCGATCCACCAGTCGCAAACCGTAGCTCCCCGACTGAGCGATCGTCCACGGCTGCCCCGCCTCGAGCCCGAGCGAGAAGCCACAGCGATCATCCTGCAGTGCTAGTGGAATCGAAACGGGACTGCCGACGGTGTCGGTCTCGAGCGAGGCTGCCGAAAGTGGACGATCCGTGCGTGCCCGCAAGGCAATGTGCGTGCCGACCAGTGCATGAAAGCCGCCGTCAGCCGGCCGCGGATCGAAGCCGGTGTACTCCGGCGGATGCAACGTGATTTCGAGTCGGGTGATCTTTGGCGGCTCGACCAGTGTCAGTTCGTGCCACGGCATGGCCTGATCGTCGCCCCCGGTGACTCGATACCGGAAGGAGCGGGTTACATCGCTCATCCGGTGGAACATCTTTTCCCCGAGTGACTGCATGGGATACGTCTGGATCTGCGTCAGGGCGTCGCCGTCAAACCAGTAGTGGATGTCGACGTGTTCGGGAAGATGCCCTTTGGCGTCCGCCACTTCGATCTCGAAATCCTGACCCACCGCCAGACGTGCTACCGGATGAACCAACTCCAGTACATGACGACGTGGCCAATGCACGTCGCTCCATGGCACCAACAGCCGCTTCGCCGCCAGCGCCACACTCGGCCCATCAATGACCCCGAGCACTCCAATGACCAGGACGACGCATGACGCCGCCAACAGAGCCGCTACCGGCCGACGCCGATCAATGCAGCGGTGAAAATCGAGCGGTTCCGCCGCGGTCTCCGTTTCGGTGACCACCGCTCGCCGTAACTCGAGCGAACCTGCCAGGTCGTCGTCGACCAGGTCCGTGGCAAAAGCCACCGCACTGCTCAACCGGTCACCCAGGATCGGGTAACGCTCCTCAATGCGCTGGGCGGCGTGGAGGTCCGTGCAGCGATATCGCCAGGCCACCACAATCAGCCGGCCAAACGCCACCCCCATCGTCACCGCCACCATCGCAAAGCAGATCAGGCGGACACCGACATCTTCAAAACGCAGCCAGTAATCCAGTGTGCCCACACACAACGCGACGAAGCAGACCAGCGCGACAAACCAACTGGCACCGTGGAGCCGCACCAAATGGCGGGCACGTTGGGCCACCTGTCGAACTCTCTGCTGTAATGGCGCTGCCATGCTGTATGACCCCGTCCTGCCTCCCGACGGTTCCCCGAATAAACGAACGAACCAACGGACTTGACCAACGAACTCCACAGACCAATCCAGATGTCTTTCGCGACCTCTGGTGGACCCTCACTTCATGCCGCGTGGGTCGCGACAGACCGCGCCGACCACACGGGACCTCATCAGCCACTCCGACGAGACCTCCCCGTGTCCTCGTCACATCGTAACGTGCCCCCCTGGAACTCAGAGCGACGCATGGCCCATTCTATCCCCCACTCGGTGAAAAGGGGAGTGAACCGCCGCGGCCCTTTACAGCCAGCTTTTCACAACCAGCCCAGTCGCTTCCGCCACAGCCACTCACCCGTGAGCAAGGCGACGAACAGGGCCACCAGCAGCGGCGAGTTCCAGACGGGAGTTGGTGGCAAGGATTCGATGCGAACCTGCCGACCATGCGGCAGTTCGTTGAGTAACGAACGGGCGTTGCGGAGCGTGAAGAACCGCCCTTCCGACGTTTTCGCCGCTTGCTGCAGATCCTCGGCGTCCATCTCCAGTTTGGCATGTTCACCGGGAGGAGGTACCACGGCGAACTGCCACGATGGAGGTTGACCTTCCATTGTCGGCACGACAATCCACGCGCGATAGGCTCCTTCCGCCAAATTGCCAACCGTCGCTTCGAACACCCCGCGCCGCACCAGGTCGCGCTGCAGTTTCACGCGCTGCCGGCGTCCTTCTTCCCGCTCCAACAGAACCACGACGCCATCATCCGCCGCAGGCGCCATGCGATCGTCGAAGAATCGCACTTGCAGCGGTATCGTTTCACCGCGGTAATACTGATTGCGGTCGGGCACCAGTTCCACGCTCCGATTGGCGCCGAGCAGTTTCGCGCGACTCAGGTAGCGGATCATCTGCAGCCAGTACCGCTCGTAGTACTCGTCACTGCCATGAACGCGTGCCCAAAGATACGACTCATCGGTCGCGTGAAACACCACACGTCCCGCACCGACCAACTGCAACGACACGACCGGGAGCGGTGGAGTCGACGTATCGCCGCTCGTTTCCACCAGGATGCGTGCAGCCAGTCGCATGTCGGGAGCGCGCAACAACCAGCGTAAGTGCGGCAGGTTCTTCCACAGCACGGCATTAGCTTCCGACTCATCAATCAGCTGCAGCGGCGGGCTGACCAGTCCGAGCCGAGTCAGTTGAACTCCATACGAGACTTCGGTCAGACTGGCCTCGTCCGGCAACTGCGCCGTATTGAGATCCAGTGGAAACAGGTCCTCCAGAGGCGAATCGCGATAGGCCAATGGCGTGTGACGAGGGCCAGCCAGAAAAATGACCCCGCCTCCCCGCTCCTTCACAAATGCCGCCAGGTTTTCGAGAATCGGCCGGCTCATAAATGCCGGGTTGACATCTCCGAAGATCACCACATCGTAAACGAACAGTTCATCACGCCCGACGGGGAACACCCGCTGGGCGGTCTCGTCCAGCTCCACGTACCCCGGATCGGCCTCCTGCAGCACGGTCGTCAGCTGGATCGCCTTGCCGGCTCCACCCAACTGCAGCCCGCGTTCGAGCAGTGTCTTGAGGAATCGAAACTCAAGGCTGGGATACTCCTGCACGTACAGCACCCGGATCGCCTCGTCGCGGACCTGCACCGTCTGTGACAATTCATTGTTACTCAGATTCGATTCATTCTGCAGCGGTTCGACACGCACAGCGAACGAGAACGTTCCCACTTCATCCGGTCGATACGACAGGCGGACGTTCCGCGTCTGGCCATCTCCGGGCAGTTCGAGTTGCTGGCGAGCCAGCACCTGATCCGATCCTTCCCGCACCAGGCTCACCGCCACCTGTTCCGCTGCAAAACCGGTACCGGCCAGTTTGAAGTCAAAGCTGACCATGTCGCCCAGGAAGACGACTTCGTCGACCAGGAGATCCGAAAGTCGCAGATCGCGTGGCGGACGTTGGTCCCCCACTCCGACCAGGTAGAGTGGCACGCCCTTGCGCCGCGCGTAGTGGGCGATTTCCGCAATCGACTTGCCTTCGGTCGTAACCCCGTCGCTCAGCAGCACCAGCGCCGCGGTAGGCCGACCCCGCTGAGCTTCCAGAATGCCCTGCAGCCCGTCGCCGAGCCGGCTCGCCGGCTGATCGGCCTCCGCCCGGCGCACCCGATCGTCCAGCTGGTCCCCCGATCCACTCTGAATACGGGCCGTCGACCCCAGCAGATAGAACTTGAGGTTGTATCGCTCGCGCAGTCGTCCCAGCCAGTCAGCTCCTGACGGGAGTAGCAGGCTCTTCGCCAGATCCAGACGCGTGTCTCCTGCCAACTGGGCCGATTGCAGCAGTTCACGCAGTTGCCGGGCCAGAGTGGCGTCGCCATATTGATCGACCAGTCCCATGCTCTGCGAATCGTCGAGCACAACGACCAGGTCGGGCAGATCGGTACGAAAGCGATCGCGCATCCAGCCGTACATCATGGTGAGTACGATCGTGAACAGGGACAGCCGCATCATTGCCAGACACAAACGCGTCGCGCGGCCGGTCGGTCCCGGTTCGCGAAGATAGAGGAACACAAAGAACACTGCGGCCACGATGAACAGCAGCAGGGTCATCCAGGGTGGCCACGGCCAGCTGTGGATCAGTGCTTCCTCCAACCCCTCACCGGCACGCGGCTGCGGAACCTTCGCCGCGTCAAGAGTCATGGCCAGGATCGACATCGTCAAGTTGCGGGTCATCGCGGGCTCCTCTCACGCGGCGGCACGTCCAAAGAACCATGCCAACAACGACTCGCTGACCAGCAGGCCCAACACGATCGCCAGCAAGTGCCGGAAGAAGCGGGCAGCCTGAGGTGCCAGGACACTCAGGGCCTCCGCCGGATCGGCTTGCTTCTCGCGCTGAAACTGGCTCGGTAACAACTCCGCATCGAACCGCTCCAGTCGACTCTCACGTGTGTCCAGATTCACAGCATATCGGTCTGCCCGCTGTGATGGCGACTCGACGAAAACCCCATACACGCCACTCAGATCCGTTTCCGTAAAGGTCCATTGATTGTCATCTCCGCTGATCCTCACTGGCACGCGTTGGCGGCGACCGGCAGGGTCGGCGATCGTCACGGTCGTTTCCGAAATGCCACGCGGGATGGAGCCGCTGAGGCTTTCGCCGACCAGCACATTGCGCAGCTGCGTTCGACCTCGGACCGCCGACCGCAGCATCTCGTGCACCAGTGGCGGAAAGCTCGGCCAGGTGGCGAACGCCGACCAGGGGGTCGGAGGCTCCGTCGAGCGGTCAAAGGAGACTAAGGAGGCGTCGGTTGCCAGCAGCAGAACGCGTCCCTCGCCCATCGATTGCTCCAGCAGCAGAGGATCTCCATTTTCCAGCGCCAGGACCGGCGTCGCCTCGGCAGTCGGCTGCAACTGGACGTACTTCCAGATCGGTGTTGTCAGCAGTCCCGCACGTTCCCGCCCGCGAAACGGTTCGACAATTGGATGCCGGTAGTCGAGCGGATCGATCAGATACTCGCCGATCGCCACCGGCTGATCGAGCTGAGCCGGCAGGCATCGCAGCGGCCCCGCTTCGATTCCCAGCACGGTGTTGTAGTTATCGGGTTGAACCTGATCACCCAGCACGACGACCACGCCACCACCACGCTGCAGGAAGTTCTGCAGCAGACGCGCTTCATCGCGACCAAATCGACCGACATTGCAGAGGAAGACGCAATCGTAGCGAGCAAGATCTTCCTCCAGCAGAGCGATCTCCGACCGCACATCCGGTCGGACTCCGGCCTGCTGTTGCGAAACCGGCTCCAGGGCCAGCGCGACGTGGCGGGCCGCCCCGGACTTCCCTTCGACACACAACACCTCCAGCGCCGAGCGAACCGTGAGACTGAGCCAGCGGTGGTTGTCGACTTCCAGACGATCCTCCCCCAAGCGGACTTCCACGATGTGTTCGCCCGGAATCTGGAATCGATGACTCGCGGCCACCGTCGCCACGCCGCCGGCTGGCAGATCTTCGTGCAGTTCGTCGACCTTTTGGCCGTCGACCAGCACTTCAATCAGCTGCTGGGAACGGTCTTGCGATCCCAAGTTCTCGATTTCAATATCCAGCCGTGCCGGCTGCCCGACCATGGCCACTCCCTCGGATGCCGCGAGCCGTGTCACCGCCACGTTCTGTCCGCCACTTTGGCCCACATCGAACAATCGCAGTTCCGCCCGCTGGGCCATTTGCTCCAGGGCGGCTTGCACCTGGGCAGTGGTCACGTCGCCCCAGGTCGTGCGTCCCAGATCGGTAAAGAAGTAGACGTTCTGACGCTGCAGACGTGGTTCCCGCTCGACGGCCCGGTCAAGCACGCGTTGGATCTCCGCCAGAGTCGCCGGCAAATCGCCTCCACCGTCGCTTCGCCGCAGCTGGTTGATCTCGGTCACCATATCCTCGCGATCGAAAACCGGATCACTTACCACCGCAGTTGGCGGTGCGGCCAGGCGAATCAAGGTGAAACCGTCGCCTTGCACCGAACGTCTCACAACTTCACAGGCCAGTCCTTGCGCCAGTTTGAATCGCGTCGCATCGCCCTGCCGGTAGTCCATCGAATACGACGCGTCAATCACCAGCACACTATGCGTATCGCCCGCACTGCGCGCTGTGGCCCCCAAGCCGCCCAGCCAGGAGGTGACGGGGTCAGCCAGTGCCAGTGCGAGCAGCAGAAGCAGCGCAATGCGGATCGCAAGCAAGAGCAGCTGTTCGATCCGCCAGCGCCGCGCGTTCTTACGCAGGGCGGCCAGCAGGAACTTCATGGCCGCCCACGGCACTTCATCATACCGCCGACGGCTCCAGAGATGGATCAGCACCGGGACGATGGCGGTGAGCGCCCAGAGCAGCATCCAGGGGCTGGTCAACAGCCACTGCGCGAGCAGACCACTCTGGAAGAGATTACACCACATAACTCGTCACACCGCGGAAGCCTCGTGCGGCCCGCACCGTTCGTTTCCACCATTCCGCGCGCCGCCGCAGCATCGCGGAGCTTCTCGCTCATCCGCGTACGCGGCGTGCGGCCAGGTAGCTGGTAAGGGCCACATCAAACGGCCGGTCGGTCCTCATTTCCTGATAGTCCACCCCGATCCGTCGACAGCCGATCTGCACACTGCGCCGATACTCTTCAAACTCCTTCAGATAGGCGCGGCGGAGCGAACGCGGATCGGCCACGACGCGCGGCATCTGCTCCAACCCCTGAAAAACGGTGGGGCGAGCGAAAGCGAAATCGAGCTCGGCGGGATCGAGCACGTGGAAGACAATCACATCGTGCCGACGATGACGCAAGTGCTTCAGGCCCGCCATGATCGCCTGGACATCATCAAACAGATCGCTCAGCACGATCACCACGCTGCGTTTCGTCAGGCGCTGAGACAACTCATGAAAGATCAGACCCGCCGCCGTCTGGTTCTCGAGTCGCGCCGATTCCAGAACCTGGAAAACCTGCTTCAGATGCGAGGGGTTGCTGCTGGCCCGCACGCTGGCTCGGATCTGACTGTCGAACGTGACCAATCCGATGGCGTCCTGCTGCTGAAGCACCAGCCAGGCGAGAGCAGCCGCCAGGCTCTGGGCATATTCAAACTTGGAGAGGGACGTTTCGGGCCCCCGATACTCCATGCTCTCGCTGACATCCAGCACGAGATGGCAGACCAGGTTCGTCTCGTCGTCGTACTGCTTCAGGTAGAACTTGTCGGTTCGGCCAAAGACCTTCCAGTCGACATAGCGCAGGTCGTCACCCGGCGCATATTCGCGGTGTTCGGCAAACTCGATGGAGAAGCCGTGATAGGGGCTACGGTGCAGTCCGGCCACGTACCCCTCGACGATGTGCTGGGCGCGAAGGTGCAAACCCTTCAGCTTAGCCAGCGTCCGCGGATCTAAAGACCTCGGGGACTCTTCCACCTGCATCCTCGTGTTCCACTAAGGTTGGTACCGTCTCAATCAGCCGAGAAATGAGGTCGTCGGCCGTGACCCCCTCCGCGTCCGCATTGAAGTTGACTTTGATGCGATGACGCAGCACCGGCGGAGCGAGTGCCTGAATGTCCTCACAGCTGACATAGTAGCGTCCGTCCAGCACCGCGCGCGCTTTGGCCCCCAACACCATGTACTGGCTCGCCCGCGGACCCGCTCCCCACATGACGTATTCCCGAATGAAATCGGGAGCCGACGGTTCCCGGCTGCGCGTCAGGCGAGCCAGCCGCAGCGCATACCGGGCCACGTGATCGGCCACCGGTACCTTGCGGATGATCCGTGTCAGCTCCAGAATCTGCTCGGCACTCAAGATCGGTGTCAGCGCAACCTGACGATCCGTGGTCGTGCGCTTGACAATCTCCAGCTCTTCGTCTTCCGACGGATAGTCGACCCAGACGTGCAGCATGAAGCGGTCGAGCTGCGCTTCGGGAAGAGGATACGTCCCCTCCTGTTCAATCGGATTTTGCGTCGCCAGCACAAAGAATGGCTCCGGCAGCACGTGCTTCTCGCCACCCACCGTCACTTGCCGTTCCTGCATCGCCTCCAATAGCGCCGCCTGTGTCTTGGGCGGGGTCCGATTGATCTCGTCGGCCAGCAACACGTTGGCAAAGACCGGACCCGGCAGGAAACGGTAACTGCGCTGTCCCGTCGTCTTGTCTTCTTGGATCACCTCCGTGCCCGTAATGTCGGCCGGCATCAGGTCGGGAGTGAATTGAATGCGATTGAATTTCAAGGCCACCGTATCGGCCAGCGTCCGAATCATCAGCGTCTTCGCCAGCCCGGGGACCCCGACCAACAGACAGTGTCCACGCGCAAACATGGCCACCAGCAGCTGCTCAATGACCCGCTGTTGCCCGACCACCACCTTACCCAGTTCACCGGCAATCTGCTGATACGCTTCCTTGAGTGTTTCTACCGCCTGCCGATCGCTGTCAGGAAGTGTCATGTTTGTGCCCAATACGTCACTGAGTTGCTACGCAGTGCCCTCTTCATGATGTCCTGTTGTGCCGCACGGCTCGGTCCCAAGGCTCCCACGCGCACTTTCGCCAGCTCCGCACTGTGGCCGTTGCCAACCGCACACGCGGACCACGCGCTCACCCGCGGTCAAGCTCGCTCGTGCCATGCCCGCCACAGTACGGTCACGGAGCATCCGTCGACGCCGGAGCCTCCGCTGTCACCCAATGCCCCGATTCGTTGAGCGCTACCAGCTCGCCTGCCGCAGCGATCAGCAGCGTGCCGCGGTGCAGCACGAGATTACCGCCCGTCAATCCCATCGTTCCCAATTCGACAGGCTGGCGAATCTGTTGGTTGCTCCCTTGCCGAAAGACGTAAATCTTATCGTAGGTAGGCCAATAGACGGCATCTCCAGCCAGTACGCCGCGTCCGTATCCGCGCGGGCTGGAGGCTGAAAAGCCCTGCCGCGGATGACGAGGAGCAGGAAACTGATAGTCCAATTGGCCCGAAACAACGTTGATCCAGTAGAGATGATCGCCACTGGCCAACACATGCCCCTGGCCAACTCCCAACAAGTGTACGGCATCCGCGACCACGTCGGCAGCCGTCGTCCAGACAATCTGTCCAGCCGCTGCATCAATAGCCAGAATGCGATCGGAATCGGCGGGAGCAGCCAGCACCAGCCCGCCATCAACCAGGCAGGGCGTCGGATCACGAAACCAATGGCGGTCGTCCCCTTCCACGCCCGGAGCATTCGGGGCCCAACGTCGATACTGGCACATCCAACCCAGGCGGCCGTCGCTGGCACGCAACGCCACGACGACTCCCAGGTTCGTATTGTAGAACAACATGTCGTCCCGCAGCGCTAAGGCACTATTGGAGATCTCGAACAAGACCCCGTCAATTCCCTCGGCACGCACGATGTCGCGTTGCCACACCAGCCTCCCTGTTTCCATCGAATAACACGCCACCCGGCACTGAGCGCTGGCAGGATCACGACGCCGCAGGCTGACAAACAAGTGCGACTGACTGGCCAACGGAGCGGATTCGAACTCCCAACCGGGCTCGGCCGGCGCAATGCGGTCGAACAGCAGTTTCTGCGTGGAGAGGTCGATGCCGACCAAGTGGCTCCGTTGGTCCTTCCGCAACAGCGGCTCCCCACCGCCACCGGTCCAGGCGTGTCCCAAGCGGGTGATCAACCGCGAATCGTCGACCGTGGGGACGTAGCGAGGCACTCCAGCGTGGCTGGTCCGCAAGGGAACCGGCTCCTCGCGCCCGGTTGGCCATTGATAGACAGCCCCATAACTCGTGTCGGCCGGCGAGCGACTGCCGGGATACAATGGCCAAGCCGGCTTGCCCGTCGCCACGTCGATGGCACGAATCGCATCGGCCTGGACGATGTAGACGATCCCGTCGCTCGCCGCCACGTGATAACTCAACAACCCCTCCCGACGCTCCGCCGACCGTCGGCGTCCAGCAGACAACTGATCCTGATCATCTCCACATACCGGCAGCGCCGTTCGCCAGATCGGTCGCCGCGCGACATCAACCGTGTGCGGCAGCACACGATTCCGCGCCGGACAACCCCCCAGTGTCGTCCAATCGGTACTCTCGAACGGACTGGGCCAGCGGTCGGCATCGTGCAGCAGTTCGGCCGCCATGTCCGCGAGATTCCCTCGACGACCTGCCAGCTCGCCCGTCGCCTCCGGATCAAACTGTCGCAGCAGTTCCCATTCCAGTGCCGCTCGCGGACGATTTCCCTCCAGCAGCGAGACCAGCATCAACCGGATGCGTGCTTCGGCCAGCGGGATGGCGCTGTCCGGATAGGCCAACCAGGTCAGTTTGTCCACCGGTTGCCGCGCCGAGTCGCGCAGCCCGCTCCACAACGAGTCCAACGGCCGCTGGCGCAGCGCAAACCACCACGATGTCCCGGGCGGCACATCGAGCAGCCGCGCCGCCGC
>JBGSHS010000420.1:0-58243 GCA_041752115.1 Pirellulaceae bacterium | reverse complement strand
TGACAACCACGTCACGCCTTCACCCCACAAGGACCGGTTCACCGCCGGTCCTTCTTTCTTGCGCATCGAACCCTGCCCCCCCATCACGTTAGTTCAACCAAAACGAGCCAACACCCGGCAAAGAATTCGGGCGGCAGCAAGTCCCAACTTGATCGGCCGCTCTGGTGGACGCGTTGGTTATCTGCGTTCCTTGAGACGTCGTTCATCTTGACCATTGACGAACAGGCCTGTGACGTGGATCGATTCACCCGATACACGATAGTAAAGCACCGCAGTGAACCGCTTGAGTCTACAGGCACGATACCCTGTAGCATCGGCGGCGAACAGCAATGGACCCGATTTGACCCGCTCCAGCGCGGAATAGAATTCGATCTCGAAATCATCACCCAACCCAGACCGAAGCGAGTCAAACCATTCAATCCCAGCCAAGAGATCCGATCGAGTCTCTGGAAGTAGATAGACATCCATCACTTGCGTGCTTCTCGGATCTGTCGCCGGAATTCTTCTTCGGTGAGTGCCGAGTCGGGATTTGCTTGAAACCCTGTCCAACGCCGATCCAACTCCGCCGCTTGTTCGGGTGTCAGCGACGTCCCGGCATCCTCTGGCAGTCCATTCCAAATAGCCTGAATGATCCTGATTCGCTCATCGACAGGAAGTGCTGAGATCTGCGAGATAGCCTGCTCAATCGTCATTGTGAAACCTCCAGGAGAAGACCCATTATACCGGAACGCTTCTCGTCAGGACAGGCGATTCTGTTTATGGACGCCGTGAGCGGAAAAACGAAGAGCAGTCTATCCAGCCGTCGTCGGATGGATCGATTGGGCGTTGAACACCAGACGCTTGGCTCCGACGTAGGAACAATCTATGCGGATACTGTGCCCGAGTGCCTCTGCTGGCGCCATGTTAACAAGAGCGTTGTGAGCGGGGCAACGCGATGGTGCGTGCGCACCAGGCTCCGGTCGAGGAGCAAGCGGGCGGTCGTGCGGGTTGGGAGTGGTCGATTATGAGGGAATTCCATGTGGTCCACGGCGGCGAGTGTCGCGGCGGACTTTCGTTCGGTGTCGCGAACGGTGGATGATGCGCAGCCGGTGCCCAAGCGTGGCCAGTTCATCCAGTACCTCTCCACTCAATGGGAGCGTGGATGATCCGGGCCGTAGAACAGTTCGTGCCAGGGAGGACGGTGCGTGTCGCTCACCAGTTGCGCAGGGCGAAGCCATCGATCGCGAGCCTGCCGGTTGACGCCCTTGAGCGTTCTCGCGACCTGAAAAGAGAAGGCAACGTAATCGATCGACAGGCGACAAACGTCCAGTCGCTCATGGTCGAAAATCGGTTCTGGCATCCGCGGTCTTTCGAGTACGAGTACGAATACCGTTGCACTGAGTACGAGTACGAATGTGCCGACCAACCACGTATTTGTGCCGCCGAGGAAGCCTGATCGTATTACGTTATGACGGCAACGCCGACGGTATAACGCGTCGTGGAAACAGACCTGAATCCAGGCCCGAAGTATCAACAAGTCAACGATTTGCGGCCGTTGGTCGCCATCGGCTCTGCGGCGTTATTCCGGCGGTATAACGCGTCGACACGCGACCGCGCGAGGCGACAAGCCTCCGCTTCCTGCTTCCTCTGGCGTTTCCTCTGGCGCTTCCTTGTTCGATGTTCGGCGGTTTGCTGTCGGATTATCTGGAGCGTGCTCCGAGCTCACGCGCTCACGTGCGTGCTATGGCGAAAAGACGTGCCACCCCCCCTTCCGAGCGAGTGGCGCGACCGGAGAAACTGATGTCAGACGTTGGCGGCGCCTGTGTATAAAGGGGTAGACAAGGTGAACACCCATGAACGCGACTCCTGAAACTCGACTCAGCTTGTTGGCTCGCGTCCGCGACCCCTCCGATCAGGCAGCTTGGCGTGAGTTCGTCGCAATTTACGAGCCGCTGATCGTGCGTATGGCGCGCGTCAAGGGAATGCAGCTAGCGGACGCCGAGGATCTGGTGCAGGAGGTGCTCTGGGCTGTGGCCAAGGCCATGGAGCGACGGGAACACGATCCTCAGCGGGCGAGGTTCCGCACCTGGCTGCACCGCGTTGCCCACAACGCCATTCTCAATGCGCTGAGCCGCGAAAAGCCCGACCGCGGATCTGGCGATTCGGCGTTTCAGAAGCGACTCAGCCAGTGCACGTCGCAGGACGGTCCTGACTCTGAATTGCTGCAGCTGGAATACCGTCGTGAGGTGTTTCGCTGGGCTGCGCGCGCCGTGCGAAAGGAATTTCAGCAGTCGACCTGGGAGGCGTTCTGGCTCACTGCCGTCGAAGGAATCCCAATCGACGTTGCCGCGCGGGATCTTGGCAAGAATCGCGGCGCGGTCTACGCAGCGCGCAGTCGCGTGATGCGGCGCATCCAGGAGAAGGTAACCGAGTACGATCGGGACAACCAGGCATGAACGAACATCGCGCTATTTGTGACCCTCGCCAGATCGAACTGTTTCTGCATCAGCAGCTTACCGACGAAGAACAGTTGACATTCGAACGGCATTTGGACGACTGCGAGTCGTGCCGACAGCAATTGGAGTCCGTTGCTGCGGCCGCACATCTCTGGTCTGGCGTACAAGAGGCCCTGCAGGGTGAACCGCTGCCGGCCGAGGAGCAATCGTCCACCGACTCGACACTCGATGCGTTGGCCGGCGGCCCTGCCGCGTTCAGTCTCAAGTCGATTCTGAGTATGTTGGCACCCACCGATGACGATCGGATGTTGGGACGACTGGGAACGTATGAAGTTGTCGGAGTGATCGGCACGGGAGGCATGGGGGTGGTGGTCAAGGCCCTGGATGCAACTTTGAATCGGTATGTGGCGATCAAGGTGCTTGCGCCACACCTGGGCAGCAGCGGCGCGGCACGCAAACGCTTTCTGCGGGAAGCACAAGCCGCGGCAGCGGTCGTGCATGATAACGTCATTGAAATCCACACCGTGGCCGAAGCCAACGGACTCCCATACCTGGTCATGCCGTATCTGCCGGGCCCTTCCCTTGAGCGGCGACTCGACAGGGACGGTCCGCTGGCACTGGTCGAGATTCTGCGGATCGGCATGCAGGCCGCCGCCGGGCTGGCCGCAGCCCACGCCCAAGGACTCGTGCATCGCGATGTGAAGCCGGCCAACATCCTGCTGGCCGACGGCGTGGAACGAGTGAAGCTGACCGACTTCGGGCTGGCTCGCGCGGCGGACGACGCAAGCCTCACCCTGACCGGAATCATCGCGGGAACCCCGCAGTTCATGTCGCCAGAACAAGCGCGGGGAGAATCGGTTGACCAGCGTAGTGACTTGTTCAGTCTGGGAAGTGTCCTCTACGCCATGTGTACCGGACGTGCTCCGTTTCGAGCTGAAACCAGCTACGGAGTGCTGAGGAAAGTCATCGACGAAGAGCCTCGATCGATACGTGAACTCAACCCGGAAATACCACAGTGGCTTTGCCACGTCATCGCCCGGCTCATGTCCAAACAGCCGGAGGGTCGCTACGCATCGGCCGGCGAAGTCGCCCGACTGCTGGAGGAGTGCCTCGCCCACGTGCAGCAACCAACCGCTGTACCGCTCCCCGCTTCGCTCGAACCGCCAAAGAAACGTCCTTCACTATCCGCTTCACGCAAGCTGCAAGGGGCTATTGCCATGATCACGGGTGCCACGCTGATTCTGCTGGCGTTTGTACTGAATCTTCCCTCAGACTCAACTCCAGTTGGCCAGGGGAATGATGCAGCGACCAAGGAAAGCGAGGCAACATCCTCCGGTAGCACGACTCAAGAAGACGCAGTGCGACAGGACGATGCCGGCGAATCCACTCAGCCAGACACGACGCCGGCGGCGGCAGCAGGCCCTCAGGTCACGCTTCTTCATCGATTCGCTGACGTGACGGGCGGCAATGATGCGGTGATCGCTGTCTCCCCGGACGGTAAGCTGATCGCGCTGGCCAATCGCAATCCCACGTTGACCATGATTCGAAGTGGAGTGAGTCGGGTGAGCGGCGATTGGAAACCGACGGCACTGGTTCTCGACGCGGCGACAGGAGAAACGGTGGCCACGCTGGAACTGATCGCTCCTGAAGAACAGGAGATCCTGACGGCAACAGAGCACATCTCTCATGTGGAAGCCGCGGCCATCGCATGGTCACCTGATGGTAGGCAGATCGCCGTGGGAACGAACATCGGTCAAGTCAAGTTGTTCACCGCGAAAACTGGCCAGCTCGTGCGATCGTTCGACGATACGGCGGCCAAGCAGGCAGATCCCAAGACCCCCGACAACTGGAAGTCGATTTCGCGGGCGATGGGTAGTGTTGCGGCTCTGGCATTCTCTCCCGACGGGAGTCTGCTGGCCATGTGTGGCGGCTCGTTCGCCGATTTCGCCGAGCGTTTTGACGGTGTGCAGCGGTTGGGATTCCGGGCTACGGGGCCAGGACGACTGAAGTTGTGGGACGTCGCTGCGGGAACACTCAAGTACGATCTCGTGGGGCATAACGATCATGCCAACGCCGTCGCGTTCTCGCCCGACGGGAACTGGCTCGCCAGCGCCGGCAGGTGGCTCAAAGACCGCGATTTCGGTAACGGCGTCATTCTCTGGAACCCTCATACTGGTCAGCAGATCCACAGTTTGATCAGAAGCACAGCCAACGGTGGAGTCCGCTCCATCGCGTTCTCGCCCGATAGCCAACTGCTTGTCCTGGGGACCCAGCGTTTTGACGACGACTCGAGCTCCGGCGGCGTGAGTCTGGTGCGAGTTTCCTCGGGGATTGAGCAGTGGCTGGTCACGGTTCCTGGTTGGGCGACGCCCGTGGCGTTTCGTCCCGACGGCAAGGAGATTGCCGTGCTCTGCGGCGGCAAGTCTATCCGGTTTCTGGCGACTGACAGCGGAACGACCGCTTACCTCATCCGTCCGGAGGATCCAGTTCGGGAAGTCCGCTGGGATAGCTTCGCGATGGCCACACATGGCGGCCTGCTCGCCATCAGCGCCGTGGACCTCGAACGAGAAGACAACGCTCAGCGGAGAATCAGTGTCGACGTTTGGGGGGCCATCGCTGGCGGAGATATCGGCCCTCCCGCAACCGAGTCGCCGGATTCGAGTCCCGCGAGCGACACGTCGAATCGGGTCCGTCACTTCTCGACAGACATGAAGATCGGGGTCATCGCCTGCTCACCCCGCGGCAAGCAGATCGCCATCGCCAATCAAGGCCCGACACTGACGGTGGATGACGATAACACGGTGAGTGTGGTGAATGACTGGAAGCCAAGAGTGCAGATCGTCGACAACCTGACGGGCAAGATGATTCACTCTCTTCATCTGACGTCCGACGAAGAGGACGCTGCGATCGCGGCCGCGCCCGACGTCCCTTACTTTTTGGTCACTGCTCTGGAGTTTTCACCTGATGGGAACCAGCTGGCTATTGGCACGAGCATTGGTCAGGTGAAGCTGTTCGATGCGCGAACAGGCCACCTCACGAGTTCGCTGAACGATGCTGCGGAAAGAGCCACTGCACAGCACAACGAGCACGGGTTGAATTCGTTGCCACGCGCCATGGGAGGAATTACCGCACTGAATTACTCTCCCGACGGCAGCTTGCTCGCCATGTGCGGCGATTCGTTTGCCGATTTCACGGCGTATCTGAACGGCTTTCCCCGTATATGTGACTCTGCCGCGAGTCCGGGCCGGCTGAAAACCTGGGACGCGAAAACCGGTGCACTCCAACATGACCTGGTTGGTCACAGCCAGGCCCTGGACGTGGCTTTCTCGCCGGACGGCAGGCTCCTGGCCAGTGCTGGGCGTTCGCTGTTCGGCGGCGTTGCTCGGAGTGAAACAATCCTTTGGGAAGTGCCCGCCGGCAACAAATTTCGCACCATTGCCACACAGACCGCCGGCCAGTTCTATGCCACAGCTTTCTTGCCAGATGGAAAGCGGATCGCCAGCAGTACATTCCAGATTGACCCGGAAAAGGCAGCCGATAGCGGCACCTGCGACGTCTACGTGGCACAAGTTGACTCGGGTGTAGTTCAGTGGCAGCGGAAGATCGATGACGCCGTAGTTGTCATACCATTCTTCTCTGAGGGAGCATACGCGATTGCCCTGGGCGGCCCTCAATCGATTCGATACTTGGACTCGCGGACCGGAGACACACTGGCGCGGATCAAAGCTCGTTTCGCCGATCAGCCTGAGGGGTGGCGTTGGAACGATTTCGCTGTCGCCCAACAAGGACGCATGCTGGTTATCGGAGCGGACGGCGAAACCGGAGGAACGGTGGAAGTCTGGGATCTGACTCCTCCTGACACAGTTGACCGTTCACAACAGCAAACGCCAGGCAAGTAGCCTTCGCTGCTCGATCAGCGACACGGGTTCTCACGGAGTCACGGAGATACACAACAGCCAGGTTGGCACTGCCATCGCGGAGTGTACTATTCCTCTGCGTCTCCGTGGTCTCCATGCCTCCGTGAGGTTTTGCGTCCCTATCAGGGACATACGGCGAGCTTTCGCGCGCATTAGTTGCCACAACCATCTGCACCGTCTCCTTGCTCCCTCGAGCCGAGCTGCCACTTCACCCGAGGGACCTGCCGCAAGGGCATGGTCCCGCAATAGGGACCACATCAACGCAGCCATGCGGCAATGCTCCGTGTGAGCAGCCTGAGGCTGCTTTCTCGGCAGTCTGCGGAAACACGGCTGCAAGAACCGACTCAGAAAAGAAGACGAATGACAAAAAGTCACGATTCCGACAGCCTCGGGCGATTAACTGCCACATTCTGACCCGCATCCTATTGATATCCTGGTGAGTGAATGTCACGCTGTTAACGGCTGATGCACCTATGCCATCACGTATTCGAGCTGACTGTGCAGACAACAGATGACGGGGATACGATCCGTCGGCTGTGGAAACCCACATGCAGGGAGCGATCGGATGAAGCTCGCCGAACTCACCTGGGCGGAGGTGGACGCCCTTGACCGCGACATGCCTGTCTTGATTCCCATTGCCGCATTAGAGCAGCACGGGCGCCATTTGCCGGTCTTCACCGACAGCCTGCTGACCGAGGAAATCCTGCGCCGGACGCATGATCAACTCGCTCAGCAGACGCTCCTGGTTCCGTTAATGTGGTTGGGTAATTCGCACCACCATCTCGATTTTCCGGGTACGGTGTCGGCCGAACCGCGCGTCTGGATCGATCTGCTGAGCAGCATCGTGGACAATTTCATTACCCACGGTTTCCGCCGCATCCTTGTCATTAATGGGCATGGAGGGAATGATATACCCGGCCGCCAGGCATTATTTGAAGTGCGGCAGCGATACCGCACCCGAGCTGATTTATTGCTGCTGATGACAACGTATTGGAACCTGGTGGATGCGGCGGCGGTTGTTCCTGGATTGCGGCAGAGTGACATGGGACACGCCTGCGAGTGGGAGACGTCGATGATGCTGCGCATAGCTCCCGAACTGGTCAAGAACTACACGGATGCCGAGGAAGTAGAGTTCGGCAATGCCTTTCGGCCGGCTCACCGAGCGTGGATCACTCGTGACCGCTCAAAACCCGGCCACATTGGCGTTCCAGGACTCGCCACAGCCGAGAAAGGAGAGCATTTACTGCAGTTGTTCGCAGATGGGTTGGTGGAGTTTGTCCAACGCGTCGTGACATGGGACGGCCACTCCTGGGAAGGATGATCGCGTGAGCGCGGATGCGAATCACTCGTCGAAAGCTACGGTCGAACGCCGAGGAGAGCCTGGTGATGGCGGTGGACCTGGCACGTCGCGTGTGGCAGTCATCTGTGGCCTGTTGCTGTTGGCATCCGCCATCAATTATCTTGACCGCCAGACTCTGGCCAGCGCGTCAGGACGCGTCAAGTCGGAGTTCGGATTACTCAACGAGCAATACGGCGATATCGAAGCGGCATTCGGCTACGGATTTGTTGCCGGGTCCATCGTGTTCGGGTTCCTCGCCGACGCTGTCAGCATCCGCTGGCTCTATCCCCTGGTGCTGATAGCATGGTCGGCTACGACAGCGGTCACGGCCGTCGCGGCAGGCTACGAAGATCTGCTCTGGCTGCGATTTCTCCTGGGTACCTTCGAGGCCGGTCATTGGCCATGTGGTGTACGTGTCGTGCGTGCTTTGACCATGGTGCGTGGCCGGACGATGGGGAATGGTCTGTTGCAGAGCGGCACCTCAATCGGAGCGGTGTTGGCTCCACTCATCATGCTCTCGCTATTGACTCCAGAAGCCGGCAGTTGGCGTCCGGCTTTCGCCATCGTGGGCGGGATCGGCGTGATTTGGGTAGTTGCCTGGTTCGTCGCGGTTCGAGCGCAGGATCTGCCGCGTCCTCAACACACATCGCTCGAATCGTCGTCTTGGAAGGTACTGCTGCAGAAACGAATGCTCATTATTCTCGTGGTTGTCTGTCTGATCAACACCGCGTGGCAGCTGTTTCGCGCCTGGCTCCATTTGTTTCTGGAAGAAGGGCGCGGTTATACCGAACAACAGACGCTCCTCTTCAATTCGGCCTGGTTTGTGGCCACAGATGTGGGATGTCTGGGTGTCGGGGCCGTCGTCCTTTGGCTTTGCGCGCGAGGCGTCCCGGTGACGCGTGCTCGCCAGATCATGTTCGGCGTCTGCGCCGCCCTGTGCCTGACACTGATCGCGTTACCAGTCCTGCCAAAGGGAATCCTGCTGCTGACCGTCCTGCTGGTCAGCGGTGCAGGAGCGCTCGGCGTGTTTCCGCTATATCACGCGTTCACACAGGATATCTCTGCACGACACCAGGGAAAGATCACGGGAGTGGCCGGAGTTACGGCCTGGTTCTTTGTTCCTCACTCGCAAAAACTGTTTGGACGGCTGGTCGATTCGACGGGCTCGTACGATGCGGGACTGGCTGCAGCAGCCTGCCTGCCGGCGCTGGCAGCACTGATACTTTGGGCACTTTGGGGAGTCGATACCGATGAAGCAACGAAACCAGAAAAGACGTGTTAAGAACCAGTTGGATCGTCGCAGTTTTCTCACCACCGTGGGAGGAGCTCTGGCGGGCGCAGCAGTAAGCAGCGGGACGTGGGGGTCGTGGATCGGCAACGCCTTGGCCGCACCACGCTCTACCTCTCAGCTCCCCAGAATTGCCTTCCTGGGCACCGTCGTTTTCACCCATTCCCACGCGCAGCACTTCCTCGACCGACATACCCTGGGATACACATGGCAGGGTGGCTGGCAATCGCCGCGCGTGGAAGTGGCATCGGTCTACTTCGATCAGTTCCCCGAAAACGACCTGGCCCGCGAAAGAATCCGTCGACATAAACTCAGTCAGTACCCATCCATTGAAGAGGCGCTGACGCTGGGCGGAGACAAGCTGGCTGTGGACGGTGTGGTCATTATCGGAGAACACGGCGACTACCCCGTGAACGAGAAAGGCCAGCGACGTTACCCGCGCTACGAATGGTTCAAACGCGTCGTCAAGGTATTCGAAGATAGCGGTCGCAGCGTGCCCGTGTTCAACGACAAACACCTGTCGACGCAGTGGAACGAGTGCGTCGAGATGGTGGACGATTCGCGGCGACTGGAATTTCCGTTCCTGGCCGGTTCGTCGTTGCCGGTCACTTGCCGCCTGCCGTCGATTGACATGCCGCTTGATGCCGCGCTGAAAGAAAGCGTCTGCGTCGGTTATGGCGGGATCGACAGCTACGACTTCCACGCTCTGGAAACCGCTCAGTGCATGTCCGAGCGACGAGCGGGTGGGGAATGCGGAGCGCGGCAGGTCCATGCGCTGCGTGGTGAGAGTCTGTTTCAGCGGCTTGCCCAGGAAGACTGCGCTACGACGTGTCGATTGATCATGGCCGCACTTTCCCGCAGTCACAACCTGCCTGTCGAAACCGGCTTTCCGACCGCTCCGATTTCGATGGAGTGGTTTCGACAGACCCAGCCTGATACGATCGGCTATTTGGTCGAGCACAACGATGGGCTCAAGACCACCATGCTTCTGACGAGCATCCGCGATTTCAATTATGCGGGAATGCTCCAGGATGGATCGATCGTGTCGTGCCAGATGTATCTTCCCATGCCGACGCACGGGTCGACCACGGCCGATTTCTTCAATCCGCTGGTCCATCACATCGAAACGATGATGATCACGCGCGCGGCTCCCTACCCCGTGGAACGTACTCTGCTCACATCAGGCATGGTGATCGCGGGAGTCGACAGTCTGTTCGCGGGTGAAAAGCTGATGTTAACACCGCACTTGAACGTCCCTTATACCGCTCCGCGTGATTCGACCTATTGGCTCGACTGAGCCCTCCTGCGTCGCGCTGTAGCGAGCTTCAGCTCGCGACCGTTTGCCCGGTCGATTTCCAGTGGAAACGCCTGCGGCAGCACATGCCACGCACGAAAGTGCGTGCTACATCTCTCGCACTCACGTGCGTGCTGCCCGACAACCGTCGCTCAGCGAATTCCCGCGGCGGCGGGCGAAACTCCCGGCAAAACCAGTCGTCTCCAAAATGGCTGCGGGTCTTGCTGCCGAGTTTGGTAACGCCTCAAATAATCGCGATAGGTGGGCGAATCGGGCGGTACGTCGTCGGGGCCATAAGGATAATTCTTCATACCCTGAAACGGCAGCGGCTCGGCCGATTGACCGTAGACTGTGTTGAGGTCGCCGTCCTTGTCCCAGCCGACACTGTGCAGGATATAATCTCGTTTCCAGCCCGCAGGAAGTTCTGGTTCAGGCACCGCAAACCGCAGCGTGATGCCGTCACCGGAACCAATCACTGCCATCAGATCGTCACTCTCTGTCAGCAATTCTCGGACGTCGCCGTAACGGGTGAACCGACCTTGCATGGCAGGCCAGACGGGCAACGGCGAAACGATCGAAGCATCGTACGCTCTGGGGGCGTTCTCTTGCACCGGCAGTTCTCCCGAAAACCCGCGATAGAACAATTCGGCGGACTGAAGTGTCAGGGTCGTTTGCCGCACATCCACAGCCGGTTCATCCACGGTGAAGAACGCTTCATCCCAGTAGAGCTCCGCCGTGGTCTTGATGCGCACTCGGTAGTCACTCGTCAGGAAAGCGTTGGACAGGTCGACCGCGATCGTCTTGGTCTTGCCTCCTGGATATCCCATCTGCCAACTCCTTGAAACCCTCTGCGGCCGCCTCACGCTCCTGCTCATTCGATGCCCACAGAATCCCGTTCTCCAATTGGCCGATCGACACGTCCTTCAGTTCGATCAACCTTTGACGGTCCTGGGGCGGAAGCGGAACCAAGGCAACTACCTGCGGCGCAGCGACGGCGGTCACGTGCTGTGAACTTTGGCCGTCGCGCTGCCGGCAGCCGATGAGACCGACTGTACTGATCGCCGCTACCGCAGCGACAATCGACAGAACACGGTTGCGAGGGGCCTTGCCCCTACCGGAAATGTGCTTCATACGTCACCGTCAAGAGGCAGGAAGCCGGATCAGCGGGAAGCGGTCGAGCCGCATCGGCCTACTTCGTACGGCCGGCGCACATGTCTGCCGGTGTTACGCATTGGCCATCATGAGTGTTCACTCGAAATCCTCAGGTTACACGCGTAGCCGCCGATCCTACCGACACGAAATGACGAATGACGAAGTACCCAATGACGAATGTTATGGCGAATGCACTAGGGATATCAAATACCGCACCAATTTGCCGTGGAATTTCAACACGGCTCGGTTCCGGTGATTGCTCGGCTCGATTTCGTCATTGAGGGCCGCGCGCCGCTGAATCGCGCTCGTGGATCTAGGGATCCGGCTTGAACTCCCAGGCCTGCGCTTCATGTGGCTGAAGAACAACCTCTCGACACACCGCAGCGTCCGATGGGAATGATTCCGATGCTCCATGCCATGTCAGCACCTGGCCCCGAAGATGCTTGGCCTCGATGCCATACTCCTTCGCGTCCAAAGCAACCGTCGCGGTGATTGGCTGGTCACTGACGTTCACCAGAATTACGGCCAGTCGATTCTCACGCGGCAGAAGCCAGGTGGACGTCAAGAGCGAGTTGGTGGTCACCCACCAGTTTCCGCCACCCCAACCCCAATCGGCCTTCACCGAGGGAATCGCTCCATCCACCTTCGGTGGACGGGCCATTTCACCCATAGCAAAGTATTGCTGCAACCGTCGGCGCAGGCCTATCACCGCCTTCAGAAACTCGGCGTTCTCTTGTTCCGCGAGCACGCTGGGACTGATCCACCCGATCTGTTCGCCAAACGTCAACTGCTGGCCAGCCTTCATCCGCAGAGCCAGATCGCGAGTCTCTCCGCCGCCGTAGCTGCGACCGAACATCTGCAGCGATCCTCCGTAGACCACGGGAAATGCCGGGACCTGCCCGTCGTGCTGCCAGTGCCAGGTCAGATAGCCATCGAACCAACGTACATAGGCTTCGGCATTGCATTCCGTGGTGAGGAAACTGCCGGCTGGCATGTCGCGGCGGATTCTGTCCAGCATCTGGCGATAGCCGTCCGCCCACCAGTGACCGCCTCCCAACGGGTGACCGTGTGAGGGATCAAAACAGAGTCGCGCGGCGGACGCGGCAATCTGATCGATGTAGACCCCTTTGACACCATACGTTCTGTAAAGCTCCATCGTGATGTCATACACGCGGTCCTGCCAGAACGTCGTGGCCGGGCACATGACCGCAAACTTGACGGGACTCCCGTCGCTTTCCTTGCTGCCATACTCCTCGGTCACAACATTCCCCTGCTCGTCTTTGACAGCGTAAGGCTTCGCCAGTTGACTGAACTCAGCATCCGCCACATCTCGATCGCGAGTGTCCCACAGTCGGCCGTTGATATAGGGCATCACCAGCACGCCCGACGCCTGCAGGTCCGCCACGGCCTCCTTGAACCCGTCCTTGGCGGGGAAGTAATGTGGATAGTCGTTGTCGAAGGGCCGTTGGTGCCAGCCGTACCAGTGCATACCGACCGGCGTTCCAAAGAGCGCACCGAACTTCTTCGTTTCGTCGAGCTTCTCGGCCGACGGAGGGCCGCCTGTCGGCCAGGGATCGGCACCCCCCAACGCCCACGCCGCCAGTGTCCGCATCTCAGGCGTCGTGTCATCGCGGCCCTCGGGGCTGAGTAACGGATACCAACCCGCATGCTGGCGGACCCAATCACGATAGATGACGGCCGCATCGAACCAGTCTCCACGAATGAGCTGCCAGACGGCTTCACCTTCCATCGGAAAGCCTGTGCCTGGCTGGCCCATGCTCGGCGCCGGAACATCGAATTGCAGCAGCACAGAATGCTCAGCTGGCCGGCTCTCCACCGCCAGATCCTTCGTGCTTCCCGTGGGATCGTGCAAGCCAACGTAGAGCCCCGTCTGCCGAGCACGGTCATAGGCGGCCATGAACTGCATCGTCATCCAGGCACCAGGGTAAGTGTCGCGAAACTGAAATGGACGTTGCCAAAGGCCGGGCTGCTCTTCGCCGGGCCCGCGTGGCAGAAACGTGCACGCCTGTTCGCCCAAGTCGGCAATCGCCAGCTGAGGAAAGACCATCCGCCACACTCCCCAGTCGCGGTTCTCGTTGTCCACCTCAAGATGCCAACGAACGGCGTGTGCAGCACTGTCGGCCGCTAGTTGGGCCACTACGCGAATACCGGCTAGCCGCTGGTCCTCAGCCGCAATCCACTTCAGTTCCAGCTGGTTGCTGCCCTGCCCGGCAATCTCCACTTGGCGCCAGCCTGCGTCGGCCCCTAGTCGGACTTCCTCGCCTGTCGGCCCCTGTCGCAACGTTAACGTGAAGAGCGGCAGTGGTGGGGAGGCGAGCATCTCCGCCTGTGTCGCCAGGTCGACAAGCCCTGTCACACGAATGCCGCCTTCCCCCTCCGCGACCGTCACACGCAAGTCACCGGCGGTCAGCATCGCGGTCGGCTTGACGGGCTCTTGGGCCGCGGAGCTCGTGATCGCTACTGCCATCAAGACTGGGAAGACAAACCCTTTGACAACGTCGCGATAACTCATGATCAACTCCCTCGCTCGCGAGAAATGCCGCCAGCCATGCGGTGTCATCCAACGTATCAGGCGATGACTGCTCATCAAGATACCACACCGCAAGACCGGCGAACACTCGCACCGCCCACAAGACCCCTCCGTTTGCGCGGATGACCGAGCAAGACGCCCGGACACACACTGGAAGCATCCAGTTTTACTGTGGGGCATTCACCGTCAGCTGCAATGTCGCATCCGGTCTGAGGTCGAACACAAGAACGGCATGCCACTGGCCGCTCCGATTGCGTGCCAGAATCACCTCCTTGGCATTCGACTGCACGACCGGCTTCGCACATCCGCGTGGTACGGGCAAGTCCCATGCGGCAATCGCATAGTCATCCCAACTGGCGGAGGTCCGCATGGAAAACGTCTGACACTTGCCGTGCTGCTCGTCACGCCAGCCTGACTTCACAACGGTGACATCCGGCGTCACGGTCCACGAGATTCGACTTCCCTGGGGAGTGCGTTCTTGCCGGATATAGTCGAACCACCAGACCGGGTTGGGACATTCTCGTTCGAATCGAATTGAACGTCGCTGGTCTTCCACCAGGATGTACTCCTGTGAGAGCGGATCCTTGAAAGGGTAGACCGAATTGCGGAGTCGAAAGACGGTCGACATTCGCGTTTCCCAGGGGATCACCTGCCGCGGCACCAGGACGGCATCGTTGCACCAACTGCATAGCCACCACATGTCGTACGTCACATGATCGGTCTGGCTGACGAAGACTGTGCGTGGCGTCGTCTCGAAATGCCGTTGGTAGTAATCGGCGATATCGATGGAGCGGGCAAATGCCAGCTTGTGTTCTTTGGGGAGTTCGAAAAAAACAAAACGCTGATAACGTTCGACAAAGTCGTCCATGGCTGTGACCGGTTCCGAGGATGCGTGTTGCGGATCCACGACACCTCGCGCCCAGTCTCCAATGCGCAGTGGGTCAGTCGCCGGCACGATAGACCGGTCAAGGACTTCGCCATCGGCGGTGACCTTTCCATTGAGGTAATGAGTGAGCCCGTGGCCGCGGCGCACGACCGCAAAGTGCTGCCACGAGCCAGGTACCAGTTGCGTCGTCAGAGCTGTCCCCATCCAATGCGTATCGGCACCCGCGATGAGATAGAATCGGTTCGCGTGCGATCCGTCTTGCTCGAGTGAAACGCCGCGCAGATCGTGATTGGAACTGTTGTTATGACTGGAGATGAGATTCGCCCAGGCGGTCTGCGCTCCCTCTGGCTTAACCCAGATCCCAATCGTGAAATCACCATCCCCCAGCGCGGCGACGTCCGTCACCAGACAGCTCTTGCCGTCAAGATGTACCGTCATCTGCTGATTGTCCAGCGTCTCGATGGGCATCCCCAGTTTCCGAACCGATCGTTTCGTCGCGGAGCCATCGTGCGAGTTGTCAGATCCGTCGACGAACGTATCCAACGTCACTCCGAGTTCCCGCAGCGCTGCCGCTCCGCGCGACATGGCCAAGCTGATCTGGGAGTCGTCGAGTGCTGCGCGAGCGATGAAGGCGTCCCGTATGTCGCCCTCAAAGCCGCGGGAATCGGGAACTGCATAGGTGAACTGAGGATTGGGATAGCCGGGTCCGACCACTCCGTCGTACAGCGGAACAGCAAAGGCCGGATGTCCGCTGGCACTGGCGAGGTTCACCAACTCCTCAACTCCTTCTCGAATACATCGTTGTGCAGGGGCCCACTCACCGGAAGCGGCCTTGTAATGCCAACTCACTGGGCCAATGAAATGCCATCCGCCACAGAAGTCCCACTGGTGAGCGACCACGGTGCCGCCAGGCTGCTGGCGCGTCTTGCGGCAGTCCGTCGCCGAAGAAAAGTAGGGAAACTCTGGCATCCCCAGCCAAGGCTTCGCATTGGCCTCCTGCAGGCCGCAATGATCGTTGACACCAAGGCATTCCAAGGCCTCCGTGTAGCCGGGATCCAAGTCATGGCGCATGTCGACGCGCGCGGAGCGGGCATTGCTGGGATCGGGCAGCAACCGGCGAACTCGTTCCAGCACCTCGCCGTAACTGGCTACTCGCTCCTGGGTTGTCATCGTCGGCGTATCGGGTAGAGCAGGGATGATGGACTCGCCAAAGTGACGGTCGTAGTCACGAAACCGGCAGAGCAGAGGGTCATCGGGACGAAACCGATCACCGGGAAGGCGATAGTCGAGTGGCACTCCTGTGGCGTGCAAAGTGGGATGAGGCTCCAAGCCCTCAAACGAGCTGAATCGTAAGACGACCCAGTCGTCATCGATGGCAGCGAAATAGCGAACAAACTGCTCGTCGGCCACTCGCCAACGCGCCAGATAACTGCCACAAGCTGCCGGACGGTAACGCACCTCCGCTCGGCCGTCCACCGCGTTCACGGGAACTGTCTCGTGCGGCAGTGCGTTGATCCAGTCGAGATTGCCACCTGCCCGATATCGGGAACCTGGATCTGCCGACTCAAGATAACGTGGAAAGATCTCTAACTCGCTGTCCGTAACTTGCGGCGGCACGCGGAACGTGAGGGTGATTTCTTCACCGAGCTTGAGGAGGCGAGCGGAGGTGATCAGCTGCGGTTCGCTGGGTGAAGCACCGACTGACGTTGGGAACTCGCGCGCCGGCGCCACGCTGGCCGCGGCCGCCGTGAGCCACGTTAGAAAGACAATCGCTCTGGCAGCTTTTTGTCCGAGCCTCGGTGGAGTGGGACATGGTGCGTCATGCACCGAGCCTGGAGCGGAATGGAGCGTCGACCGCATTGAATTTCCTCCTGTGCCACCGGGACGAGGATATCATGTGGCATTATCAGGTTTTCTCTCCCCATTCGCCATTGGCGATCCCGGCATTCCAGGATCGCGCGAGCCGCCCACGACTTGTTAGTCTGTGGCTCAGCGCCCCTGTCGGCGCTGGACGATCCAAGGCGGTAAGACGCGGTCACGCTCCGATCACCGACACGACGCCAAGAAAGGGACATGAAACCACGGCGGTTGGCCGACAGAGTCCATGAGCTGCGAGTTCTTTGACGCTGCTGCTGACGTTTCCTGTCCGCTTCTAAGCACTTCGCGAGTTGTTCTTCACTTCTTTCGAGGCGGGCGTGATGACAGTCGCATGAGTCGATATCCCTGAGTCCGCACCACGAAGAGAGACAGGATGACCACCAGCATCGCTACCGTCGTAGCCGTCATCCAAACTTCGAGGTCACCTACGCGTCCAACGCCAAGCCCGCACCCCGCACAGACTCCCACAAACACCAGAATGAAGCCGTAAATGACGGGATGTCTCGACGCGAGGACGAACCACACCGGAAGCACGCCGACCACGCCAAACGTTAAGGCAATGTGCAGCAACTCAGAACTGAAACGGACGTCTCTATGAGAGAAATGGGGCTGTATCAGTCGGATGATGGAAATGAGGCAGGCTATCACCAACGTGAGAATCAGCAGGTGACGAATCGAAAACTGGACGGGGCCTGATTTGTCCGGTGTGGCCGAGTCGGGATAGATGGCGACTCGAAAGAACCGGACTATCAGCAGGATCGACGTTACGAACGATGTGGCGACCGATACTACGATAAGACTCGCCATGTTGACTTCATGGATGCCGATGGCCATAACCAGGCACAGATAGCAGGCTCCGATCCCGACACCGATACCCCTCTTCCACCAACGGCTCGTTCCCAGGCCGCCCCAAATCCCCAGCAGGCTGGTTTGACCGAGAGAAAGCCCCACGAAGGTGGCTCCCCGAAACGTGGGCGATCGACCGGCACTGTACGCCACACACGCGCCGATCAATCCCACGACGAAATGTCCCACAACCAACCAGAGAATGCCCGAGCGGATGACTGGGGGAGCAGCGACAACATCGTCGGACGGCATGCGTCTGTCCTCCGTTTGGAGCCGAACAAGTGCCGGACTGTTGGCCATGCTTGGCACGACTCCGACATGAAAGCGGATTCTCAATCGCGGTCGTTCGACGTCCTGTGCGAGGCCTAATCCCGGATCGAAAGGTTTGGTTGCCTACCTTTCAAGGGTTGAGCCACGCATGAAAACGCCGTTGCAGGGTAGGAGGCCGTTCCACGTCTGGGCGCGTGGCAATCGATCAGCGATGGGCCCACCTTCGGATTTCGGCTTTCCGATCGTCGTGCATCCGCACGATCCGGAGACGGTCTACGTCGTTCCCTTGGAGCCGACAACGCGTACCTGCCCGCTCGGAGCGCCAGCCGTTTGGCGAAGTGACGATGGCGGCAAATCATGCGGACGGTTGGCTTCGGGTCTGCCGAAGCCCGAAGGTTACTTCACGGTGCTGCGTGACACGATGGACATTGAGGACCACCCGTCGCCGGCCGTCTACTTCGGCACCACGACCGGTCAGCTGCGGATTGGACGAGAGGGCGGTGAGAGCTGGGATTGTCTGCATGATTCTCTGCCACCGATTCACTGTGTCAAAGTCGCCGTGGTTTGAACCGGCCAATCCAGAGGACGCATGGACGTAAGGTCTTGCTCACTTTGATCTCGCCAAGAGACCCTCCAACTGTATCGCCATGGCCAGCAATGCCTGCTCATCCTTGGCTACAAGTTCATCCCAGGGCGTGACATTGCGTCGCAGCAGGCGTTCACACAATTGAATCTGCCCAGCCAGAGCCGCAATTACAGCAAGCTGCTCAGCTTCCGCACGTTGCTGCTCGGCTTCCGCACGTTGCTGCTCGGCTTCCGCCAATCGCTGCTCCACTACTCGGCATTCTCCTTCCATCTGCACCACCCTCCGCTCGACTTCAGCCCTTTGTGCCATGGCTTCTCGGAGCAGGAACTCCTGAGTCACTGCGTCTCGCTCTGCCTTGAGCCGACTCTCATAGATTTCGCGTTCCATTTCATTTTGTGAGTACACTTTCAGCACCTCCATCGCCTGCTGGATTTCGCCCCTGCGGAGCGGTTCCGGCAGCGCGTCCGCATCAAGCCTGTCTCCATTTTGGAAAAAATACAGCCAGAAGTCCAGCGGTTTCTTGAGATCGGCGAGTGTCAGCAGGAAATTGGGAATCTCCAGCAAGTGGATCTGCAGATGGCCGGTCAGCGTCTGTCCATCCGCAGAATCCCCCAGCCGAAAGAGCCGATGATAGGCCTGGCTCGTGGGAAACAACCGACCATTGACAAAGCAGATGGAGATCGTCGGGCGAAGTTGATGATAGCCATCGCCACGCGAGAGTTGCTGCGAGTAGAGCCGGGCCCAATAGTATAGAAATCGCTCCGGCAGCGTCTGGCGCGCCACCATCTGCATCTCCAGATTGAACAGTCTGCCCTGGTCGTCGCGAGCCTTGATATCGAGAACCGACAGCTTGTCGTCGATCGCTGCTTGCTGCGTGTAAGGGTTCAGCACTTCCAAGGAGACCAACCGCTGCCACGGAGGTGGGTCGAGGACAGCATCGATTAGCGACATGGTTAAGTTCCGACAGTTCTCGCTTCCGAATACCTTCTTGAATGCGACGTCTACTTTCGGATCAATGCCAGGAATCATACCGCAACGTCCAATCGACCATTTCCTCGATGAGACTCGATACAGCAGCACGCCTCGCCCCTCCGCGACAGGGTGCCGCGCACCATTGCGTGCATTCGTCACCTCTTGGCGGAGTCGTCGACGGTCGGGCCCCTATCAAGACAATCACCGTTTGTGCCTGCGAGCCCTCACGAATCCCGAAAATATCTCGAAATTCGAGCGTGCATGCGCATGCATCTGAAAGGAGATGGTGTTTCGCGGGCGAGCAGCAGCGGCCTCCGGCGCAAGAGACACATGTCGTCTGGCTTCGGCCGGGGTCAGCCAAGATTCTGCGCCCCCCCATCAGGGCCCCAGGCATTCGGCATGCGGCACGGTCCGGGAACAATAGCCTGCATTGCCCGCCCCATGTCCGAGTACGACATCTCTCCACGAACTCGTTGTTCACCAGTATCCTGGCCCAGGCTAATGGGCGGATACCTCACTGAAGAGCCTTGCTCCGGACAATCGAGCGACCTGACACGGCTTGCGCAGAGCGAAAGGCGACAAGGGCGAAACACCGGATTGTGCAGTTCTGCCATTAAATCCGAAAGATGATCGAAGCGAAGTTATTGGCGGCATGAGCGATCAGCGGGGCATAGATGGAGCGTGAACGTTTCAGGCTCCAGGCGAGTACAAGCCCAAGCAGAAAGATCGACACGCTGTGACGAAGGAATTGATCGGCAGGCAAATGCACCACGAGCACCCACCCCGGTACATGAATGGCTACAAACACCAGAGCACTGATGATTGCGGCCACCGAACTCGAAACGAAGGTCTGCAGATCTCGAAGCAAGTACCCTCGATAGGTCAACTCCTCAAACAGGACGGCCCAGCTGAGTGCCACGAAAGTCGCGTCATAGAGCCGTTGCGAGGAAGGAATCGATAGTCTGCCCAACAAGCCAGCGGTCAATACGTTCAACGTAATAATCGCCGCCCCGACAGCTATTCCCCACATGACACCCGACCGCACGTGTCCAAACATGGATCGATAATTGCTCATGCGATCCCATGGATTCAACCAGATCGCCAGGAGCGTGGGCAAGAGGAAGGCCACGAAGCGCATCACCACCGCCAACAGCTGAGCGAGCCAAGCGGGGCTGAGCGACAGAACCGACTGGCGAACCGTCACCAGGTAGAGCGTCCAAAGGACGAGCGTGGCAACCACATTGCCGCCACCCGCAATCAGGAAAGCTCGGCGCCGGGCCTCGCGTTCGTCTCTCGGTGGCATGTGGCCGGAATCTCCATGCTGAGCCCATTCATCTTATCCACCATTGCTCCGTTGATCCGTAAGGTGTCTACCGAGACCTCATGACGGTTTGGAACTGGCTGCCGGAACTCGACGTCGCCGCACTCAGCCTGCAACTGCACAGCTGCAGCACGAATCACGGGAGTTCGAGTCATAGGGCAGTTGTCTCCAGTAAATGATTGACAAGTCGCCCAAGGTAGCCTCCCACTTTTCGCACGCACACGACGCCACGCAAGGATGCAACGATCCGCGATGGCCCCCAGTCTACCATAAGTCTCCTTCCTCTTCGCGCCTTTGCGTCTTTGCGCGAGAATTCTGCAGTTCCTCTCAATGAACGGGACATCACCCAAGGCACCGTGGGGCAAAGAAAGGAACGTCCACACCGGCGCACGCCAGAAAGTGGATACCTGGAGTCTGTGCGGATGGAAGCGACGTGTCGGTCGTGGTAACCTTGTTCTTCGGACACGGTCACGTCCGGGCAAACTCAATACCTGGAAGAAGGTCGTTTTCCGGCACCCGGTCGTTTGACTCGGGACACCGGCTGATGCGAGACTGTTGGACAACGCCAGAAACGCAGTTACTGCGCGCAACAGAAGCGAAGCCAACAGAGGATCGCACAGTCGCCGCACGTTCGGCAGAAGACCCCTGCGGACATCCACCATGAAGACATATACCCTCGTTTGCGCCATGATCACTCGCCATCTTCGAGTGCGGTTCATGGCCCTTGCTGTGACCGCCACAATGGTCTTCGTGCCCTCAGCCAGGATGGCCGGAGCGCAGGAAGTGGATACGCTCAAGCACCCGGCACTGGTGCTCTGGCTTGATGCACAGGAGATCTGCGGCCCGGATGCGAAGTTGGCCCCGCCCCGACTGGGACAGCACATCCGTCATTGGGCGGACCGGAGTGGCCACGATCATCACGCCGTGCAGAGCGATCCGCAGCATTGTCCCACCTTGCAGGACCAGCCGGGAGCGGCCTGGAGGTTTGTCCATTTCGAGGCGGCCAACTCCGAGTACCTGTCGGTCAGCAACGAGCCGTCGCTGGCGGTCGAACAGCTGTCGGTCTTCGTGGTGGCGCGCGCACGATCGTGCGGAACCAACATGTGGCTGTTTGGGAAGAACAACTTCCATGGTCGCTGGAGCGGGTTTGGAATCGCCGTTGAAGGCAATTCACTCGCGCCCTGGCCTCATCTGGGACTCGGCGGTCAATCGCACCAGGAAAACGGCTATCTGCAATTCAGTCGCGGACTCGGCGGCGAATTCTCGATCGTCGAACTCGTGCAGCGTCCGGATCGCGTGGTTGGGCTCTTCAATGGCCGCATCGAGAAAGCTCAGATCGCCAGAGGGCAAATCCAGGCCAACGAGAACGACTTGCTGATTGGTGCAAGTCCGCAGAACGCTCCCGCCTGCGAGTTTCTGCAGGGTGACATCGCCGAACTCCTGATCTTCAATCTGCCCCTCTCGCACGAGCAGCGACGCGACGTGCGACAGTACTTGGCCGCCAAGTATGCCATCTCGATCGAAACCGACGCGTCATCCACTGTCGTGATCGACAACGGCTATCTTCCGATTATCGTCGATAACCCGACAACTCCGGCCACGCGCACACGCTCGGCCGACGAGGCGGCAGCGATCCTGCGGCGCGACTGGCTGTTTCAGGCCGCCGGCGCATCCCTGTTCGAACGAACCCTGGCGGAAATCACCTGGGCGCGGCAGTTGGCACTTCGGCTCAGCAGATGCTGCCCAACTCCCGACCTGAACGGCGAACTAGCGGAACTCGAACAACTGGAGCAGCAAATCACCGCTGCCGCTGCGACGGCGTCCGACGACACGATCGCCGAAGAGACCTACGTGGCAATCCGTCGGATCAAACGCCGCATCACCTTCAAGAACCCGCACCTCGACTTCTCTCAGGTGCTTTTCATCGATCAGCCGTACCCGCAAGGCCCTGAATGGCAGCACGAGGCCGTGCATCGGATGGGACATCGCGCAGTGCCCGGCGGTCGCCTCCTGGTGCTCGAGGGACTGCATCCGGACGGGCAGATCCGCCAACTGGCGCCAGATCGTCCCGGCAGCTTCTGGCGCCCCGATGTGTCGTTCGACGGCGATCGCGTCCTCTTCTGTTACAAAGCGCATGACGAACCAAGTTTTCACCTCTACGAAGTTGCACCCAATGGCAGCGGGCTCCGCCAGCTTACCGACAGTCCTTACGATGATATCGATCCGATCTATCTTCCCGACGGGCACATCGCCTTCACCACCACTCGCGGAAACACCTACGTCCGCTGCGGCCCCTACATCTATTCGTATATCCTGGCCCGCTGTGACGCCGACGGAGGCAACGTCTATTTGATCAGCACCAACAGCGAACCCGATTTCCTGCCATCACTGCTCAATGACGGTCGGGTGGTCTACTCGCGTTGGGAGTACTCCGACAAGGACCAGAATCGCGTGCAGAGTCTCTGGACAACCAATCAGAATGGCACGGGGACGAGCGTATTGTGGGGCAATCAAAGCGTATGGCCCGACCACCTGGCCGAACCTCGTCCATTTCCTGCAAGCCAGCGGATCATGTTCACGGCTGTCGCCCATCATGACTGGTTCCATGGAACGATCGGCATCATTGATCCCCACGTCGGAAGCGATTTTCCCGACGGGCTCTCGCGGGTCACCTGGGATCTGCCGTGGCCGGAGGTTGGCGCCACGGCGCGCGATGTCGCCGAATCTGGCGACTATCATGCTGCGGGAAACTACACCGGTTACCTGGGGGCTTACCCCATCTCCGACGACGATTTCCTCGTGTCCGCGCGCGGGCCGGACGACAAATTCCGGCTGTACTTGATGGACGTGCATGGTAACCGCGAATTGATCTACGAGGGGGTTTACAACATCTGGTATGCGATACCAGTGCGTCCCCGACCAAGGCCACCACAGCAGCCCGACGAAGTCATCTGGCCTGGCACCGGAGTCGCCCGGCAGACGGTACAACCGGGGTTCTTCTACAATCCGGACGTTTATCAGGGTGTGCCGGAGATTCCTCGGGGATCCGTCAAATACCTGCGAGTGTTTCAGCAGGACGCGAAAACCTATTCGACGTGGAACAAGGTGTTCGTCTTTTCTGGTCCACCAGTTTCCGCCGTCCAGACCGAAGCCGTGAAACGCATCGTGTCCACCGCGGTGGTCGAACCGGATGGCTCTGTTTACTTCGAAGCACCGGCCGGGCAGTCTTTGTACTTCCAGTTGCTGGACGAACACTGCCGGGCCCTGCACACAATGAGGTCATTCACCGGCGTGCTGCCGGGGGAACGACGCGGCTGCGTGGGTTGCCACAAAATGCACAGCACGGCACCGCTGTCCCGCACCGGGATGGCCTTCAATCGCGTCCCTACTCCACAGACACTGCCACCGTGGGGCCACGAAAGCATCGGTTACCAGCGATTTGTCCAACCACTCCTTGACCGATACTGCGTCCGATGCCATGGCGGTGACAACTCTTCGCCACCTGATCTCAGGGTGCGCACCGGCCCGGGCGAATTCCGAGAACATGTCTTTCAGGAACCGTATTTGACGCTCGTAGGACCTGCGGCCTGGCCGGTTCCCGTCCCGACCGCCGGTCAGCCGGGGTACGGCCTCGCCGGCGCCTTTCCTGTCTACGGCCTGAGTGGCGATGAGGTCTACTCCCAGGACCCTCTCACCGATTCAGCGTCGACCATTCTTCGCACCCTGCGGCCCATGACGTACCTGTCGTATCGAAGCCGTCTCGTGGAACTTGCCATCAACGGTACTCACTACGAAACAACAGTGGATCGAGACAGCCTGCTGAGGTTGATTGCCTGGGTGGATGCCAACTGTCCCTACCTTGGCGAGGAGGAGATCCGCGAGATGGATGATCCGGATTTCCCGGGGATCGACCAGTTGCCAATCCGGCCGCGCGTCAGAAGCGCTCCAGTCATCGTTCGCCCCTGACGATCAGGCCGCGGCGTTCGGCCTGCTGCATTCAGACTCCCCGGCCCCGTGACCGTCGTCGCCCCAAAAGCAGCCATCCACGCCTGTGTTCGCCTTCTGGCTGACCAGACTGCGGATGTCTAAACTGAAGAAGGTGCAGGCAGGAAGCTTATCCCTGCCGAGCTTGTGTGCCAGTCACTTGTGGGCCAGTCAACTGGTTCCTCGGACTGCACGTGAGAACGACCGCTTGCGCGGACTGCGCCCCCATCTTCGGTTGTTTCGATATTCACTCTCACCGATTGCCATGCCATGATGAATCAACACATGCTTAATCGTCGTCGTTTCTTGCAGCGCTCTGGAGTGTTAGCGGTCAGCGCCGGCTTGGCCTCTGGCTCGACGTTGTTCCCCGTTGTCGCATCTCGTGCCGCCGAGATCGACTCGGCGAAACTTCAGTCAGTGGTTGACTTTCTCGAGCAAGAGCGTCAGGCGGGGACCTTTCCGGGGGCGGCCGTTGTGGCGAGTTGCGGAGGAGAGGTGTGTCTGGAGCACTACACAGGAACATATCACAGCTTGCAGGGAGAGGATCAGCCTTATCACCGCGATGTCCGGTGTCTGTTTTACTCCTATAGCAAGGGCATTTCCGCCACGAGCGTGATGATGGCTCTCCAGGAGGGCCTGCTCGATATCGATGCTCCGGTCGCTCATTACATTCCGGAATTCGGGGCCCACGGCAAAGAGACGATCACGAGTCGTCATATCATGACGCACTCAGCGGGCATCCCGTCTGCCCCCAGTCCCTTCATGCCACTCCGCAACCAACAGGAATGGGACGCGGCGATCAAGGTGGTATGCCAGGCCAAACCGGAGTGGACGCCAGGGAGCCGGACGGGATATCACGCGTTGGCGTTGATGATTCCCGCCGAAATCGTGCGACGGGCCCTGCAACACCCGACGTGGGACGCGATCTGTCGTCAACGTCTGTTCGAGCCGCTCGCCGCTTCAACACTAACGTTTGACGTGCCCCCGGACGCGTCTCTTGTGGTCGGCGCTCCACAAGACTCGAATCGCTCCGATAGCGCTCACACAGCGCTCGCCGGTCATCCTGCAGGCGGCTGCTACGGCACACTGGCTGACGGGCTGAGGGTCCTGCAACTGCACTTGAATCAAGGAACTTGGGGCGACCAGACGTTGCTGCAACGGAGCACCTTTGAACAAATGCACACAGTCCAATACGCGAAGGAGATTGCCGCAGCACTGGACGCCGGTCAACCACCCAAGCACGAGCCATGGGCTGTGGGCTGGCTGATGCGCAGCGAAGGACCTCCGCAGGGAGGGAGCGACTGGTTTGGGTTCCGCGACCAGCGAAACCCGCGCATCTTCGGACACGCAGGCATTGACACTCTGATCGGCGTCGCTGATCCGGATAGCAACGTGGCGCTGATGTTTAATACGACGCGCAGCCCGAGCAGTAACGAAGAGACGATTCGCGTGCGTAACGAAGTCACCAACCGAGTGATGGCTGCGTTGTCTGGCGGCTCGGCACAAAAATAGCATTTGGTCAGGGTGGATGGGTATCCGGGGCTTTGTCGGCGGGTTCACCGAGCCACGCTCAGCATGCACCTCGATGCGGCGCAGGTATCGGTCCGCGATCAGGACAACGCAGACTCAGGTCCACAATCGCACTGGCTGAACACGGATACTGGCGCCTCCCTGGGCTCTGCCCACGGTAGGAAGTGTGGGAATTGATACGCGAAGCGTCCCACGATTCTCCATCATCAATTCAACCATCGCAGCGGGCCCCAGGCAGCTGGAGGAGGGCAGCCGAAGTGTCGGCGAAGGAGGAGCAAACCGGTGCTCTCCTGACCGACACTCCAGGCTGCCAACTCGACGCGAAACGGCACTATCCATACCAGCAGACAGACATGGTCTGCCCGCCAACTTCGTGACACGCAGCTGGGACTCAACAGGTCTCTATTTAGAGAATCAAGAAACGAGCGCCAAACCCCTCACGAAAAACGGAAAAAAGTGCCAGATTTTCGTCCGGCCCCTGCCGGCCACACGTTTCGGAAAACCGGATCGCCCAGACCGATGCCCGCCTGCCGAGGCGATCGAATGGGCAAACGGTGCTTCAGTCGGTCACTTGTCGGTAGGTGAGCAGACAGGACGAGCGACGCTGCAGCAACTGAATCGGCAGTCCCGATTCCATCAACGCCTCACCCGACATCCGCCTCCGCCCAGGCTGATCGAAATCATGCAGTTCGTACACGGCCTGCCGGTCGAGACCGCGCAGCCGAAACGAAGCCACTTCATAAGGACTATCGTCCCGGCGAAATACTTGGACCATCCCCTCCCCCTCTTCCGGCCGATCGAACTGCCAGGCAGCCCAGACATCGGAAGCGAGGCTGTGCGAAGTCAAGGGATAGTAGTCGCCCAATAGGTATTTCTCCACCGCATGGAACTCATCGATCATTCGTTTGAGCAGCGCATAGTCCTGATCCGGCAGACGAGTATCAAGTCCGACACGCGATGCGGGAAAAATACAGCTGCGATACCAGTACACGTCATGCGGAGCCATGCCCGATCCGAAATAGGGAAACCAGAGCGCCAGCCCCATCGTATGAGCCTGCTGAGCTTCTGCCGGAGCGAAGCAGTCGCTGCGCAGCAGCGGCACGGAGCGCCGCAGTGTCTCCAGGTCATTGCGCCGCCCACCACTGGCACACGTGTCGATATACATCTCCGGATGACGCCGCAATAACTCATCCCAGAAGGCAAGGTAACCCTCGATATGCCGCATCTCGCTCAATCCCTGGCGATCGGGCGCATCGGCTTGGCGCCAGCAGTCGAGCGGCTGCATGTTGAAGTCCTGACGGTAGACATCGACACCTTCACGGGTGATCAAGCTGTCGATTCTCTCCACGACCCAGTGCCAGGCGTCCGGGTGGCCGAGATTCAGCAGTTGCCCGCCATTGCCATGAAGAACCCACTCCGGATGTTCGACAGCCAGCCACGATCCCGTCACGACACGTTCCGGCTCGAACCAGAGCACGAATTTTGATCCGTTGGCATGAACACGTTCCGCAACCTCGCGAATGCCGTGCGGAAATCGCTCGCTATCGACTTCCCAGGTGCCCGTATTCACCCAATTGCCTCGATTGGGATACCAGCCGGCATCAATGAAATAGTAATCCAAGTGGATCCCCTCACGCTGGAACCCATCCACGATTGCCAACTCCTCTGCCGCGCTGGGATTGAGCGTCACGCTCCAGCAGGAGCCATAGTGAGTGGCCACCGGCTTGCCGCCAGGATGCGGCATGTTGTACTGAACCATCCAGCGCCGCCACAGGTTCTGTGCACGGATCCAATCACCACCTTGCCAGAACAGCAGTGTCATACGGGGCGTGCGCGCCTGTTCGCCGGGAAGCAGTTTGAAGTGAGTCAGCTGCTGACCGCTCTTAACATGGACGATCGAATCGGTTTCTCGTGAGAAGGAAGCACTCCATTGACCCGGCCAGCCAATCGCCACGATCACTCCACCGCCAGCCATGTCCAGATTGTAGTAGGGAAACGCCTCTTCCGTGGGGCGGCCTCCGGGCGGTGCGAACGTCCGGCTGTGTCCGACCGGCAGGGGAAGTGTGAGAGGCTGGAAGCTGTCGGGAGTACACGCATCGCCCCGGCAGCTGCGCAGAACACACTCTCCACCTGCACGATCTTCCAGTCGCACGTCAAGGGCCTGAATATTCTCCAGAATGGGCGTCTCCGCTGAACCGTTGTTCCGGAAGTAGGCGGTCCATTCGACAACCGGAAAGTCGCGGTATTCGACTGACTCACATCGCACTTCCAGCGCGGTTCGAGGATCGACCCAGGTCGTTATTCTCTGTGAGCGATTCTGATCAAGCTCGCGAAGTTGCTCCTGACGATTCCATTGGGGCAACAGCCACTGCGATGGCGTTCCATCATACACGAAGCTCAGCGGCACTCGATCATCTCCATACGACAGGGGAAGTTCGCTCAGCCAAAGCTCGCGTCCGTCGGTCAGCACGACCTTCGCATCGGCCCAATCTGCATGATCGCTCGCCACGCCGTCTCCCGCGTCAGTTGCCTCCAGAGCGAATCGAGTGGCTCCCCCCAGCTCGACCTGCAGCGGTGCACCTGCCATGCCTTCCCGCATGACGGGGGTCTGGGCGGCGACCTTGCCGTCGACCAGCACGCGCAGTACCACACTTCCCAACCCCGGCCGGGTGCATTCGTTGCTGTCGAGTCCCGCCGTTGTTGAGAACGTGGCACCAGGCGAGTCGAGCTGCACGACCAGCCGGCTGGGAGCATGTGCGATCACACCCCGCTGGAACTCACGATCGGCCATCGTCAGTGGCCGTCCCGCTCGACGGTCGCACAACACGCCTCCATAGCACGACCACACCTGCAGTTCGGACTGAGGGGCCAGAGTCTGTGCGGGCACCTCAAGATGCTTCTGCACCCACCGCGCAGCAGCTTCGGTGTCTGCTTTGATGTCCCATCCGCCGAGAGCGGCGGCGGCAGTCAAGCTCCAGAAAAGCGATCCCCCTACGACGCGGGCGACTCGAGGTGATTTCATGGGTGGGCCTCATGATGGAGTGCACGGACCAGGATCCACTTTCTTGTACCGCTCAAACGGAAGTCGAGTATACGTCCGTCCCGCGCCCACGACAATTTGCCGACGCCACCTGCCACCAAGGACAAGCCAACCCGTGGCAGGCGTGCACGGGGGGCGGTAGAATGCGAGGGAACAAAACGTCGTCCCCGCGCGTGGGTAGTGGTCATCGACATGGTACCTCGCAGACGGCTCGTCATTTTCTGACAGGCTGAATACTCTCCGGGCACAGCCCCCGCCGCGGCACAATGCCCGAACCGTCTCGACCGATCTTGCCGAGGCCACGCTGATCTGCTCGGTCGACCGCGGCGTATTCCTGGAGGAACTACGTGATGCAGCGACACCGCATTGAGACCCGACGGTGGCAACGTATCGGAACGCTGGCAGGGATCTGGCGGAGGTCGACCGCAACTCTGGCCTGCTTCCTCACGATGCTGTTGGCGGCGTCCGCGTTCCCAACTGAGCCACCGAGCGCATCCACCGAAACGGATCCACAGGTGCTGGCGAATGTCGAGAAGTTCCGTGACCTGAAATTCGGATTGTTCATCCACTGGGGGCCCTGCAGCCAATGGGGAGCGCGCATTGCCTGGCCGCTGAGTCCCACGCAAACGTGGGCCAGGCCAGACGAACTTCCCGCCTGGCAGGAACGCAACAAAAACTTCGAAGTGTTTGCCCGCGACTATTTCGATCTGAACACGACGTTCAATCCTGGTCGATTTGATCCCGATCAATGGGCACTGGCTGCCAGACAAGCTGGGATGAAGTACGTCGTGTTCGTCACGAAATGTCACGATGGCTTCGCCATGTTTGACACTCAACAATCCGACTATTGTGTCACCGACCCGTCCTGTCCGTTCCACTCCAACGCCAGGGCCAATATTACCAAGGAAGTGGCGGACGCTTTTCGGCGGCAGGGGCTGAGCATCGGGCTGTACTTCTCCATGCCAGACTGGCATCACAGCGATTGGGAGGATCCTTCCCTGCCGCCGCTGAGGCTGTTTCAGCCCAACTATGACGTCACGAAGCATCCGGATAAGTGGCAACGATTCCTCGACTTCCTGCACCACCAGGTCGAAGAACTGATGACCGGCTATGGACCGATCGACATCTTGTGGCTCGACGGCGGCGCCGGTAGCGGCTGGAAGATGGATGACTTGGCCGCCATGGCACGCCGCCATCAACCAGGCGTCTTGATCGTGCATCGCGGGGCTGGAGGACGTTATGAGAATTATCGGACTCCCGAACAGCAGATCCCCGGGCAGGCTCTCCCCTACGCGTGGGAAACTTGCCTCACCATGGGAGACTATTGGGCCTATGTTCCCAACGACTATTACAAACCGGCGCGGGAACTGATTCAGCTGATCGTGGAGATCGCCTGCAAGGGAGGGAACCTGCTGCTCGATATCGGACCCGATGCCGACGGATGCCTTCCTCAGGAATCGGTGGCTCGACTCAGCGAGATCGGACAGTGGATGCAATTCAACGGTGAAGCGATCTACGGTACGCGGCCGGTCGCGCCCTACCGCGAAGGGCGAGTCTGCCTGACGCGGAAAGGTGACGCAGTGTATCTGATCCACTTGGCTGAGTTGGCACAGATCCGGCCGCCAGGTGCCATTGTCGTGTCGTGCGTTCAGCCCACGGACGGAGCAGAAGTCACCCTGCTGGGAAAGAACCTCCCGCTGGCATGGGAAAAACAGGGCAATGGCGTCGTGGTACATCTCCCACCACAGATTTCGCACCCTCTGCGAGGCGAATCCCCCTACTGCCGCCACGCCTGGGCCGTCAAGATCAGTCAGGCGGTCGTCACGCCACCGTAGCGTTCCGCTCGATCCTTCTCCCCCTTCGCCATGCTCGCGCAGAGCCGTAGCCATGCTCGCGCAGAGCCGTAGCCATGCTCGCGCAGAGCATGGGAACATCGCCAAGCGATTTCCACTGCCCCCGCGGTCTACGCGACCGCGGCCACTGTCTACGCGACCGCGGCCACCGGCAAAACGGGGAGGAATCGCGAGACGCTTCCTGGCAATCGGGAAATGGGGGCGGAAAGGCCCGTTTTCCAGCAGGAGCACGAGCACGAGCTGGCTATTTGGCGCTCGTCCCGGCCGCGAGAGGCCCCATCACCCACCCCACCTTCCCTTTTCTGCTCGTGCTCAGCGCCAGCGGTGCTCGTGCTCGATAATGGCCATCGGAGAAATCGCCTGATGGAGGGGCAGGAGTAAAGGAATGGTGTACATTACCGCTCAGGCATGGTACTCTACTCTTTAGCCGTGGCTAGTGACTCGGGCGGGGCGACGCACGAGTCCAGGTGCAATCAGAACCACTTCGTATGGTAAGCGTGAACGATGAGTCGATACCCTTACTCGGCGCCTGTGCGCGCAGCGAGAGTGATGTTGTTCTGGAGCGCGGCGATCGGTCTCTGGACCGGGACGGCGTGCGAAGTCCGTGCTGAGGCTGTGGACTATCAGCGTGATGTGCAGCCGATTCTGGCCCAGCACTGCACGAAATGCCATGGTGTCGACTCGTCGACCCGCGAATCGGGTCTGCGACTCGACCAACGCGAATCCGCACTCACCGGAGGCGACTCGGGCACGCCAGCCATTGTGCCGGGCAAGCCGGAGGAGAGCGAGTTGATGCGGCGTGTGACGAGCGACGACGATGGGGAAGTCATGCCGCCCTCAGAAGAAGCCCATCGTCCCAGTGAGACTCAGATCGCTGTTCTTGAGCAGTGGATTCGAGAGGGGGCAAATTACGCGGAGCACTGGGCGTTTGTTGCTCCACAGAAGTCGTCGCTCCCCGCCGGCAACGCGAGTCATCCGATTGACGCTCTGGTCCGTGCGCATCTCGAGTCGCTGCAGCTTCAACCTTCGCCGCCGGCAACACCGCAGAAGCTGTGCCGCAGACTCTATCTCGATTTGATCGGCCTGCCGCCGACACCCGAGCAACTGGCGGAGTTCGAACAGCGCGGTTTGAAAGCGACGGTGGAGACGCTGCTGGCCAGCGAACGATACGGAGAGAAGTGGGCTCGCTACTGGTTGGATGCCGCTCGTTATTCGGACACCAACGGGTACGAAAAGGACCTGCGGCGTCAGCAATGGTCCTGGCGAGACTGGGTGATTCAAGCCCTCAATCGCGATATGCCGTATGATCAGTTCCTGATCGAGCAAGTGGCCGGGGACCTGCTGCCCAGCGCGACTCAGGACCAGATCGTGGCGACCGGCTTCTTGCGCAACAGCATGATCAACGAAGAAGGGGCGATCGTTCCGGAGCAGTTTCGGATGGTCGAGATGTTTGATCGGATGGATTGCATCGGCAAGGCCGTATTGGGCCTGACCACGCAGTGCGCTCAGTGCCATTCGCACAAGTTCGACCCGCTGACCCAAGACGAGTACTACGGCATGTTCGCCTGCCTCAACAACTCGTATGAAGCTCAGTCGTGGGTCTACACCGATCAGCAGTTGCAGCAGATTGCCGACCTCCAGCAGGCGATCGGCTCGATCGAGGAGCGGATTCGCCAGCTGCGTCCGCAATGGCAACAAGAGATGGCTCAATGGGAAGCGGATCTGGCTGCCCGGCAGGTATGTTGGGTTCCCTTGGATGCGACGCAGTTAGGGAGCATCAGTGGCCTGAACCATCCGACCCAGCAGGCGGACAAATCATTACTGATGCTCGGCCACACGAGTGCCGACGTCTTTATGATCGCTCGTCCCGATCTGACGAACGTGACCGGGCTGCGTCTGGAGGCGCTGACGCACGGCGATCTGCCCTTCGGCGGACCGGGGCGCAGCGCGACCGGCACGTTTGGGGTCACGGAGATTGAGGCCTTCGTGAGGGTGCCTGAGGGAAAGGACTGGGAGAAGCTCAAGCTGATCAATGCCACGGCGGATTTCTCCGAGCCGGAGCAGAAGCAGCCAGACGGCAAGAACGCACGCGGGCCGGTCGGCCTGATTCTGGACGGCACGGACGAGACCGCATGGCGTTGCGACCGCGGAGTAGGGCGGCGTAACCGACCTGCGGCGGCGGTCGTCCAGTTCGAGACTCCTTTGAACTATCCTGCGGGCTCGGAGTTCAAGTTGGCATTGCGGACCAACGACATGTTAGGGTGTTGTCGTATCAGTCTCACGACGGCTCCTTCGCCGTCGGCATTGCCGGTCGATTATGCCGCGGTACGGGCGCTGCAGATACCGTCATCGGAGCGAACTGCCCGGCAGCAGGCTGATCTGTTCGCAGCATGGCGTGCGACGGTGGACGAGTTGAAGGTGCTGAACGACGAGATCGATGCTCAGTGGCAACAATTCCCCGAGGCGCCGACTTCGATGCTTCATCTGGCTCAACGCAGCGCCGATCAGAGTCGGACGACTCATTTGCTGGATCGCGGTAACTGGGACCAGCCACGTCAGGTGGTTGAGCCGCACACGCCAGCCGCTCTGCATGAGTGGCAGCGCGGTGACGAGCCGCCACGGTTGGCGCTGGCCCGCTGGCTGGCTGACCCTCAGTCACCGCTAACGGCTCGCGTCGCCGTCAATCGGGTCTGGCAGGCGATTTTTGGCGAAGGTCTCGTGGAAACTCCTGAAGATTTCGGCACGCGCTCGCCGGTACCTGAGTATCGGGAGTTGTTGGATTGGCTGGCAGTCGATTTCATGGAGCACGGATGGAGCCAGAAACACCTGATCCGGACGATCGTCACCAGTGCGACGTACCAACAGAGTTCGGCGGTCACGCCCCAGTTGCTGGAACGGGATCCCAAGAACCGACTGCTGGCACGAGGTCCGCGTTTCCGCGCCGATGCGGAAGAGCTGCGTGACTTGGCTTTAAGTCTATCGGGTCTGCTCACCAATCGGCTGGGTGGAGCAAGCATCATTCCTCCCGTGCCACAGAATGTGCTCGACTACAACTACACCTATCCCGACTATTGGACGCCAACGAAAGGCCCGGACCGGTACCGCCGCGCACTCTATGTGTTTCGAAAACGCTCGATGCCCGATCCCGTATTGAATTGCTTTGACGCTCCCAACGGCGACAGTTCCTGTGTCCGCCGTGCCCGCTCCAACACGCCTCTGGCGGCATTAGCAGGCCTCAACGAGATCATCTTCACCGAGGCTGCTCAGGGGCTGGCGCTGCGGGTGTTACGGGAAGCGGGAGCGGACGACTCGCAGCGGGCGGACTACGCTTTTCTGCTCTGCACGGCCCGGGATCCGGGTCCTGCCGAGCGTGACGAGATACTGTCGCTGCTTCACTCGCAACGCGAGCGATTGGCCGACGGCTGGCTCAATGCCCGCGAGGTAGCCACGGGCGATGCGACCAGGATGCCGGCCCTTCCGCCCGACACAACTCCGCAGGATGCCGCCGCCTGGACATTGGTGTCGCGAGTGCTGATGAACCTGGACGAAACCATGACCAAGGACTGACGATCGATATGCCATCAGAATCACCTTTGCGCGAAGCTGTCGCCCAATACCTGTCCCGCCGCTGGTTCATGCGGGAATGTGGGATCGGTCTGGCCTCCGTGGCCGCCTGTTGTCTGTCGCATCGCGAGTCGGCTGCGGCGGAGCCGGAGCAACCGCTCGCACCGCGTCCCCCGCATTTTCCGGGGAGAGCGAAGCGAGTCATTTTCATGTTCCAGGCCGGTGCGCCCAGTCATCTGGAACTGTTTGACTTCAAGCCGGAACTGGCGAAACGCGATGGTCAGTTGCCACCGGCCGAGTTGCTCCAAGGGTATCGAGCAGCGTTCATCAATCCCAACTCGGCCTTGCTGGGACCGAAGTACAAGTTCAGCCGGCATGGTCAATGTGGGATGGAATTGAGCGAACTGCTGCCCCGTACCGCAGCGATCGCTGACGAGATCTGCCTGATTCGATCGCTGCAAACGGACGCGGTGAACCACGCTCCAGGCCAGATTCTCATGAACACTGGGTCCCAACAGTTTGGACGCCCCAGCTTAGGAGCCTGGACACTGTACGGACTGGGCACTGAATGTGATGATTTGCCGGGATTCGTCGTATTGACGAGCGCAAAGGGAACAAGTGGCGGGGCAAGCAACTACGGCAGCGGTTTCTTACCGACGATGTATGGCGGCATCCCCCTGCGAAGTGCGGGAGACCCCGTCCTTTACGTATCCAATCCGCAGGGTATCGATGACGCGGCCCAACGTGCGGCACTCGACTCCTTGGCACGTCTCAACACACTGGCACTGCAGACCGTGGGCGATCCGGAGATCGCCGCCCGCATTCAGAGCTACGAAATGGCCTACCGGCTGCAGTCGAGCGCACCGAGACTGATGGACCTCACCGACGAGCCGAAGGAGACGCTGGAGTCTTATGGAATCAAGGACCCCAAGGAAGCCAGCTACGCCCGCAACTGCCTGCTCGCCCGCCGGCTGGCTGAACGAGGCGTGCGGTTCGTGCAGCTCTTTCACGAGGCGTGGGATCAGCATGGCAACCTGACTGCCGATGTGAAGAAGAACGCGACCGACACGGACCGGGCCAGCGCAGCGTTGATTCGCGACTTGAAGCAGCGTGGACTACTCGAGGACACGCTGGTGATCTGGGGGGGCGAGTTCGGACGCACGCCAATGGTGCAGGGAGGCAATGACGGCCGCGACCACCACAACCGCTGCTTCAGCATGTGGCTGGCCGGCGGAGGTGTCAAAGCCGGCCACGTGTTTGGTGAGACGGATGAGTTGGGATTCAACGTGGCCACCGATCCGATTCACGTCCACGACTTGAACGCCACTCTGCTGCACCTGTTGGGCTTCGATCACACGCGGCTGACGTTCCGATTCCAGGGACGCGACTACCGCCTGACCGACGTCCACGGCAACGTGGTTAACGCCCTTCTGGCGTAGCAACATTGCGGAAACTGTCGATCCGAGCCTGCAAGAGTCGCCGCGCCCGGATCGCTTCATCGTTGAGAGTATCGTCGGCCAGTGGAGTCAGCTCGAGTCGATCGCTGAGCAGATCGAAGAGCCGACCATCTTCGTAGAGCTTGTAGCGTTGGTTGCGCGCGAATGCTTGTGCTTCGGCAGCCTTGCCGTTGCGAGAGTACCACATGTAGATCGAGTCTCGCGGCGCCGCCGGTTCGCCTCGCAGTTGCGGCAAAAACGTCTGTCCATCCAGCCTCAGGTCCGGTGGCAGCGTCACATTCGCCGCCTGGCAGATGGTCGGCAGAAAGTCACTGAAGTCAATCAGGTCGCTCACAACCGTGTCCGGCTCGATCACCCCCGGCCAACTGACAATGCACGGCACGTGTGTCCCTCCATCGGTCATCTGTCCCTTGGCACCCGCGATCGGTCCGGCCTTTGTGCGAGTGATGATTGGAATATTCGTTCCGTTGTCCCCGGTGAAGATCACCAGCGTCCGTTCGGTAAGGCCAAGTTCGTCGAGCTTCCTCACCAGACGACCGACGAGTTTGTCCGTGTAGGCCACCATCTCTCCAAAGTACTTCGGATCGCCTTTGGCATTGGTGTCTCCCCGTGAGGTAGGATCCCAGTCGGCCGAATCGGGCGTGGGTACGAAAGGGCAGTGCACCAGGGCCATCGGATAGTAGACCAGGAAGGGCCGGTCCTGGTTGGCCTCCATGAATTGTGAAATGAAATCCACGAACAGATCCGGCCCGTACTCGCCCTGCCGGAAGTCGCATTCGACTCCGTTGAGTTCCAGCCGCGGATTCGGATACCGAGTGTCACGCAGCATTTCGTCGGTACGTCCGCGCGTGTGTTGCCAGAGCAGCGCCTGCTCAAATCCGAAATGCTGAGGGCCATCAGGCTGAGTCCCCAGTTGCCATTTCCCGGCCATACATGTCCGGTAGCCTCTCTTCTTCAAGAGCTGCGCAAAGGTGGTCTGCTGGCGGTCCAACAGGCCGAAGCGGATGTAGTTCCGCTTGTTCGAAATGCCCGTCATCAGTTTGACGCGAGAGGGTGTACAGAGCGGTTGTGCATAGCAGTGCTCAAAGCGAGCACCACCGGCGGCCAACGCGTCGAGATGGGGGGTCTGATAATCGAGGCAGCCATTGGCCCCAATGCATTCGTATCCCATATCGTCCGCCAGAATCAGGAGAATGTTCGGCCGCTGCCGATCGGCCACGGCCTGTGACACCAGCAGACCGCAGACGATGGCCACCATCGGTAGCAGGCGAAATCGGATCATAGGTTGGGCTTTCATTTCTTCTCATCCCCAGCGGCACAGCGGCTCCCAATCGCGGCGTCAGACACCGGCCAGGCTCTCACGCTTCACCCCGAACCGCCTCTTGCCCGGCTTACACTTGCGCCGCTCCTTCGCTCGGCTGCCGCAGCGCGGTGAACACCTGAAACCCTTCGTTCATCAGTTCTTTGATCTGTTCGGGCTTGACCCGCTTGCCATGACGGTAAAACACGACGTCGTGCAATCGCCCTTCGACGCACACGCCCTGGTTTCGCTCAAAGTACTCCAGGACCGTGGGCCGAAAAAACTGACGCACGTGCGTCTCATTCGGCCCTCGCAAAATGAAGGCCCTGGAAAAATTGCGGTGCGTCTCGAAATCGATATCTTGATAGCCGAACATCTTGCCGATGCCATGGAAGAAGCTCTGCGGTCGCATTTCGAACACCGGCAGCTTAAGATCTCCCGACCGAAAGAAAGCCACGGTCTGACGATAGGTCTGCGAGTTCTTCCCGCTTCCGACCGTGTAACGATAGTCAAACACTCCCATCGTCGTTTCGTCGGTCTCGCCCAGGATCAAGTTCGTCAAGCGTCGGGAGCGTCCTTTGGAGAAGAGGGGAAGATCGGAAATTTCGGCAATCAGCCCCGGATCGCCATCTCCGTAGAACGTCAAGCCGAGTTCGTCGGCCATGCGCTGCAGGGCCTCACGCCGTTTCTTCTCGTAGTAGACGCCGGCAGCCATGCCCAGTCCGACGAGCAAGGCGATGCCGCCGAAGACAATCACAGGTATCGGAATGTCCAGACCCATGATCTGAAGTCCTCCTTGGTGACAGGTTGTGTGTTGTTTGCCCTGAGTGTGGCGTGGGATGGGCGGCAATTCAAGCAGCAGCAGCCCCCGCGCGCTGCAGGAACGACCGCCAGCAGCACCTGCCGTGCGCATCAGAGTGGCTCGGCTTCTGCAGTCAGACCACCTCGCACTTCTCCTGTGCCTCCATCGACTGCCGCTTCTGCTGTTCGATCCGTCGTTCCAACTCCGCGATCTGTCGATTCAACGCCTGGATTTCCACTTGCTTCTCGGCCAGCAAGGCGCGCAGCTTCTGCAGTTGCCGCTCCGGGCCGATTCGAAACAATCGGTTGAGCAGCTGCAGGATCATCAGCGCTCGAAGAGCCCGCATGGCCAGCCCGCGCAGGCGGTACAGTCGCCCCATTCTCGAAAGTTGCTGAATCTTCGCCAGGCGAGCCACACGCGTCGCCCGGACAATTCGCAGCGACCGCAGAAACGAGATCACCGGTAACAGGATAATCGCGAGGTCGAGCCAATGATCGCGGCAGTACTTCCATTTCCGCTCGGCCACCGACACCATCACGATGAACTCAGCTGCAAAGGCGAACCAGATCAAAGCCATACTGGCGTGGAGCAGAAACTGCAGCCACGGTCGGCTCTGCACCTGCTGCTTCATACCGACGTCAATCAGCAGCACCGGCAGAATCGTCAGCGCGATGAAGATCATCGGCACGCTGAATTGCTTCTCCAGCTGCTCACGTAGAGTGCTGTTCACATCACGCCAGCCAAGATGAGGAAACCAGATCTGGTTCTGCTTGTCCGGATGCCGCGCACACATCCGTAGTGGCGGACAGAAGCAGATCAGCAGGCCCGGATACCGCTCGCGCCAAAAAGGGCGAGTGCGGTCCCGGCAGATGAACTGCCCGAAGAACTCCAGAAAAAACAGCGGCCACAGCAGATAAAGAACCAGCAAGCAATGATAGCCCGATTCCAAAGCAGTTTGAGCCGAAATCCAACAGTGGACGGTCGTGGCCCCGTCGGTGACCGGCTGATCGATCGACTCCCCCTCATGCGGAGTGAAGACCATCGGCACGTCGACCCACAGGACCACCAGGATCGTGAGCACGACCAGAAAGGCGAGCGCCAAGCAGAACATCGGCATCGCCGTCGTTTCTGCGACGCGTCGCCGCACTCCGTCACTCACTTCCCACACCCTGCTATCTCCCATCGCTTGCCGTCATCCGATACTCCATCCCAGATCTTCGTGAGGACCCTGACATTGATACTGCCCGGCACATCCATGCCGCGCCAGCCGCTCTGTCGCCTGGAAGACCGGAGGAGCCGCTTCGGCCATTGCCTGCAGTGTGGCCAAGTCCTCTTCGCTCATCGGCCGGTAGTTCTTGCCAGCTTCAATCCCTTTCTCCGCCAGATCAAGCCACGCGGGCGGCACCCCCGCCGCAACCGCTGGCTGAGACAGCGTGAACCGCATGGCCAGGTTGATATCCTCCTGCTCTTCGAACGTGCGATACCACCACTGGCGAGGCCGACGTCCGCTATTGGCTCCCTGATACTCCTCAGGCCAGCTCCCGGCCGACATCGGCTTGATGGCGACGACAGCCGCTCCCTGCTGCTGGGCCAGATCGAGAACCTTCTTGCCAAAGGCAAACCGCAGAAGCTCAACAAAGTTGACGGGGAACATGACCGTGTCAAACGGATACTTGTGCAATGCTGCCAAGGCGGCGGCGGTGGTATGTGCCGAGAACCCCAGATGCCGGACCTTTCCCTCCTCCTTTGCCTGCAGCAGCGTCTCCATGGCTCCTCCCGGAGCAAAGGCAACCTCGACGTCCTTTTCCGGATCCATCAGGCAGTGTAGCTGATACAGATCGAAATAGTCCGTCTTCAACAGCTTCAGCGAGTTCTCCAACTCACGGCGCGCTCCCTCTTTCGACCACTCTCGCGTCTTGCAGGCCAGGAATAAGTCGTCTCGACGAACGTGGTCGAGCGCGGCAAGTGCCTCACCCAATCGAGCCTCGCATTTCGTTTCCGCGTACGCTGGAGCGACGTCGAAATAGTTCACTCCGTTGTCAATCGCTCCGCGAACCGATGCGATGTAATCCTCCTGAGGTCGCTCTTCGCGCAGAGCAAAACCGGGATAGACGACCACCGAGACCTTCCTGCCAGTCCTGCCCAACACACGCCGCGCCATCCCCGCGACCCGGTCGGCTGAATCCTCCTTCTCCTTGGCCGGTGCTACTCCCGATAGGAGAACCTGCTGACCAGCCACCCCCGCTGCCATCGCCACGCCTTGTAAGAAAACGCGTCTCTTCATGATCAACTCCTGTAGCGCACCCTAACTCGGAGGGGTAGAACTACACGCTCTCGCTCTTCCGCGCAGGGCCGCCACCAGTCACGCTCGCACACCCCAGCTCGAGATTCGTCTGCAGCATACTCTGCCTCGACAATGTGCCGCCACTGGCACCCACGATGCCACCCTGGCGTGTCGAGGCACTCGTTGGGAACACAGGCTGCTGCCGCTCCCTCCCTCGGGCCATCTGTCACACACGTGTACCGCCCTTGATTGTTACACGTTGCCCCCGAGAATTCAAATCGGGGAACCGGATCACATTCCCCGGTGCGGGTCGCCCGCACTGCGGGTCAGCCCACCGCGTCGGGACAAGAACGGCTCACGCCGATGCCCGGTCAACGGTCCACATATCAAACGGTAACAGACGGGAAATGCAGCCACGAGAGGAGTCGTGGCGAAATGTGCAACTGCCATGCGGCAACGAGACCGGTTCTTCGAAGCGGACAAGAAAACCAAGGCGTCTTGCCGAGAGAGCTCACGGTTTTTCAGGGGCTTTGGCGTCGCGGTCGACCTTTGTTGCACGCTTCTCAAGACGTTGCCAGCAGGCGAATCATCAGCTGCGCGCCGATGGTCATCATGACCAGCGCGGCCGGATAGGCCGCCGCATAGCTGATCACCGGCACATCGCAGTCGGTCTTGCTCGCCACAGCTCCGATGCCGGCCGTTGACGTCATCGCTCCGCACATCCCGCCTAAGGCCTGGAGCATATCCATGTGCTGAGCGTAACGAGCAACACAGAAGCCGACGACCAACGAGACGAAGGTCACAATGATGCTCATGATGAACGGAGTGGCGCCATACGTTTCGACCATGGCCACCAGCTTCCCTCCCGCCTGATATCCCGCCGAAGCGAGAAAAAAGGCAAGTCCAATCGACTGGGTGAGTATGCGAGCGGCGATCGGCATGTGCCCCACGATCCCCATGAAGCGGCCGAAATGGGCAAAAAGCAGTCCTGCCAGCAGCGGACCGCCAGCCAGCCCCAGGGTGACTTCCCCCAGCCCCGGGATGGAAACGGGAATCATGCCTAACAGGATTCCGACGACCAGCCCGAATCCCATCGACATCAGGTCCGTTTCATGGACTCGCCGCATGCGGTGTCCAGCCGCCTGTTCGAACGCCTTCAACCCTTCTGGTTCGCCAACCACCGTGACACGATCTGCCATGGCAAAGGCAGTGCTGGCGTTGGGCACGAAGTCGACACCGTAGCGTTCGATACGAGCCACGGTCACACCGTATTTGGACCGCAAGTGAAGCTCCTTCAGCGGCCTGTTGATCATGTTCGAGCTGGTGACGACGACGACCGCTCGGTCCCGATCGGCATTGATCACCACGTTGGCGTCACTCGGCTCTCCCAGGATCATAGTCATCACTTCCGCCGTATTCGTGTCGGTCACCAGCAGGACGACCTGCCCCTCTTGAAACACGTGGTCGGGTCGAATGGGAATCAGCTGATCCCCGTGGAGGACTCGGGTGATCTGGCCACTCACCTGTTCCAGCAGTCGCAGATCATTCAGGCTCTTGCCAAACACGGCTGGATTGGAGATCCGGACCAGGAACCGATCGATACGGTTCTTGGAGTCCAGCCGCCGCTGCAAATCGTCGCCCAGCATGGCCATGTTGACCTGCCGGAATCTGGGGAGCAGTTGTACAAACATCACCACCCCCACCACTCCCACCGGATAGGCCATGCCATAACCGATGGAAACAGCCAGCGCCTCCTGGCCTGCCGACTGTGCGGCCTCGACGCCCGACGCCAGAGCCGGTGTACTGGTCAGCGAGCCGGCGAAGACTCCTGTTGCCAGATCGGCAGGCACATGCAAGACGATCGCCAAGAGCCCCGTGGTGAGCGCTCCAACCAACACCGTGGCAATGCCCAGGAATGCCAACTGCCGACCTTGATCGCGAAAAGCTCGGAAGAACGTGGGGCCTGCCCCCAAGCCTACGGCATAAACAAACAGCACCAGTCCCAACTCGCCGATACCATCCGGCATGCGCCAGTTCTGTTGCTGGCCCAGGTGGCCGAACACGAGTCCGGCAAACAGCACGCCGCTGGTTCCTAAGGAGACGCCCCCCAGTCGAATTGAGCCGAGCCCCATACCACAGGCAATCACCAGGAAGCAGAGAACCAGAGGGTTCGTCTGCAGCGCCGCGCTGAGGGTTCCCCCCAAGCCAACTGCCTGGTTAACGCCCGCAGGTGGACCCGCTCCCAACAGCAGGCTGGCAAGACAGATTGTCGCAGCCGGTATCGCCAATCGGCGGACGGGGCGGTCGATGCGGCAGCGAGACAGAAGCGAAGATACCATCGTATTCACAGTGCGGATGTCAGTTCAGGGTGGGCTGGAAATCGCCCAGACCGGCTCTACGGACCACACAACATTTTTGTCACCCGCTGTTTCCGTTCACCATTCGGAATATTGTACGCATGCGCAGCACAGGCCGCCCTGCGCATCATCGCTACCGAGCCACGTGCGCGGGCCCAGATTCAGCGGCAGAGACGCTGCTGAGTCACACCGACCGAGCCGCATTCGCTCGGATCTCTATCGCTGCACTTCTTCAGACTCTAGCTGGTTCCGCAGACTTGTCCAGGCGTTGGATCAAGCGAATCTTCTCTTTCACCGACGAACCCTCTAAGATGCATGCCGGACGGAATCGCACCACGTTCTCGCTGAGGCAGAACGTGCCGAGTTCGCCCCCGTACAGAGCGGATAAAGGAATATTTTTGTCCGGTAACAGCCGGTAAGGGTTGCTATGAGAGTCTGGCCCGGGCGCCCCTATCCCTTGGGAGCCACATGGGATGGCCGCGGAGTGAATTTCGCCATTTTCTCGGCGCATGCCACTCGCGTCGAGCTCTGCCTTTTTGACCGGGTCACGAAATTCGAGACCGATTGTATTCCGCTGCGCGAGCAAACCGATCTGGTGTGGCACTGCTATCTGCCCGAGGCACGGCCTGGTCAGTTGTACGGCTATCGCGTCCATGGGCCCTATGCGCCGGCAGCAGGGCAGAGATTCAATCCGAACAAGATCGTGGTCGATCCATATGCCAAGCTGATTGGCAAGGATCTGCGATGGTCTGACGCGATGTTCGGTTATCAGATTGGCGATCCGCTCCACGATCTGTCACTGGACGGTCGTGACAATGCAGAAGACGCGGCCTTGGCCGTGGTGGTCAATCCGGGTTTCCGCTGGCGACGTGATCGCCCTCTGCGCACACCGTGGCACAAGACGGTGATCTACGAGGCGCACGTGCGTGGGCTAACCTGGCGACATCCGGATATTCCGCCACACCTGCGAGGAACGTACGCCGGACTCGCCTCGCGACCAATGATTCGCCACTTCCGCAAACTGGGTGTAACAGCCATTGAACTGCTGCCGGTCCATCATCATGTGGACGACCGCCACCTGGTGCAGCGCGGCCTGTCAAACTACTGGGGCTACAATACGCTCTCCTACTTCGCCCCCGACACACGCTATGCCGCTGCGCCGCGTCTGGCTGTCCAGGAGTTCAAACGCATGGTACGGCGATTGCACCGTGCCGGTCTGGAAGTCATCCTGGACGTCGTCTACAACCATACGGGCGAAGGGAATCACCTGGGCCCCACGCTGTCCTTGCGTGGCATCGACAACAGTTCCTATTACCGGCTCGTGCACGATCAGCGCCGCTACTACAACGATTTCACCGGCTGCGGCAATACGCTCAACATGCTTTGCCCTCACGTGCTGCAACTGATCATGGACAGCTTGCGGTATTGGGTCACCGACATGCATGTGGACGGTTTTCGCTTTGACCTGGCCAGCACGCTGGCTCGCGAGTTGCATGCCGTCGATCGTCTGGGTGCCTTTTTCGACATCATTCACCAGGACCCGATCCTGTCGCAAGTTAAGTTGATTGCCGAGCCATGGGATCTCGGTGAAGGGGGCTATCAGGTCGGGAATTTCCCGGTGCTGTGGACCGAATGGAACGGCAAATACCGCGATACGGTGCGCCGGTTCTGGCGAGGTGATGGAGACGCGGTATCCGAGTTCGCGACACGTCTCTGCGGCAGCAGCGATCTGTACGAACATAGCGGCCGCAAGCCTTACGCGTCGATCAACTTCGTGACCTCGCACGATGGATTCTGTATGCGCGATCTGGTCAGCTACAACGATAAACACAACGAGGCGAACGGCGATCATAACCAGGACGGCGATTGCCATAATCTGAGCTGGAATTGCGGCACCGAGGGCGAGACCGATGATCCGGCTGTCTTGCAGCTGCGTCGCCAGCAACTCCGTAATTTCTTCGCCACTCTCATGCTGTCGCAAGGCGTGCCGATGATCCGCGGCGGCGATGAGGTAGGACATACGCAACAAGGGAACAATAACACCTATTGCCAGGACAATGAACTCAACTGGATCAATTGGCAACTGGAGGACTGGCAGAGCGAGCTGTTGCAGTTTGCCGCAGATATGGCCCACCTGCGGGCACGGCATCCGGTCCTGCGGCGTCGTCAATTCTTTCAAGGACGAGCCATCTGCGGCGACTCCGCCAAAGACCTGGTGTGGTTCACACGCCATGGCAAAACCATGACACAAGCCGATTGGCATTCGGCTCGAGCCCGCGTGCTAGGGGTCTGCCTCAACGGTACGACGGAGGAAGTTGACGAGCGAGGTCAGCCCATTTGCGGTTCCACGCTACTGATCTTCTTCAGCGCAGAAAACAGTGAGATCCGCCTGCGATTACCCGAACTCGCTGCAGGACAATACTGGCGCCCGCTGCTCGATACCGCTCGCCGCGCTCCGCTCCCACGACGCTGCGCTGGAGGCAGTGCATACACACTCGCCGGACGCTGCGGCGTTGTGTTCGAGTTGCGCGGCACCTTCCTGAAGAACTGGAAGAGCCTTTTCACTCGTAGGACAGAGACGATGCCGCGTCCCAGATCCTGACGTGCAACTCCGCAGCCATGCTCGCGCAGAGCGTAGCCATGCTCGCGCAGAGCATGGGGGAGTTGCCATTCAGTCTCGATTCTCCCGCGGTCTACGCGACCGCAGCCACGCGGTCTACGCGACCGCGGCTACCGGCAGCGCATTACGGCTGCTTGGGCGGACGATCGTACGAGGGCTTTCTGGGGCGGCGAGCTTCGTGATACGGTCGCCCGACGTAGCCAGTCAGCATCAATCCAAGTAGAAGTCCGATGCCGATCGTTCCCAAGAACAAAAAGGGAGTGTACTGATGCTCGAATCCATGCTCCAGATTCACTCCGAAGATCGTCGTCAACGTCGCGATGGGAAAGAAGAATGCGACGAGCATATTGAGTCGGTGGGCCGCGACCAACATGTTCCGACTCGCTTCGGACTGCTCTTCAGCTCGCTTGACTACAGCAAAATCAAGCGCGTTCTTGGTTTCGGTATAGAGCAGATCGGCGGTCCTGTGGATCGCGTAAGCTCGGTCACGCATGTTGATGATCTCGAGATCGTCAGGGCACAGTTTCCGAGCTTCCTGGAGCACATCATGCAGATTACGCGAGGCGCGACAAACGGGGGTCAGATGTTCCAGCACCGCAAAATACGCCTCGGCGGACGCGGCCTGCTCTTCTTCTCGATCCAGGCGAGCGATCAGTTCCTCGTACTCATCCAGGTGCCTGCTGAGTGCCCTCGTGCCCGGGCCCAGCTCTTTCGACGTCCATTCACCTTGCGGGGTGCGCCAGAAGAACCGTCCCTGACGTTGAGTCTCTTCGGGAGCGGGAGGGGCGTGGAGGACGAGCAGAAGGTGCCCGTCATGAAACATCGTTCGCTGGCGACCGACGCTGCTGCCGAGTCGTTTGCGGATCTGGTCGGGAATCTGCCAGGTAGCTGGAATGATCGTCGACAACATGAAGTCCTCCCGTCACTGAGCGTGCAGTATGATGACTTAGCGGGACCACCGAGCGTTGCGGCCAATCGTCAACCAACACTGTCAGGCGGCCTGTGTGAACCGCGGCGCAGCCAGTCCTGTTCCCGCCTCGCGGCGTGCCAAGGCGTCGGGGAGAAATCCAAAATTGCGAAAGGAGCCTGCTCCAGTATCGCCGCGGCGCGTCGCTTCGTAACATTGCTCCAGCAGCCGAGGGCCATGAAGCGTCAGGGCGAAACAGTGGTAACCCAACTCGGCCAGAAACGAGCAGACTCGCTGCAATTGCCCACCACCGTTGCGATGATCCTCACACTCCAGAAGCAGGACAGGCTGGTCTTCGGCCAGCATCCGCCGACCTCCGCGGAGTACCTCCAATTCGTGACCCTCCACGTCACACTTGATGAACCCGACCGGGCGGTCCTGGTTCACATCCAGGTACGTGTCGAGCGTAATGGTCTCCACGGCCAATTCATCATAACCGAAAGGATGATCACTGGGGACCAGTGAGGTCATGCCCAGATAGTCGTTGACCGGCCGAAACAGAGTCCGCGTAGTGGCTCGATCCGAGAGTGCCATTTGTACAACCGATAGCTGTGGCAAATAACACATCTCCCGAATCCGACGCAGATAAGCGGCTAACTCAGGCAACGGCTCAAATGCCAGAATCCGCGAGCCAAGTGATGTGCGGCGGGCCATCCAATAGGTAAACGCTCCCTTATGAGCTCCTATGTCGATGCCGGTCAACTCCGGCCGATAGTAGCGCAACAGAAACGCCACCTCGGCACGTTCCACACGCAGACGATAACGCCATCCACGATGGGCAAACCGAAGACGCTCATAAGACCGCCGCAGCCAGATTGGCATGGTTGACCCTCGACTATCGCCTCAGGGGTGTCGTCAGGGGACGGGGCCGCCGACAGCCCTGGAGATCCCGCTTCGGGTAGTGAAACAGGCAGACTCAGTAGAATGGGACGGAAGCGGGCGGAATTCTAGCCACCCCGGCTGTGACAAGCAAGATCGAAAACCAGACAACGCAGGTTCGCACGTTCGCCGGGTCGTCCCGACCAACGAGACCTGAGAGGCCATTCGGCCGGCAGCTGCCATCGACCCCATTCGCCACGACTCGCAGGAACTCGCCGCAACTGACAGGAACACACCGCAACGAAGTGGTGGGAGAATAGGGAATGCGACAATGCCGCAATGCCACAACGCGGCAATGGGTCCGCTGCCTGACTTCCTTCCAGCACTGCGCATTGTCGCACTGCCGCAATGCTGCATTCCCTATTGCGCGACCATTTCCCGACGGCAGGCCCCGGTGGAAAACGCGGGACATCTGGTCCCGCCGTCCCGGTCCTGGCCCTGTTGGCTTCCTTCACTTGGTTATTGGACATTCCTTGTTCGATATTCTGCGGTTCAGACCGGCCTGCCTCGCAGGGTGTCGGGTCTCGGTCCGACGCGATTCGCCGCTACGGGCACGGACACGCCGCAAGGAAGTGGTGCCGCAATGCCACATTGGGCCCGCTGCCAGCGGCCGCGGCTCCCTACGGGTTGGTCACCCCGTGCACTCGCATTTTGATCGCGTACAGGTGTTCGGAAGCGGTGATGAACAGCGTCGCCTGATTCTCGCCCCCAAAACAGACGTTGGCAGTCCAGCTGGCGCTGACCGGAATGTGCTGGATCTTCTTACCCTGGGGATTAAACACGGTCACGCCGTTTCCGGTCAGATAGACGTTTCCCAGGTGGTCGATCGTCATTCCATCGGAGCCCATGTCGCAGAACAGCCGCTTGCCGGTCAAGGATCCATCCGGTTGGATATCGTAGGCGTAGGTCTTGCGCCCCTTAATATCTGCCACATACAGTCGTTTCCCGTCCGGGCTTCCGATGATCCCGTTTGGCTGCTGCAGATCGTCAATCACTCGGACGACCTTCTGTCGCTCGGGAGCGACGAAATAGACTCCCTGGCACGACTGCTGCATCGGGCCGCGACTCCAGTAATCACGTTCATAGAAGGGGTCGGTGAAGTACAAGCCGCCGTCCGGGCGTATCCACAGGTCATTCGGCGCATTGATCAGCTTTCCCTCATAATCCTTCACGACCACCTTGATCGTTCCGTTGGGAGCGATGCACCAGAGCTCGTTCCGCTCATCCGCACACGCCCACAGATTACCGGCTCGATCGAAGTACAACCCGTTGGACCGGCCACAGGGATGCATGAACGTGGAGAGCCTGCCGTCGGTTGACCATTTCATGATGCGGTCGTTCGGCTGGTCAGTAAAGAAGACGTTGCCTTGAGCGTCACAGGCCGGCCCTTCCGTGAACTTGAAGTCATCCGAGAGCAGTTCCACCACAGCACCGGGCGCCGTCACCTGAGCCGCGTCCTCGCTATCTTCTGCACGCGCCAGCTGCACTAACCAGGAACTACTTGACGTTGCCGTAATGAGCAGACTGAAGATGAGCATAGACGAGCGGTTGCGATGCGTACTCATGGTGGATTTCCTTAACCAGACTTACCTGCTGCTGATGCCAGTCGCTCAAGGTTGGCCGGCCGGTCTCTCGGCGAGCCGCAGCACGAAGCGAAGTGCCAGAACCTCCTCAAGCGAACACTACTGCTGACCTACATGATCGAATGACGATCGCCCTGCCCCGGCGGCCATGGTGTGATTATAGCAGGCCCGGTTCCCTGGCTGGCAACCGTGCCACAGGCGATCAGACTGCTGGCAGACGTGGTTGTCGAGAGGCCCGGGGGGCCGCCGGACGACAGGTCGCGTCGGCGGAGCATGATCGTCCAAGGCAAGACTTCGCTCGTGCCGCCCGGCAATTTGACATGCAGCATTGCTCAGTTACGATAATTCTGCCTCAATCGTGGCTGCTTTGTGCCGGGACTCAGCCCCCCGGCGACCCGCCCTGTCCTCCACTGAGTCAAGGAGCCAATCGGTGCGCAACGTTCTTCTCGGTCACTTCGTCTTACTCGCGATCTTGCTGATTTTGCCCGGTCCTGCCGGGGCTGAGGTGACCGATTCGTCCGAGGGCGGATTCCTGATCCAGATCGAGGTGCCGATCGAGGCTCCGCCCCAAGAGGTCTACGCTCGGTTGATCGACATCGGCAAATGGTGGGAGTCGTCGCACACCTACTCCGGCAGCGCAGAGAACCTGTATTTGGAGGCCAGCGAGAAGGGCTGGTTTGGCGAGCGGCTGCCCGAGGGTGGCATCGTCCAGCATATGGAGGTGGTCTTTGCCGCGCCGGGAAAGACATTGCGACTGCGCGGAGCCCTCGGCCCCCTGCAGGAATACGCGATCACCGGCAGCATGACCTGGACTCTGACTCCCAAAGACAAAGCCACGTCGCTCAAACTGACCTACTACGTGGCCGGTTACCGGCCGGGAGGAGTGGCCGACTTCGCCAAACCGGTCGATTACGTGCTCTCGACCCAGGTCAATCGGCTCAAGCGTCTGATGGAAACGGGCGATCCGAAATCGTAAGCTGCCAGGTGTATCTCAAACCTGCTTGGGGGAGTGGTGGTCGGCATCATGTCGGCGACGCTGATGAGACCGTCAGGGGATTACGCTGCAAGAAGGACAAAAAGATCAGGTGACAAGAAATGTGTCCTCGGGTCTTCTTGTCCTCCGATCTTTTTGTCTTCTGTCGTCTACACCAAAGGTTCTCCCCCATCGCCACGATCGTAATCCGAAAAGCACGACACTGATTAGCCGAGCGTGTACTGAGGAATCTTCATTGTCTCACCGTCGCGCAGGGCTGATTGGTGAGCGACGATTCCGGCCACCGTCATATTGAGGGCTTGAGCAATATCGACCAGCGGCTTGCGGTCAGTCAGCAGGGCCGTGACGAATTCGTTCATCAACTGGCCATGGGAACCGCCGTGTCCGCCAGCCTCCACACCGGGCGGCAATGGCGGACGGCTGACGTCAGGCAGATTCGTCTCGAATCCCTCGTACTTCCCATAGAAGGTTCCCTTCTGTCCGCGCACACGTCCCATTTCGCCACTCAGTCCGGGCGTGTCCCAGCTGACGGCCATGCGTGACATGCCTCCTTCGCTGGTGCGAAACAGCGCGATCTCAGTACCGAACGGATTCTGGTAGGGGTTGTTATCGGCCTGCAGCCAATACGTAATGCTGGGCATACCCATGCAGGACACCTCCGTGAAGCTGCCCGCCGTCACGCCGGTGTAGTACGCGTTCGAGTGAGTAGGATACCATTGCGGCGGAACCCCAACTCGCCAGCCCTTGTAGGAATCGATCGGGTCCTTGGAGTAGTGGTAGTATTCGCCCTCAGAATACAAGAGCTTTCCGAAGCCCCCGGCCCCGTAGATCACGCGCATGGCATGCAGATCGTCGTGGAAGTAAGACGTTTCGAACATCATGTACTGCTTGCCACTGGTCTGGACCGCTTCGAACAACGCATCGGCGTCTTCCAGGGAACCGAACACGGCCGGCACGGCAGTTGCCACATGCTTGCCGTGCTTGAGCACTTCCATGCAGTGTCGCGCGTGACTGGGAGCATCCGTGGCGACGAAGACCGCTTCAATATCTTCGTCTTTAACCAGTTCTTCCAGAGACGGATACGTCTTCTCACAGCGACATGCCTTAGCCAAACCGGCGCACCGTTCGGGAATCAAATCGCTCACCGCCACGATTTCCACGTTCGGGTGATCCTGAAAATTGAACGCGGCCCCAAATTGGCAAACGCCAAATCCGACAATGCCGACCTTCAATTTGCGGTCCGATACCGGCTGCCAGCCCTGGTGCGCGTCGGGATCGGTCGGCGCCTTCTCGAAGCCCTGAATAGGCGTCTTTTCCTGAGCCAGACCGGCGCCGGCGAGTCCCAGAGCCGCTGTGCCAAACCCTACCGCCTGCAGAAACGACCGTCGCGTTGCTCTACCTGTCATTGTGGGTCTCCTGATTAGAATGTGTGGAGCTCCCCGAGAGCTCCCAGCTGTCGCATTCAGCGAGCAGCGTGGTGTTGGTGCCGGTCAGAGCCGGCGGTGTGTGCGTTGTGTGAAGCAGTGTGCTCTGCTATCCATCTTCGTTGGTTCGCAAACGGTTGAAAAGCTGGCCTGCGACGGAATCGGCGAATTTCTGCGGCCGGCGGATCCAGTGGATTCCGGGCGGATGACCTCCATTCATCGGTAGAAATCGATCCACCTGAGAATGATGGAGGCAGCATTCCCCTCAGTCAGAACTGTGGGAAGAAGTACCTCGAAATAGCCTTCATCCGTCGGGAGTCCAGCCGTTTTGCCGCCGTCCTCGGTGTGTGCCGTAATTCCCATCCACAGCGGACTGTCCGACGCCACCGCCACCGTCTCATCACCTCGTTGCACATGCTGAATCTGGCCGTGATCTCCCGTGCTGGCAATCGACGCGGTGAGCGTCACTTCGCCATTTGATATGGTGAGTGACTCCAGGCCACGCAGCCGCAACCGAACAGTGATCTTTTTCGGCCAGCCCGTGCCCCGCACAAGCTCTGCTTCGCCTATGCCACTGGGGCTGGTGATCGTGTAGACCGTCTGGTCGTCCTGCTCCTCAACGCGGACGGAATCTTCAGACTTCTTGAGAGTCACCTCAGGTTTCTTTTCGAACATGATCCAGACTCCCTGTCCGACACGCTGATCTTCGGCCGAGACAGCTCCCTTGCCCATGATCTGATAGTCTGCCAGCCCGGCCTGCTCGGCCCACTGGCGCATCTGTTCTGGTTCCCGCAGCGCCACGAATCGCTGCCACTTTTCGGCTTCTTTGCCGGTCAGCTTCTGTTGGCGCAGCTGAATCAGTTCCTGGGTGGCATCGGCGGGATAGCCGCTGCCAGCACCACCTCCCAGATACGCTTTTCCTCCCGGCCTCAAGACGCGGTACACCTCGCGCAGCCCCTGCGGCGCGTCCTGAAAGAAGAAGATCGCGCCGCGGCTGACCAGCAGATCGACCGAGTTGTCTGGGAATGGCAGCGCTTCGGCGACTCCAACCACTGCCGTGAGGCGATTGGCGAGTCCTTCGTCGCGAGCGGCCGCCAAGCCCTTGGTCAGGGCTTCGGCATCTGGATCGACCATGACTACCGGGTTACCCGTCGCTTGAATCAAAGGAATGGTGAGTTGGCCCTGACCGGCTCCCAGATCGACCCAGAAGCCGCTCTGCGGTTGGCAATGCTTCAAAATATCCTGCACCACATGCGGATAACGCGAAGGCAGTGACTGCTCATTGCGCAGTCCTTGGGGAGCTTCACTCGGCACCGTCGGCACAGCTGTCTGCCCAAAGAGGGATAGCAGCAGCAGGGACGAACACGCGGTAGCGGAAATCATCAGTGGTGGCTCCTGTAGGTTCGCATAATCGCTTATCATCGCCCCGATCGAGGGTACTTGTCCAGCAGGGGGGCAGGCGAGCGATAGTGGGAAATCGGGCGACGAGCGGTGACATATGGGTAGCTCAGGGGAGCCAGAAGAGAAGACAAGAACATGGAACGACAAAAAGATCGGGTGGCAGGCCGTCATCTTGTCCCCTGATCTGTGTGTGTCTCCCTCCGCAACCCATTCGAGCTGGACGGAAATAGTGCACATTCGACGGCCGTCCCGTGCCCCATTACTCGCCGGAAATGGGGTGGTTCATGTACGATGCAGGAGTGCGGTTGCAGGCAGTTTACCGGGCAAATTTCACGGCGAGCTGGACGTGGCACAACTGGACAGCGAACAACTGCGAGAGCTTCTGGAGGCTCACGGCGCTGCGCTGACGCTCTACGCGCGGCAGTGGTGCCATGTGCCCGAGGATGCGTTGCAGGAGGCGCTGATTGAGCTGCTGCGACTGCCCGAAGTTCCAGAGCAGCCGGCGGCATGGCTGTTTACGACCGTTCGACGCCGAGCGATGAACCTGGCCCGGTCTGAGCAGCGGCGCACGCGACATCATGCTCAGGCAGCCGAACAGAAAAGCAACTGGTTCATCGAAGACGACAGCGGACCGTTCGAGCCCAGCGAATTGAGCGCCATGCTCAGCCGGCTGCCGGCACTCGAGCGGGAGATTGTGATCGCGAAAGTGTGGGGCGACCTGACGTACGCTCAGATCGCTCAGCTCGTAGAATTATCCACCAGTGCCGTGCATAGGCGCTATCAACACGCGTTAGCGCTTCTCGGCACGATGTTCAGCGAGAAGCTGAACGAGTCGAGATGAATGAGATGATGGACGATCCGCATCAAGCATATGGCGAGTTACCTGACGACGCGGCCGGCGAGCTCACCCCTTCGCGGCTCGAGGAGATCGAACACCAGCTGAAACGGATGCGGCCGTGCCCGCCGCAACTCGATTTGGCGGCCATTGAGCTGGCAGCTCGTCAGCGACCATCCCAGTCGGGTACTCTGGTGGAGGTTTCACCGGCGCGGAGGCCGTCGGCTCGTCGCTTCCGCCATGCCAGCGCGCTTGCCGGCTCCTGGATCTGCGGCGCCGTTGTCGGTGCGGCGGTGATGTTCCTGCTGAATGATCGTGCAGCTCCCACAACGGCATCTGCTCCCACGCCTGACCAACTGGTGCCGACCAGAGATCCAGCCGCAGACACGATGGTGACCAACACTTCCCCCATGACGAACGTGCGAGACGATCCCAGCAAGGAGAGGAAGTTGGCGGATGCTGCGAGTCACGAACTGGCTGCGCTGAACTCATCGTCGTCAGTGTATCAGCTGCTTCTGGACGATTTGCTGCATCAGCCCCTGCCGGTGCAGTTACGTGCCGGCTCCTACCTGAGTGGTGTGTCCGGACAAGTTGACCAGCGAGTGACGCTCCACACCGATGAGCGGCCACGGCCGTTGGATTCTGCACCGGCGTTTGATCGCGGCACGAACTCCCAACTCGAACGAGACATTCCGCATCCGCCGGCCACTCGCGACCGCCTGATGCGTGAACTGCTGCCTGCCGGCAGCACGTAGCACGTAGCACGTAGCACGCACTTTAGTGCGTGACCGCCCTGCCCACAAACTATCGAGTAGGCAGCACGTACCACGCACTCCACTGCGTGACCGCCCTGCCCACAAACGTTCTACAACCGCGATTGAAAACGGCTTACTCGCGGGCCATCGCTCGCATTACAACAAGACCTTACGATCCAACCAAGGTACTGGGGAATAATCCATGAGACACTTTCGTCGACGATTGACCTGCTTGGCTGCCGCCTCGATGTGCGGCCTGGCGTTGGCGATGCTCGCCATGGCCGAGGAACCGAGGAAAGAAGGAGGCTGGCTGATCGAGCGCGATGAGCAGACGGGCCGTCAGCTCTACACGATGGAGCTGACGCTCTCTCCACAGTCGGAGCCGCGTCCGGCGCTAAAGTACCGGCTGATCGCCGATCGGTTCGATATGGTCGACGGCAATGCCGCCATCTACTATCTGAAAGCTCTGGGGTTCCTGGAGCAGGATCCGGCGCGCGACCGTCTCAGAGAATTCCATCGCAGGGCATCTGAGCGAGTTCGCGATGAAGGAAAGGAATGGGACGAAGTGACTCCCAGGTCATGGCAGACGATGAGTCCGCAGGACTTGCCGCTTCCAGAAGTCAAAGAGTACCTCTCGCTCACCGCCTTCCAGCCGCAGTTCCTGCGCGAGGCGGCTCGTCGCCCGACCATGGACTTGGATCGGCATATCCGGGAAGTGAGTGATCCGGTCGGTTATCTCTTGCCAGAAATTCAAACCATGCGAGAGCTGGCGCGGACTCAGAGCCTGCGCTGCAGGGTCGCAATTGCGGAAGGGCGAACCGATGACGCGCTGGCCGTGCTGGGGCAGCAGTACACGATGGCCTGGCACTTAGGCGACGACGAGTTCCTCGTCTCGAACCTGGTGGGAGCGGCAGTGGCTGGAATGGCCTGGACCGATGCGCTCTACCTGGTGCAGCGTCCGGAGACACCAAATCTCTATTGGGCGTTCGCTTCGCTGCCACGACCGCTCATCGGCATCCAGCAATCGCTCGCCTATGAGCGGCAGTTCCTGTTCGAGCAGCTAAAGGTATTGCGTGAAGTGGACGAAACGCCTCGACCAGTCGGTTATTGGAACGATTTTCTGGACCGACTGATTCCACAGATCGGCTTGCTGGCCTCGGAACTCCGCCTGTCCGACCCGGAGCGGAATCCGGATGAAGTTCGAGCACAGCTGATGGCTTACGTCACAGCGGCGTACCCGGCCGCGCGACGCTATCTGATCGAGCGATGGGGAATGTCATCTGAGCTAGTGGATCAGTTTCCCGTGGTTCAGACTGTGGCCCTGGCTGGCGTACGGTATTACGACATCGCGCGAGATAACTACTTCAAATGGACGTATCTTCCTTACTGGCAGCAGGTCGACGAGAGCACGATGACTCGGCACGTGTCTGGTCAGCCAACGGAAGCAGAGATGGCCGGCTGGTGCACGCTCCCTGCGGATGCACTTCTGCCGGCAGTCCTTTCCGCTCGTACAGCCACTGCTCGGATTCAGCAGCAGGTGGCGTTGCTTCAGACGGTGGAAGCAATCCGCATGCACGCCTCCGCGCACGATCGGCAGCTGCCTAAGTCACTCGAGGAGCTTCCCTATCCGGCTCCCCTTGAACCGTTTTCGAACAAGCCACTTAACTATCAATACGAAGGTGACCACGCCGTGCTGACGGGCCATCAGGTGCCGGGTCTGCAATATCGACTGGTGCTTCGATTAGCTCAGCCCATCAAGTGATAGGTGCGGCTCCGAACGTGCAGTGAACATAATCAGACTCCAACTTCCACCAATAACAGGCGGCGCACGCATGGACATAACACTCGGCTTTCTACTGACACTCGGCTCACTCGTGTGGGCTCAAGCTCCCAATGGTCAGCCTTCGGCAGCAGGCGATGAGGCGGCGATTCTGCAGCCCTATATCAGCGAAACGACGATCCTGGTGATCCAAGTCGATACTCCGCAGCTCAACTTGCCGGATCTGACCGGTCGGGAAGAGACCCTACCGCGCGAAGTTCTGGAAGCGCATCGCAGCCTGATGCCGCAGGTCGAGGAGGCGTTGAAATGGCTGCGCGATACGACAGGTAACCAGCCATTCTACGTGGCGGTGGGCATTCCTCTGTCAAAATCCCAATGGCCTGTCTTCGCTCTGGTGAAGCGATCTTCCGACGTGACGGTGGAGTGGATTCAGCAGAGATTGGGCGCATCGAAACCGATGCAGTGCGCCGAACGGGACGGCTATATTGTGGCCACTCCCATCAACGATCTTGATGTGGTTCGTCAGCTCGAATCGTCCGAACCGACACCTCGCGCGGAACTGGCCGATGCGCTCGCGGCCTGTCAGGAATTCCCGATCCAAGTTGCCCTGTTGCCGCCTGATTATGTGCGCCGAGCGATCCGGGAGATGGTTCCTCAGCTTCCTGCTCAACTTGGCGGCGGGTCCAGCGACGTGGTGCTTAGCGGCGTACGTTGGGCAACGCTGGGGATTGATCCGTCTCGCCTGCACGCGCGGTTGGTCATCCAATCCGAGTCCGACGCAGCGGCCACCAACCTGGTAAATCGAATACCACAAATGCTGCAGAGCGCCTACGAAGGATGGTCGAACGTGGAGAAAACGAGACTGCACTCTCCGATCACCATGCTCGCCGACCCCGGCAGCTCAAGTACGTCGCAAGGCAACAACGGTTCGGCCACAGCGCAATCTACGCCCGCGGGCCCCACTACTCTACCCGTGCAACTGGAGATCTCGCCGGCGGCGATTACGTCCCTCATTAGTAGTCTTCAGCCACAGGTTTCGGGAAGTCGGATCACGATGAATTTCGACGGAGTTGCCTGGCTGGGAGGAAACTTCCAGTTGCTCGTCAAGGCCAGCCAGGTGATCAAGCAGGTGGAACAAAACAGAAACGGTCAGCGATTCAAGCAGATTCTATTGGCGATGCACAATCACTACGACGTTTACAAGATGTTGCCACCGGCAAAGAAGTATTACGATGTCGAGGGACAGACGAAACTGAGCTGGCGTGTGCACCTCCTTCCGTTTCTCGAACAGAACGATTTGTTCCAGCAGTTTCACTTGGACGAAGCGTGGGACAGCCCGCACAACAAGACTCTTCTGGAGAAAATGCCTGACGTCTATCGAGCTGACTTTCTGGGCGGAGTGGATCTGGCGCAGGTCAAGCCCGGCTATACGACATTTTTGGCACCGGTTGGCGACGACACGATTATGGGCGGCACGAAACCTACGACCTTTTCCGCCATTACGGACGGGACGAGCAACACGATCGTGCTGGTCGAAGTGAAGCCGGAACTGGCTGTGCCCTGGACCGCTCCGGACGATTACGCCTTGGATCCGAAGAATCCCGGCAGCGGATTGCAGGTCGCGCCCAACGGCAAGTTCCTGGCCGGTTTGGCCGACGGCAGCACGCTCGCCATTCCCCTTACGCTCAAGCCTGATGATCTGCTGCATCTGTTCCAGAAAAGCGATGGAAATCCGGTCGATTGGCGAGACGTAAGCAAATAAGAACCTGTCCGAGCCACGCTGGTGCAAGCAGGACCATTTGCCGGTCCTCTCGTTATGGACTCTGTCTTCCTTCTCCCCCAGCAGAAGCTGCTGGGGGAGAGACGCCGGGCGTGAGCTGATAGCACGGTTCAAGTGCTTCAGATGAGAGTTGTCGCGCTCAAGTCCTTCTTCCTCCCTTCTCCGGGGGAGAAGGGCCGGGATGTGGCCGCAGTCGCGCAGACTGCGGGGGGAATAGGGGGCTGCCCCGCCGAAGACTCATTCGCGGCCGCTCGTTGCGAGCGTCCCCGCGCGGGTCAACGCACGCAGGTTCGAGTCGGATCGCCAACGCGACGCGGAT
>JBGSHS010000419.1:0-14205 GCA_041752115.1 Pirellulaceae bacterium | reverse complement strand
GGTTTGTAGAAGCGCATTTGGGTCTCCTTCTGGAATAACTGAGCGGTAAGATCTACACCTACCACTTTAGGACAATCGGGAACGATTGAGCCTCATCTGGAAGGGGACCCTTTTCATATGAGTATCAAGGAATATCCAATTTCCAAGTGGAAGGATCACTTCGTGCAGTCTTTCGCGACCGCTCAACCGTCGGTCACGCGATGCTTCCCCTGCGTGCATCACACTGCGGATGTGAGTCTGGTATGCTGCAGTATGTTGGGGGATTCTCAATGGAATATCAGTGAACCTGGGGAGGTACGTTGCCGTAGGTCCAGGGTCCGGAAAACGGACCGTGCGGTGCGCGGGCAGGAATGGTCCCCGGTGTCAGGTCTTTGGCCAGTCTCAGAGCGGCCTCGACCATCTGCCGGCCGGCCGTGATGTCGAGATTGGTGTAGGAAGAAAGGCGTGTTTCATATCCTCCACCATGTTCGCCAAACGCTTCTTCGGTCGGTATGTATCCGACGCAGTTGTTGGCGAAAGAGACGGGAAAGGTGAGCGGGAACGGACTGGCAGCTTTCAGATCGAGCCCGAACTGGCAGAACACTTCGGCGGGGAGGCCGAACAAAACGACCGGGCCGATCTGAATGGCCTGGACTTCGACCGCCACCTTCGGTTTGACTTGCAGGATCGCATCGAGGAGTACCGTCTCCTTGGCAAACGTCCAATCCGTATGGCCGACCTTGGCGACGTCCTGCTGGACCAGGTCCATCGCCTCTGCCAGTCGTTCGGCTGTTGGAGCACGCCGCTCTACATCCAAGACAGTGTTGGTTCCGCCCACGGGAGTGAGCGTTCCTTTGGCCATGCTCAAGAGGACCTTGACTGCTTCGGCTCCCACACAGCCACCGACCAGTTGGGCCCATTCCTCTGCCTGCGGGGGCTGCACCGGGCTGAGGTTGTCGACTTGCGTGACGTCACCGGAGGTGCCAGGCACAAAGACGACAATCACTTCATCGCCAAACATGCCGCGGATGGCTTTCTCGAGGTAGTAGATATAATTGGCCGAGATCCCGCCCGGACTGGTCGTGGCATGACAGGCGAAGTTCACAATGCAGCCGGTCAATTTTCCTTCGGCATTCCATGCGCCGATCACGCCGACATCCGGATCGACGGGTCCGGCGGGGCCGATGATGTCGGGGTTTCCTTGTCCCGGGTGCGTGTACGACAGACCGTTCTCCATCCGGAAGCGACGGTTGAACGCCACTTTGTCCTCCAGGCCCTTGCCTGCCCCGCATTGAACCGGACCGCTGGACGCATCTGCCTGACAGACCGCGGCGACGATTTTCCCTAAAACAGAGTGGTAATAATCGAGGTTCGTGCAGGTTGAGTGTTCGTAAGCGAGCTTCTGTACCAGCGGCGAGGCATGGTCGTACGAGCCGGGCATCACACCACACAACGGCCCGGAGGAATGCGAATGAGAGGCAGCCACCATGATCGCCGACGGCTCGATACCGCAGCGCTGATGAATCTGCTGGCGCGCCTCGGCCACCATTTCACCGTGCAATCCAATCGCATCGACGCCCACAACTGCAACTCGGTGTGTGCCGTCATTGAACACCGCCGCCCGCACCTTGCAGGGATCGTGAACTGCCTGGTGATACGACTTGCCGTATCCGCCCGGCTGCTCCATTCCCTGTTCCGGTGTGATGTCGGCCTCGGCAAACCCGGCCTTCATCACAGCTGCATCCTCTTCGGCTGTAGCCAGCGAACCGGCAGAGAGTAACAGAGCGACCGTGACGCTCAACAGCAACCCAAAAGCGACGCCAGGATTCTTCTGATCGCAGTTCATGGTTCTGGTCCTTCAAGAAGCAGCGCAGATGATCGAATCGTCCAACTTGTCACGCCGTTGTTTTGTGTGCGAAGCGGTTGCAGGACAACCACTGTCGATGCACGTCGGCATGATTTGCTCCCATGTATTCTACCCGAGGCACACGGCCAATGGCACGCCGCGCCGCAGAATCATGAGCGTTGAATCACGGATTGGCCGTGATCTGCGGCTGGCCCCAGACCGCCCAGTCGAATTGATGCGAGCCTTCGGAATCGGTCACCAGCGACAACACGATCGGTTTGCCAGCCCAGAGAGACAGATCGGCTTCCACCGGATGCCAGACGCCGGGGGTGATCAAGTGATCGGCGAGCTGACTGCCGTTGACCTCCACACGAAACCTCACACCGTCTGATTTCGAACCGTCGCGCAGTCCGATGGAGGCGGTGAAGCGAGCCGGCTGTTCCGGCAATCGCATCAGGTATGCGGCCATCGTCCGACCGTGGTTAGGGGGATGTTGCAGCAATCCGGACTTCGAGACGCCTCCTACGACATTCACGGACGGCTTCACGGTGGCGAACTGCGCTGCCGAGGCCACTCGGCCGGAGTCGAGCACCACGAACATCTGGTCGGGGTCGCGCTCCAACGTCACCGGCAACTGAACCGGGGGCGGCTCGCTGCGCAGCAGACAGGCGGTACCGGGCGTTGTGAGGGTGATTAGCTGGACCTGATCGTGTTGCGTGATTGGTTCGATCTGTGTGCCAGCCAGCGCGATGTGCCAGGGCGGACCGCCAAGTATGCCGATCGTCGCCTGGGTGTGTACATCGCGCTCGATTCGCGGTTGTCGCCAGCGCGCCCAGTCGTAGCTGGGATTGTTCTGGGGACCAGGATGAACCGCCAGTTCCAGGATGATGTCGCGACCGGCCAGGGGAGTCAGATCCAGCTGCAGACGCGCCGGCTTGTCGGTTGGCTGGTGAATCTGGTTGCTCAGCTGCAGCGGCCCATCCTCCGCTCGTACGATAAACGTGACACCATCGCTGCGATTGTCTCCCACGGCAGCAGGATCGAGCGCCACGTCGCTGACGAAACAGATCGCATTCTCTTGCGGCACGGCATTCACTTGCGGTACTTTCCAGTGGAATCGGGCGAACGCTTCACCGTTTGCTCCCTGCTTCCACGGAGGATGTGCCGAGATCATATCGGCAAAGGAAGTGAAGGCGGAGCCGTCGGAGGATTCGCCGGGACCGGACAGAGTCTGCGGTGGACGGTTACCAGTGCGCGAACCGATCTCCGCTTGGCCCAGCAATAGGGCCAGGTCTTGCAGAACCGGAGTCGCGTCGCGCAGACTCAGCATCGTCAGCGTCTCGGAGGTATACAGGTAATCAAGTGTCAGATCGGCGGGAAGCTCGCAGACGTGGAGGCTCGAGTCATCGCGAGGTTCGTCGAAGTAGGGATACCAATGCTGAGGATCGAGTCCCAGCAGATGCTGCCGGTCAAAAGCCGGCCAGTTGGGAATCGTGCCGGATCCTTCGGCCTGAGACACGCCGGTGATGGTTCGGCTGATGACCTGCTCCTGGCAGACGGTGCGTCCATCCTGCAGCGCCAGCACCGGGCGACCATCCGCCGTCCGCATGGGCAGAACGACATCGGCGGGCCAGACGCCGTCGAAATCGTTCTCCACGCGGTTTGTCTGCCAGAAGTGCAGTTCGTCAAGGAACTGACGTGAAAAGCCACCGGGCTGCGTGAAGAAAGGTCCCGAAGGTTTGAGCGTCGGGATCACGCCCCAGTGCCGATACGCCTCCTGCCAAGCAGCATATAACTGGTCGTCCTCCGGCGGCGCACACCCAAGGTAGCCGTAAATGACCGTGTAGGGCCGCAAGATATAGGAGCTGATCGGGTGAGCGGCCGCGAGCATGCGACGGTCGTACGTCCCTTTCGTGTGGTCGACTCCCCAGACGTGACGTTGTGTGAACGACTCGTAGCGACAGGTGATTTCGTTAAGTCCTTCACCACTTAAGGCAATGTCAGGCAGTGCGGCACGCAGCTGCCGGTGAAGTGCCACATTTCCCTCTGCCATCGACATGCCGTCGATCCGGCCATTATTGTCGTTGTAGATGCAGAGTGTCTGGTCAAGATGCAGGGCGTCAGTGCCGGTCTGTTGGCACAGCCGGACCATCAGGCGAGTAAACAGATCGCGCCAAGCTGAGCAGGCTGGATTGATGTAGGCAAAGCGGATGTCTGGCTTGTCGATAGGCCAGACCCACCACTCTTTCTCATGCTGGCCCCACGGGCTGCGCACCTGATATGGCTCGAACTGTGCGTACAGTGGATGCCGAGGATCGACTCCAAAATAGTTCACATGCAACATCACGCGGAATTTCAGCTGATGAGCACGCTCGACAAACGGAATCAGGTCGGGGCGGATCTTCTCATAGTCAGGATAATCGCGGTCGTAGCCCGGCTGTCGCCAGTCGTAGAGATAGATCAGCGTCTGCTCCGGGTCGAACTGGCGCGCGAGCGGTTCCAGCGTGCGGATATCGGTCGGCATGATCACGCAGCTGCGAATGTCCTTTACCCAATTGGGCCGTTGTTCGGCAATGGGGACGGGTGCCGCGTGGTGTTGGAACCAGTCACGATAACGCCGCGCGGGAACGCGCCAGTCGCCCGTGTAGGTATTCAGCCGCCAGGTGACGCTCTGGCACGTGGCATGATGGTCGAACGGTGCTTCGTTCAAAGTGTAGAAACCGAGCCGCCAGCCGCTGCGACGACGCTCGACCACCAGCCGTTTGAACCGCGGGTCAGGATCCTCTGCCCACACCCAGAAGCCGCCGGACGGACCTTCGACAATCACCAGCTGGACTTCCCACATCATGGGATAGTCGAACTGATGAATTGCCTGCGGTGTCTCGGCCGTCAATCGTACGCCTGATGTGCCGGGAACCAGGATGGCGTACTCCAACGGAATATCAGCGATCCACCAGCTGATTCCCCACACCCCCTCAGGCGCCGACTTCAACTCGTGCCGTATGACCAGCTCGCCACAGTCGGGATCGATCCGATACTCACCGCGAACCTGACCGGTGGAAAGTCCAGTAAAGGACGACGTCAGCTCCGTTTGCGGATGTTCCCGATCCAGTCTCAGTGGACCTGTCTGGCCAGCCGGCAGCTGAGCATCAGCTCCCCAATGGTCACTGCTGACTCGATGCACACTCACACCACGCACGTCGTCTGGCGTCTGAACAAGCTGAGTACCGTCTGCGGTGCGCAAACTGGTCACAGCTCCGCCCCGGATGACCGCCTGGAAGTTCGTACTATCGGCCTCGATCCGATTCAGGCCGCCGAAGAGCGAAGTGTACAGGAGCAGTGTGAGCATGTTGGTGCCTCTCCAGGATCTCAATATGTGCCAATGTGCAATTCAGGAGATGGGTGTCTGCGGGAGTCAACTTGGCCGCGTGGCCAATTCGCCGCGGCCAGTGCCGCAATGATCGTAGGCGATTTGTCATTGGCAGCGGCGCGCCACAGAATCGTGATCGTCGAGCTAGGGGGAAGTCATGTCCGGAAAACGGAGACCGTTTGGGGAGCAAAATAGTTGTTTCGGTGGGGTGGGAGGACGGCGGCATGGAGGAAGCGGCACACAGGACGCGACAACTTTGTACCACTCCTGCTATTGACCCTTACCTGCGCGGGCATGTCAAGTGGTTGGGGCTTGGGGCGATCACCGTTTTCAACTATCTTCAGCGGCCAGGATGACGCCGCCATTGATGAGAAATCCGACAGAGATCCGCAGAATGAATGACGAATGACTAAGTACCCAATGACCAGTGGAATGACGAATATCGAACACCGCACTGCCTGGCCATAGAAATCCTGCGAAATTCTCTTCCGGTGTTCACTCCTGCTTTCGTCATTAGGTATTTCGTCATTCGTCATTGCCTTGGTCGGGTGTTTCGTCATTCGTCATTGTTCTGGTAGATGTGACGTCTGGAGGGGGACAGCTGATCTCATATGACTGACATCTGGATCGTTAAGACGGGCTGTACGTTCCCCCAGACTGCCAGCGAACTGGGTGACTTCGATCATTGGACGCGCGAAGGGCTCGCCTTGGAGGATCAAAGGGTGCGGGTCCTGGATGTGCACGACTTGGAACGTCTGCCGGAGCCAGCAGAATGCCGCGGCGTTGTTATCACCGGCTCTCATGACATGGTGACCGATCGGCTTGCGTGGAGCGTGAGGCTGGAGCACTGGATTGCCGGATTGGTGGAGGTGGGAGTTCCTTTGCTGGGGATCTGCTATGGACACCAGCTCCTGGCGCAGGCGATGCAGGGAAAGGTGGACTATCATCCAGCGGGGCGTGAGGTCGGAACAGTTCAAGTAGAACTGTTGGATTCCTGCGGCGACGATCCGCTCTTCCGCGACCTGCCGCGCTTCATGTCGGCCCACGTCGTACACGCTCAGACGGTCACGCAGCTTCCGACCGGAGCAGTGCGGCTGGCCGGCAACAATTTCGAACCAAATCATGCCTTTCGCATCGGGAACACTGCTTGGGGTGTGCAGTTTCACCCGGAGTACGACCGACGCGTGATGCGATCGTATATCGAGCAGATGCGGGACGTGATGTCGGCAGCCGGCTACGACGTCGCTCGATTGCTCAGTGCGGTGCACGATACGCCTGTGGCTCGCCAGATTCTGTCACGTTTTGGCCGGTTGGTCACGAGCTGAATTGCTCTTGTGCTCGTTCGGGTTGTGTAGCTGGGCCAAATCAACGATCGTGATCTTGCGACGCTCCGCCGCCACGAATCTACTTCCCAAGGACGAAAGCACATCGATCGGCAGCAAACCCAGCCGGCAGCGATTCTATGGGGTCTTGATGGCACGCCATTTCGTCATGGGGCATTCGTCATTCCATTCGTCATTAGGCAATTCGTCATTCGTCATTTCCTTCAGGGAGTGCCGGGCGGATCATCATTCTGCTGCGGGGAGTCTGACGGGACTGGTGCCTTGGCGTTCCACAGAGCCACTCCGCTTATCAGCAGCGCGATTGCGAGCACTACCAGCCCGAGACGTGCCAGTTGACTGTTGACTCTCGGGTCGTGGGAGAACAGGGCGATGAGCGCCATGTAGCTGCCGAAGAAGAAGAGTACGGTCCCAACAGCCTTCTTGATCAGCAGCCAGATCATCGTCGACACTACTCCTCACTTGCGTCTTGTTCGTACGCTTCCTTCTCAAACGGGTTGTCCCGATAGGCGGCGCGTCCAGCGAACCAGAGGTACAGAGACGCCAGCAGATAGGCCGGTCCCATGAAGGGGCCCCAGCGTTCGTACTGCCGCACATGTACCATCTCGTGGGTGCGGACTATGTCCAGTGCTGCCTCGGTCTGTCCCAGTATTGTATGGCCCAGCGTGATCGCGAGGGTCGTGGGGCCCGTGGGTAAGTGCTGGACAAACCAAGTGACTCCCCCCCCAGAGAACTCGAGAGTGCGGCCACGCCGTCGGACTCTCCCGCCGCTGCAGAGCCCGATACCGCCTACCCCCAACCCCAGCAGGGTGTACGGAGAAGCCCAGAGAATGCCCAAGGTCAGCAGCAAGGCTCGCATCATGAATCCCAGACGAAAAGACCCAGACAACGATCGCGATTTTGCAGTGCCCCCCCTGCAAATGACGAAGGACGAAGTACCCAATGACGAAGGAAATGACGAAGGACGAAATACCCAATGACGGAATTCGGATGACGAACCAATCTGCCCAACGGGGCTCGCTTCTGGCTCGACTGGGTATTACATGGTCTTCTTTCGTCATTCCCGGATTCCCGGCAGGAGTTGCCGGATCTCCCACGGTCAGCTAGCAGCCGGGTCCTGCTCCTGCTCCTGCCCCATGTACCGATCAACAATAAGTATGGCATCCAACGCCCTTTTATGGCATACTCCCCCCCTCGCCTGCTGTGCGGCACGGGTGGAGGTGCTAGCACGGGTGGTATTGGTGGGCTTTTCGTCTGAAGATGGGAAGAAACGCTCAACTGGACAACTGTTTCGGCCGATTTTCTCACGTGAGCTGCGCAGTTGTTGCGACCGGCAAGGTTTAGCTCGGTTGTACACTGGCTGCGTAGCATGGACGACCAAGGTTGTTGAGTTCCTTTCTCTGCGGACGCGTGTGGGGCGGGCGTACCGAGAGAGTTGGTGCCAGGGAAGGCGACCAGCGGTCGAAACCGTGGGGGCATGCGGAGGACATTGGATGTCGAGCTCGTTCCCGGAAATGGCTCTGCTGATCTCCAGCTATCAGCGCCCCGACCATTTGGTGCGCGCGCTGGCGTCGGTGGCGACGCAGCAGACTGACTCGCGGGCAGTGGAGATCGTGATTACTGACGACGGCTCGGAGGATGAGACGTTGGAGGTAGTGGCGGACTTCGCGGCGCGCAGCGAGTCGGCCGTCAAGATGACCACCCACACGCATGCTGCGTTCCAGTTAGCCCGTTGTCGCAACGAAGGCGTCTTGGCCAGTCGTGCTCCTTATCTCCTGTTTCTCGATGGTGACTGCATCCTGCCGCGCGATCACGTCCAGCAGCACTTACGCCGACGTCGGGCGGGACTGGTGATGGCTGGTGATTGCTGTCGTCTGACGGAAGCTGTTTCCCGGCAGGTGGACGAGGAGGCTATTCGCCGCGGCGATTTCACGCAGTGGATTTCGCGGGAGGAGCGCGGTCGACTACGGCGCCAGTATCTCAAGTCGCTCATGTACAATCTGATGCGTCATCCGACCAAGCCGAAGCTGATCGGCAACAATATCGGCATCTGGCGCGAGGACTGCGAGCGAATTAACGGGTTTGATGAGCAGTTTGAGGGGTGGGGCTGCGAAGACGATGATCTGCGACTGCGGTTGCGCCGTGCTGGGGCACGAGTGGCATCGATCCTGCGGTGGTCGCACTCGTATCACCTCTGGCATCCACCCGCTCCGTCTTGCCCGGATCGTTGGCGGGAAGGGGCGAACGTGACGTACTTTGAGAATTCACGACATCGCCCAGTGCGTTGCTGCAAAGGACTGCGATACTTTCACAGTGAGCGCGATGAGAGCGTACGCAACGGATCGGCAACTCCAGCTCAGCTCACGACCAGACGCCCGTTTGCGGAAGTGGTTTTCTATCCAGGCCGCGGGTTTTTCAGTGGACACGCGACGTGGAACGTGTTGGTAATGTCCGAGCGAAACGTATTGCCTTTGAGTCGAGTGGCAGCTGCCGACGTGGTGCTCGATCGTACTGCCGTACGTGCCTTACTCGATACGCTGCGCACGCTCGAAACGGATTATCAGAAGACTCGGGAGTTCTATGCCCAGCCGGTGCGAGCAGCGTGACGGAGCGATCAACACGCTGTCGGTGCGGGACTCCACAATCATCGGGAGAAACGCGAAATGAGACTCATACCACCGACGGCGTTCGCGCATGTCTTTGAGCCACTGCAAGGAAAGCGGATTGGCTATATCCGTCCCGTCGGAAACGTTGGTGATGCACTGATCGAATGGGCAACTCGTCAGCTGTTCACCTTCTACGATATCCAATGGCAGCAGTTTGATCCCGAGCAGCCGGCCACAGATATCGATGAGCTGGTGTGGGGCGGTGGCGGCAACATGGGAACCATGTGGCAGAACAACTGGCAGCTGCGCGGCCGGTGCCTGAGCTTCGGGATCCCAATGACGATACTTCCGCAGTCGTACACTTCGCGCGAAGACCGGAACTTCCATCGTGTGTATGTCCGCGAACAAGTCAGTCTGACGCTCTCGAGTGATGGCATCCTGGCACCAGACCTGGCTTTAGGGCTGGACTATGGCTCCCACAGATGTCCGACACACGACTGCGGCGTCTTCCTCCGGAAAGACTCAGAAGGTATTGTCCCGCGCGGCTGGTTTGCTCGGGATCCGGCTCGGCTCTGCCACACGCCACGCCAGTACCTCGAACTGGCTGCCGACTACGAACACGTCGTCACCGACCGACTTCACTTCGCCGTCTGCGCGCTGATCTGTGGGCGCCGTGCCACACTGCTCCCCAACGTCTACCACAAGAACCGCAGTATGCATCAGACCTGGCTGCAGGATCTGGGCTGCGAGTTTGCCGAAAATGTGCGAGCTATGCGCGATCTGCGGCGGTGCTGCGCCGCGTAGGCGGCAGACGAGAGTGGAAGGTAGAGCGAGAACTCAGGGAGACAAGAAGACGGAGTGACACAAGATCTAGTGCGTGCCTCATCTTTTTGTCGTCCCATCTTCTTGTCTTCCACTCTTCCACACGGATCATCGTCACAATCCCCAGAAGAATTTCTGGGAAAAAAAACGGCTCCACAACGCGTCTGGCGTTCGAAACTGCTGTCGGCTCACGAGTTAAGGCTTTGCGGGTCCCCGCGACGCGAGATCGGCCGATGTTTGCATTTGCCGATGGATTCTGCAACAATGCTGCGGCGTGGTTGATCGGCCAGCGTGACCAGGCCAGGTCGCGACGACGATCATCACTTTTTCGGCGGTGGAGTCATCTGAGTTCTCCCCACGCAACATCCAACTGCCCTGACGGGCGGTTTTTTCGATACGAGTCTAATCTGTCTGGCTGTCGGCAATGACAGCTCGGTGCGTTGCGTTTGAGCCTGTTGGCGTATCCGTTGGGAGTCCTCGTGCCACGAATTCTGCAGGGCCCATCTGCGGGAGTCGAGCCGGGCACGGTACCAGGCGGCAGCAATTTCAGACAGAGCGACGATTTCGTGCTGAGATGTTCTCGGATAGTGGTGCTTTCGGACAGTTCTCATATCGGACAGTGCCCATATCGGGCAGTGCCAGTATCTGTCGATCAGCCTTGGCTGGCCTGATAACCTTCGACGGGAGATCGAACATGAACGAACTGACACAAACTTCTGACTTGACGCAGATCGTCGACCAGATCACTCGACATTTCGGGGGCGAACAATTGCCGGCTGTTTTCAAGAGGCTGGCCGACGATGAGGAACTCCTGACGGCGATGTGGAGGCAATATGAAGCGGTCATGACCGAAGGAGAGATCGATATTGTCACCAAGGAACTCCTCGGTTTGTGTGTCGGAGTTGCCAAGCCGAACGAGTACATCATTGGTCTGCAACAGAGACGTATACGTCGAGCTGGAGTTGACGAGGCTGCGGAGCGAGAGGTGTTGGCAGTGGCTGGCTTCTTCGAGGGCTTCAACTCTTACGCACACATCCTGCATTTCGATTCCGATTTGCGGCCGCACAAGCCAGAGTCGAATGGTAATGGGGCAACCAGGCAAAACGAAGTAGAACTGCTGGCACGCAAGCTCGCCGACGCTGATTCCGACGTGGATGACGTGTTTGCAGATATCTGCTTCAAGATGGGGATCTCTTTTGTGCCCAATATTTTCGTCGCACTGGCTCATCAACCGACTATGCTGCGAGCGAAATGGGAAAGCTATCAGACGATCATGATGCGAGGCACTCTGACTCGGCAGACCAAAGAGCTGATTGCGATGGTGGTGTCCGCGGTTAACGGGTGCTTCTACTCGGTGGATGCCTATTCAGCTGCCGGACGCCAGTTGGGGCTCTCGCCCAAAGGGCTGGTCGAAGTCGCCTGCGTGATCGACCTGTTCGCGAATCTGAGCACTTTGGCCAAGGGATTCCGGTTGGGTAAGCGGAACTACTGAAGCTGGCCCTGTTCGGTACCTTCAAGCTGTGCGAGCTGGCCGCCGCGAGGTTACTGCGTCTTCTGATCCGACCGCTCGCCGCTCGGTCGGATCATCATGCGGATGGTCGCCGCCTGAACCGGCTCGGAAAGCTCAATACCAAGCCGAGTCGGCTTCTTGTCGTCGCGCCGCTCCTCGGTTATCTCCGTGGATTCAACGGTCCAGGGAATGCCGGCGGTATCAATGGTGACTAGCACGGCTGAGGGACCTTCGCCGATCAGCAGATGATTGTGGTCCAGTTGCTGCCACTTCGAAAACGTGATCAAGGCAGTTTCGAACGTTTGGGGCGAATGGAATTCGACCGAGTCGGTGACCATAAGCTGAGCGGCATCGCGATGGAACTCAAACGTACGTTCGAGTTTCTTGAGCGATTCCACGGAGTAAGCCGACGCCACGTCCAGCGCCAGTGTATCGACGGTGCCGGTGAACTCGAGCTTCACCACTTCACCTTTGGCCTTGCCGCCCGTTCGCTGCAGCTGGTTCGCCACGCGAGGCACACCATGACCGAAGGAGTTGAGCAGGTTGCTGTCGTAACGCCGATTGCTGAACGTGCGGCGCGTGTAGACTTCGGCTCCCGGATCAACGAGCGTCATCGTATCGCCGATGCAGAAGACGAACGAACCGACGTCATTGTGATTGTGGTGTTCAGCGTTGTGGCCGCCCTTGAGCGCCACGCCGACCGGCAATCCGTCAGAGCTTGTCGCGCCGCGGCAGATGAGGATCCCGGCATCAGCGAACCAGTCGCGAAGATCGGGCTCCGCTGTCGACGAAGGATCGGTGGCAGGATCGAACACGAACGAGTAGACTCCGAGTTCATCCAGCCAGCGGAGTGAGTTGTGGTGGTGGAGCTCCTCTGCGGTCGGTTTCAGCTGAAAACGACGCGTGACGTACCGCATGATGTTCGCACTCGGAAGGGAACCAACACCGCAGTCGGCAAAAGCGGGATACTGACCTGGCGTAATCACCATGCGGCGAGCGAACAGGCCGGCACTCTTCGCCCGAGGCAGCTCGAACAGGTCGACATGGCCTCCCGTGGCACCGTGAAGCACATGAGCCAGTCGCACGAAGCAGCCGTAGCCGTAGTTCCAGTATCCGACGCCTTCACTGCAGTAACCGTCCTCAGTGAACCCTGTAAGAAAGTTCGTGATGTACTTCTCCGCCGCGGCCACATAGAACGCCCGCTCCGCCGGCTCGGAGGTGATCGCCAGAGCCGCTCCGGTCACATTGGCCAGGCAGACGGCGTTCCAGTTGTTGGTGCCGGTCAGCCACCACATGGCCGGCTGGCCAGTTGTCACCATCTGCCGATATGGTTCCAGGACTCGTCGTCGTACCTCCTGTTGCATAAGAGTTCGCGCGTCGCTACCGAGCTGATGGCCGAGGATGCAGTCGGCATTGGCCAGTTCGCAGCCGACTTCCGACGCGAACAGATCAACTGTGATCTGCCGCCCTTCAAAGTTCTCGTTGCCCGAATCGTGCGCCGGCAATACCCACGACTTGTCGGCGGCGTACGATTGAATCGCCTGCTCGATCGCGGCGATGAACCGGCCTTTGGCTTCCATGCACTCGGCAATCACCAGTGTGCGAAAAGCATTCAATTTGGCGAAGTAGACCTTTTCATAGCGCGAGCGATTTCCGACTCGCGAGTATTCCAGATACAGATCATCCGGCAGGTTGACAAGTGGCTCGCGCGCGATCTGTTCTGCCTCCTTGATCGCCGACTCGTAGGACGAGCTGCTGGCAACCCGCTGCCAGAACTGCCGATCGGTGATCGCCGGCGCCGCGCTGCTGGTCCCCGTGCTGATCCACTGCGCTATCTCGCTGACGCGCGCCGGATCGGGCGCCTGGGCGTGGCAATCGGAGTGGATGGAAAAGAGGGCAAGCAGGACAGTGGCCGTCTGCAGGGCATGGATCTTCACGGGATGCTCCTTCGGATCGTCATGATCGCGATGACCAGTGGCGTGGCAACCAGCAAGAAAATAATGATTCCAATCGCAGTATTCAGCAGAGCCACCAAGGCTGCGCGGCTGAACGATGTGGGGAGCATCGTTTGCAGGATGCCGATCGAGATCAGGAAAGTGAGCGGAAGACTGATCAGCTGAGCCGCTGCCTGAATGGACCGAATGTTCTGTCCCAAGGCCGCACCCGCTCCCCCGACAATCAAGCCGATGATAAACGAGGTGCCCAACGCCACCAAGGCAATCGTCAGGCAGATCGTGATCGCTCGGCCAAACGTGGGGCTCGGCACGCTCTCACGCGTCTTGGGACCGCCTGCGAACTTGTTGTAGAGCCAACAGGCTATCCGCAGGATGATCGCACCAATGACCGCTGAGATCAGCAGGTAGACGACCAGGAAACAGATCAAGCCCGTCACGAATCCTGCCAGCCGGGCCGCGTCGATTTGCTGTGCCACCAGTATCATCGTGTGAGTTACTCCGGACTAGGTTATCAGAGTAGATGCTCGCGCCGAGCCGTAGCCATGCTCGCGCCGAGCATGGGAACATTGCCGTGCGTTCTTTGCTTCCCCCGCGGTCTGCGCGACCGCGGCCACGCTCGCGCCGAGCATGGGAACATTGCTGTGCGTTCTTCACTTCCCCCGCGGTCTGCGCGACCGCGGCCACGCTCGCGCCGAGCATGGGAACATTGCTGTGCGTTCTTCACTTCCCCCGCGGTCTGCGCGACCGCGGCCACGCTCGCGATTTCGCTACTTCACG
>JBGSHS010000418.1:0-35033 GCA_041752115.1 Pirellulaceae bacterium | reverse complement strand
AGCTCGCCATCTGATGCACCCACGAGCAGAGCTCGCGGGGGTCGGAGAGAGAGGGGGCGGCGGGGTGGCACTGGCTTCGCCAGTGCTGAAGCTGCCAAGACACCGCTCCCGGGCGTGCGGAAAGAATGGCTCCCACAGTATAAAAAGTCGGAAACGGATGCGAGAACGATATCCCAGCCCGTTATCTACCTGACGAAGTGCTTCCTGGCCGTCGGGCATTTGTGGAGCGACGTCGCAGCAGGTGGCACGTTGGCTGAACCACACGTAGCACGGAAGTCCTCCTTGATTAGCTGAAGATGGAGTCCTTGCACGACAAGCACCAGCACAGGCGAAGCGAGCGCTGCAGCTGGACGGCAGGTCAAACGGAATTGCGCCATCCTGAGAACTTCCTCCGCTGATGTGCGTGACGCCAAGCGGCGATTCGCTGCAGCACTGGCAGAGCCAGTGCCACCCGGCCGCCGCGCCATGATGGACAAGTCCGTTTGTCTCTCACGCAGGCACGGAGACACGGAGGGTGGGGCGCGGAGGAAGTGGGCGAGACACGCGAAGAAATCTCCGGCCACTCTTGTTTTACTCCGTGAGCTCCGTGTCTCCGTGAGATCCCTTCGAATTGCGACCCGCTGGGGTGCTGTGGTGGCCATCCGCTCGTGGCTTGTCGCTCAACCAGCCGAGGAAACGCCGCATCGTTGATTGATGCTCTTGTGAATCTTACGCCCAGGCGCTAAGAAATGCGCGGCACGCACGCCATTCGCATCCGTCCTTCGCGTCTTTGCACCTTTGCATGCGTTTTGATGGACAGGGAAGTGTGTCTCTCACGGAGGCACAGAGACGCGGAGGGTAGCGCGCGAAGAGCGTGCCGTTGCCTATTCAGCAGCGTGTCCGGTCTTGCTCGCACCGGTGTTAATCGGCTGAGCCGTTGCGCACGCACGCGGCGAGTGAGGATGCGGACTGACACGGCGGCGCAGCGGGCGGGGGCGGCGTGACTCCGTATATGAGAACTATAGAGGCCGCGCTAGGGGTGCCGGGCAGCGGTCAGTGCGTGGTGCCGTGTGGATGGGCTCACGCGGAACGAGCGCGGCAGTGAGGCGTGTGACAAGACGGGCAGTGTGCAGCAACGGCGGTGACAGGCGCGCGTCACGGAGAAGAGCGGAAGACGCACGATGCGCAGACCGGCAGCGCGGCAGACGGGAGACCGCTGCGAAATCGGCTGGGTTTTCTCGCACGTGAGCCACGGCGGACACTCTCCTGTCACAAGTAGCTGGAAGTCAACAGCGCGCCGAGCTGCCTGCGGATCTCCACGCTCCGGTCGCGGGCCGTGGACGACAAGTCGCTGCGCGCTTGGGTGGCCTCGATCGTCGGGAGCTTCGCGCCGAGCCGGACGCGCACTTCGGCCTGGGCCCGTTGCAAGAGAGAGAGCCGCATGCGCAGCACCAGGTCGAGGCGCCACGCGACGCCTGCGGCCGGTCTGTTGCATCTGCCCCGGACAGAACCGGCAGGCCTGCGTCGCAACGATTCCCAAGCCATGGGATAAGGTGGGTGAATCCCTCGTTCCAGGCGTGTGGGGGATGCGGGGTGCGACGGACTGTCGTACTTGCTGTGAGGAGTGAATCACGCTATGACTAGTGGTCATGTTCGCGTTCAAGGAGTGACCGCATCAGGAGTCTGTCATGATACAGAATGGAGTCGACTCGCCCCTGCGTGGCGAAGTGAGTCGTGACGCTGTACTGCGGGAATGCTTGCATGCTCTGCAGTCGGCCATCGTCATGGACCTGGCGGGAGACGAAGACGGTGCCAACCGCTCACTCGGTCGCCGGCAGACTTGCGTGGGCTTTCGGTCTTACTGGGCCGCTTGCTTGAAAGACGCGGCACTTCCTTTCCTGACCGATCTCGGTGCCGTATACCGCAGTTATCTTGAGATGGGCGACTGCTACGCAGAGGATGCGATTGAGTATGCCATTACCGAGGTGCTGCGGTTTCACTTGCCCTTTGGGGCTGGAGGAACGGCGTTAGATCTGCTGCGCGACGGAGTGGGGTGTGATCTGCACTCCACGCAAGACAGGATCGCGTACTGCGCCCTGGAGGTGTGGGCCGACCTGACGTTCATTTCGGTCTGGGAATCGGCCCGAACGTTGGTCGCTCCGTCGAATTCGACCGGGCCGAATGTCCGGGTCCACCAAACCTGCCAATGCGACTGCTGACGACGATCTGCGGTCGCCGTTTGGCAGCATTGGGCCGATTTGTCGTCCGCACGTCACATCACAGGTCGGCCGGTTCTATTCTCTTTCTGGCAGTTCGCCAGCGGCGAAGGAGCGAGTCTAGGTAGAGCGATAGGAGAACGATGACACAGCCAGCCTTCCAGGCCAGGAGCCACCACGGCTTCCACCAGGCCAGCGTGTACAGTTCCACGGCATCGGACGCGGCAAACAGCAGGAAGGCAGCGGCGGCCAGGTGGCATCGATAGCGGTTTGCTCCGGTATGTCGTAATGCCGCCACAAAACATCCGACTCCGAACAGAATCCAGATGCCGATTTCGATCACATTGTAGATGAAATGCCAGTCTGCCATCACGCGTCATTCTTTGCCTTACGACAGGCATCACCACGATTCTACTGAATGCCCCAGTGTCATTCGTTATGGGCGGCAGCGAGCCGCAGAATCGTCATCATTGATTCAGGTGCCCCAGGTGGATCGATCAGCGTCATCACTGCTCACAACCCGCGAGTCGATTTGTGGGGGCTGATAGGGGTTCAGGTCGACGCTTGACATGTAACTGCCAATACAATAACCGTTCCCATTCAGTCGCCAGCAGTCGGTCTTTGAGTGGGGCTCTGCCGGATCGCCTCACCAAATGCCTGCTGGACCACCGGAAAGGTGAGGCTATCCGGTCCTTTGTCGAGACAGTAGGTAACGACGCCGTCGCATTTCCCGTCGTGCCAGGCGCCGAACGAGACGCGCAGCAGATCGGCTACTGCCTGGGGTGTGGCTGGTTCGCCATGCCGGGTGCGGTAATCGCCCACCGTTGCGGCGGTCATGGAGATCAGCGGGATGTGAAACCGACGCTGGCCCACCTTGCGCTGACTCCCGAATCCTGATGCGAAGGCCCCTTGAGAGGTCGACTGCCATGCACTCGGCTCGTTCACATCGCCCGCCAGACGCAAGCCATCGGCTGCCAGTTGGTCGATCCGCCAGCGCACTCCGAAGTTGCTGACTCCTCGCTCGTCCTTCAGCTGAAACGACAATCGTACGGCACTCTTGCCTTGAACGTACCGACTCACGTCGACCTCAATCGGTTGCCACGCTGGTGTCCCCTCGGCGACGTCCTGTTGCCAGACGACGGTGTCGTCCACCAACAGTTGCTTGAAATGATATCCGCAAGTCTGGGCAGTGAAATCGTCTCGCTCGCGAAACCGTACCACGTGCTTGTCAGCTGGCAGGACTTCCGCGGTCTGAGTGGCCCGGCAGAAATCGCCTGTTTGCGAAGGTGTGTTCCAAGGGAAGCTGAGTTCGCCTGGTTCGCAAACCTCGGCATCGTTGAGGATGGCCCAAGCCCAGTCGATTTCCTCGCGATCGTGCAGGTAGGCGACAACAACGCCATCAATGACCTCGCGGTAGTCGGCGACGAAGCTGGTCCGCAGTTCATCGAAGTACATCAGTGGCAGGAAGGCCAGGCGGGGGTTGATCGGTTTGGCCGCCTGCTGCATCTGCTGAATCACGTCGGGAGTGAAGAACTCATGATTGGCATAGAAGTCGTCGATCACCCACGCTGTGAGGTTGGGGTGCTCAAGTGACAGGCGGGCGATTTCTTCAGCCCAACGCTGATAGTCCAACCGAAACGGTTCGCTGTAAAGGTGACCGTAGATGGGAGGTGATTCGGTGGGCGGAACCAGGTACACCCAGATGTTGATGCCGGCAGCGCGTGCTTGAGGAAGAAACAGCTTCAAGTCGTCCCAATCGGTTGGAGCATGCCAGATCAGCCAGTAATAGGTGGTGACGCCCAGTTGCTTCAGCCGAGCCAGAAGTGCCTCGCGGTCGACCCGGCCATCCGCGCCGCGCGGTTCGCTGTCATAGTCCGCCAGATGTCGGCGCGCAAAAGCGGGCAATGGATCGCCGGGCTGAGCAGGATCAATGGCCGCTGCAGTTCTCACTGCCAGCAGTACCAGACATGGAACCGCGAGTGCCCGAAGCACGCCAGTAAGTGAACGGCAGTTGCAAGAACTTGCACTGGTTGAATGGTCCGCGGTCATCACGAAAGATCCTTCCGTCCAACGCCCTGATTGCCGATTCGAAACCAGAGAGTGACGAGTAGCAGGACGGAAGTACGTGGAGGGACGAATCGATCGTTCTTCTCCGAGTCTCTCGCCTCAAACCGCTCGCCTCAAGTCTCAACCCTCGTCATTCTACTCTCTACTCTCCTGTTCCCGATACTGGTAAGATAGGGCGCGCACGGGAAGGTCAAATGGAACGCTACGAGAGCGGATAAACGCGTCGGCTCAGGCGTCGCAATGCCGACAGATGGGCGAGATCGGTGATGGCTTGAAAGGAACGGCAGATGAGCCGTGTGAACTGCTACTGGGTTAGTCGGAGCTGCGGCGAAATGGTGGTCCTGTTGGCGAGCGTGTTGTCTGCGGTCTGCTCGACCGTCAGCGGACAGCAGCTGGTGGCGACAATTGCTGATGGCGAGCTGTCAGTGCTGGCATTTTCGTCGGATGATGCGCTGCTGGCGTGCCTGCGTCACGGCGACGGCCAATCGTTTCTGGTGGTATGGGATCTGGCCGCTGAGAAGGAGTTGGGGCGATTGCCGCTCGCTTCGAGTGTACCGGCTGCCGTCTTTGCACGGCAGGACAGTGTGGTGCTGGCTCATCAACCCGAATCGGGTGGGGTGGTGAGTTGGGACTTCCGCACCGGCGATAGCCGTCTCGTTGCGGAATCGAGCGGCAACGCGAGTCGCCATGCGGTTATGTCGAGCGTCTTCTCTGCTGACCTCCGGCACGTTGCGTCCTCAGAGGTTGTCCGGTGGCCGAAGAGCGTCGTGCGCGTGCAGCGGGTTGACGACGCCAGTTTGGTGGCAGAGTACGAATCGGGCGGTGTCGTGCGAGAGCTGGCGCTGAGTCGTGATGGCGCGACGCTGTCGGCGACTGACGAGCAATACGATCGGCGCACGAAGCGATTCGAGCTGCATGTGCTTCAGTGGGACTTGCCTGGCAATGAAAAACCGAAACGCTTCGGGCCGTTACCCATGACAGGCACCCATGGACGCACGTCAGATAATGATCGGGGATTCTATTGCCTGTCCGATGATGGCCGGTTGCTGGCGACGACGCTCTTCGGCAACGGAGTCTTGGTGATTGACGTTGCGTCGGGGCAGACGAAACAGGTGGGGCCACACGTTACACCGTTTACACTGGAGCAATGGCCTACGCTGGGCGTATTTGGCAATGTGCCTGGCACGGTGATTTCCGCATTGGCATTCACTCCTGGCGGAGCTTGCCTGGCTACGGCCGCATACGGTTCGAACGACGTATGTTTCTGGTCGGCCGGTGCGCCGAGCGGACGCGGCGCGATCGCTCAGCCGGATGCGGAGAGAATTGTAGCGATTCGTTTTTCTTCCTCGGGAAAACGGATGGCGGTTACAGCCCGCCAAGACCGCCGCCCAAAGACCATGATCTGGCAGATGGGAGAGTAGTTGTGGTCGTAGCGGAGTGGTTAAGGTTCCACTGACGCGCGACCGTGGAGGTGAAGGAAGTGAGTATCGATGAGCGAATTCAGTGACACAGATACACTGCTGCGAGCCATTTCGTTTGCGGCGGGAGCACATCAAGGGCAGTTTCGCAAAGATAATCGAACGCCGTATGTGGCTCACCCGCTGCGGGTCATGACCGTGCTGGTCACGGTGTTTGAGGTTCGCGACCTGGATCTGCTCGTGACAGCGGTGCTGCACGATACGATCGAGGACACGACGACCGACCGCGACAGTGTGGAACATCAGTTCGGCTCGCGTGTGTCGCAATATGTGGCGCTGCTCTCGAAAGACAAGCGGCAGTTGGAAGAGGAGCGGGAGCGTGCTTATTTTGCGGGATTGGCGGCTGCGCCGGTCGGGGTGAAGCTTTGTAAGCTGGCGGACGTGTATGACAACCTCCTCGACTCGCTGTCACTGGCTCTCGAGACTCGAAGGAAGAAACTCCAACAGGCACGGGAGCTCCTGCATTTGTTTCACGAGGACCTGGCCGACGACTGGCCGCATGTGTTGCGCCGCGTGGAAGAGCAAATCCAGCGAGCCGGTACGATGTCGTAGGTGGCGCGCAGTCGGCCGCCGGCGCTGCGTGGCGTTGTGTGCGGCTGAGCGTGACTGCTGATCAGCCGTGTCGGGAGTGACGCGCGAGTCAGGTGTTCGGGGGAGCTTCTGTTGGTAGCTGGGGAGTTGGCATCAGGGTGTCGGGGCCGCAGAACTGGTAGCGTGCCAGCAGCGACGCGGCGTGCCATGTTTGACTCAGCAGGCGAGTGAACTGCGACTGGTCGCGCTGATCGTAGAGAGCGTCCAGCAGGTGCTTGGCAGTGGCTTGTGGGAGCAGGTTGAGTAGTGCCGGCACGACCCATTGATCGACGCCGTACTGGCGATTGCGTGCGACGTCGGTGCAGGCGGGCACGACTCCCTGGACGCGGTGTTGAAACAGCTGCTGGATCGCTCGCACTGCGTCCTGGATGTTGCGCTCCTTGAGACGTTGGGGATGGAGTTGGACCCAGCCGTCGTAGGGTGGCGTCCATTCCAGGCTCGGCGCGAGACGATCGATGTGGGTGACCACGACCAGGATCGGCGGGCGCTGACGCTGCGGATGTGCTGTGAACCAGTCCTGCATCGCCGTGAGGAATAGAAGGTCGCTTTGGCGGGCTGGATCGACGGCGTTAACCACCAGCAGGGTCATGGCTGACGCGCAGACTGCCCGCATCGTTTCGTCTACTCGGTCAGCTCGAAGTCCCTCATGCGCATAGCCGACGGTGTCGAGGAGCACCAGCGGCGTGGCGGTGCCAGGGGGCTGAAGCGTGTAGCGAGAGATGGAGTCAGTCAGGGGGAGCAGGTCGACCGCCGCCTGCTGGTGTCCGACCAGCGCGTTGATCAGGCTCGACTTGCCCGCTTTCACCTGCCCGGCCACGACGATCTGCAGCGGCGCGGGTGGCTCCCTCTGCGGATCTGCTTCCGTCTGCTTCGTAGCTCGAGCGGATGGAGGTCGCACCTGCTCGCCGCGCAGTTCGCGCCAGCGATCTGGCCCCATTCGCAAACGATGGCTGTTCAGTTCAATCAAGTACATGCCGGTCTGCAGTACGAAGGCGCGGTGCAGGCTGAGCATCCCTTCCTTTTTCAGCTGGTCCATGACTGGCGAGACGACTGCTTGTTCAGCTGCGGCGCGTGAGAGAACGTTCCAGGGATGCCACAGCAGGGAAGCTGTGTAGTAGATGGGACGGATCCGATTCCACATGTCGGTCACTTGCGGCGCTCGTGCCAGCCATCCCATCGTCATCAGGTGACTGCCCGGGATGTTCTGCTCCACGAACCGTCGCAGGTCGGAAATGGCCAGTTCTGCTGCGGTGAGGACTTCGGGAACGGTCAGGCTCTCTATCGCATCGCGCGCTTGGGGATGATAGTGGGCTGCGACCCGCAGCGCCAGCTGACGGGTCGTTTCGACGTACCACACCGGTTCAAAGAACTGACTGGCAGATTCGCGCGTTGATTGGTCGGCAAATGCGACGACTTTCTGCCAGGCTGTCTTGTCCGTTTCGGTCCAATGTATGAGCGGGACAATGCGGGGCTGCCAGAGGGCACCGAAATGACGTTTGGTCCAGCGCAGCATCAGATAGCCGATACCCCAGCAGAACGGGACTGGAATCCAGATCCATTTCCACAGCCAGGAGTTTTCCCACAGGAAGATCGTCCCCGTGGCCATGAGGACCAGCAGGAATGGAGTGAGGAACAACGCAATGACGCCGGCACGGACGGCCCGCCGCATGGTCAATCGCGAGGATGCCGCATCGCTTTCCAAATCTCGTGTCCCTTGTTCCAGTGTGACTGAAAGACCTCTGCTATCTCGGTCCTCGTCGGTTGATGCCCCGATAGGATGCTGCTTTGGTACCAACAGCAGACACGCCCCATGGCATACGTATACGAGTAAGCCATGGCTGCGCCGAGCACGCCGCCGGCGATCGTGCCGACGTAGGGTATCAGCTTCAGCAGCTCCCGCACGCCCATCCTGGCCGCAAAGCCGATCCCGGCGGCCGTCAACATCCCCATCAGCGTATGTACCGAATCGGGCTGATGATACACACGGGCAATGGCATAGACCATACGCGTCTGAATCGCCGCGACCACCGGCAGGTCGACCCACGGCAAGGGGGACAGAGCTGCTGTGGCTGCCAGACTGGCGGCGCCGTGGATGTAGGGCATGGCGGCCCGTTCGTGCAGGTCCTTCAGATTGTCGAGCACCTCCGGCATGCGCCGCAGAGCAAACTGACAGCTTGCCGGGAGTAGTTGATGGAGCGTTTGAGTAAAGTGCTCGCCACCGTAGTCCGCCGGCTCAAATCCCTCTTCCGGCCGAGTGATGTCGACGGGGATGAGCGCGTCATAGAGTCCGGCAAAGGCACGCTGCTGCGCCTCAAGAGCGCGAGCCACTTCGGGGAGCACAGCCGGCGACTGCAGCCCCTCGGCGAATGGATAAGGGGGGTGCTGCTGCTGTGGATAGGCCTCGTGCAGGCAGGTCACGGTCAGCAGCACGGGGCGCTGGGGTGCGGCGCGGCGCAGTGCACGCAGGGACTGGGTCATGATTTCGCCCGCGAAGTCGAGCAGTCGGTGGGTGACGATCATCGCATCGGCCTGCTCTTGCAGTTCCGCCAGGTCGCGCTGGGGATCGTAGTGGGCTTCACCCAGCCCGCGTGTATCGAGGAAACGCATCACCGGCAGGTCCCGATCGGGAAACGTGTAGAGATCAGTCTGCTCTGTCGTAGGACGGAAGCCGTGACCGATCTGGATTCGGTCGGCACCGGTGAGCAGCTGCACGATGCTGCTCTTTCCGCTGCCTGACTTGCCTAGCATCCAGAATGTCGGTGCTGGTAGCTTCTGGATCAGGGCTTGCCGCTGGGCATCAACCTCGGCCCGGGTGGGGCTGGAGGCGAGCGGCCATCGTCGAAAAAATGCCTTAGGCCATTTCATGCTGCGCCGTTTCCGCATCGAGCCAACGGGGGCGTGTCTTTCAGGGTCCGAGCCGGTTCTCACGCCCTTGGGCAGTGACGAGTCATCCCATGTCAACGACTTTGGGGCCACCCGGTGCGGTGTGGAGAACGTAATGCCTCCTGGGCGGCCGTCGGCGCGCCATTGTACATCGCAGGCTGCTTGAGCGAACTGATGGCACGCCGGCAAGCAACCAAGTCGACTCGATACTGGTGTGACAGTTTGCTACCGGGGATATGAACCTCCCAGGGTGTCATGGTACTTTATAGAGGAAGGGCTTAAAGGGGACTGGATGGTCGCCGGTCCGCCTCGTGCGGACGGGAGGAAAGTCCGGGCTCCACAGGACAGGGTGGTCGGTAACTCCGACCGGCCGCAAGGTCAGGGAAAGTGCAACAGAAAGCAGACCGCCGCCAGTCGTCCCTGCGACGACCGGCGGTAAGGGTGAAACGGTGAGGTAAGAGCTCACCAGCAGCCGAGGTGACTCGGTTGGCTCGGCAAACCCCACCCGGAGCAAGGTCAAGCAGAGTGCAGACGACTCGCTTGCGGGTCGCCGCGGAGCGGTCCGTTCCGCCATCGACGCTCGGGTAGACTGCTTGAGGCGCCGAGCAATCGGCGTCCTAGATAAATGGCCATCGCCTGGTCGTCGGCCGCGTGCCGGGGTCAGGTACAGAACCCGGCTTACAGGTCCCCTTGGTCCTTCTTTCTCGTGTGCGTGCTTCCGATCGCCAAGGGCTCTTGTGACCTTTGCTAGGGCGACGGTTCGACGTCCTCGAGGGTTTCCCGCCGTGCCTGACCGGCAAATTCGTCGTCGATCACCTGCAGCAATTTGGAAATGCACAGTTTGTTCATGCTCATCTTGTGCAGGTAAGCCTGAGCCTGAAGCGCTTCATGCAGGCTCTTGGGGAGTCGCACGGTGATCACGCGAATCGGCTCGGTCGACTCGGCCCGGTTGTCCGTCTTGTGTCGCAGTCGAGCCAGCATCGACTGGATCTCGGCGTGCTCGTCCGACTTCTCGAATTCCAGGAGGTCGTCGTCTTCGGGAAACAGACGCCGTACCACCCCACCAATTCCGAGGATCTCGCGGAAGTACACCACCCAGTCCGGATTCTGTTTGAAGAGCGCCGCGGCGATGCGATACGCTTCTTGCTTGCGCTCGGAAATTGGCTTGAGCACCCCATAGGTTGAGGTGGAGGCTGTCTCGTCGTTCATGACTGGTTCCTTCCCTTCCTGTTTCTCAGAGTGAATCGTGTCTTACGTCGTCTCCTCGCGACTCCATCGGCCGCGTGTTTGCCCGAATCGTTCCGCTCGAGTCAAGCCCCAAACCGATGTCATTGCATTGCTTGCACTTACAGCATTCTGGCGGTATTGCATCATCGCGAGGCATGGTTGCTCAAGTGTGAGGCACAGGGTTGGTTGCACAAAGTTTAGGCACCGCCCTTTTTCCCGTTGTCCCATGTGTCCACTGGGAGGCGGAGCGCGAGAAACCCAGAAAAAGTGAGAATAGATCCAGGTAAGTGATCGCTGCACGAGGTGTGGAAGAAGGTGAGAGGGGAGAAAAGGTGAGGCGGAAGAAGTGGCCAGAGCCAGGAGATCGTTCGGCGGGCCGAGCAGTCTCGACGGGTGGCCGGCTTCAGCCCGACCCCGAGGGGCGCTGCGCCCGGGGCGGTGTCGGTTGAACTCCTGGCCGTGGGACCGGCAACGGGCGGGGCGGTCAGGCTGCCTGTTCTTGTCCCGGAGCGGCCGAGAACGGATCGTCGGCGGGGCAGCCCCCTCATCCCCGGCCCTTCTCCCCCGGGAAACCCCGGGGGAGAAGGGAGGAAGAAGGACTCAGTCGCGACGGGGCGATCAGGGCGTCTGTTCTCGACAACTGTTCTCGACATAAGGGCTACCTCAGACGCGGGAGGCGGGCAAGAGTGAACCGCGAGACGCTCAGTGTGTCTCGTCTCGTGTGGCAGGTCGTGGTGGTCGGGGGAGCAGGTGCGTGGACGATCGGGCGAGTCGAGGGTTGCGGGTCGAGTGGTGGAGCGGGTGTTGGCGAGGGCCGGCCCCGGAGTGGAGGCATGCGTGAGGGGGGAGCGGGATCTGGACCAGTGGCATGCCAGTAGCTGCGTGTCCCGCTTCGCGGCCCACGAAGAAGGCGGGTATATTCAAGGCGCGTGTCGGCGAAGGTGGGGACGCCTGGCGGGCGAGTTGTGATCTCTCACCCCCGACGAGTCGATGGCGAGACTAGAATACATAATGATGGGGTGGCGAGCCGGGTGTGGATCGCCCTGAGAGAGCGCAGTCGAGCACTGCCAGAGTCCTTGGATCGTGGGAGGTATGAGAACGCTGTGCATGAGAGAGAACGTGCTGAGAGCATTGCGAGTGAGACGGCTGTGTTGGCTCGCGTGGTTCTTCCGGGGCAGCGGTTTGATGAGCGGCCGTTGGAAGAGCTGGATGGATTGGCCACGACAGCCGGCACCACAGTGGTTGGGGGGCTGATACAGCGTCGTGACGCACCGGATGCGGCTACCTGCTTGGGGCGAGGCAAAGTCGAAGAGCTGGCCATGTTGGTCGAGATGCATCAGGCCGATGTGGTGATCTTCGATAACGATCTGACGCCGGGGCAGACGCGCAACTTGGAGAAGGAGTTGGGCGTCAAGGTGATTGATCGGACCGAGTTGATTCTGGATATCTTTGCGACTCATGCCCAGACGTACGAAGCGCGTCTGGCAGTGGAACTGGCGCAGCTGGAGTACTCACTGCCTCGCTTGAAGCGCCTGTGGACTCACCTGTCGCGATTGAAGCTGGGGATCGGCATGCGAGGCCCTGGCGAGAAGCAGTTGGAGGTGGATCGCCGTCTGGTGGAGAAGCGGATCCATGATTTGCGGAGCGAGCTGCGGTCGATTGAGCATCGCAAGGAGCGGCAGGTGGCTGGGCGGGGCGATCACATGACGGTGTCGCTGGTCGGTTATACGAATGCCGGCAAGAGCACTTTGATGAACGCTCTGACCGACGCGGGCGTGTTGGTCGAGGACAAGTTGTTTGCCACGCTCGATACGCGAACTCGTCGCTGGCAGCTGCCGCACTGGGGGCCGGTGCTCTTGAGCGACACGGTCGGTTTCATCCGGCACTTGCCGCATCGGCTGATTGCCAGCTTCAAGGCCACGCTGGAAGAGGCGCGTCAGGCCGATTTGTTGCTGCACGTGGCGGACGTGAGCAGCCCGGCTGTGCTGGATCAGATTTCCGCGGTGTACGATGTGTTAGAGGAGATCGGGATTCAGCAGAAAGGCACCCTCCTGATCCTGAATAAGATCGACAACGTGACGTCACACGAGCAGCTGGAGGCGGTCTTGCGCCGCTATCCCAATGGTGTGCCGATCAGCGCCCGCACGGGCGAAGGAATGGAGCGACTGGCGCTGGCGGTGAGTGATGCGCTGAGTCGCTCGTTTCGGGATGTGGACGTGGAGTTGGGGGTCGACAACGGCAGGTTGATGGCGTTCCTGGCTCGGCATGGTGAAGTCTTGTCGAAGCAGTATCACGGGTTGCAGGTCACGATCCATTGCCGGTTGCCGCAGAAGTACCTGGGACGGATCTCGCCGGCAGAGGCTCGGATCACGTTTCGTGACCACCACGAGGCTCCCAGTGACCTGCCGGCAGCGGCGAGTGAACCTCTCGCCGGCGGTTCGGGGGACGCAAGTGCCATTGATGGCCGTGCCATCGACGGCAGTGCCGTAGAAGATGTAGCGTGAGTGTATGAGCAGACGTCCATTGCAGGGAGCGAGAGTGATTGTCACGGGAGCATCCAGTGGGATTGGAGCCGCGCTCTCGGCAGAGCTGCACGAGGCCGGTGCCCAGTTGCTGCTGACCGCGCGGCGCGCGGATCGCCTGCAGGCGCTGGCCACGCAGCTGGGCAGTCAGGGGAAGCCGGTGGTGTGGATGCCGGGTGACATCACCTGCGAGTCGGTGCGAGCTGAGCTGTTGGACGTCGTGCAGCGGCAGTGGGGTGGCTTGGATGTCCTGATCAACAACGCGGGTGTGGGTGCGCGCGGAACCTTTATCACGGCCACTCAGGAGCGGTTGCGGCGAGTGATGGAGGTGAATTTCTTTGCGCCGGTCGAGTTTATCCGCAAAATGCTCCCGTTGTTGCGACGGGGACGTCAGCCGCTGATCGTCAACATCTCTTCCGTGCTCGGGCACCGTGCGGTGCCGGGCAAGAGCGAGTATTGCGCCAGCAAGTTCGCGTTGCATGGGTTCAGTGATGCGTTGCGGGCGGAGTTGAAGGGGGATGGTGTGGAGGTACTGCTGGTCAGTCCGAGCACGACGCGGAGCGAGTTTGAGCAGAGTGTCGTGGAGGATACTGCGGGCGAAGACCGTTCCTGGCGGATGGGACAGATGACCTCCGAGCAAGTGGCCCGGCAGACGGTGCGCGCGATCCGGCAAGGGAGGCACGAGATCATTCTCTCGCCCGGCGGGAAACTGCTGGTATGGCTTGACCGCCTCTCGCCGCCGCTGGTCAACCGACTCGTGGCTCGCTTCGGCTGAAGCTCGACCCTCTGCAGTGCGTGAGGCGTGAGGCGACCGACGTTCACACTCCGCGTTGCGACGCTGTGCTGGCTTTCCGACGCGCTCACCGAATCTCGTCAGGTCCCGCTTCCGCATCCGGGTTCTGCCTGTCACGGAGCGGGCCGGGCTCGCCAACACCTGCCGGCAGTGGCCGACGCGGAAGCACTCCAGGACCGTTGCTGTGGCATGTTTCGAGTGCCGAACCAGCCTGCCCAGGGAATTCGACGGAACTCGCTTCCGGTTGGACAAATCACCTGTCGAGCATCTTTCGTCCGGGCTTTTTTCGTCATGCGCCCTTGGACACCGCACGCCGCCGCACTGCGCAGGGTCATACGGCGCATGGCCATCCAGAGTGACACCCTAGGCTTGGCCAAGTTCTCTGAGTTATGATAGAGGTCGGGCGCACAGGTGGGTGGACTTCATCATCAAACGGCAAACTTGCCACGGCGTTGCCGCGTCATGACGAAACGAAATCGACGTCAGTTCCTGGAAGAATCGATGCTGGCAGCCGCCGCGGCAGTATCGGGCGCCGAGAGTCTATGGGGGGACGAGGAGGGGCAGGGGTTCGTCCATCAGGCCGGCGGCAGCGTGAACGACCAGTTGGGGGTTGCGGTCATTGGTGCGCGGGGCCGAGGCAATACGCACCTGGGCGTGTTCGCCGGTCGTCGTGACACGCGTGTGCTCTATGTGTGCGACGTGGACAGCCAGGTTGGGACGTTGCGTGTGGAGCAGGTTGCCAGGCGGCAGGGCGCGCGGCCGATCTGGGTCGCCGATCTGCGCCGGGCTCTGGCCGATCCGCGAGTGGACATCGTCAGCATTGCGACTCCGAACCACTGGCACGCTCTGGCGGCCATCTGGGCCATGCAGGCTGGGAAGGACGTCTATGTCGAGAAGCCGGTCAGTCACAATGTGCAGGAAGGGCGTCGTATGGTGGAAGCAGCGCGACGCCATCAGCGCATTTGCCAGAGCGGATTTCAAGCGCGTTCGAATCCTGGGATGGTCGCGGCCATCGATTATCTGCAGCGTGGCGGGATTGGAGCGGTGAAGCTGGCGCGCGGCCTCTGCTATAAGCGTCGCTCGGCGGTTCATCGAGCGGAAGGTGGCAGTGTACCGGAGCACGTGAATTACGACTTGTGGCTCGGGCCCGCTGCTGTCGCTCCGCTGATGCGCCAGCGGTTTCATCACGACTGGCATTGGGAGTGGCCCTATGGCAATGGTGAACTGGGCCATCAGGGCGTCCATCAGTTGGATCTGTGCCGTTGGGGGCTGAACCAGAATCACCTGAGTGATACGGTCTTCAGCTACGGCGGGTGTTTCGGCGTCGCCGAAGCTGATCGTCCGGCCGATACCCTGGTGAGTATTCACACCTATCGCGAGCAGGCCATCGTGATGGAGGTGCGTGGTCTGGCCAGTCGGCCGCTGCAGGGCGTTCGCGTGGGAGTGATTTTTGAAGGGGCCGACGGTTATGTGGTGATGACAAGTTATCGCGGGGGCACCGCGTTCGATCGGCAGGGGCACCTTGTCGAGCAATTCCAGGGCGGAGGCGGGAGCGACCTTCACTTCGCCAACTTCCTGCAGGCGGTGCGATCTCGCCGTTGCGCTTGCCTCAACGCCGACATCGAACAAGGGCACCTGTCCAGCGCGTTGGCGCATACCAGCAACATCTCCTATCGACTGGGAGATCACGTAGCGATGGCCCGCGCGCAGGAGCAAATGGCACGTTCGTCCGGGGGGGGCGATCTGGGAGCCACGTTGCGGCGAACGATCGAGCATCTGCTGGATCACGGCGTACATCCCGAAATCGCGTCGTTGCGCATGGGGCGTGTGTTGCGTTGCGATGCCGAGTCGGAGCTGTTTCTGGCCGACCCGCTGGCGAACCGCCTGCTCTCGCGCGAGTATCGTCGTCCGTTTGTCGTGCCTGCGGCAGGAAGCGTGTAAATGAACGAGCATGGATTCTCGTTGATTTACGAAGAAGGTCCTTGCTTCGCAGTGGTCAAACCTGGCGGATTGCTGACGCAGGCCCCGCCGCACATTGACAGTCTGGAACGCCGCGTCAAAGCATTTCTGCTGCAGCGGGAAGCCAGGCAGGGACGCGTCTACCTGGGAGTACCCCATCGCCTGGATCGACCTGTATCGGGCGTGCTCGTCATGGCGCGACATGTACGTGCCGCTCGGCGCTTGTCGGAACAATTCGAACGCCGAATGGTCGACAAGTCGTATTGGGCGCTGTTGCAAGGAGTGGTCGAACCGGACGCCGGAACGTGGGTCGACCAGGTGCGCAAGATCCCGGATCAGGCGTCCGGAGAAGTTGTCGCGGAGGATCATCCCGCCGGTCGTCACGCCGTGCTCCATTTTCGAGTGCTGGGACGCGCACGGGACCAGACATTTGTCGAACTGACGCTGGAGACGGGACGCTTTCATCAGATTCGGATTCAAGCCGCGTCGCGCGGTTGGCCCATCGTGGGCGATGCACAGTATGGAGCGACGATGGCGTTCGGTCCGCAGGTGGACGACCTGCGTGAGCGGTGCATCGCACTGCATGCGCGACAACTCTCGTTCTATCATCCCATGACACGCGAGCCGAGGACCATTGATGCGCCGGTTCCCGATTACTGGCCGGCGACGCCTTCAGCGTGACGTGCGTGTCACATGGCCGAACGCAACGGCGCAATCTACTCCGATCGCCGACGCGGGCCCGGTTAAGCACCTCCAGGCACTGCGGTTAGAGATATCGACGGCGGGCGGGATGATGAGGTTCGAGGGCACGATGATTGAGCTGACAAGGTTAGTGGCGATGCGTGGGAAGACCACCCTGGCCGGTGCTCTAGGCCACTCCTATAATGCGTGGTTCGCGGGCCCGATCGTCCGTGGCGACAACCGTGGTGCGAGGCGTGAGGCGGAGTAGTCAGACGATGGGGCAGAGGGATGGGAGTTGTTGCGTGACGGGTCGGCCCAAAGACTCAGGCGTGCCGGGTGGGAGCCTATTGCGTGTGGGTGCGGTATCGTACTTGAATACGAAACCGCTGATTCACCGTTTTGCTGAAGTGGCGCCCGCCATGGAGTTGGTTCTGGACCTGCCGAGCCGGTTGGCTGATCGGCTCGCGCTGGGCGATCTGGATGTGGCCTTAATTCCCTCGATTGAGGCCTTGCAGAATCCGGGCTATTCGATCGTGTCGGATGCCTGCATCGCGTGCCGCGGTCCGGTCCTGAGTGTGAAGCTGTTGAGTCGAGTTCCGATGGCGCAGATCCGGACGCTGGCCCTCGATGAAGGATCGCGCACCAGTGCTGCCCTGGTTCAGATCTTGCTGCGCCGGCAACATGGCATCTGTCCACGACTGACGACGTTGCCGGTGGGAGCGCACTGGGTGGCGGGTGGCCGGGAGACGGACGCGATGCTGCTGATTGGCGATCGAGCGATTCAATCGGCCGATCTACGCTTCGAGCACGAGTGGGATTTAGGGGAGCAATGGTGTCGGTGGACTGGCGTGCCGTTCGTGTTTGCCATGTGGACCGCTCGGGAAGGAGTGGACACGAGTCAGCTTGATCGGGCATTGCGTCAATCGCGCGACTCGGGTTTGAAGCATCTCGCGGAGATTGCGCGAGCTGAGGCGGCTGCGGTGGGTCTCACGCCGGCGGCATGTCTGGCCTACTTGAGTGAGAATCTGCATTTCTTCCTGGGAGCGGCAGAGCGGCAGGGGCTGCAGTTGTTTCAGCGTTTTGCCAGCGAGTTGGGTTTGATTCCCGGCGGCGAACGACCGCCGATCATGGGATTGGTGAACTGATGATCGAGGCCCTATTGCAGCGGGTGGTGGAGGGTGAGCGGCTGACGCCGGAAGAAGGGCTCTGTCTGCTCGAGTCGCACGCTCTGATCCCTTTGGGTCGGGCGGCCGAAGCGGTCTCGCGACGACTGCATCCGGAGTCGTATCGCACGTACAACATCGACCGGAACATCAACTACACCAACATCTGTACGGCTGTCTGCGACTTCTGCGCATTCTATCGTTCGCCCAGGAGCGAGGAGGGGTATCTGTTGCCGCGCGACGTGCTCCTGGACAAGGTGGCGGAGACGGTGGGGTTGGGTGGCAATCAGATCCTGTTGCAGGGAGGTCTTCATCCGACGTTACGACTGGAGTGGTATGAGGAGTTGCTGCAGGCCATTAAGAGTCGCTTTCCGCAGGTGAACATCCACGGATTCAGTCCACCGGAGATCCATCATTTCACCAAGATCTCCAAATTGCCGCTGCGGACTGTCTTGACGCGTCTGCAGCAGGCCGGGCTGGGGAGCATTCCGGGCGGTGGTGCGGAGATTCTTGTGGATCGTGTGCGGGGTGAGATCACGCGGGGCAAGGTACTGACCGACGATTGGCTCAACGTCATGCGCGTGTGGCATGAGTTGGGGGGACGCAGTTCTGCCACGATGATGTTCGGTCACGTGGAGAGTCTGGCGGAGCGAATCGAGCATTTGGAGCGGTTGCGGCAGCTCCAGGACGAGACGGGTGGATTCACGGCTTTCATCGGCTGGACATTCCAGCCTGATCACACGGCCATGTCGCATCTGCCGCATGCCAGCCCATGGGAATACCTGAAGACTCAAGCGGTAGCGAGACTGTATCTGGACAACTTCGCGAACATTCAAGCGAGTTGGGTGACGCAGGGGTTGAAGATCGGTCAGTTGGCGATGCTCTACGGCGCCAACGACATGGGCAGCCTGATGATCGAAGAGAACGTGGTGGCTGAGGCGGGGACGATTCACTTCCTGACGTTGTCGCAGATTCGGGGAGCGATTGAAGAACTCGGTTTCACCCCGCGGCAGCGCAACGTGTTTTACGAACTGGTGGGAGCGGAGCAGGAGCAGCGGGCCATTGAAGCGAATCGTGATGATCGCTGCCAGAGGCACAACGGGCAGTCGCTGGGCCGTTCGTAGTCGTCACATCCGTTACGGTCGCGCCAGGTCGAACCGCTGCCTGGGGGCTTGTCTCGTCCGATAAGCTAAGTTGTGGTATAAGAGGCGCCGAAGCAGCGACTTCCGATCGGTCTCGACCCGCTTCGATTCTTACTCACGGTCCGGCAGGCACGGGGAGGGGGAATGGGCCGGGCATTCCGTCGGCGCGCTCGCTCCGCGCAGCGGCGCGACCAGCGGCAATCCCGACCCCCAGCACACAGGCGGCTCGATGATACACGTGGAAAAGCTCTGCAAGGCCTACATGGATCTGCGCCGCGGACAATTCAACGCCTTGCGGGAGGTCTCGTTTGATGCGCTGCCCGGACAGATCTATGGACTGCTCGGACCCAACGGAGCCGGCAAGACCACCGTGCTGCGCATTCTCAGCACGGTACTGAGGCCGACATCGGGGCTGGCCACTGTCAACGGCTTCAACGTCCTGACGCAGCCGTCGCTGGTCCGGCATCAGATAGGATTCGTGTCGACGAACACGGCCGTGTACGATCGCATGACGGCCTGGGAGATGGTGGAGTATTTCGGGCGGTTGTACGGACTGGAGAAGGAGTTGGTTCACGACCGCATGGAAGCGATCTTCCATCGTCTGCAGATGAACGAGATCCGTGATGTGCTCGGCTCGAAGATGTCGACCGGGATGAAGCAGAAAGTGTCGATTGCCCGGGCGATTGTGCATGATCCCCCCGTGCTGATTTTCGACGAAGCGACGGCCGGGCTGGATGTGCTTGTAGCCCGCGCCTTGCTCAAGACCGTCGCCGAACTGCGTGAGCAGGGGAAGTGCGTCATCTTCTCCACGCACATCATGCGTGAGGCGGAACGACTGTGCGACCGCATTGCGATCATGCATCGCGGCCATATTCTGGCGGAAGGTTCACTGCATGAACTGTTGGAGATTCACCGGGAAGATGATCTGGAGGAGCTGTTTTTCGGCTTGATCTCCCAGCACGATGAACGTCGCTGGGCCCCGTCGCCGGCGATCTGATGGAGCGGCGGCCACGACGTCACGAAGATATACAACGGAATCCCCATGAAACGCTCGAACGTAAAACTGATCTTTCTGCGTGAAGTGCGCGACCAGCTGCGCGATCGTCGCACGCTGTTCACCATCGCCGTGCTGCCGCTGTTGCTGTACCCGCTGCTGGGGATGAGTTTCCTGCAGGTTTCGCAGTTCATGCATGAGCAGCCGACTCGAGTGTGGATTGTGGGAGTGGATCAGTTGCCGGACGAACCGCAGTTGCTCGTCGGCGAGTCGTTCGAGGCCGAGTTGCTCTCGGTCGATGAAGCCCGTCTGTTGTCGCTTGACACGAAAACCGCCGTGCCCTCGGGAGTGACCACCCACCAGTTCCCTGGCTACGCGCGCGACTTGATTCAACAGGGGGAGTTTGCTGCTGTGGTCCGGTTTCCCGCAGGATTCCGGCAGGCCCTGCAGCGGTTCCGCTCCCTGAACCGCGCGGCGGAGAAGACGCCGGGGCAAGCCGATCGGACGGTGAAGCCGGATGCCGGTGAGGAACTGGCCGGGGTCCCGCAGTTGCCCACACCGGAACTGATTTTCGATGCGGCCAGTGACAAGTCGCGGATGGCCAATGCTCGTGTGCGGCGCGTCCTTTCCAACTGGCAACGAGCCATCGTGCGCCAATACCTGTCCGATCGCAATATCTCGCTGAACGTGACCGACCCGTTCAGCATCAAGGACGTGGACGTCTCCGTCGAATTGACACGGCGCGCCGCGTTCTGGTCGAAAGTCCTGCCATTTATCGTGTTCATCTGGGCGCTGACGGGCGCCTTTTATCCGGCCGTCGACTTGTGTGCCGGTGAAAAAGAGCGGGGTACGCTGGAGACGTTGCTCAGCAGTCCTGCTCAGCGCAGCGAGATTGTGGTGGGCAAGCTGTTGACGATCATGGGGTTCAGCAGTGCCACGTCGCTGCTGAATCTGCTGAGCATGGCGGTGACCGGTACGGCTGTGATCATGCTCAAACCGGGACAGTTCCCAATCGGCTCGCCACCGCTCTCCGCGCTGGCGTGGCTGCTGCTGGCGCTGCTGCCGATCTCCGCTCTGTTCAGTGCCTTGGCGCTGGCAATTGCCGCTTTCGCTCGCAGCACGAAAGAAGGGCAGTACTATCTCATGCCCTTGCTGCTGATCTCCTTGCCGCTGATGATCCTGCCGCTGCTGCCGGCCGTGGAGTTGAATCTGGGGACCAGCCTCATACCGGTGACGGGGATGATGTTGTTGCTCAGGGCGCTGGTGGAGGGGCAGTATGCCGAGGCGGCGCTATTTGCACCGCCCGTCCTGCTGGTCACCGCCGGTTGCTGCTTCCTGGCCATTCGCTGGGCGGTTGATCAGTTCAACAACGAGTCGGTACTCTTCCGCGAGAGTGAACGAACTGACATCCGGCTCTGGTTGCGGCACCTGATTCGCGTGCGTGGCGCCACGCCGACCGTCGGGCAGGCCGTGGCGTGCGGCCTGATCCTGCTGACCATTCGCTTCTTCGCGACCTTCGCAGCGAAGTCCCCGGAGAGTTGGGATCAGTTTGCTTCGATGCAGTTCGTGACGCTTGCCGCGCTGGTGGGATTACCGACTCTGCTCTTGACATTCCTGCTCACGCGCAGTCCCAGCGCCACCCTGTTACTACGCCCGGCGGCACCGAAGACGCTGGCCATGGCCATCCTGCTGGCCGTGACCATTCATCCGCTGGCGATGCTGATCACCACCCTCATCCAACAGCTCTATCCGATCAACGAACAGGTCGTTCAACAGATTGGAGAGATCAAGCAGTTGATGATGTCGGCGCCCAGCATGTGGCATATTGTGGCGTTGATGGCGTTGACTCCTGCCATCTGCGAAGAACTGGCTTTCCGCGGTTTCATCCTTTCCGGCCTGCGTCACACCGGCAGCAAATGGAACGCGATTTTTGTCAGCAGTCTGTTCTTCGGGATCACGCATGGGATTCTGCAGCAGTCGATCAGTGCCGCGATGGTGGGCATGGTGATTGGCTATCTGGCGGTTCAAACCGGCAGCTTGCTTCCCTGCATCGGATTTCATCTGGTCTACAACTCGCTGGGGTTGACCAGCGTGTTGGGACTGGGAAGGATGGTGCACGGGAACGCCTGGCTGGACTGGTTCTTCGTGGTATCGGAAGCGGGCGACGGCGTATCGTACCGGTGGTTCATGGTCGTGCTGGGATCCGTGGCATCGCTGCTGATACTCAACTGGTTCTGCCGACTCCCTCACCTGCAAACTGCCGAAGAAACACTCCGCAAGGCTTTGAGTCACCAGTCGGCGGGCGCCGCGGCGTCCTGAGCCTTGAGCGTTGGTGGTGAAGTGGGGCGACGCGCCGACTGCGGTTCGTGCCGTGCCATGACAAGGAAGCGTCTGTGTTTGCCGCTGAATCTCCTCATCCGCGCCGATTTGCCTTGCGGGCGCGACTGCTGCTGCCGATGACCGGCCCGCCGCTCGACGGCGGTGTGATCACGATCGAGCAGGATCGCATCGTAGCTGTCGGAGAAAACCTGACGGCGGAAGCGCCGCGCGACTGCGGCGACGTCGCGATCATGCCCGGCCTGGTCAATGCCCACTCGCATCTGGAGTTGAGTTGTTATGACATGCCGCTGGGCGAGCCTGGCATGCGTTTTCCCGCCTGGATCAACGCGCTGGTCACGCTGCGCCGTCAGCAGGTCGCGGCAGCGGACGATCTCGGCCGGGCCGATCGCCAACGCAGCGTCGAAAAGGGACTGAGGGAGAGTGTGCAAGCGGGGGTGACAACGGTCGCGGATGTCGCGACGTGGGATGCCGGTGAGCTGCCTGCCGCTCGACCGTCGATGCGGCATTGCCTGTTACGGGAGCTGATAGGGATGTCGGCCGATACCGTCGCGCGCAATGTGACTGTTGCTCACGAACATCTGCGGCAGCGTGATGTCCCGTCGGGAGACCGAGACTACGGTCTGAGTCCGCACGCGCCCTACAGCACGGCTCTGGACCTCGTTGAGCAGGCGGTACGGCTGAGTCGGCACCATGGTTCGATGGTGGCGATGCATCTGGCCGAGTCGGAGGAGGAGCTGGAACTCCTGAACAATGGGGGCGGTCTGTTTCGCGAAGTGCTCGAAGCTCTCGGTGCGTGGACCGACCGAACGTTCTCCGCGGGACTCCGGCCACTGGACTACCTGCAGCGTCTCCGCGCTGCCCCTCGCGCTCTGATCATTCACGGCAACTACCTGAGCCTTGCCGAGTGGCAGGTGCTGGCCGAAGAACGCGAGACGATGTCGGTGGTCTATTGCCCTCGCACACATCATTTCTTCAGGCATGCGAGATATCCGCTCGGCCGATTGCTGCTCTCCGGTGTGCAGGTGGCGATCGGCACCGACAGTTGTGCGTCGAGCCCGGACGTCAACCTGCTGGAAGAACTCCGGTTTGCCGCCCGGCTGCACGCGGATGTCGCTCCGCGCCAACTGCTGTACATGGGAACGCTCGGGGCCGCCAAGGCGCTGGGCTATGACCAGAGCATGGGCAGTCTGCAATGCGGCAAGCTGGCGGATCTGGCGGTTGTTCGCCTGGGGGCCGGCAACTCGTTTGCTGACGATCCCTATTCCGCGTTGCTGGACGACGGTTCACACGTGTGCGCCACCTACTATCGCGGCCGTCCTGTCGCGGTGCGGGAATGATCCTGCTGGCATGATCCGAGACGCCCTCGCCCGTGATGGTCAGAGCCGGCAGTTATTGATCGGCGTTTCGAGAATCGCAGAAGCACCAATCGCTTCGAGCCGCTCCATCACATCGATCACCTCGCTGCGACGCACCATGACCTGCACGGCGCACCAGAGAGGGTCTTCGAGCGCGTTGATCGTCGGTGAATTGAAGCCGGGAGTGATTTGCTCGGCTGCGGGCAGGCTGGCGCGTGGAATGTTGTATTCGAGCAGCGAATAGCTGCGGGCGATGACAACTCCTTCCAGGCGGCGGACAACACGATCGGCCATGTCGGGATCACGGGGCTGGCGATGCTGGATCAGGACCGTTTCATAACGCCCGATGTCCGCGAGTACTCGCAGCTGGTTGGCTGCCAGCGTGCTGCCGGTTTCGACCAGGTCGACAATCGCGTCGGCTACGCCCAACGCGATCATGATCTCGACGGAGCCGGACAGCGATACGAGATGAACCTGCGTGGAGCGTTCGAGGAGGTATTGGGCCGTCACGTGAGGAAAGCTGGTGGCGACTCGATGGCCAGCCAGCTCCTCGGCCGATTTGATCGGACTGTCCTCAGGTACGCACATGGCCAGGCGGCATCGGCCGACACCCAGATTCAGGCGGATCTGAACGTCCGCACCACTTTCGGCCACCAGATCGCTGCCGGTAATGCCCATATCGATCGCACCTTCGGCACACAGGACCGGGATGTCTTCGGTGCGCAGAAAAGTGACTTCGATCGGCAGTTCGCCAACCAATGCAAAGAGACTGCGTGGCTGACGTCGAAAGCTCAGTCCGGCCTGTTTCAGCAGTTCACTCGCCTGTTCCTCAAGGCGCCCCTTGCTGGGTAACCCAATCCGGAGTTTATTCATGGCGTGATTCCTTTTCGTCGAGTCCGCAGATGCCGGAACGTCGGCCCAACTCCGCTTCGACTTCCTCCCAGTCGATGTCTTTCAGGCCCAGCAGGACGCAGAGGTGGTACACGAGATCAGCGGCCTCATAGATGAGATGCTGGCGCCCATCGCTCCCCGGTTCGCCAGCCGCTTCGACCACTTCGGCCGCTTCTTCCAGGATCTTTCGCCCGATCTTTTCGACGCCGCCGGCCAGGAGGGTCGTGGTATACGATCGGGGAGGCGGATTCACTTTGCGATCGTGGATTACACCCATGAGCTGTTGCAGTAGTGTCGGTTTGTCGTTCACGGCAGGTTCCGCGTGTTGAGCCATGACCAGGAGACCGTCCGCGGTGGACTGTCGCGGAGTCCCAGTCGTCGAGTTCCCGGAGGCGGCATGTACGAAATGGCTGGCGGCGGTGTATCATCCTTCAGAGAGGTCGCACCATCGGGATCGAGCACCGTCACGCGAGCACTGGTGGATTCGTGCTTGGCCGAAGCGTTCATCCTAAAGACTGGTCGGACAACTGGCAATTGCCGACCGGAGAGCCAGGCAGGGGTCGGCAGGGGATGGGGGGCCGCCGGGGCAGATGTGAAGCGGCTGCCGAGAGTGTCCCGCCGCTCTTCCTACGACGATGGTTCGGGTGTGAGCGCCGCGGCAGGTGGGGATTTCGTTCAGGTCATCGCATTGTCAGGATCCATGAATACAACACCAGAGAATCCTCTTTCCAGCGGCCGCCAGGCCGCCGGAGAGGACGGCCCGAAACGGAATCGCTGGCCAGATGACGGCGCCGGCCGTGAATCGCTGAGCATGCCACCGGCGCTGGATTGCTGGTATCTGACCGGCCCCACGGCGGCCGGCAAGACAAGCGTGGGCATCGAAATGGCTCGGCAGTTGAATGCCGACATCATTTCGCTCGACTCCATGGCCGTCTACCGCGGCATGGACATCGGCACGGCCAAGCCGACGCCAGAGCAGTTGCGGCAGATCCCGCACCATCTGATCGACGTGCTCGAACCGACACAAGAATTCAGTGTCTCGAATTATGTGGAGGCAGCTCACACGCTGATCCGTCAGATCCGTCGGCAGGGACGGGAGGTGTTGTTCGTGGGGGGGACCCCGATGTACCTCAAAGCCATGCTGCGAGGCATCTATCAGGGTCCTCCGGCCGATTGGGACTTTCGCACTCAGGTGGAAGCAGAAGCTCGCCGCGTGGGCATTGAGGCGCTGCATGAGCGGCTGCGCCAAGTGGACCCACTATCGGCGGAAAAACTGCACCAAAACGACGTGCGCCGGATCATTCGTGCGCTGGAAGTCTACAAGATTACCGGAGAGCCCATCAGTCATCAGCAGTTGCAGTTTGATGAAGGAACGCCCGCCCTGCGGTGCCGAGTCTTCTGTCTGGGGTGGGCACGTGCCTCGCTCCACGAACGCATCGACGCACGCGTCAAGTGGATGTTCGACGCGGGGCTGGTGGATGAGGTGCGGGGGCTCCTCCAGCGGTACGGCCAGCTGGGACGCACCGCGTCTCAGGCGGTCGGCTATCGCGAATCGATTGAGCTGTTACGGGGGCGTTGTCTGTGGTCCGAGGCGATGCGACGCGTGCAGGTGCGGACACACCAGTTCGCGCGACGGCAGGAAACGTGGTTTCGCAGTCTGAGCGAATGCCGGCGCGTGGAACTGGACGAGACGGGGGATCCGCGTCAGGTGGCCGCCAGGCTGGTGGAGGCTGGAATGGGTGTCCGCTGAGTCACGGTGGGGCCGGGCGGGTCATGGGGCCGGGAAAGGATCGTTCGGGGATCGGGAGCCAAGGGCGAGGATAGCGAGCCAGGGAGCGCACTTCGCGGTTGGAGTGATCAAGTGTTCACAGGCCCTCTGGCTATGCGGTAGGCTCGGGTACCAAACGCAGGGCGCGATCGCTGGCCCCAACAGGCCTCCAGAGACGCCTCCTCGCTCAGATACTCCCCAGAGGAAAGCAGACACTCTGCGCCGGGGGCGTTTGAATCGCCGAATATCGAACAAGGAATGTCCCAAGGGAAGCAGCAAACAGTGTTAGCGGTGGCAACCCTGCGGCGGGGAGGCCTGTCGCGGCGTCAGAGCTCGTTGTGGCATTGTGGCATTGTGGCGTTCCCTATTCCCGTTCCACTTCGCTGCGGCCGGTCCCTGTCAGGAGCGGCCCGTCGGGTCGTCGACCGGCGTCGGCCGCTCGTCGGGCTATGCGAGCCAGGGAGCCAGGGGGATTGGCGAAGCACCTTTGCAGACCGCCACGCGACGTCTAAAATGCGCGATTTGTCGGTTTTCCGGGGACCGCAGGGACTGAGGGATCGTCTTGCCTGCCTATCGCTACAGAGGATCCCCGGCGGATGACGAGTACCAAAGTCATCCGCGCCCGACGTGCGGACCGCAGGGCGACGGGATTCGAAGGTGGCCTCCCGCCGCTGCTGAGACGTTAGCGGCAGCGGAACGCGGAAGCGGCCGGCCAGACAGGTCCTCGACTCGGGGCCCGCGTCTGGCTCGCTGGGCCGAGTGAAATTGGCATGTTGCTACAAGGATTGCACCGGTGTTACGTACTCACAATTGTGGCGAGTTGACTGAACAGTCCGTGGACCAGGTAGTGACGTTGTGTGGATGGGTGGATACGACACGCGACCACGGAGCGGCCGTGTTCTTTGACTTGCGCGACCGTTACGGGAAGACGCAGGTAGTGGCGGGTCCCGACAGCGGACGGGAGGTCGTGGAGAAGGCCAAGCAGTTACGGAGCGAGTATGTGGTACGGGTGACGGGGCAGGTCACGCACCGACCTGTGGGAACCGTCAATCCCAAACTGGCCACGGGCGCCGTCGAGATTCGTGTCACGCAGCTCGACATCCTCAACAAGAGCAACCATCCTCCCTTTACCCCAGCTCAGCAGGAAATCCCCAACGAAGACCTGCGCTTGCGATACCGTTATCTCGACCTGCGTCGTCCGGAGATGCAGCGCACGCTGATGTTGCGCAGCCGCATTATCAAATCGATGCGGGACTATTTTGACGAGCATGGGTTCATCGATGTCGAGACGCCGGTACTGGGGCGGAGCACGCCGGAAGGAGCTCGCGACTACCTGGTACCAAGCCGGATTCACCGGGGCAAGTTTTACGCGCTGCCGCAATCCCCGCAGCTGTACAAGCAGATTCTGATGGTGGCAGGCTATGACCGCTACGTTCAGGTGGCACGCTGTTTTCGCGATGAGGATTTGCGGGCCGATCGGCAACCCGAGTTCACACAGCTCGATCTGGAAATGTCGTTTGTGGATGCTGATGACATTATCGCGATGATCGATGGGCTGGTCGCTCGGCTGGCCAAGGAAATTCTCGGATTGGACGTGTCGTTGCCGCTGCCGCGAATGACGTATGACGAAGCGATGCGCCGGTTCGGGCATGACGCGCCCGACCTGCGGTTTGGCATGGAGCTCGTCGACTGCAGTGATCTGGCAGCGGCCTGTGAGTTTCGCGTGTTTCGCGAAGCGGTCACTGCGGGGGGCTTCGTGCGTGGCATTCGCGTTCCGCAATCGGCGGAGAATTTCTCGCGCAAGCGGATCGATGAACTGACGGAATATGTCAAGCAGGATTTCGGCGCCAAAGGCATGGTCTGGTTTCGCGTGGAGGAGGGGGGCGTTCTGCAGTCCTCGGCGGCCAAGAACTTCACCGCTGAGATGCTCTCACAACTGGCACAGCGGATGGAGGCCAAGGCGGGCGATCTTCTGCTCTTTGTGGCCGACTCGTGGGAAGTGACCTGCAAGGCGCTCTACGGGCTGCGCAAACGTCTGGGGGCGGAATTGAAGCTGTACGATCCGCGGCAGATGCATTTCTCGTGGGTTGTCGAGTTTCCCATGTTCGACATGGATCAGGAAGAGCAACGCTGGGTGGCCATGCATCATCCCTTTACGTCACCGCGACAGCAGGACGAACAGCTGCTGGCAACCGATCCGGGCAAGTGTCGGGCAAAAGCCTACGATCTGGTCATCAACGGTTCCGAGGCGGGGGGCGGCACGATCCGAATCCACGACTCCAAGGTGCAACAGACAGTTTTTGACTTGCTGGGCATGGATGAGGCGACGGCCAAAGAGCGATTCGGATTTCTGCTCGAAGCGCTCCAGTACGGCGCGCCGCCCCACGGCGGAATCGCGCTGGGGATCGACCGGTTCGTCATGCTCTTCGGTGGTCTCGATAACATCCGTGATTGCATCGCGTTCCCCAAGACGCAACGTGCTGCCGACCTGATGACGGAAGCGCCCGGGCGCGTCGATCTACGCCAGTTGAACGAACTGGGGATCGCCGTGCAGCCGGAAGATAAATAGGCATTGCGGACGAGCACGTGGGTGGTTCAGGGACCGTCGTCCCCGCGCTCGGCTTGACCGGCCGACGGGGATAGCCACAACGCGGCCGTTGGGAGATAATTGGACGGTCGCTGGCGGACCGCTGGCGTGCTTCGCACGACCGACTGGCGTGCTTCGCACGACCGATTGGCGTGCTTCGCACGACCGACGGTCGGTTCGATCCACCTTGTCTTCCAGATGGGAATACTCAATGCCCGCCTCTTCTCTCCGCTCTCGGCTGTTTCTGGCGTCCACCCTGGCGGCCACGATCGGGATAATGGTCATCGTTGCCTCGTCGCGTCCATCACGCTCCCACCAGCAGCCAGCTCCGTTGAATGTGCCTGGCGTTCACGCCGACAGCGTCGCTCCGCTGCCGCCATCGCCGCTGGCGGAAACCGCGACACCGGGAGCAGGAACTGAGGAAGACGTGGCACCCCGTCTGGCGGATGTTCCCGTCGTGGCGGACAGTGAACCTGTCGAGGCGGTGCCGGCCGCCCGCCCGCCTCAGTTGCCGATCGGGGCAGCGCAAGGCGATGACAAGAGCGTGTCAGTATTGGAGGTGGCAACGGAACCGGCGACCACTGTTGCCTCGGAACCTGCCCAGCGCAGCGGCGACGCGACGCCCGGGAAGAAAGAGAGTGGTGGGGACGAGCGGCAGGAGGCCCAGGTCGAGGAAGACAAGAGGCCGGTTGTCGATCCGCGCGAAGCGCTCTCGCGCGAGTTCGCTCGGCGCAAAGCGGTTTCGCACGGCGCGCAACAGGACGCGGGAAAAGAGATTAAGCCGGCTGTTCCGGAGGTCTACACTCCGACCGTCGCGATGAGCCAGGAACATCGACAGTCCTGCCTGGTGTCTGTGGGAGACCAGTTCCCCGACGGTTCCCTGCCCGACGTGGAAGGGACCGTGCATTCCCTGGGTCAGTCGCTTGGCAACAAGTTGACGGTAGTCGTCCTGTGGACTGCATCGAATCCCTATGCGCTCGATCAGTTTGAGGAGCTGCGCCGCGATGTGGCTCCGTTCCAGCCGCAAGGAGTGCAGGCGATTGCCGTCCATGTGGGACCGACCCCCGAGAACTACGCCCAGCTGTGCCAGGAACACGGTCAGGATGTCCTTTGCCTGACCGATGCGGATCGAGCTTATTTTGCTCAAGTCGCCCGGCAGAAACTCCCGCGCACCTACCTGGTCAATGCGGATGGCAAGATCTTATGGTTGGACCTGGAGTATTCTCGTACCACGCGTTTCGAACTGGCCAATGCGCTGCGTTACTTCCTGCAGGAGTCCAATTAGTATCCTGGCCGAAATGGATTTAGGAGCTCTGCAGGTGAGAACCGGCGACGTTCCACCGTTGTCAGCCACGGCAGCGATTTCACTCATGGCAGGGGAAACGCCTGGGAGTCGGATGATGTACGCCGGTCGCCGCCGACAGGGTGACGGTCCGTCACGTGCGCGGCGAAGCCGCGCACCGAAGACTTGGGGTCAGCGTCCGTTCGAGGCCCTTCATCGGGACTTCGGTCCCGTCGCCTCGCCGACCTGGAAGCCGGCGGAGGCGTACGCGCCACGTGGGAACGCAGCATGTCCGAAGGCGTTTCTGCGGAATTGACCAGCTGCGAGTCGTGCCGCCGATGCTTCAGGCCTCATCCAGCACGGTGACGCTGGCGAATTCCTGGCCTTCGAGCATCGACAGACTGGCACCACCGCCAGTACTGACGTGAGAAACGTGGTCGGCGAATCCCATCTGCTTGATCGCCGCGGCGCTATCCCCGCCACCGATGATGCTGACCCCTGAACTCTCGGCGATCGCGGCTGCCACGGCGCGTGTGCCTTCATCAAAGGGGGGCATCTCAAACACACCCATCGGGCCGTTCCAGACAATGGTCTTGGCCGCACGAACGACGTCGGCGTAGGCCTTAGCCGTGGCGGGACCGATATCCAGTCCCTGGTAACCGTCGGGGATTTCGCCGGCCGGGACCACTTTCTTGTTGCAGCTGGCATCGAACGCGTCACCGCAGTGTGTATCCATTGGCAGCATCAACTTGTCGCCACCCGCGTCCAACAGCTCCTTTGCCAGCTCCACCTTGTCCAGCTCGACCAGGCTGTTACCCACTTTGCCGCCGCGAGCCAGCGAGAAGGTATACGCCATTGCGCCTCCGATCAGCACTTTGTCACAGATTCCCAACAGGTTCTTAATGACGTTGATTTTGTCGGAGACCTTCGCGCCCCCCAGAATCGCCACAAAGGGACGCTCGGGCTGGGCGATCGCGTCGGACAGATACTGGATCTCTTTGGCCACCAGAAATCCCACGACCTTGGGCTTGGAACCCATCGCCTTGGGAACTGCATACATCGACGCGTCTTCGCGATGGCAGGTACCGAAGGCATCGTTGCAATAGATGTCGGCCATATCGGCCAGGATCTTGGCGAAACCGGCGTCCCCCTTCTTCTCGCGTGAATCGAACCGCAGGTTCTCCAGGACCAGCACTCCGCCCGGCTTAAGAGCCTGTGCCTTGGCCTGAGCGTCGGGGCCGACCGTATCGGCGGCAAACACCACTTCCTGGCCGAGCAGTTCGCCCAGCCGGACAGCGGTCGGCTTCATGCTGTACTTGGCGGCGTCGCTCGGTTCGCCTTTGGGCCGGCCAAGGTGGCTCATCAGGATCAGTGCTCCACCCCGCTGCAGCACACTTTGAATGGATGGCAAGGCCATCTGAATTCGCGTGTCGTCGGTGATGTTCTGGTTCTCGTCCAACGGCACGTTGAAGTCGACCCGCATGAGTACGGTCTGGTTCTTCACGTCCACGTCCTGAATCGTCTTCTTGGCCATGATCCGTTCCTTGTATTGGAGGCAACTGGGTCTGGAAGGCAACTGGAATGCTGAACATACGATACGGTGCCGCCACCGGCTTGGCCGCCGCGTGGAGACGCGAGTAACGGGGATCTCGCTGCCGCTAAAGTGGTCTTTAGGGCGGGGTGGGCGAGAGCCTGGCGCGCCGCCCTTGCCCGGGACGGCAACTTGCAGCAGCTTCCACATCATGTCCGTTTTCGGCGTGGCAGTGAAGTGGTGCAACGCGGAAAAAATGGGGCCTCAGGCCGGAGACCTCAGGCCGTTTACCGGGTTCGTTCCACCGCTTCCTGCACGAGGGCCTGACGATCGGGCAGCTGGTCGAGCAGCGGCGCGAGCCGTGGGTGGACAAACACCCGCACGCGTTTGACATAGTCGTCGAACTGTTGTTGAGCCAAGGCGCGGACGACGGGCGAAACATCGCCCAGGGTGCGATAGCATGATTCTTTGGGGAAATGGATCTGGATATCGAATTGGACTTCGAGTTTGACGGGAGGCGCATCGAAAAGGACTTCGTGAGCCTCCACGGTCGTGCCCAGAGTGGTGCTGAGGACTTCCGCCAGATTCTCCGCACAGACCACGAGATAGGCATACGGCTGACGCGCGAGCTGATGATAGCAGTCGGGATTCTGAAAGGCGCTGTACTGAGTGAATCGCTTGTACAGCTGGCGGACAGGACCGAACAAGCCGGTCAGGAGTTGCGCGGCGGCCGGATCGGTAGCGACGCTTTGCAGCTGGGCGATCATCTCCTGCTGGTCGGCGCGGAACAGCGTATCGAGGTCCAACTGTTCGCGCAGCAGGAAGAATGCCCGCTGCAGCATGGCTGTGGCGCAACGAACGGCATGATGCCAGTAGACCTCGCTGAACATCACATACCGGGCGAACACCATCAGCTCAGCCGCGGTGCGGCCTTTCTCGCGAATCGCCAGGCCGTCCCCCAGCTCATTGACGCACAGACTGCCAATCAAGCGTTGCTGGTCGAAGTTTCGTCCATAGGGCACTCCGGCATGGAGGCTGTCGCGCATGAGATAGTCCATCTTGTCGACGTCAATCGGGCCCGACAGCATGCTCGCCAGCAGTCGTGACTTGGTATCACGAGGTTTTTCCGACAGCAGTGCCACGATTTCTCGCGGAGCAATGCCCCATTCAGCGCGCAGCGTGTCGGCAATTTCGCTCTCCAGTAGAAAGCTGTTGGCGAACAGTTCGTGTTGGGGTACTCCGGCCAGATTCATGTCTTCGATCGGATGGCAGAATGGCCAGTGCCCCAGGTCGTGCAGCAGGGCTGCGACAATCAAGCGTTCTGCATCGGCTTGTGTGACCAGCGCGCTGAAGCGTTCGTCGTAGGAAAGCTGCTTGAGGTACAGCAGGGCCAGGCGGTAGACGCCCAGGGAGTGTTCGAACCGCGTGTGATGGGCGGCCGGATAGACGAGCGATACCAGGCCGAGCTGACTGATGCGTGAGAGACGGCGAAACTCCGGAGTATCAATGATCTGCTGGACCCGCGGTGTGAGCGGGACATCGCACTCTGGCGGGATGCGGACGAGGTGACAGCGCCGATCGAGCCCTTGGATTTCCGGGATGTCCCCCAGTGCGTTCATGCGCTGCTCCTGGTTGCAGGACGACAGGTTGCAGGACGACAGGATCGTGGGCGAGGGCACGCGTCTCTTGTGGCAGCGGACCAGGACGCGTGTCCCTGGTGCCGGAGAACCGCGCACGCCGCGACACGCTCAACCTACGCTGCCACCGTGGGTGCACCGAGCAGCGAGATGCCCATGATCAGGCAGAGCGCGACGGTTACCAACAGGTAGAAAGCGTAATGAATCAGGCCGGTGCCGAAGTCCAGGTCGAGCGAGGCGGAAGCGGTCAACGCTCCGGCAGTCGCGATCGGCGGGACGACGAACAGCAGATGGAACAGTTCCAGTTGATCGAGGCTGAAGGCGAGCGATGGGAGCCAGACGTAGGCCGCCCAGAGGGCCGCGTAGAGAACTGAGCAGATGGTCACGCGCAAGGCCAGCGATCGACCTCGATGGGGTTCCAGTTCGTCGTCGCGCAGAAAACCGTAGCCGCCCCAGACTAACGGCGGTGCGACCAGCAGTGCACCGAGCCCGAGCAACCAGGCCGGTTTCTGCTCCACGCCTCGCAGAATCAACGCCGCGATCAAGACGACAAAGGCCCCCGAAAGGATGCTCACCAGCATCACGGGGGTGACCTTGGTCTCGCTGCGTGAAATCGGTTTGAGGACCCCGACACCCGCGGCGTTCTTGGGCCCAAATTCCTCCGGGGCGTGGACAACCACTTCCTCCCCTTTGGCGGGAATCAGAATCACCGTCTTGCACTTCGGGCAGGGCCCTTTCTGACCAGCGAATTTCTCGCTTACTTTAAAGCGGGTTCGGCAACCGGGGCAGGTGACATCTATTGGCATGAAACCACTCGGCGACTGCAGCCCTGCAGACAGGTCAGGTCGCGGGAAAGAAGAGGGACGAAGTAGAACAACAAGACTCGCATGGTTGCGGGATCGACTCCCTGTGGTTCTCGCATGTTGACGCTCGGTCGGCAAGATGAGGTGGAACCACGCAGGGACGCTTCCCGCCCGAGCACAGCATACCCGCCCCAGTATAAAGGAATCGACGTCCGCAACCCAGTATGACGGCGCCTCGTGCGCGCCCTACTCGACGTCGGCCAGATCGCCTTCGGTCACCATCCGAAAACCCTTATTGTCGAGCGTCTCCATGGCGAGCTCAATGTTGTCGACCATCAGGGCTACGGCAGGGCGGCCGTGGGGACGCACGATCAACGGATAGGCCTGCACGATGTTGATTTCCGCCTGCAGCAAGGCCGTGCACACCTGTAAGAGCGGTTGGGAGCCTTCGGGGAGTTCGATCCCGATCAAGTCGCTTTCGATCATCGCCAGCCCGGCCCGCTCCAGCACTTCACGTCCTTGTTCCGGATGACTCAGCAGGAAGCGGACGAACGCGCACTCCGTGGCATCATTGATTGACAGAGCGACGATCCGAACCTGGCTTCCTTCAAACCGGCGGACCACTTCCAGCAGTTGGCCGACCCGGTTTTCCAGGAAAACGGTGAATTGGCGGATTGTGGGGTAGTTTCGACCCCGCATGGTTGCAAATCCGGTACCCGAACCTTCGCCGACGCTCATCGCATCCGCCCATTGTAGAAGAAATGACACCCGTTGCCGCTGGCAGACTCACCCAGCGGCACTGTACTGAAACTGCGAATCGGTCCTCCTCAGCGTGGACCCGGCGCGCCTCCTCTCGACTCCCTACAGTGAATGCAGTTCTGGGAGTGACAAGAGCGCGCATATCGCAGATTGAGATCAAACGAGGCACCGCCTCGTATCATCGTCGTGCAGCCACTGGCAGACAGACGCCGCGACCTGACGTCGCCCACGCCAGATTGGAGCGGCTCACACAGAGTCCCCTCAGGTAGACTAACTATAGAAAAGCAGACGAGTTCGGTCAACTTGAATCGGCTTAATCGCGGAACCGGCCGTGCCAGCGCATCGCGGCGGCGAACGCCGGCGAAGGGGGCTGCCTGGGCTGCGC
>JBGSHS010000417.1:0-4887 GCA_041752115.1 Pirellulaceae bacterium | reverse complement strand
CGCGACCATTTCCTTGCGGCGGGTCCTGCCCGGCGGCGCGAGAGTAGCCGATCACTGCAGACAGCGGTCTCGCTCACACTGTGCATTGTTGCATTGTTGCAGTGTCGCATTCCCTATTGCGCGACCATTTCCTTGCGGCGGGTCCTGTCCGGCAGCGTCAGCGTTCAGCTATCAGCAGCGTGTGCGGAGCGAAAGAAATCCCAAATGACTTGAGTGGCAATGATTTTGTTGGTTTGTGGTCCGCTGATGCTGCGTGGCAAAGTGCGTTGCGCTCCTGGCCACTCGTGTCCTTGGCCTTCGATCGTGCACAGCTGCACTTCGCGACCGCTGGTGCCGGGGCCATAGCGCAGCAGTCGGACACCGTCCTGGTCTGACAGAACGACAGGGGTTTCGGCGGCGCCGATCAGGTGGAGCCAGGCACGGATAGACTCCATCACGTTCGGGCGGCTGCGCACGCTTCCCCAGGGGCTGGTTGTGATACCGCCTTCAAACGGATTGAGAGGATCGGCGAGTCCGATCAGATAGAACATCGACAGGGGACGACTCGGTTGCGGATGGGAGAGGCACAGGTGTCCGGAGACCGGGGCGATGGCCGAGAGCCGATCGGCCAGTTCCACTCCGGCTCGCATAGTCATCGAAGCCCCGTTGGAGAACCCGGTCATAAACACCTGGCGGCTGTTGATGCGGTAGTTCTTCGCTACATCCTCAAGCACACAGGCGAGGTAACCAATATCATCGACACCGCGCTGAGCGACGGCGCTACGCGTGCCGCCGTCGTTCCAGACCCGCGGGTTGTCGCGCACTCCTGGCGGCCGATCGGGATCTTCCAGCATGGCTTCGGGAAAGACCACCAGACATCGTTCTCGCTGTGACAGTTCGCGCCAGCCGTGGACGCGCGAGGCGAAGAGGGCGGAGCCACCACCTCCGTGCAGGACAACCACCAGCGGCGAAGGCTCGGAGGCATCATATTCTGACGGTACGTGGACGAGGTAGAGGCGGCGAGATGCTTCCCACCAGAGCTCGTACTGTGTAATTCCTGCCTCGCTCGACATGCGCAACGACCCTTCGGGCGACGTGCTGCCGCCGCAATGTGACCACCGCTTCACAACCATACATCTCTGTTCAGGGCCGGGGCTGCCGAGCGCTGAATCTCTCCTCGTTACGGCGTGCTTCCTCCGCGCTGAGCGCTCGCGAGTAGAGTGTAACTTCGTCGAGCAGACTGCTGAAGTGGGCCTGCTGGCCGGCTGCAAACGACTGGGCATCGGGTTAAAATGGGTCCGCGCGCCTCTCGTTTCCGTCGAGATCCGCGTCGAGTTATCTCCGCGCATCGGTTCCACTTTGTTGGGTCAGAGATCGGTGCGGTTGCATGCGCGTCGAGGCCCCACGTCAGGCGTGCCGGTCAGAAACAAGGCAGACCGTTAAGATCGTCCAGGGAACGGAGGGAGAATCGCTTCGGCGTTTCCACCGTCGCCACCATCGCGCGGAGCGTGGGGGTTGCCGGCCCGCCGCCTGGCGACGGGAGCTTCCAACAAGCAAGTGGTTCCTTCTGCAGCCTATAGAATGGAGTTATCTCTCATGGAGATTGATCAGCAGGTAACCTGTGCGGACCTTCAGACGGGAGTGCAGCGGTTGTGGCAACTGGCGGCCACCAAATGCCGTCAGCTGGATCGGAGTTGGAATCCGGCTCAAGGGGCCGCCGTCTTCACGATTGCCGGCAAGTATTCGACCCGCGGCTGGACCCAGTGGACCGAGGGGTTCCAGTACGGCTGCCTGATTCTCGTCGGCGACGCGCTGGACGATCACTCGCTGATCGAACTGGGGCGTCGGCGGACGGTCGAGCGGATGCTGTCGCACGTGACGCACACCGGCGTCCACGACCACGGATTTCAAAACCTCTCTACGTACGGACATCTGCTGCGCCTCATGAACGAAGGCCGACTCGACGAAGATCCGTGGCAGCGGACGACCTATCAATACGCGTTGGCGGCGTCGGGAGCTGTACAGGCGGCGCGATGGGTACCCACTCAGTGTGGACTCGGATACATCTATTCCTTCAACGGTCCCCATTCGTTGTTCATTGACACGATGCGAACGATCCGCATTCTGGGTGTGGCTCATCAACTGGGGCACACGCTGCGTGGCGAGAACGATCTGGAGGTGAACTTACTGGGACGGTCGATAGCGCACGGCTTGGCGACCGCACGTTATCTTGTCTTCCGGGGTGATTCGCAGCACCTTTATGATGTGCGGGGGCGCACTGCCCACGAGGGGACGTTCAATCGCCACGATGGTAACTTCCGAGCTCGTTCCACGCAGCAAGGCTATTCACCATTCTCTACGTGGACGCGCGGACTAACCTGGGCAATGCTCGGCTACGTCGAAGAGCTGGAGTTCTTTCGGACGCTCGCGCAGGAGGATTTTGTGCGGGCGGTGGGGATGTCACGAGAGGAAGTTGTTGAGCCGTACTTGCGCTGTGCCATTGACACCTGTGATCATTATCTGGAGGACGTAGCTGCAGCTGACGGAATCACGTACTGGGATGACGGCGCTCCGCAGCTTCATTGCCTGGGCGACTGGCGGGCTCGGCCGGCTGACCCTCACAACGATTACGAACCGGTCGATGCTTCAGCGTCCGCCATAGCTGCTCAGGCGCTCGTGAGGCTGGGACGCTTCTTGGGTCGGGCGGCCGGGGGGCAATACCTGCAGGCGGGATTGACCATTGCACGCAACCTGCTCCGGGAGCCGTACTTGTCGACAGAACTCGCACATGAGGGATTGCTTCTCCACAGCGTCTACCACTGGCCGAATCGCTGGGACTTCATACCACCCGGCAAACGCGTGGCGCAAGGTGAGTCTTCGATGTGGGGCGACTACCACTTGCTGGAGCTGGCGCTGCTGCTCCAGCGTCTGGCAACCAACGGCCCCTATCCGACGTTCTTCCTGTCCTGAAGCCTTGCGGGTGGGGCGACATCGACACCGGCGGGAAGGGCCGACTGGGGGGGTAGCCTCCGTTTCCGTGCCTCTTTCAGACGGACTCTCCGGCGATGTAGTGAGTGAGGCTGGCCTCGTCGACTTTCAGTCGGGACATGCGCAGCCAGCGCGCCTGCGGATTCCCGCAGGCAGGGCACGCAGGAAAGGAGCCGGTTGCGGGACATTTCGGATTGCTGTGAACGGCCGCCAGATTGCGCCAGAGCAATTCGCAATGGTCGCACACCGCCACGACGGCGTCGCACTCCCCGCAACGCATGAACCGCAGCAGCCCTTGCTGACAGAATGAGCAGTGAGCGATATAGGGAAATTCTTGCTGATTCATGGTTGGTTACTTCGGAAAAGCCGTAATGATATCTTGGGTGCCGGTCGTGAAGACCAGAAAGACTCGTCGCAATGGCGGGTGGTCTTGAGCTGCACCGGCGCGTCCGCCCAGGAACCCGATCCGACGGCGCAGATCGACCGTGTACGAGCTGCGATCGCCCTCCTTCTGCGGGCGGAGTTTCCGCTCTTGGGCTAATCGCCACGCTTCGTCGATGACGGCGAACGCCAGGTCGGGACCTCCGTCGAAAACCCCGTGTGGTCCGTCGCGCTCAGGTATGTCACGCGTGTGCCGGCGAATGTGCTCGACCCGCGTCAGTCCTTCACTGTCGCGCCCACGATAGCGCAGCCCGCCTGGACTCAGCCAGGTATCTCTGCCGATCTCCTTGAGTGCGAATTTCGTTGACGCTTCCGGGTGCTGATGGACGACGACGTGGATCTGCGAAGGATCACGGAGTCGTATCTGAAGTTTGCCCTGGTACCGTTCCAGTTTGCCGGTCAGTTCCACCTCTTTGTTTCGATAGAGCTCGGACGGTTTGCCCTCGGGGAAATTCACCAGGTGTTGCGGGAAACAGACAGCCGTCAGCTCGCTGTTGGCGAAATTCAGGAACTGGTGGCCAGTGCGTGACTCTCCCGTCCGTTCGATCTGCCCGACCACCGTCACGTCCTGCCCCACTTGGTCACGCAGCGCCTGAACATCCTCGACCGGCAGTTGTTGGCGTGCTGGACCGTCCTGGCGACCAGGCAGGTTACTGCTGGCGACCAACACGACAGCGAGGCAGGCTGCCAGAACTATCAGGAGGTGTCGTCTAGACATAGTGCAGAGGTGACAAGCGAGGGCGAATTGGACTGAGCACGGCTTGCGTCTTTATACGAGGGAAGTGTCCGGACGGCAACAAAGAACATCGTCTCACGGTTGCGGCACCAGCCGGGGAAGGAACTGCCGGGCCCCTGAGGGGCAGTTGATTCTGTGGGCCAATGAGTTAGATTAGCCCCGAGTGCCGCGGCAGCGAATTGGCCCACGCGCCACTGACTCGCAGCGTCGGGCAGGCGGCCATTGACTCGGTTGTCTGACCGAGAGACCAAACGACACAAGCTGCCGGGAAATCCGGATGGTACCATGACCACACAACAATCTTACCTTCTGCGTAGTGCCCTCGTCGCGGCGTTGGGCGGGCTGCTGTTCGGTTTTGATACAGCCGTCATCTCCGGTGCGGAGGGGACATTGCAGGAGTTGTGGCAGTTAAGCGGCTTCTGGCATGGTCTGACGACGGCCAGCGCCTTGATTGGCACGATTCTCGGAGCGATGGTGGCGGGCCGTCCGGCAGACCAATGGGGGCGACGCTACACGCTGTTTGTGATTGCCATTCTGTATTTCGTTTCGGCGGTCGGGAGCGGGCTGGCCTGGGACTGGTATTCGTTCCTCTTCTTCCGATTTCTGGGCGGTATTGGTGTGGGAGGTGCCTCGGTCGTCTCGCCCATGTACATTGCCGAGATCTCACCCGCTCCGTTGCGTGGCCGGCTGGTGGCGTTAGCGCAGTTCAACATCGTGCTGGGAATCCTGCTGGCATTCCTGTC
>JBGSHS010000416.1:0-2433 GCA_041752115.1 Pirellulaceae bacterium | reverse complement strand
ACATGATCCGTCGACGCGACGCCATCAATGCAGCGTGCAGTCTTCTTCGGTTCCATTTCCGCCGCGATCATCGCGCTGTGCGCACTGAATTATGTCGTTGCCGGACATGTATTGACACACCCCCTGAAAGTGCGGACACTGGAGGTAAGTAACGACGGGTTCTTGACACAAAGTTGACGGATGGTCAGAAGAGGATTGTTGGGTGTTCCAGCAATCGAGGTGTTCTGGATTGAAGTACGAGTTGCCAGGAGCGTTGTCGAATGTCACCGTCCCGTTCGGGAAAACTGGCGGTCTCTTTGGTGATACTGGGCATTCTCGCTGGTGCCGGGTATGGCTGGTACCAACACACGTTTCCCTACGGCCGCAGCCATTGCTGCCTGAAACAGCTCGGTTTGGCACTGCGGAACTACGCCGACATGAACAATGGCTGTTTCCCGGCCGGCGAGGCGTGCCCGGAGGCGTCGCTCAGCTTGCTGCATCGATGCTTTGACTTGAGCGGCGCGGTCCTCTGCGGAAAGACCAAGTCGGCCGCGCGGGCCGACGAGATTCTTGCTCGGGGCGAACTGCTTGGCCCTGAGTCCTGCGATTGGCATTACGTAGAAGGTTTGACTCTCTCTGATGACCCGCGCTTTGCTCTGATTTGGGACAAGGTTGGACTCGGGCACAATGGGCAAAGATTGCCCGACGGTGGTCATTCGGTCTGGCGATTGTCGGGTGAGGAAGAGGTGATTCCAGACTCTCAGTGGCAGGCTTTTCTCGCAGAGCAGGCTGGCTTGATGGCGACGAGAAGCAACGTCGCCGTGGAGTCGCAAAGATAGCTGGTCTTGTGTCACAATATCACCGTAATCTGGAACATGGTTAAGTCGAAGAGACGAAGACGCGTGACCATCCTCGGGGTGGTTCTGGTCCTACTGACAGCCTACGTAGGTTCGTATTGGGGCATGTCGCGTCACGGGTTTGCCATGGCGGACGAATACGACTTTCAAGGTTTCTACTTCTACGTTCCAGAAGACTCGGACCAGTGGCGTTGGGCAGAATCAGGCACACGTCTTCTGTATCTTCCACTCATCTATGTGGACAACTGGATTGGAACGGGCCGTTGGCCCGCGTCAGAACCACTTTGGCAGTTGGGCTGGTTGGGTCGTGGCGCCCCGAATTTGACGTAACGTTGACGGATCGTCAAAATGAAGTCGTTTCTTGGCAACGTTCGACAAGTCGGTTACAGCATCTAAATCAGTACACCGATGAGCATCAACCCATTTGAATCTCCGGCTGTTAACGACTCGCCGCGCCGGACCATGCCCTGGCATCTGATCCCGGCTGCCATCACAATGGTAATCGGCGTTCCCTGGACAGCCTTGATGGGCTGGAACCTCATCCGGTGCGTAGTGCAGGCTGCTGAAGCTTTTGAAATCCCTCCTGATTCGCCCCGTCAAGTGCTGTGGTTTCCAGCCTATGTCTTCCTCGGTATGGGCTTCCTTGTCGGCACTGTGTTCCTGGCAGCGTCGTACTTTTTCTTCCGTCAGCGCTGGGTGGTTGGGGCGCTACTGACGCTGTCGGCTGTTCTTGCGTTTGTTATCTTTTTTCTATGTGCTCCCCGCTTCTAAATCCCGATGCTACCTTGATCGGATAGAGTGAAGGCAGTCGATTGGTTCATTCACAAATAGAGTCCGATCAAACCGCTCTTCTTGACACAGAGTTGACGGATGCATGGCTTCTCGCAGCCAAGGGCACGCAAATGGACAACCGTGATTTCGACACGTCGGGTATGTTGGGCAATGTCGCCGAAGCATTTTGGTGCCACCTCGGACTTGAGCCGGTCACACCGGAAAACCACCGATTGCTGCTCGCCGGGCAAGGTTGATGACGACTTGTATGACGTGCAGATGGAGATCACATCTGCGGAAGCATCCAGTGACGACGAGTAAGACTTGTTGTGCAATCGCCTCTACCACAGGAAAGGGAGTTCTCTAATGGGCGGCCGATACGTCCCCAAGAGCGTGGCATTGTTCATGGCGGTTTTCGCTTCGTTGGTCGGCTGCGCACTAAGCTATGGACAGTCACAGATTCGATCCGAAACTGAGGACGTGGCGCAAGCGGTCTCGGACATCGAGAGAATGGGAGGCACAATCGCTAGAGATGCAACTACTGCTGTCATCGGGGTTGATCTGCGGGGCACGAATATTACCGATGCATCACTGGAACATCTCAGTGCCTTGCGTCAACTGAAGAGTCTTGACTTGAGTGGATGGCGCACCCAGGTTTCCGACGTGGGACTCGCGCAACTCGAGGGATGCTGCCGCCCGAATTCTTTGCCGGGTGTTGGCTCGTTTTGGTTGAACTAACGTGATGGGGGGGCAGGGTTCGATGCGCAAGAAAGAAGGACCGGCGGTGAACCGGTCCTTGTGGGGTGAAGGCGTGACGTGGTTGTCA
>JBGSHS010000415.1:0-9000 GCA_041752115.1 Pirellulaceae bacterium | reverse complement strand
GGAAGGGGGCGAGCGGCTCCGTAGCTCACCATCTGGTTCACCGCACGAGCGGAGCTCGTGGGGGTCGGGGAGGGAGGAGGCGAGCGGCTCCGTAGCTCACCATCTGGTTCACCGCACGAGCGGAGCTCGTGGGGGTCAGGGTGGAGGGGGCGAGCGGCGCGGTAGCTCACCATCTGGTTCACCGCACGAGCGGAGCTCGTGGGGGTCGGGGAGGGAGGAGGCGAGCGGCGCGGTAGCTCACCATCTGGTTCACCGCACGAGCGGAGCTCGTGGGGGTCGGGGAGGGAGGAGGCGAGCGGCGCCGTAGCTCACCCTCTGGTTCACCGCACGAGCGGAGCTCGTGGGGGTCGGGGAGGAAGGGGGCGAGCGGCTCCGTAGCTCACCATCTGGTTCACCGCACGAGCGGAGCTCGTGGGGGTCGGGGAGGGAGGAGGCGAGCGGCGCCGTATAGCTCACCATCTGATGCACCGCACGAGCGGAGCTCGTGGGGGTCGGAGAGGGATGAGGAGTCAGCGCTGAGCGCGCGGCGGGCCGGCGTGCTCAGACACTGGCGCGACGATCTGCTACGCGAGTCCGGTGATCTCCGACTCTTCGATCTTCGGTTGCTTGACTCGCTTGTTCGACATGCACACAAAATGACATATCTGCCGATCGCGAGCTAGCCCCGTAGGAAGAGAACCCCGGCTAGCAAATCTCGCACTGAACAGGATTGAGGCAGACTCCGTTTTCCTTTGCAGCACAACGGTTGGTTCAGCGGGCAGGTGTGATATTAAGGGCTTATGCCGGCATGCTCACTGTGACGATTGCCCCGGAACTCGGGCTGGCACGAAGGCAAGTCGGCCTCTGAGGGCGGCGTTGGCATCAGTCCTATGACGCCCTGGTGGCCATCGAATGCTGTGATACACACGCTCAGCTTTGTCATTCTATCGAAGACGTACTCAGCGACGCCCCTTGGAGCGGTTCCACGGGGTGTTTCACCGCCGAGCAAGTCACGCGGATTCTAGCCGTGGTCTGTGAGTCGCCCGAGCAGTCCGGACGACCGATCGATGGCTGGACCCATCGCCAACTGGCCGACGAAGTGGTCTATCGTAAGATCGTGCCCTCCATTTCGGTCAGCCAAGTGGGACGCTATTTGGCGCAGGCGGAATTGCAGCCCCACCGCAACATGTAGCTGAACGATTCGGTAGTCATGACGGATAATCTCGCCACTATACTCGATTCGGAAATCGACCGTGTGATTGGCCACTGCACCATCATGCCAGCCGTAGATGACGCACTGCGTTACACCTTGGGATTGTGAATTCAGCACAAGCGGACGGCGTGCGTCGTGTAATTGGCGGCCGTGGTGGTGAGCGAGGGCCACTGCCCGCCTGAACAAACGTTGTTCAGTCGCCCGGCGGATATGTCCGCTCCCCTTTCTTCACGCGGGTTGCACAACTGGTCGCGACGGTCGCAGAGGGTTCTGAACCGAGAATATTGAACAAGGAATGTCCACTTGCCAAGTTGAGCGAATACGTTGTGCACTGCCTCGGCGATCATTCGACTGTTGCTCACGCTATGCCGCCTCTTCCTTGTTCGTTATTCAATCTGCAGCTGTGTGTTCGATATTCTGCGATTGTCTTTCGGGCGTTCAGCTGCGCCGCGTGACCCAGATCGGGGTGGACCAGGCGCGCTGGCCGTTTTCCTGGGTGACCCGCAGATAATAGGCGCTTTCTGCCGCGGACGGCTCGTGCGTGAACGCGATCTGCACAATGCCCGTACGCGTATCGTCGGTGCGGATCACCTGGTTGTTGCAGAGCAGTTCGGTTTTCACGCCGTCGGTCTTACCCACTACCTCGTAAGCGATCTGCACTCTACCGTCTGTTTCCACTTCGCTTCCCATGATATGGTCATCGATGGTGAACTCCATGTAGATGCGGTCGAAACTGGTGCCATAAGTGCGGTGGTCCCAGAGGGCTTTCCAGATGTCCTCGCGGGTGAGGGCGGGTGCCAGAAACGCCGCCAGGCCGCCGGGATATTGCCCCCAGATGGTGCGCCCTGGGCGGGAGTCGTGGTTGTCGCTGGAGGCGATAATACCGAAGCGTAACCCCTGGGCCAACGCGTACTGCATGAACTTGTTTTCTTCCGCTGTGGGACCCCCTACTGGCCGCGGATTTCCGCGGTACTCGCTCGTGCCATGACTGGAATAGACCTCCACGAATCGACAGACCCGTGTGTCCCAGATGCCGAACGGATAGCGATCATCACCGCGTCGATACGAGAAATGATGTGGCCCAGTGGCCAGTTCGGGCTCGTCGCTGCTGTTGTACTGGTCGAGAACCAGTTGTTGCAGCTTCCCGTAGTCCTGAACCCAGGCGCGCACATGAGATGTATCGTCGCGGCGGAAGTAGTAGTTCATATGGTCCGATCCTGCGCCGGCTTCCTGGGCCAGAATGGTCACGAAGCGTGAAGGTTCGTAGTACTTCTTCACGGCTTCCACGTTCTGTGGCCAGTCGAAGTGGCCGTGGTCGGTCAGAGCACACACGTCCAGTCGGGCAATGTCGCGACCGTAGCTGAAGTACTCATCGCAGCTGTCGCCCAGGCCGTCGGAAATGCCCGTGTGCCCGTGAATGTCCCCCCAGTAAATCCGATACTTCGGAAGTTCGACAAACGCCTTGCAGGGATTACTCCGCCCTTCCAAGTCTCCATCGCTCACACGAAATCGACGCGGCCCGGCTTTGTCAACCGTCAACCTGACGCGTCCGATGCCGTTGCTTACGGGCACTGCTTGAGCGAGGAGTGTGCCGTCCTCATCACGCACAGCAACCGAGCCGGTATAGCTGGCTCGTCCCTTGCTGTCGGTGACGCAGTTGAAATCGACATCCTCAGCCTGGACCTGCAATTCGAATGGTTCGCCCACCCTGACTTGAGCGGAACAGAAGGCCGTGAGATGGTGTGGCGTTCCCGGCACGATGTCCAGCATGGGAGATTCCGCGATGCCCTGGTACACGCCGTTCCCGGTGACATCCGTCATGATGCGAAACTGATGGTCCGGATCGACAATGCGGTGGATGGCGCCTTGGTCGCCAATCTGGCCGAGACGAAACATTACCTTGCTGTGTGGGGCCAGCGCCGTGTCTGTCACCTGGAAGACAAACGCCATATGGTAGATCCCGTCCGACCAGCGCCCCTGGCCTGGATCCACGAGCATCTCGCGCGGGATCCAGGCCACGTAACGCGTCTGGAACGACACGCCCGGCGGCGGTTCTACGGTCACGTATCCTGGTCGCTTGGGCGCTTGCACCTGGAACATGGGGCGCCACTGCGCCGCATGGTGCAGGCCGATGACAATGCCGCCGCCGATGGGGATGCCGGAGTCGCCCGCAGTGAACTCGATCAGAATGCTGGACGGTTCGCCCGCCACCACATATTCCGGTGAGATGATGCGCGCCGAGCCTTCGCCTCCGTCACATCGGAGGTCAATGCCTGCTGGTTGCTCCGAAAAACTCGGAACTCCCCCGCTCACAGATATCACTACGCAGGCCAACGCCGCCCATATGAAGTTGCGTCGTTTCATGATAGGACGTTTTCCCAACTGAGGCCGCCGTTGGCGTGCTGTGCTACAACCGCACCCGGTGCCGGACCTGGAAGGGTGACCTTCCCGCGGCAGGGACACGTTTCCCGCAGTATCTCCGTCACCAACAAGTGGACCGCCACGGTGACCGAGGGGCAGTTGCTGCATCTCATGTTCTCCTCCAGAGAATCGGGGACTCACTCCAGCTCGGATGGTGCAGCACACGAAATCCAGTTCATTTCGCTCAGAAGATTCGGTGTCCGACCGGCGACGACTTCACTAACCTGGATCGGTTCCGCTGTGTAGAGGAATCTAAACCACGAACCTTTGTTCTTCAGGCCTTGACGAGTTCGATTCCCTCGCCCGTTTTCAGGTTGCGCGTGTATTGCTTCGATTCAGGATTGTCCCAGTGTTCGTGGACGCCCAGGCTTTGCAGGGAGGAGCCGGCTCCAGTGGGGGCGTAATGTGCCCCGGACGGCGGTTGCTCGGCCAGCGCAGCTTCATGCAGATAATCGTCTACCGATCCGACCAGGAAACTCGCAGCCGGCTCCGCAGCGAAGAAGTCCACGGCGACCGACTCGATGGCCACGGGGTCCTGGGAAGCGAACAGACTGGCGGTCCAATCGCCACCGAACGGTGGCGACTGCCACCGCTCGGGCAGCTTCGACTGATGAGGGGCGGCATACAAGGCATCGAGCAAGTAGAGGATCGTTTTGCCTCCCAGATCCGGGTGTCCCATCAGGTCGACCAGCGCGCTATAGCTCCCCTGAGGACGTGCGGCGGTCGTGATCGACTGGTGCAGATGCGACGGGTTCCAGCCGCGATGTGGGTCGTCAGAACCGGCGTGCTCGCGATAGAGCGAGCCGAAGTGATTTTTGGCACAGAGCGTTACGCCGGCCAGGCTGTGACCTTTCAATACAGCTGCGTTGATCTGATAGGTTGCACTCGTCAGGCATTTCGGCAGATAGGTCTTGTCCAGGTCTTGTCCGGCCGAATTGGCAAAGGCGACGGCTGTGGCCAAGTCGGGCTGCACACGAAAACGTCCCTCATCGCCGTCCCGATCCTCAAACCGGATGCCCGGAAACTCGTTGTGGCAAGGGTCGAAAATCGAATCGGGAACGAAGCGCGAGGCATCAACGACAACCAGATCTGCCTCCCGCACTCCCGCTTGTTGCACCAACTGACGTAAGAGCGACTGAGTCAACTGAGGTGTACTGTAGAATCCCTGGGCCGGTTCAACACGCCGCTGGCAACAGTTCAGATTCAGCTTGACGACGACCTTTTCTCCAGGTTGGTAACCAACGTCACCGCGTCCACGCTGCTGGTTACTGTAGCGGAACAAGGTCTTCCAGGCAGCCGCGTCCGATGGCGCGCCGGTGACTAGCCGCAAGGTCTGGCGAAGCATCTGGTCGGCGCGTTGGACATCGACGAAACGATCTTCGTACCAGCCGCCGGTTTGTGTATTGCCATCCCATCGCGTGATGCCGGCGTCGTGGACCCAGATCACGCGGCCGGGAAAGACTCCCACTCCCCTGCCGATCGGTTGATTCGGTGGTTCCGAGGGCGACCACCGAGCAGATTCGGAGGCCAGCGCATTCCACGTGCCTGGAAAGTCCATCAACGAGGACAGACTGTAGTAAGTTCCGGCTGCCAACGCCCCTTGAAGAAATCTCCGTCGACTCACGGCACGCCTCCCATGTTTGAACACGCTGTAAATCACTTCGCATCACGAGCAACACCGTCAGCGGTCATTATCAACCAGTTGCGAGCTCCTGAACAGACAGCTCCCTGTCGTCGAAGTCGTGCCTCGCACGCCTGGGAACCCTAGGCTGGCCTGGTGACGGAGTCAGCTTCGGAAGTCAATCCGGCGATGCTTCGCGTCGGCGTCCAAGAGAAGATTTCTTTGCATGTGCAGGTTGAGACGCCCCTCGAAATACCGGCCCTCAGCTGCCGCACGCCAATTGGGCGGGTTCCACGCTATGAGTTGACACAACCATTGACTAAGATGAAACGAACGGTGGACGATCGGACTCGAAGTGCATTGTCGCAGACGAACTGAGGATGTCACGCTCGGCTGAGTGTAAGTGATTTGCCGTCTGGCGGCGGCAACTCAAGGGACTTCACAGCCTGAGGACGTCGTGCGGCTCTTAGAAACGTTGTGTGGTCACATACCATGACGAGAAATCCGAATCCCAATGAACCGACGCCACACGAGGGGAGTCAGTTCGAAGATGCTGCTGCCGAGGATGCTCGCTCTGACGCTCCAGTTCCAATGCCAGGCTCGAGCGACTTCGTAGACACCGTCCGGAAGCGATTTAAGGAGTTGGCGGCATCATGCGTCCAGAGCTGTGCCTTAGAACCCGAGGTGGCTAGAGCCGTTCTTCATACGCTGGAGCTCGGTCTGGCCCAGACCATCAAGGAGTTCGGGCCGGCGCTGCGACAGAAATTTGGCCGGGACGTGCAAGCTGCGGTATCCTGGGCGTCGGAGAGACTTGTCGAAGCCTGCCGGCGTCTGGCGAGGGAGACCCCGGGCCACAATCCCTCGCCGCTGCAGAAATTGGCGATTCTCGAGATCCAAGTACTCGAGAGGATGGTGCCCGAACTGTCTCGAACGCAGGCTGTCGAACCGGTCGATGTCAAAGTGCCGACGGCGCAGCTTCGTTCGTTCTGTACTCTGCTTAATGATGGACTTGATTTCGCGGAAAAGGCGGAGACGGCCGCCGGCAGGCGGGATCAGCGGGCCTACCAAGGGAATTATGTACTGAGTCGAAACAAGTTCCGAAATGCGGCCAGGGTGCTTCGTCGGCTGCTGCACGCGATCGGGTCGGAAACGAGCGATCTGGCCGAGGGACTGCACGGTTTTCAGTTGGAATTGGCCGCGCACACTGGCAGCATTCGTATGTTCCTTAAGGCACTGCGGGCACGAAAGGTGGCCGCTCACCTTCCAGGCGAACCAGCGCAAGTGTGGGATCCGCACTGCCCGACAGGGGAGCTCCTGGCAACCCTGTTCGACAGGCATTTCGCCTTCACCATTTACACGCCGCGCGGCATTCCATCGCAACAGTCGCAAGAACTCATCACGGCATCGCATGGAGCCATGTGGCACAGGGTGGGTGACTCTGTCTCATCGCTGCTCGATCAGCCGGGCAAGCTACACACCACAGAGTTCAAAGATGTGGTGGAAGCAGAGTTGCGGAAGGCGATCGACGAGGTCAATCAACAGTTTGCGGCCGAACAGGTCACCATCCAAATCAGTTCGAACGATGTCAGGCAGATTCGACGGCGGGAATTGTAGCCGCGCACTGCGTCCAGCCGGACGCTGTTCTCGGGCATCTCCGTGTCTCCGCGTCTCTGTGACTCCGGGAGAAGCCACATTTCTGATCCAACCTCGAATGGGGATGCGGGATCATTCGTGGTCACATCGATCATGAATTCTGAGACGGGCGACACCGAGTCTTGGCGACACCGAGTCTTGGCGACACCGAGAAGGTGGACAGAACCAGGAGATCGAGAGCCGACGGCAAACGGGACCACCTGGACGTGGAGGGATTGATCGACATCGAACAGCGTGATAGAAACATAACAGGCGCGGGCCAGGCCGGCAGCACGGCGACTGAACGTCTGCCGAAAGCAGGTTGGGAAGCTTTCCTAGTTGTCGCTCAGTACGTTATTTCACCGCGCCCCACGCACAAGACACCCGGGCCGAAGTGGGAGCCTGGAATCTGTCCTGCCTGAGAACGCCGGCCTGCTTGAATTGCACACCCACCCCAGGCCGAGAAGCATCGACGCATAGGAAAGTGAGATGGCCACAACATGGCGGTCCACACGGTTCGGTCGTTTCATTGACGTCTTCATCATCTGGGGGCTGACTGCCTGCCTGGTGGTGGTGCACCCTCCACGGGCCGACGCGGTCGAGCAAGATGCTCAGCTCCGCGTGCTCATCTTCAGCGGGCTGAACAACCACGATTGGCGCAGCACGACGCCTGTGATTCAGGAAATGTTCCGGGGCTGCAGCCGCTTTGGGAAGGTTGACGTGACGGAAGCTCCCGCCGACGTCATCGCAAGTCAGCTGTCGGACTATGACGTAATCGTGAGCAACTGGACGCCGTACCCTGACACGCGTCGCACGTGGTCTCCGGAAGTGGAAACTGCGTTTCTGGATTTCGTGCGTCGTGGCGGCGGTTTCGTGGTAATCCACGCCGCGGCCTGCACGTTTCAAGTCTGGCCAGAATTCCAGCAACTGATCGCGCTCACCTGGCAAGATAACTATACGGCCCATTCAACCTATCACACATTCAAGGTCTCGGTCGACCTGCCGGACCACCCCATCGCCAGCGGTCTGGCCGATTTCCTTACGACCGACGAACTGTATCACAATATGGTGTCGCTGTCGGACTATCCGCGGCAGGTTGTGTGCACAGCTTTCTCGGCGAAGGAACAGGCCGGAACGGGCGATTATGAGCCCGTCGTTGTATGCACCGAAGTGGGGCGTGGTCGTGGCGTCAATCTGGTCCTGGGGCACGACGTGGCGGCGATGGGAGCCGGATTCAAGACCGTGCTGCTGCGCAGCGCGGAATGGGCGGCGACGGGCAAGGTAACCATCCCGCCACCAGCGATCTGGCCGACGACCGCCGCGGCGCTGGAGGCGGCCAACGTGGACATCGACGCGACCTTCGAGGCGGTGATGCGATACACAGAGGGCTGCGAGCGGAAACCGCTGTACGAGTTGCAACAACTGGTCCTGTATGTCGGCAGCGAAAATTCCGACGCCGCACGTGCTCTGCGGGAGCAGTTGGCTGCCCGGATGGCGGCGTTGCTGGCTTCCTCGAGTGTGACGCCAGCGGCCAAGGCGTTCGTATGCGGACAGTTCCCGGCGGTGGCTAACGAGAAACAGACGCCGGTTTTGGCAGCGCTGTTGGCGGACGCGAGCCTGGCCGACCCGGCTCTGCGGGGTCTGGCGATGATGCCGGGAGCTTCAGTCGACCAGATTCTTCGCGATGCTCTGACCAACGCGACGGGCAACCTGAAGATTGGCATCGTGAATGTCCTCGGACAGCGCCGCGATGGGGCAGCTGCGAAGGCGCTGTGCGAATTGCTGCCAAGTAGCGACGCATCACTAGCCTGCGCTGCAGCCGGGGCGCTGGGAAGAATTGGCGGCGACACCGCGGTGACGGCGTTGCAACAGTTGCTCGCCAGCGCTCAAGGCGACCTGCGGGCCGCGGTTGCCGATGCCTGTCTGGACTTCGCCCAGCGGCTACTGGCGGATGGCCAGCACGCCCTGGCGGCAGCGTTATACCAACAACTCTCCGGCCCCGGCGAAACCGAACAAGTCCGCATGGCAGCGTGGCGCGGAGTCGTTCTCTCGAAGCCGGCCCAGGCGACCGCATGCATATGCCAGGCGCTGAAAAGCGGCGACACTCAGCGCGAAAGCATGGCAGTGCAGCTGG
>JBGSHS010000414.1:0-9396 GCA_041752115.1 Pirellulaceae bacterium | reverse complement strand
AGGCGATGATGGCGTCACGCAGCGCGGTGGCATCAGCGATCTCAAGCTCGTTGACTCCGGTGATCCGATCGCCCGCCTGCAGTCCGGCCGTCGCGGCGGGGCTGCCGGGCAGCACCGCACGAATCACCACTCCCCGCGTCCCTTCCGTTGCCGGTCCTGCGCCGAAACCACGCACCGGCAGGATGCCGAGTTCAGGTCGGACATAAGGTTCCAGCTCGGCGACCAGCTTCAGATCGGCTTCGAACCGTTCCTTGCTCTCGCCTCGTTCTACCACGATGTGAATCGTGTCTCCGGCCACGCGGGGGCCAATGGCATGACGCAGCTGTGCCTGACGTTCGATCTTCATACCGTCGATTTCGACAATCGTATCGCCCACCTGCAGACCTGCTTCGCGGGCGGGGGATTTCGCCTCACAGGCAGCGATGACCACGGGCGTGCCGTACATGTCGGTGCCTTTGAGTGAGATGCCGATCAGGCCGGGCGTCAGATTCTGACCCGCTTTGAGCGTTTCCAGCTGTGGCAGCACGTCGGAGAGAGGAACGGCAAAGCCGATGCCCGAGTCGTACCACTCGGCACCGGCCATTTCGCCCTGTTCCTGCGGCGAGAGCGGTACCAGGATCCCAATCACTCGCCCATGAATATCCACCAGCGGTCCGCCGTAGTTGCTCGGCGAAACCTTGGCGTCGGTCTGCACCGCTTTGCCCCAGATCCGATTGATCGCACTGAGCACTCCCACCGACATGTTGACGGCCGGGCCCGGATAGGTGCGTCCCAGCGCCAGCGTCCACTGGCCCACTGTCAGCTGGTCGCGCGGAGCCACTTCGGGGACCGTCAGCTGCTCATCGGTGATGGCCTTCAACAACACGAGCATCCGATTGTTGTCCCGCGCGACGATGGTGGCGGACGTCCGCTTTCCCGACGGAAGCGTGACCAGAATTGAAGTCGGCTTGCCGGCGAACCCGAAGGCGCTGGAGAGAATGTAACCATCTTCCGAGACGATCAGTCCGGTCGTCGCGCCGGTGGCAAGCAGCTGTCCATCGACTTGCTCCGCACCTCCCACGTTCTCAATCTTGACCATACTCGACGCGACCCGCTCTGCGGCCGCCTGCATCGCCTGTTCTTCGAGAGCTGCCAGATCATCCGCCTGCGCCAGGACGCTCCACGCGGCCGCCAAGCCACCCGGTCCGGCGCCCATCACCGAATGGGTCCCGATGCTCGCCGTCAGAAATACGCAGAGCGGCAGGCCGAGCACGCAACCGGCGCGTTGTCGTAGGAAGTTGTTCATGATGAACGCTCTTGTTTGTTCCTGTCGATGGGTGGCCAAGTCGACCGAGGCGCCAGACTTGCGCAATTACCTTGTATTAGGACAGAACGAATGACGGAGGAAATGACGAAAGGAAATGACGAATGACGAAATACCCAATGACGAAAGGAAATGACCAATGACCAATGACGAACCACGGAAGGAACTCGACCGGCTCGTGACGATGACCGACGCCAAACGCGTCGAGATTATCGTGGCCAGCGGGTCCGTCATCTGGACTCCGTCATTCTGATTCGTCATGGGGTATTTCGTCATTCGTCATTTCCTCACGGTCCCTTCAATTCGATATCGAGCAGTTCTGTGCCCCGCTGGACCGTCAGTCGGACGGGATCAATATGGTCGATAAACGCAAGTTCTTCGACCAGTTCCTTGCAGGACGAGACCATCCGCTCGTTGACGAACAGGATCAAGTCATCCGGGCGCAAGTCCGCTCGGCGCGCGGGGGAATCACCCATCAGTCGGTCGACAAACGGCGGGGTTTTGGCCAGCACATCGGGGACCAACACGATGCCCAGGTCGGCCAGCGTGTGGGGGTTGGGGGGGCGTTTCGCTTTCTCGTCGATGCGTCGAGGCGGATTGCGTCCGGCCAGCATGTCGTGAATCGACGACTTCAGTTCGGAAATCGGAACGGCGTAATTGAGCCAGGTGTTGTCCAGGGCGTTGCGCAGCTCTTTCCCAAGCACACCGGCCAGGCGTCCCTGGCGGTCCGTCAGCGCCCCCCCCGCGGCGCCGGGATTATTGGTCATGGCGTCGACGATATAGACCGGCCCTCGGTAGATCGTCTGGAATGCCCCACGCCGCGCCTCCAGACGACTGATTGCTGCCACGTTGCCATGCAGCACACTGGCCGGCTCCGCGCCCACCGCGATGCCAAACAGGTTGCTGAAGGCCAGCACGCGGGCACCCGGCTGGAGCTCAATGCCGTCATCCAGGTTGAAGAATGGCAATCCCTTCGCCTCGATCTTGAGCAGCGCGATTTCCAGACGGGGATCATGGTTCAGCAGCTTCGCGCCGAAATGCGTTCCGTCGTCCAGCACGACCGTGATGTACTCTTCGGCATCCAGCACATAGCTCCAGGCGGTCAGGATATGTCCCTCGGCCGAGATCAGAAATCCACTCTGATACGCCTCGAGGCCCTGCAGGCCACCGGAACCATAGATCTTGACCACCTTCGGCTGCACGGCTGCAATCACCTCGGCGAACGACGCCGAACTGGTGTGAACAGGCACCGATACCAAGACTGTCAGAGCCAAGGCCATCAGTATCCTCAGTCCCCAGTAGCGCCGTCGGACCATGCCTTCATGAAGGCGATCGATCTTTCTTCTCAACGTATCCATTAACTCAACCCTACCGTGCACACACGATACGGAAATGACGAATGACCAATGACGAATGACGAATGACGAATGACCAATGACGAATGACGAATCAGACCGTCATGAAGAGCTCGACACAGCACGACTTCGGCTCGTCCTGACATGACTCGGTCTCCTTTCGTCATTGGGTATTTCGTCATTCGTCATTCTCTTCCGTCATTCTCTTCCGTCATTCGTCCTTTGCGGATCGCACGGCCCTTACTGGCCTGTTGGGGCCTGAGATTGTTTCAGTTCGTACTTCTCGACCTTCAATTCCTGGTAGATCGTATCGCCGTAGCGCACGAGCATGTGGTGGGGGAGCAGCAGATCACCTGACTTGCGAAAGTCGTCGAAATAGACCTCGCAGGGATCGCTGTTGGTTTCCGGGAACATCTCGATGGCCATCAACTGGCCGCTGTCCGGCGCGAAGGAGAATCTTGCTTCCGAGATGTTGTACGTGCCGACCAGGACATCAAACAGGCCTTCGTGATCGATCAGCGGAGCGGTTCCCAGGTAGTACACTTCCCCGTACTTCTGAGGTCCCAGCCGGAGCAGTCGTTGCCAGAGGGCCAGTGTGGGGAGCAATCCGCCGCTGCCGATCGGGAGCAGTTGCTGGTCGAAATCGAGACGCAGATCGACTTTGTTACGGCTGTCGGGGAACTGTCCGGCGACTTCTGTCGGACCGAGCGATATTTCGAAGGGGCCGCCACCAAGGACCTGACCGGACAGAACCCAGGTTTCGGGCGAAGCGGCGAAGTCGGATTGAGCGACGAAGGACGACCAGACCCGCTGCTGATTGAGTTCGTTGAAGTAGAAGTTGGCGTATCCCGCTTTCTCTTTGATCAACTTGGCTGCCTGTTCGGGGGGCGGCTGCGGCCGACCGGGATGGCCGGGAGGGAGTGGGATCTGCGGTTTGGGTTGTGGCCCTTCGTGCGGCGGTTCAGGAGCTGGCTGGCCGTCTGGCCGTTTTTTGGGAGCCGGATGACCTTCGGGCATTTCGCGAGGCTTCTGCTCGACCTTAGCCAGCAGCTCTTCCTGTGTGTGCACTCCGGACAATCGCACGAACACATCAAGACGCTTGTCGTCCTGGCGGAAACTCAGTGGCACGCGCCAGCCGCGCGGGAAGATGCCCAGTACGTTCTTGAAGCCATTGACGCTGGTGATTTCGCGACCGCCGAACGACAGCACCTGATCTCCATATCGCAGGCCGCGCCGATACGCGTCAGACGTATCGAGGATATTCGACACGACCACTCGCCCTTGATCATCGGCGGTGACCGTGGCACCGAGCGTGGCGTGGTCGACGATCCGGCCACTGTGCAGGTACCCGAGGAACTTCTTGATCTGATTGATTGAGATGGCATAGCCGACACCGACGTTCACCCGCCCCCGCTTCTCAAACGACCCGCGACCGTTAATGCCGACCAACTGCCCTTGCGCGTTGAAGAGGGGACCTCCCGAGTTGCCAGGGTTGATGGCAGCATCGGTCTGGACGCAGTCGGTGTATTCCAGCAGCGTACCGGCGGGCGGCTGATACCGGTGCACTCCCGAGACAATTCCATAGGAGACGGTGGGCTGGAAGTCGGTGGCCAACAGGAAGGGATTCCCCACCACAAAGCACCAGTCACCGGCCCGCAGCTGATCGCTGTCCCCCAGCTCGGCGGCCGGGAAATCATCGCGGCCCAGCAGCTTGATCAGCGCCACGTCGCCGGTCGGATCGACTCCCACCACAACGGCATCATACAGTCGCCCGTCGGACATTCCGCACTGCATGTAGTTGCCCGTCGGGCGGACCACGTGGTAGTTCGACAGCGCATATCCGTCCGGGGTGATGACCACTCCGGAACCGCCGCCTCCTCCGCCCGGCGAGAAGACGGCGACCGTCGACTTGATGGCGCGAGCCATCGCCTCGATCCGCTGCTGCTGAGCTTCGAGCACGGGCGCGGGAGGTTCCTGCGCCACCGACGTCAGTGCAGGAATTGCCAGCACGAGGACGCTCAGCTGAATCATCCCGATAATCCGCACGGGTTTCTCTCTCACTTCACGATCCTCGCATTGCAGAGGTTCAGGTGATCGGCCACGTCGAGCGTCTCGCCAAAGTCGACGAGGATCTTGAGCCGTCGCACTCCGCTGATGTCCAGCTCCAGAGGAAGCGGCGCGTCCTTGCCCGATATCGTGCGCCGCAACAGTTCCCGGTCGTCTCCCGCAATGATCAGGACCAGATTTCCCCGTCCCTGCAGTCGACTGTCGATCCCCGCCACCGCCGTGAACTTCCGGTAACGTTCTGTCAGCCGAAACACCAGTTCGCTGCGACTGTGGATCGCCAGTCCCCGGTCGTAACGCTGGATCTCCTTGCCGCTGCCAAGCCACAGGCCGCTCCCTTCATAACTGTTGTCGCGTCGAGGGGCGTAGAGCTGCAGCAATCGCTCCGGCGAAACCAGCGAGGCGATGAACGGTGTGCATTCGGCCAGATCGAATTCCAGGTCACTCAAAAAGGCGACGTTGCCAGCCGAAAAATCGAACCGGTTCAGGGACTCAAGCGGAATGCTGCATTTCGCACCACTCGAAGTCTCCAACTCCACCTGATCGTCCCGCAACGTCAGCGACTTCGCTTTCCAGGACGAACCGGTCGCGTCGACCACCGTGCAAATCGCCGCAGGCAGACTGCGCCCTACCGGATGATGATAGATGATCCCTTCCAGCTTCTCGCGTTTGACGGGAATCATCTGCTCCTCATATTCGAAGTCGACCGTTTCCTCGGTCACGTCCTGGAACACACCGGTCAGTTGATCGAGCGACGTGCGACTGCGGCGGAGCACCAGCACGTCACCCGTCCTCTCTTCGGCCAGCAAGTCCTGCCACTGCTGCTCGAGGGCGTCTGCAGACGCCTGAAATCGCACCGACCGAATATTGTGCGTCTCGATGGTCAGACTGCGGTCGGCCAGACGAATCTCGGCATTTCGGCTCTTCACCGTGTACTGCTGCGCCAGGATGCGCGAACCGTCAATCAATTCGATCCACACCGCTGGCGCCGGCGGAGTCAGTTCTCCTTCATGCCGTACCGCGACCGTCAGCAGGTCACGCAGTTCGTACGGTTTCTGCTCTCCCTCAAACTCGATCGTCAGCTGCTCGCTGCTGAGTGCCACCAGTTCGCCGGTCTGCCGAACACCGCTCAACGGCTCGACAGAGACCTCCAGGTTCGCCGCGAGTGACAGTAATAGAAAAGCCGCCAGAGACATCATAAGGGGTCAAATCCTCTCACCGTGATTGCCAAACCCGTGTACTTCCCCATGGGTCATTAATCATTAATCATTAGTCATTAGTCATTCGTCATTCCATTGGTCATTGGGTATTTCGTCATTCGTCATTTCTTTTCGGTCATTCGTCATTTCTTTTCGGTCATTCGTCATTTCTTTTCGGTCAGTTGCCGCCGCCTTCGCGGGCGAGTTTGCGAAAGTACTCTTCGATCACTTCTCGATAGTGTGCCGGCAGGTCTTTGCCGATCTGTTGGAGCGCTTCTTCTCGCTGTTGCGGCGGGAGATTTCCCCAGCCGCTGTTGGTGCCGATCGACTTCGGGTCGACATTGCCCGGCGCCAAGCCACCCATGGAGCGACTGTCCTGAGCGGGCGAACCGGGGGCAAGGTTGGCCTGGCTGGAAGACGACTGTTGCTGCTGCTCCTCCAGTTTCGTGATCAGTTTGTCCAGTTTCGCCAGGATCTCATCTTCCTGATCCCGGACCCGTTTGCCGGCTCGACCGAATTCCAGACGCCGCTGCACTTCATCCATCAGGCGGGAGACTTCATCGAGCGAATCGACCTTCAGCGGCTGAATGTCGGCCTGCATCAGTCGGGCAACCGTCACGTAGCGGTGCGGGATCACCGGTTCGTTTTCCAGCAGCCGGGCAATCAGGGGCAGGCAGCCGTTCTTGTCAGGCATGCGATGCAAGCTTGAGCTCTGATAGAACAGGAGTGCGGCGGGGTCGACCACATCTTCGGGGTCCAGGCCGGACAGTTGGTCAATCGCTTCGTCGTAATAACGGTTCTGCGCCAGCCATTGTCCGTAGAGCAGTCGAAGGTTGTTGCGCACGAAGGGCAGCTGTTGTTCGTCGCTGAGCACGGGGAACTTGGGAAGCGAGGCAGCGGCTGATTGCGTGCGGCAGAACTCGACAACCTCTTTCGCCCCTGTGGCGGTCAGGGCGAGTGTGTCGGCCGTACGAGCGAGCCACTGGGATGGATCCAAGGGGCCTTCGTCGGGAGTCCAGAGTGCGGCGACCTTGGCCGCCGTCGCCTCATCGAGAGAGCATGTGCCGAGATACGTTTCCACTTGCGCTCGCAACTGCTCGGCCGTCGGCACCGACCAGCTCGCCTGGCTCGCCAGTTCATCGTCACCTGACACCTGGCGGCCTGGGAGCAGGATGGCTATGGCCATGATCAGGCACATGGCACTGCATCTCTGGCAGAAAGTCGGCATGAGGGTTCTCCTTACTTGTTCTTGCCCAAGACGATGTCGCGTGTGATACGTTGGATCCGCGATTCCAATTCACTGAGTTTGCCGATGGCGACACGCAAATCGTCCTGTTGAGCCCGGCCCACGGGGTCGTCGGGGTCGTCCAGCAGCTGAGAATACCGCGACGTGCGCGCATTGACGCGCTGCTGGAGCGATCGGATCATCTTCAACTCGGCCAGAATATCGACCAGCGGCGGTTCACTCGGTTCGCCCGGTTCGCTTGGCGGCTGGTTCTGTTGTCCTTCTTCCATGTCTTGCTGAGCTTTCTGGAGAGCGGCAATCAGTTCTTCCAGGGTGCCGATGATCTCTTCTTCCAAGCCCTGCGTGATGCGGTCGACTTTGGTCTGGTCCAACCGGGCGCTGACTTCTTCCATATCGTCGCGCAGCTGTTCGACGACTTCGGGAAACGCGACGGACGAACCTTCTTCCAGGAGCAGCGTCAGGCAACGATCGGCTTCCGCAGCGATCTTGCGCTGGTCGAAGGCGAGCTTACCTGAGCGAATATCGATCGCCCTGCTCCGCTTGTCTTCGGGGATCTTGTCGATGCGCAACGTCCCTTCGTAGACCTTCATTTCCATTTCCAGCATCTTGCGGAACCGCCCCTCCAGCAGCGCCAGTACCCGTTCGACCTCTTCCTCACGCAACTGTCGCAGAACCTCCTCCAGTTCGGCGATCGCTTCCTGGAGTTTCTCCAAGGCCTCGGTCTGCTTCTCGACCGACTCGGACCGTTTGGCTTCTTCCAGTTTCTGTTGTGCTTCGCGCATCTTCTGTTCCGCTTCTCGCACACGCTTCTTGGCTGGAGTCTCGGTCTGCGCGCTCTGGGGATTCTGCTCCTGTTGACCTTCCTGCGGCGTCCCCTCGCCCTGCGAAGGCTGCTGTTGCTGTTGCTGGGATTGACTCGGGTCGCCCGACGGGGTCTCTTCCTGGGGCTGCTGGTCGCCCCGTGGCGTCTGGCCTTCGGCTGGCGTCTTGGGGGGCGACTGCTGCGACGGGGACTCGTCGGGCTGCTTCTGGTCAGGTTCCGATTTCTTTTCTGGCGATTCCGGTGACTGGGGATCTTCTTGAGCGGGCGTCTGATCCGGTTTCGGATTTTCGTCGGAGTCTTGTGGCGTGCCGTCGGACGGATTGCCCTGGCCGTTCTGGGAGTCGTTCGGCTGCGGGGGCGTCTGGGATTCGGCGTTCTCGTCGGCTTGCGCCTCTTGAGCCGCTTTGGCGTCGGCTTCCTCGAGTTGCTTGGCCAGCTCGCCCGTGCGATCGGCCACTTTTTCCTGGTCTTTGGACAGGTCGCGCGGGTCGCTGGCACCTTCCGTGCGCCCCCGTACGCCGCGCTGAATCCGCTCAAGTCGTTTGAGTTCCTTGATGTATTCCCTGATCCGTTCGGTCTCGTTCTTAAGACGATCCGAGCGGTCTTCACTCATGAGGAGCCGCAGCAGGTCCTGCAGGTCCTTGTGCACGGTGTCCTGACCGTCGATCGCTCGTTTGTACTGCTGTTCATTGAGCAGCTTGACGACGCTGTTGAGCTGCGCTTGCGTGAGCCGGTCCTTCGACTGCTTATAGGCTTGTTTGAGCAGTGAGGAACGGCGTGGATTGGAGGTGGCCTCGAAGTCGGACATCTTGAAGATCAGATCTTCCAGGCGACGGTACTTGTCGGCCACCCGGTTCTGTTGGCCGGCCAGCGAATTGTCCGCTGTGCCATCGTCGGCCGGTTGTCCCGATTCGTCCTCCGCTCCTTCCTCTCCGGCCGCCGGTGCCGCGTCGTCGCCATCCGACGGCTTTGCTTCCTCCGCGGGCGTTTCAGCGTCCTGGGCCAGGATCGAAGCCGGCTCGAAGTTCGCCAGTCCCACCGACACGGCACACAGCGACAGCCAGAGCAGGAGAATCCGTCCGCTGCTGCTTTTGCGCTTGAGTTGAATCGTGACCATGATCTCCTCCAGCCCTTATTGCATCCGACGCGTGCCAATTCCTCTGGGGAAGGCGTTTCACCGCAGCAACTCCAGGGCCCCCTTCTTCTGCTCTTCCTTGGTCTTGTCGATAAGTTCCTGCTGGTCTTCGATCAGCGAGCGGACGATGTTCATCAGTTCGTTGAACGACTCCAGTTCCAGCATTTTTTGTAGCACTTTGTCGAGTTCCAGCAAAATCGCATCGGCCTGCTCAACGGCCAGATCGACGGCCGTGTCACTCGCCTCGGCGTCGTCGAGCACCTGCTGGACC
>JBGSHS010000413.1:0-17321 GCA_041752115.1 Pirellulaceae bacterium | reverse complement strand
GCGACCGACCCTGTCATGCGATCTGCTGCCGAGCAGGACTTTGCGGACGGCGCGGTGCCGGCCGGCCCTGAAGCTACGCCGGAGGGCCGCGAGGCGCGTCACCGTCATGGGACTGGCCTGAATGACAAGGGCATCGCCGATCGGGGCGAAGTTGGCCGGCAACTGATCAGCGATTTCGATCAGCATCAGGCCCTACTGGTGCAGGTTAGTCTGCCGGAAAGCCAGGATCGCGATTCGTCCGATTGGTTATTCCAACGGGCTGGTGATCTGGTGCAGTCCAGCGGGTCGTCGGATTCGGTGCAGACGATGGGTCAGTCACTGCCAGAAGTCCAACTGTCCCTCTCGTGGCATAACGAAACCCAACAGGATCCCCCACAGGATGCCCTTGAAGTCAAACAGCAGCTGGCGTTTCCGGTGCAGGATGTGGTGCTCGTCGAAGGAACTGCCGACGCGGTCCGCGCGTCACTGATGAAACTGGCGGCGCAGCCCGACGTACAGGTGGTAGCGACCGCCGCGTCGCAGGATGACGTGCGCTCGATCAGCACAGCGTTGGAAGACCTGCAGCGCTTCCAGAAAGGGGCTGAACCGCGTGAGGGAACGCCGGGGCTGGGAGCATATCCGGGCATGGGTGGCCCGCCCAGCCTTGGCAGCGCATCGTCGGCGATGGGCCTGGGACGAGGCCAGGGCGGACGGAGCCCTGGGAGCCTTACCGACCAAGGCCCCCAAAACCCATTCGGCGGTGTTCCTGACTCTCGCGGCGGATACCCCGGCATGCAGGGTGCATATCCGAGTATGTTCGGTGGAGGAGCGGGCGGTGCAGCGGCGGGACAACTACCCAGCCAGATGCCGCAGCCACCCTCCCGTCGCGACGAGCACAACTTGACGCAGCCGAAAGAACACGAAGGCGACAACCGCAAGGCAGGAGCGACCGGCCGCGCCAAGGCAACTGACATCAAGCGGAGAGCGGTCTCCCGAGCCGATGAAGGGATACCCGAGAGTGAACCGAAGCGGCCGAAGGAAGATAGCCGGGCTGTTGAACTGGAGAAATTGAGCGATAGCCTTCAGGAAGCGACCGTGACCGGCAAAGTCGCAGCCAAGAGGCCTCAAGCAGGCCAGACAGATGGAGAGCAAATTCAAGACAACCACGAGCACCACCCGGGTGCGTCCGGCGAGACGCACAGCGATGACTTCCGGCTGAAGGCCGGAGTGGCTGGCGAGGACTCTGCCACGCCACAGCCCGCTGCGCGCCGGGTCGTGACGTTCCTGTTTCGACGCGCACCTGATCCGGCTTCGCCCAGTCCCGGCCCCGTGGATGCTGCCGAGCCAGCCAAGCAAGACTGAGCTTGCGATTGCCAGCCTGCTCCTCACCTCTCTTGCCTCTGCTTGTTGTCAACCAAGCTCCAGCGACTATCATTTCGTTGTTTGCACTTCCGGCAATGACGGTCCAACGTGCGGCGCGGGTAGTGTGAAGTGTGATCTTCGGTGTGTTCTTCAGCGTGTTCTTCCCGGGAGAATAATGCATGTCCTCCGACGTGACGATTCGAGTGCGCGACAACGGTCCTTTGTTGATTGAGGGTCCTGTCAAGATTCTGGATGCAGACGGCAACGAGTTCCCTCGCGATCCGTCCAAGCCGGCGGTGGCCCTCTGCCGCTGCGGGCAGTCACAGAAGCTGCCGTTCTGTGATGGCGCCCACAAGACGTGCGGTTTCCTCTCGTGTGTGCGAGTGACGTCCTGATGATCGACGTCACGCGACCTGACCGGCAGTGCGGAATATCGCAGTTCGAACGTCTGGGCATGCCGGGGAGGGGTTAGGGCGTGGCGAGCGGTCCGCTCCGTCGCACAACGGCGGCAGCCACGATCATCGGCAGCCACGATCATCGGCAGCCATGGTCATCGGCAGCCATGGTCAATTCACTTCCTCGACAAGTTTTCCCCACCGACCCTGGTTCGCACCGAGGTCGGCAAGTGCTTCCCCCATCGGGCTTTCATGGAATCTGAAGGCGGCTCTGTTGAACCGGTCGCCTGACGTGCTACCTTGACCGGCCGGATTCACGCCATGCAGTTTCCAGGGGGAAAGTCGTCGATGGACTACGAACCGCAACCACTTGTCTCTGATTCGGAAGTTGAACCAACTGACCCGGCGATACTGGATGCAGCGAGTCTGCCGTATGTGGGTCAATGGAATCAGTTGGTCAGCAAGACCAACTGGGAAAAGGGGCGGATCATTCACCAGTGGCGCGAAACGCTCATCGCCTCGGACGCTCCGGCCTCGGAATACTCGGATGAAGCGTGGAGCCGGCGTGTGGGGGGCGTAACCGGCCAGCATGTGGGACGATTGCGCCGCGTCTATCAACGTTTCGCTCAGGTCTGTGACGACTTTGCCGGCCTCTACTGGAGCCACTTTCAGGCGGCGCTGGATTGGAACGATGCGGAAATGTGGTTGGAAGGCGCTGTCCAGAATAACTGGTCTGTCGCCCAGATGCGCAATACCCGCTGGGATGCCATGGGAGCGATTGAAGCCGATCGGCCCAGCGACGAGGATATCATCGCAGGTGAACTGGATGAGGATTTTGAACCGGCCACACAACAGGCTCCGCGCGGCCCGCAGGTGAGCGACACGTCCCAGGTGCAACTGGGCCCGCGCGAGGAAGGGCCCGATTTCGGCGATGAAGATTCGTCACCGTCCGTACAACGGTCCCCTGATGCGGGCGCAGCGGTGTACGCCGATGACGTGGGAGAACCGACCGTCGAGTTTGTTCGTCCCTTCGCCGATCTGAAGGACCTGCCCGACGACCTGGCCGAGGCGTTTGAAGCGTTCAAACTGGCAATCCTGCACCACAAGATGAACGGCTGGGAAGAGTTCTCCAAAGAGGACGTGCTGGCCAGCCTCGAGGCGCTCAAGCAGCTGGTCCTGGCCCCGTCTGATGAAGTGAGCACTCCCTTCTGAATCGGAGACGCGCTGCTGCGGCACGCCACTGCCAATGACGAAGTACCCCATGACGAATGATGCGCGTGGGAGGACCAGCTCCTTCGGACCGCACCCCAGCGGCACATCGGGCCCATCGGCTTACGCAGCCGCACTGGCCATGTCCACGTCGGACAAAACAGCGGCTCGACCCAGAATCTCTTCGGCCAGTCCCTGATAGTCTTCGGCACCGTGGGACTTGGGAGCATACTGCAGAATCGACTGGCCGAAACTCGGCGCCTCGGCCAAGCGGATGTTGCGGCGGATCTTCGTCTGCATCACACGCGCTCCGGCCCAACTGCTGTTGACGCGAGACTGCGCCGCAAAGAACTCCTCCACGTCACGACACACTTCCGCTGCCAGACGCGTCCCCGCCTCATACATGCACATCACCACTCCGGAGAGTCGCAGCGGGGGATTAAGCCGTGTTGCGACCAACTCAATGGTCTGCAGCAACTTGCTCAAACCATGCAGCGCCAGGAAGTGCGGCTGCAACGGCAAGAAGACCTCTTCCACGCTCGTCAACGCATTGAGCGTCAACACGCCCAGCGAAGGCGGACAATCAAGCACCAGGAAGTCGAACGACTCCTGATCCTGACGCAGCTGATCGCGCAGAATCACTTCCCGCCCAACTTCCCCGGCTAATTCCATTTCGGCGGCGGCGAGATTCAAATGGGCCGGAATCAGCCAGAGCTGATGATCGATACGCTGTCGAACCTGAGCCAACGTCGCCCGGCCTGTCAGCACGTCATAAACCGACCGATCTCGGTCGCCCAGCGCTACCCCCAGGTGGAGCGACGCGTGCGCCTGCGGATCCAAGTCGATCACACATACTCGTTGCCCGGTCGCCGCAATGGCAGCGGAGAGGTTGACGGCTGTGGTGGTCTTTCCCACGCCACCCTTCTGATTGATGACGGCGATAGAACGCATCGACGGAACTCCTTTTCCGGTTCTGAACCAGGACCCTGCCCGGCCAGGGTGCCCGTTCCTACTGGCCGTCCACCACGCCAAAGCACCGGCCTCTTCGCAGAACGACCCCTGAGCGGGGGCGATTATAGCCGAACGTCGACGTTGGAGACCAGACGTTTCTGCTCGTACAGACCCGGCAGTTGGTTCGGCGGCCAGTTTGGACTAAAACTGATAGATTGCTAGCAGTTGCACCTCTTTTCGGGGACCCTCCGAAGCGCGAGGGAGTTTGCCATGCGAGTGATCATTGAACCGGATGGCCTCCGCGTATCCCGCCGTGCGGCCACGATCGTGGCGCAGTTAGTTCGGCGCAAACCACGCTGTGTGTTGGGGTTGGCAACGGGGAGCACCCCGCAGGGGACTTATGGCGAACTGATCCGGATGCATCAGCAAGAAGGTCTGGATTTCTCCCAGGTGGTCACGTTCAACCTCGACGAATATGTGGGGCTGGGCCCCGATCACCCGCAGAGTTACCGCTATTTCATGCAGCAGAGCCTCTTCAAAGGGATCAATATCAAGCGAGAAAACACACATATCCCTGACGGATTGGCCACGCGGTACGAATCGTACTGTGAGCAGTACGAGCAGCAGATTCGCGACCTTGGCGGTATTGATCTCCAGATACTGGGGATTGGCACGGACGGACATATCGCCTTTAACGAGCCGGGGTCGTCGCTGGGCAGTCGCACGCGTCTCAAGTCGCTTACCAGTGAAACGGTGCGGGACAACGCGCGGTTCTTCGGCAGTGAGGAGCGCGTGCCGCGGCTGGCGGTGACCGTCGGGGTCGGTACAATTCTAGAGTCCCGTCGATGTCTCTTGCTGGCCCTGGGAGCCGCGAAAGCACGTGCGATTCGGGATACTGTGGAGGGGCCGGTGACTGCCCAGGTGACAGCCTCGGCTCTTCAACTGCATCGGGAAGTGCTGGTGATTGTGGATGAAGCGGCGGCCAGCCAGCTGCAGCGGCACAGCTATTACGAAGAAGTGGAACAGATCCAGCATCTGCTGGAGACCGGGGATTTGCAGGCCCTGCGAATAGGTCACACCCCCTCCCGCGATCTGTAATGCCGGCGGTCCTCAGAAGGCAGCCGTCAGCGAGACAGAAATCGGGGAAATTGTCGGCGCGTCGACCGCAAGGTGCTCGTTCGACCTGGGGATATCGTGTCGCCCACGTGCAGCCGACCTGTTCATCTGTTTGGAACCAACAACGAGAACCCTCCTCCTCCGGATGACACATGCGACAGATTGGTAGCCTGGCGAAAGAACGTGACGCCGAACGGTTCTCGGCGTACTTGGTCACTCAGGGGATTGCTACGCACGTCGAGCAGGACGCGCAGGACTGGGCCATCTGGGTGCGTGACGAGAACAACGTCGAGCAGGCACGCAGCCTGCTCGACGAGTTCAGAGTGGATCCGCACGACCGCCGCTATCAAGGAGCAGAGCGAGAGGCGGAGCAGATTCGCCGCGCGACGGTGCAGCAGCGGCTGGCAGCGCAGAAAAACTTGATTCCGATGCGTGGACGGTGGGGGATAGTGACCAATCAGCGCGCTCCGTTGACTCTCACCCTGATCGTCTTGTCCGTCCTGGTGACGCTTCTCGGCAGGTTCGGCAAGGCACAGGAAGGATTCGGCGGAATCATCAACGACCAGCTCGACTTTGTCAGCACGAAAGATCTCAAGGCGAGCCCCGGAGATCCACTCGCATCGATCCGCAAAGGTGAATTGTGGAGAAACATCACGCCCATCTTCATTCACCTGGAGCCGATTCACCTGATCTTCAACATGATCTGGCTATACCAGCTTGGGCGGCTCATCGAATCGCTGCGCGGGACCGTTCGCTTTGCCATCCTCGTCCTGGCCGTCGCCATCCTCTCCTGCCTGTCGCAAGCCATTGCACCATCCGACTGGGGAGGCACGCCGTTTTTTGGCGGCATGTCAGGTGTCGTCTACGGGCTCTTTGGATACATCTGGATGAAGTCCCTGTTTGACACGCAGCCGGGGTTCTACCTGAGCCAGAGCACGGTCATTATCATGCTGGCTTGGCTGTTTCTGTGCATGACACCTGCCATTCCGAACGTGGCCAATGTGGCGCACGTCGTTGGTTTGATTGCGGGCATGGCCCTCGGGTTTATTCCGACGCTGTTTCGCTCGTGACGGTGCGAGTCGCGGTCTGCCGACCGCCAGAGAGCCGCAGTGGACCTGACCGATCCGTTGATCGGTGGTCCGAGTGTCCGGGTATTCGTACGCATAAGGAATCCGATCATCGTGGCAGACACATTCGATCCGTATCGCGAGGCGCTCGTGGTGGAGACAGCCACGCTCTGGACTCCTGACATGGGAAGCATTTCCCTTGAGAAACAAGCAGACATCGCACAGCAGCTGCACGCAGATGCGACACGCTGCGTCAACCTGGAGTACATCCGTGTACCGACGGGGTTCTGCCGGCGCATCACGGTCACTGCCGAGGATGTCGCGCGTGTGGTCGGTTGACAGCCCGCTCGTGCGCGACCTCGGCAGTTGCAGCACATTCACTTCCAACACAGAAAGCCGCGAGTTTTGAACAACACAGACACCGTCCATGTCGACCTGGGACCACGCAGTTACGACATCCTGATTGGCTCGGACATGCTCTCGCCAGCCGCTGCGGAACTGAGCCGTCGCATGAGACTCACCCACGCGGTCATTGTCACTGACGACAACGTCGAAACACCTCATGCCATCTCCGTGGCCGAGAGCCTGTCGGATGCGGGAGCCGCCGTGGACCTGATGGTGATCGGGGCTGGAGAGACGAGCAAATCGGTGGACATGGCGGAGTTGCTCTGGCAGCGTCTGCTCGAAGCCAACGCCGATCGCAAGACAGTCGTGCTGGCGGTTGGTGGAGGAGTGATCGGCGACCTGGCTGGCTTCGTGGCCGCGACGTATACCCGCGGATTGCGCTTCGTACAGATTCCGACCACACTGCTGGCTCAGGTTGACAGCAGCGTAGGCGGCAAGGTTGCGATCAACCTCCCGGCCGCCAAGAACATGGTCGGCGCCTTCTGGCAGCCGGCCGCCGTCCTGATCGATACGCGTGTACTCGCCACTCTGCCCCAACGCGAATATCAGGCAGGGCTGGGCGAAGTCGTCAAGTACGGAGTCATTCAGGATGCCGGTTTCTTCGGCTATCTGGAGCAGCACATCCCCCAGATCCTCGCTCGTGACGACGCCACGCTCCGTTACCTCGTGGCGCGTTGCTGCCAGCTCAAAGCGGACGTCGTGCGGGAAGACGAACGGGAGGAAAGTGGTCGGCGAGCCATCTTGAACTATGGACATACATTCGGCCATGCGCTGGAAGCGGCAACACGCTATCAGCAGCTGCTGCACGGTGAAGCCGTGTCGATCGGCATGCTTTGCGCCTCAAGACTCGCCGAATCCCTGGGGCTAGTCGACGCCGCCTTCACCTCGCGCCAACGCGATCTCCTGAGGGCCTTCGGCCTGCCGGTGGAAGTCCCCGCCGTCGATCTTCCAACCGTTATGGAAGCCATGCAGCAGGACAAGAAAGTAGCCCACGGCCGCCTGCGACTGGTGCTGCCAACGAGCATGGGTCACGTCGAACTGATGGATGACATCGGCACAGACGCCATCCGGGCCGCTATCGCCAGCTAGATGGAGAGTCACACCACCCGCCAGACGTAGCCTCCCGCAGTCGCCCCCTTTTGTCGCCCGGCCTGCTACTCGCTATATTGAGGGGCAGTACCTCCACAGCTCAAAGCGATTTCTGACCTCATCTTTGTCGTCAACAACTCGAGATTGTCAGCTTCGATGTGGAGGATCGGGGTGTACGGTCGGGTGACGGTCCGGCAGCGTGGAACGGGGCGGCGCGGCCGCGCGGGCGGGGCACGCACTCTCCACCACGCGATTCCAGCAACGTGGTTGCCACGACGTCGATTGCCACCGAGGTGGTCAAGTTGTTATCCACGGATGTTCCAGATCCAGTCGTTTATATCGTCGACGACGACCCGGCTGCGCGCGAGTCGGTCGCCGCACTCGTCGAGTCCCGGGGCATGAAGACGCTGGAGTTCGCGTCGGGCGAAGCATTCCTGGAAATTGCCCGCGAGGACTTGTTGGGCTGCGTGGTCGTGGATGTGCGCATGAAGGGCATGTCCGGCCTGGAACTGCAGGACACCCTGATCAGTCGGAACATCTTTCTGCCGGTTATCGTCATTACCGGTTATGCAGACGTGCCCATGGCGGTCCGCGCCATGCAGGCAGGTGCCGTCAGCTTTCTGACGAAGCCCTGCAAACCGGAACAGCTCTGGCAGACCATCTCGGAAGCGCTGGAGAGATCCCGCAAGGATCGACAGATCCGCGAGCATCGCGGAGCGATTCAGCGCCGTGTCGACAGTCTGACGCTGGAGGAGCGGGCAGTCCTGCAACGTGTCGTAGAAGGAGTCCCCAACAAGCGAATTGCACGGGATCTCGACATGGGACTGAGGACCGTAGAACTACGCCGGTCAAGTGTTATGAAGAAAATGCAGGCCGATTCGCTGGCAGAACTGGTGCAGATGGTGTTCGCCATCGGCCAGTTTGTCATCGAAGCCGACACGCCGAAACCGAAGCGCGTGTGAGACGGCTGGCACGGCGGGTGCCACGTAGCCCCCCGCCATGGATTGCAACCTGGGCAGGTTCGTGTGGTTTGTGGATGGTACTCGGCGATGAGCCGAGCCGTCCGCCGCGTCATGGTGCGCGTGGACCGCGCTCCCGGCGCGCCTGAATTCCTCTTCTCGAGAGAACCTGCCCGTGACTTACGAAACGCCCTGGTCCACTCACGTGGACGAGCGCTCCTTGCGCGCTACCCTCTTGCTCTGCCTGATCCCTGGTGTCGGACCGCGCACGCGTCAGGCATTGCTGCAAGTATTTGGAGATGCGGAATCGATCCTGTCCGCTTCGGCTGACGCCCTGCGCACGGTTCACGGCGTAGGACCGTTGCTCTGCGAACGCATCGTTTCAGCCCGTCAGAAGATCGATGTCGACCGTGAGCTGGACGTGTGCCGCCGGCACGGGATCGCGATCATTCCCCAGGCCGATCCCGACTTCCCTCGCCTGCTGCAGGAAATCCCTGATCCGCCGGGAGTCTTGTTCCAACGGGGGAAGATGGACCCACGCGACCAGTTGGCGATCGCCATTGTGGGAACGCGACACGCCACCCACTATGGCCTGCGTCAAGCCGATCGACTTGCGAGCGGGTTGGCACGCGCGGGCCTGACCATCGTCAGCGGACTGGCACGCGGCATTGACGCCGCAGCGCACCGCGCGGCCGTCCGTGCCGGAGGGAGAACCATGGCGGTTCTGGGGAGCGGAGTGCTGAACATCTACCCACCCGAACATGCCGAACTGGCTGACGCCATCCAGGGTGCCGGGTGCGTGCTCAGTGAACTCCCCCCGCTGCAGAAGCCCATGAGCGGCACGTTTCCGCAGCGCAATCGCCTGATCAGCGGATTGTCCTTGGGAGTGCTGGTGATTGAAGCGGCCAGTCGCAGCGGCGCACTGATCTCCGCGTCACATGCTGCTATCCAGGGACGCGACGTCTTCGCCGTGCCGGGACCAGCCGACAGCCACAATTCCCGCGGCTGCCACCGGTTGATCCGCGACGGTGCCAAGCTTGTCGAATCGGTCGAAGACGTCCTGGAAGAGCTCGGACCCTTGGTGGCTGCGGTTCCACGCGACGACGGCGGTACCGTGCGTCATCCTGCCGAACTGCAACTCAACGAACAGGAACGGGTCGTTTTGGACGCGATAGAGACTGAGCCGACTCCCATCGATCAGATCGCCCGCCGCACCCAGCTCTCCATGCATCGCGTGCTCTCGACGATCAGCGTCCTCGAGATCCGCCACCTGATCCGCCGAGTCAGTGGACAGGAGGTCCTCCGATTGTAATCCCGCACGTAGCCGGTACGCCGCGGAATCGCGCTCATTGATCTACGAAGCATCGCGTTGGGCCAGAGCGAGTCGGGCCGCGACGGGTGGGTGATCGTGCAGCAGCCAGACTTCCAGCGGGTGCGGATCGGGATCCGCTTTGTTGAGTCTCGCCAGCTTCGTAAACGCTCCACGATATGCAACCGGATTGCCGGTCCTGCGCAGCGCGTACTCATCACAACTGCGCTCGAATCGACGGCTGATGGCATGGCGCAGCGGGCTGAGCAGCAGGGAGAACAACGAGATCACAAACAGCATCAACGGCAGAGCGTACACTGGCATGTGAGCATAATCGAATGCAGCAGCGGCGCCACGCCATTCGAATGCCGAGGCCCACGCCACAACCACCCGATCGCACAGATAGAAGCTGGTCGTACTGTAGAACAGGCCGAGCAGGATCGTTTTCACGATGTGACGGTAGACGTGATGTCCCACCTCATGGGCAAAGACCACCTCAATCTCATCCGGAGTGAACTGGTCGAGCAGGGTATCGCCCAGGATCACTCGTCGCGTGCGTCCCAGTCCGGCCAGCATGGCATTGGCCTTGACCGTCTCGCTGCTCATCCGCATCCGAAAGATCCCGTTGAGCGTCAAGGTCGTTCCGCGCGTCAGACGCTGCAGACGGTCGGCGAGCGCTTGATCCTCCAATCGCTCGATCTTGTAGAAGAGGGGCAGGATCAACACGGGGACAAGTTGTCCGAGCAGCACGGTTACCACGAACGTCGCTCCGGCAGCAACCAGCCACCACCAGTGGCCCGTCCACCAGATGATGGCAAACAGCCCCATGACCACTGCCAATCCGAAGGCAACAGCCAGCATGTTCTGGAGCAGATACCGCCAGAACCACCGCCCCACGCTCTGACGACTGAGTTGGAATTTGTGCTCGAGTGTGTATCCGGAATAGAACGAGAGCGGGAACGACACAAGGTAATGCAGAGCCATGGTGATCAGATAGAGCGTGGCAAGGCGCAGCCAGCGATTCTGCATGGGCCCGTAGCCCTGCAGGAAATCGTCGATCACCTTGGCAGCCAGCAGCGCCATCACGGCCAGGTAGGCTACGTCGAGAGCCATGTCGAGCACGGTACAAATCAGATCCTGGCGACCATACGCCCTGGACTCTCGCAACTCCTCACTAGTCATCTCGACACCAGACGGGGGCGGACCGGTCTCGGCCTCGGGCGTTGTCATACCGTGCATGTCGGCTCCGGATTGTTCGCGCTGCGTCATCAGTCGTTCACTTTCCGAAGTAGTCTGTCGCGAGGTGAATCGACGGCGGTCCCCGGGACCTGCCATGACCGGCACCCACGACGAAACCGCGCCAACCGCGGGGAGATTGACGCCCCAAATCGCCCTGTCCACAGCCCGGACCAACCGCGTGCCGTCTGTTGCGGTGCGGTCACGCACCTGCCCTGGTCATTTCTGCTTGCCCATCAGGCTCTGCACCATCTTGGCAACCAGCTCGGGATTATCCTGGGCGATCAGGTGGTCGATCTGCGGCTGAGGAATACCCAGCTTGACCAGATGTCCGACCAGCTGCTCCCAGTGTTTCTGGCGTTTCTTGCCGGTGGACAGATAGAGCTCCGTGATCAGTTCCTGCGCGCGCTGCAGCGCAATCGCGTCGCGGTTCTCGTAGTAATTCTTGATGATGTTCTGCTGGTACTTAGTATAGTTCGTCACCGGTTTGTCGACCTCGTCAAGTGTCGTCGCTGTTGGATTACCATCCGTCGCTTTGCTTCCGCCAGTTGCGCCAGTAACCTGCTCGTGCCCCGCAGGAGCCGTCTCCATGGGTCTGCCCGCCATCTCCACCCTGCTGGCGGGTGTATCCACCTCAGACACAACCATGCCATTTCACTCATCGGCACAGGTCGGCCGCAAGTTGACCGGCAGGCGAAAAACGGGGGCCAGCTTCCTGCCGTTGTCGGTCGCGATGCCCAAGCGGCTCCCTCAGGTGGACATTTCCTGTGCCAGCCGTGTTATTGTTGTCCGCAGACTCCGGCCGGACCAGGGTGCAGCGGTGTGGCTCAGCCTCGAAATCGCCTGAGACGTACCCAGCCGACGGCCCCATGCCCGCTCCTGGACTGGCAGAAACAGCCTTGGTACGATGACCTGCTGCGGCAGCCGGAGGGGTGAACAGCACCTCGCACGGAGAAACGCACGGCGTCTTTCGTCCCGCCCGGCCTCGCTCCGACGCTCACTCCTGGGGAAGGCGGGGTGCTGGAGCCCAGCCGCTTAGCGATCGGCAGCCACTCCGCTGCAGTGTCCAACCGCCGAACCGCAACAGCACTGGCAGAGAATCGTGAAACAGGTCATCGCCATCGTGAAACCGTTTCTGGCGGAGAAGGTTCTGGAGAGCCTGCGGCGCGCTCCTCTGGAGGCGCTCGTGGTACAGGAAGTCAAAGGGTTTGGTCGCCAGAAAAGCTACCTGGACCAGTATGGCGACAGCGAGTACTCCCAGGCGTTTCTGCCGAAAGTTGAGATTTCCTTGTGGGTGGACGATGCACGTGCCGAGGAGATTCTCCGCAAAATCGTCGAAGTAGCTCGTACCGGCCGCATCGGCGATGGAAAGGTCTTTGTCATGCCGGTCAACGAGTATCAGACGATCGATATTGGCGAGGCGGAGTAGGGGAGGGGGACCGGGCGCAAGGTGCCGAGCACCCTGACGATCGCCGACATCCCAGATCACGCGTCGCGCATGACGGCAAAGGAAGCCGCGTCGAACAGCCTGTGAAAGCAATCGCGATTCCGCTGCCGCAGGCGCCGGCAATCCTCGACCAGCTGCTGCGAATTCTCCCAGCCGATTAAGAACGCCAGCTTCTCCAGCTCCAATTCGTCGGTCGGGAGATCATGACGGGCGGTGGTGTTCATCAGCCGCAGACCCGACTCGACGCTGCGCAAGAACTTGTACGATTGCGCGAGCTGTCGAGCATCGGCAGCGTTGAGTACCTGAGCGTGCTGGAGTGCATCGATGGCGTCGAGCGTGCCGGGAGTCAGCACTTCGGGCATCTCGCGCGCGTGCTTCAGCTGCAGCATCTGCACGATGAACTCGATATCCACCGTTCCTCCGATGCCCCGCTTGAGGTTGCGATCGGAAGCGAACTGCTGCATGCGGATACGCATGCGGCGGATTTCTTCGGCCTTGGCAGGTTGCCACTCGTTGTCGACGATGATGCTGCGGATCAACTCCATCGTGCGGGACACCGCGTCGGGAGCCCCGAACACAGGTCGCGCCTTGCACAAAGCCTGACGCTCCCAAAGCTGGCCCCGACCATCCACGAAGTAACGCTGGAACTCGTCGAGTGACACAGCCAGCGATCCGCTCTTGCCTGTGGGCCGCAGACGAGGATCCAGCTCGTACAGCCGGCCATGAGGCCCCATTCTGGTCACGTCCTTGATGATCCGCTGCCCCAGCTGACTGAAGAAGTGCTGGTTCGTCGTCACTTCGCCGCGACGAGCCCGTTTCAAATGCTCCGTCTGGCCATCGGCATCAAAGAGAAAGATCACATCCAGATCGCTGTGATAGTTTGGTTCACGCCCCCCCAGCTTTCCCATCGCCACAATCACCCAGCCACACTCCTGCTTTGGGTCATCTCCGTTCGATTGGAGGGGAGTGCCATACTTTTCCACCATGCGAGCGTACTGGCGCGTCGCAATCTGCTGGAGGCAGACTTCGGCGATATCGGACAGAGCGCGATGGCAGTCGCGCAATTCCTCCTTCTTGAGAATGTCGCGCACACCCACACACAAATGCTGAAAGCTTTTGAAGCTGTGCAGGATCGGCTCAACGTCCTCGGCACCGCGGCACAGCGTCTGGAGAGTCCGCCGCAGCGACTCGTAGGTCGGCAGTCGATCGAGGACCAGCGAGTCCATCAACTCATCGATCATGCCCGGATTGCTGGTGAGGATGCCCGAAAGATAGGGGCTCGAAGCGCACAACCGCACGTACAGCTGCAAGGAGGGCGGGTTGAAGCTGAACAGTTCCCATAAGACTCCCTTGCCTCCCAGCGAATCACTCACTTTGCTCAGATCCACCAGCGTGTTGTCGGGATCGGGTGTTTCGGCAATCGCCTTGAGCAGATTCGGGGCAATGGAGGCGAGGAAATGGCGGCAACGCCGGGTGGAAAGAAACGAGACGCGTTCCCGCGCCAAAGCCATCAGATTCTCATAGGCCGCCGGAATGTCACGAAACGCATACTTGCCCAGACACTGCTCAATCCGTTCGTATGGCGGATGAGGATCGAGAACCAGGTCGGTTTCCGGAGCCGTGTGCGGGTCGTCACCGAACGCGTCGTGCAACAGATGATCGAGGATCTTGCGGTTCAACGCCGTCCGCTGCCGCAGCTCGCGTTTGAATTCGGCCAGCGCGCAATGACCGTCGGCATCCGAGTAGCCGGTACGAATCGCCAACCGTCTCTGTTCCTTGTCGTTGTCGGGAATCGTATGCGTCTTCAGATCGAACATGATCTGCAGACGGTGCTCGATCTTCCGCAGGAACTGATAGTTGTCCTCCAGAATATTCCGCTCCTGCATCGTCAGGCAGCCGACTTTCTCGAGTCGCGTGATCGCTTGCAGCGTATTGCCGGTACGGATCTCGGGCAGGTCTCCGCCGTTAAGCAGTTGCAGGAACTGGATGACGAACTCGATGTCGCGAATACCTCCTTCCCCCGTCTTCACGTTGCGTTCGCCGCCCCCTTCGCGATGGGCTCGCTGTTCAATTCGCCGCTTGAGCGCTTTGATGCCGGCGATGTCGGCGCAGGTGAGATAGCGCCGGTAAATCCACGGCTGCAACTGGAGCAGGAAGAATTCGCCCAGTTCCCGATCGCCGGCCACCGCGCGGGCCTTGACAAACGCCTGGCGCTCCCACGTTCGGCCCGACACGTCGTAATAGCGCAGAGCACTCTCCCAGTCACGCACAGGAGGCCCCTGATCCCCGTCGGGTCGCAGACGCAGATCGACGCGGTAGGCCGTCCCGAAAATCGTCGGCTCGGTCAGCAGCTTCACGATCTGCTTGGCCAGACGATCGAAGAACTCGCCATTGGTAACCGCTCTCTCTCCGTCCGTCTTCCCCTCGCCGTCGCTGAGAAAGATCAGGTCGATGTCGCTCGAATAGTTCAGCTCCAGTCCTCCCAGCTTGCCCAGGGCAAGCACGGCGAACCGCGCGACCTGCCCATGCGGCAGACGAGGGCAGCCACGCTTGACGACCTGAAACCTCCAGGCCGACTGCACCGCCGCCTCAATAATGGCGTCGGCCAGATAGGAGATCTGAGCCGTAACCATTTCCAGGTTCTGACTGCGGACGATATCGCCGTAGGCAATCCGCAACATCTCACGGTGCCGATAACCGCTGAGAATCTTCGTCACGACACGTTCGTCGTCGGTCGACATTACCGCCGCGCAGATATCTTCCCGCAGGGCCTCAGGCGACATCGGCTGTCCCTCGGTCAGCCGCAACAGATCGAATGCCTCAGGATCGCGCACCAGCCAATCCGAAAGAAACTGACTGGTGGAGAAAATCCGCAGCAGTGTCGGAAGCGATTCCGCATCCCGCTCGAACAGCGACCCCAGGGACAACGCATTGCGGGACGCTGCAATGAAATGCTCCAGGTTGTTCAGCGCTCGGTCAGGATCGCTCGTGTGTGGCAGAAGCTGCTGGAGCTGTCGACATATCACTGCCACCAGATCGAGCGTCATGCCCGAACGGGCAATCCCCGCCAAGTTCGTATGGGCTCGGACCGTGTCCTCAATCCCCAAACCACGAAACCACTCCTTGGCGCGATCGGGATGGTCGAGGAAATCGATAACACGCTCAATGTCCATGAGTAGATACAGTTCGGCTGGGGCTCACTGATTGTTGACTCGGCGCGGCGCTGTTGCCTGTGCAGTTCAGATTGTGGCGAGAGGAAGCTCCGCGACCCGCAGGATGCCGGCAGCAACCCTGGCGTCGGACAGCCTATATGAGCTGCTGCACCTCTTCCGCCTCCCACCTTCCTGCCATCTACCGGCACGAAGACCTCCTCGGCAGATCCACACGCTCCAGCGTCTTTCTATCATACCGAGAGATGGCACTCCGGTGGAATATCCGTGCCCCCGAACCCGAAAGACCGGCAACCGCCGGGGCCATGCGAAGCGACATTTATGTCAGCTGATGGCGTCCTGTAACGCGGGCTTCAGACCGCGACACGCCCCGTCAGCTGCGGTCTGCTTCCCCGCCGTCACGAGCGAGCCAACGCGTATCCAGAAGCGGGCGAAGCAGCTGGCTGCGGGCACGCGAAGAGTCCACAGCGGTCACGCACCCCAGTACGTGCTGCGGAGCAAGCGCCAGCGTGTGCCACACAACAATGGAGCAGCCCCGGCAATCCACGATTGCCGGGGCTGCTGATGCGTCATGACTCGACCGATCTCGAAAAATCTCGCGATCCGATTCAATCGAGAAAACCAACCAGTTCCTGACTGCGACTCGGCTGCTGGAGTTTCCGTACGGCCTTGGCTTCAATCTGGCGAATTCGCTCGCGGGTCACTTTGAAAATGTGTCCCACTTCTTCCAGGGTGTAGCTGTAACCGTCCCCCAATCCATACCGCAATTTGATGATCTCCCGCTCCCGGTAACTCAATGTCTTGAGCACCTTGTTAATGCGTCCTCGCAACATCTCCTGAGAAGCACCGGTGGCCGGGCTCTCGGCAGCTCCATCGGGCAACAGATCACCAAAATGGCTGTCCTCGCTATTGCCCACCGGCCGGTCCAGGCTGATCGGATACCGGCTCATGGCCAGCACACGACGAGCCTCGTCGACGGTCGTACAGGCGCGCCGAGCGGTCTCTTCGAGGGTCGGTTCGCGCCCCAATTCCTGCAACAGCTTGCGGGACACGTTCCGCACCCGGGACATCGTCTCGACCATATGCACCGGAATGCGAATCGTTCGACTCTGATCCGCCACGGCACGCGTAATCGCCTGACGGATCCACCAAGTCGCGTAAGTGCAGAACTTGAAACCGCGTCGATATTCGAACTTGTCCACAGCCCGCATCAGCCCGGCATTTCCTTCCTGGATCAGATCCAGGAAACTCAGTCCTCGATTGCGATACTTCTTGGCAATTGAGACCACCAGTCGGAGATTCCCTTCGGACAATTCCTGCTTCGCCTGCTGGTATTCCGTGTAGACCCTCTTCAGACAGGCCACTCGGTTCCGCAAACTGGAAGGAGTTTCCTGCGTCGCCAGCAGAATGCTCCGATATTCCGCCAGCAGCGGTTCGCGTTCGGTCACCGCGGCTCGATTGCGCTTCTGCTCTTCCAACTGGTTCTTCAGACGATCGATGCGGCGGCTGAAATCCTCCAGAGTGCGAATCATCGGCTCGATGCGTTGCGTTCGCAGACCGAGTTCTTCAACCAGCCGTACGGCGCGGCGGCGACGGCGCCCCAGTCGGCGCCAGGCGTGGCGTCGCC
>JBGSHS010000412.1:0-24013 GCA_041752115.1 Pirellulaceae bacterium | reverse complement strand
CGCGACCGCGGCCACTGCCTGCGCGACCGCGGCCGCCACTCGGGCACACCGCATTGCCAAAGGCACGGTCGTCGACAGGGTGGTCACGCACGAAAGTGCGTGCTACGGCGGGGGCAAACGGGGCCAAATCTACCCCCTCTGCCCCTCCTCCGTTGCACATGCCGACTGAATGCTGCAAGAGTGCCGATTCTGCTGGCGAAGGCACCCTCGCATTCAATAATCCGTCTGTCCGAGGGTGACGTACCTGAAGCCGCCCAAATGGCCCCGCCGATGCGTACTAACATCGGGGAGTATGCGCGGTCACGGTCGACCGCTGTAGCCGTGGAACAGGTGCGTGGGAGGGACCTCATGAGTCGTGCTTTCTTCTGGAGAATCGCAGGCGGTATTGGCTACATCATCTTGAGCTTGGCCAGCGTAGAACTGCGGGCACAGACGCTGGGTGTCGAGCTGAACAACACCCTGATGCCGGCCGCGGGTGCCATGGGGGGAGCAAGCATCGCCCGTCCCCAGGACCTGACTTCGGCGATCAACGCCAACCCAGCGACCCTCACCCAGTTCCGCGGTACTCAGGTACTCTTTGGCGGTGGCTGGGCGGAACCAACCTTTAACCTGACCCAACACGTGCCAATTGCTTTATTGGATGTCGAACCGTACTCGGCCAAATCGACGGCCCAAGGTCTTCCTGTGGGTAACATTGGCATCACGCAGGACCTGGCGGCGTTGGGCGTGCCGGCCACGTTTGGCATTGCGTTCTTGACAACCAGCGGAGGCTTCATCGACTTCCGACAGATTCCCGAAAGCAACGGAACCAACTCGGCCTTCACTTCGTTCTCCCTGCCAGTGGCCGTGGGAGCCGATTTGACCGACCGACTGCATGCGGGAGGAAGTCTGGCATTGGGGATCGCCTTTTTTGATGCTCCGTTTGTCGACCTGGGAGGCATGACACCTGATTGTGCATTGCGTGGGGCGGTTGGCTTGAACTACGACCTGACTGAAGCTACATCGATCGGCACGTATTATCAGACAAGCCAACACTTCACGTTCAACAACGCTGTAGCATTCAATCCCGCAGGCGTCTATGAAGACGTACAGATGGATCTGCCTCAGAACCTGGGACTGGGATTCGCCAACCAGGCATTGATGGATGGGCGTCTGTTGCTGGCCACCGATCTGCTCTACAAGTTGTGGGACGAAGCGGATCTCTACCGATCCGTCTACCAGAATCAGCTTGCCGTACAGGTTGGTGCTCAGTACTCGGTGGGCAAGTACCGTTTGCGGGCCGGCTACGTGTGGGCCGAGAATCCGTTGGACGACAACCCTGGTCCGAACATTGGTGGCGTAACTCCACCTGGCGGCTTTCCTGCTGTGCGTTACACCCAGGCGCTGCTGGCCGTCACCTGTCAGCATCGCATCTCGGCCGGCATCGGCGTGACCGACGTCCTGCCGGGCATCGACCTTGATCTGATGGCCGGTGGCATGTTTCGCGACTCGCAAGATCTGGCCAGCTTCACCTCGACCTCGATCGAAAGCTACTGGCTCGGTGTTGGCATGACCTGGCGTTTCGGACGCGGAGCATGTGAAGACCTTGGCGTTCCCGACGACTGGGCTCTCTAGTCCCAATGACCGTGCCGACACGATTTTGAGGCGTCCAGTCGGCTCGTCATCCTTGGACATTCGGCATTCTGCGGTTGGATATCGGAACTTCTGCGGCTATGGCACCACGGAGAAATTCGAAAGCAGAGGCCCTGCTGCTCACGCCGAGTCACTCAGCGCATCAAACGATGACCGGCCCGTGGGAAGTGGAATGTGAATAGGGAATGCCACAATGCCGCAATGCGACAATGCGACAATGGCTACGGCGCCGCAGTGAGATTCCCGCCAAGGGGTTCCCTTGCCGACACCGCTTGCTTGTTCTCCTTGGACATTCCTTGTTCGGCATTCTGCGGTTCAGACGCCGGGTGTCGCTTCAGTTGTCGCATGGAGCAACTGTCGCAGTGTGGCATTCCTCATTTCCGCACCATTTCGTGACGGCATGTCCCTGACCGTAGCGGCCAATCGCGTCGCTAGCAGCTGCCGGCGGCACAGCTTCTCACACCTCGCGCACCACGGCGCGGCCATCGCTGCAAACGGGGCAATCGGGGGCAACTGCCCCTGCCTTTGCCCCTCCCGTTTCACTGCGGCCGAGTGCCGTCGGACCCACCGAGCCCCTGTTTTTTCCAGTTCGTATCGCCATTTCCGACAGGGCGCCCTTCAGGTCAGGCAATCGGCGCGACAGTTGCTTCTCAAGGGGACGGCGATTGGGAGAGCTGGAATCGTCCAATTGGGGAGTGGAGACGCGGTGACAGTGCGCATCACAAAGACGACGCTCGGCGCTCAAACCGTCCTGCGGATCGACGGTCGGTTGCGAAGTGACGACATCGAAGAGCTGTTCGGTGCGTTTCGATCCGCGCCGAGCCCCCCGATCCTGGACTTGTCCAATCTGCAGTCGGCGGATCGGGAGGGAGTGGGAGCTCTGCGAGGGTTGATTGCGTTGGGGGCGGGAGTATCCGGTGCGTCTCCTTTCATCGAATTGCTGCTCCAGAAGAAGACGGAACGGCTCTCTTGATACACAGGAAAGTTCTGACCCACTTCATGGCTGTCGCTGCGGGGAATCCGGGCCTCCGTGGGAGGCCCTATGCGATTCTCGCATACCTGTTCACTCCTTACCTGAAACTTAAAAAGTCCTCGATTGCCAGAGTTCCGCTGCGTCACGATCGCCACGGGTCGACAGGGGAGTCCTGGACCATCCGCGAGCGCGCGGGGGTCATCCAACTACAACACCGTGTAGGAGAGCTGATGATGAGTGCGAAATGGTATCTAAAGAATAGCCTTGCCTGTTGGACGGCTGTGCTGTTGTTCGAGACGCTGACGGGCACGTCGCCGGTTGTGGCGCAGCAGGTTACCGGGGGGCTCGGTTCACCCGCGGCGACGACAACCGTGGATGGCGCGCAGTTGCCGGCCCCTGACCCGAAATTCGGGGGGGTGATCACCGAGAACGCGATGCAGTCCAAGCCGTGGTGGCCTCCGCGCATTGTGCCGCCCAAGCAGGCTCCCAATATCCTGCTCATTATGACCGATGATTCCGGCTACGGAGTGCCGAGCACCTACGGTGGCGTGATTCCGACTCCCGCGATGGACCGCATCGCCGCCGCGGGCCTGCGGTACACCCAGTTCCATTCCACGGCGCTCTGCTCGCCCACGCGAGCGGCGTTGATCACCGGCCGCAACCATCACAGCGTGGGCTTCGGCGTCATCTCGGAACAATCCACCGGCTTCCCCGGTTACAACAGCATCATCGGCAAAGACAAGGCCACGATTGGCCGGATCCTCAAGGATAACGGTTTCGCCACCTCCTGGTTTGGTAAGAACCACAACACGCCGGTCTACACGGCCAGTCAGGTTGGTCCATTCGATCAATGGCCGATTGGAATGGGTTTCGACTACTTCTATGGATTCGTCGGGGGCGATGCCAATCAATGGCAGCCAAATCTGTTCCGCAACACGACACAGATCTATCCCTTCCAGGGCCAGCCCGAGTGGACTCTCACCACGGCCATGGCCGACGATGCCATCGATTGGCTCAACCAGATTCATCAAATCGATCCCAGCAAACCGTTCTTCTGCTATTACGTGCCGGGAGGCACTCACGCACCGCATCACCCGACCAAGGAATGGGTGGATAAGATCCACGGCATGCATTTGTTCGACGCCGGCTGGAACCAGCTGCGTGAGACGATCTTCGCCAATCAAAAGCGTTTGGGCGTGATCCCGTCGGACGCCGTGCTGACTCCCTGGCCCAGTGAGTTGCTCAAGCCGTGGGACAAGTGTACACCGGAAGAAAAGAAGCTGTTCATCCGGCAGGTGGAGGTATTCGCCGCCTACGCGGCGTACACGGACCATGAAATTGGTCGAGTGATACAGGCGGTGGACGATCTGGGCAAGCTCGACAACACGTTGATCATCTATATCAATGGCGACAATGGCACGAGCGCTGAAGGGGGCCTTTTCGGGACCCCCAATGAAGTCGCGTTCTTCAACGGTGTCGCGGTTCCGGTCGAACTGCAACTGAAGAAGTACTATGACGTATGGGGAACCGAGCACACCTATAATCACATGTCAGCGCACTGGTCGTGGGCCTTCGATACGCCGTTTTCCTGGTTCAAACAGATTGCGTCACACTTGGGGGGCGTACGCCAAGGGTTATGCGTTTCCTGGCCCGGCCACATCAAAGACGCGGGAGGCCTCCGGCATCAGTTCTGTCATGTGATCGATATCGTGCCGACGCTGCTTGAGGTGAGCGGCATTCCGGCGCCGGAATTAGTCGACGGCATCGCCCAGGCTCCGATCGAAGGGGTGAGTCTCGCGTATACCTTTGACGCTCAGAGTGCCCAAGCACCAACGCGTCATACCACGCAGTACTTCGAGATGTTCGGCGATCACGCCATCTACCACGAAGGATGGTTGTTGAGCACCAAGGTGACTCGCCCTCCCTGGGAAGCGTTCGGTGCGGCCAATCCGGATCCAGTCAACAACGTGACCTGGGAGCTTTTTGATCTGACGAACGACTACTCCCAATCGAAAGATATCGCGACGGAGCACCCAGAGAAAGTCGAAGAGCTGAAAAAGGTATTCCTGGCGGAAGCGAAGAAATACCATGTCTTCCCACTCGACGCATCGGTGGCAGCTCGCATCGTCGCCCCTCGTCCCAACATCACGGCCGGCCGCACCGAGTTCGTGTATACGCACCCGATGACCGGCCTGCCCCAAGGCGACTCCCCCTTCCTGCTCAACAGCTCGTACACGATCACAGCGGAAGTAACCGTTCCGCAGGGTGGTGGTGAGGGGATGATCCTGACCTCCGGCGGTCGCTTTGCCGGATACGGATTCTACCTGCTCGGCGGCAAGCCGGTATTTCTGTGGAACTTGATCGACCTGAAGCGACTCAAATGGGAAGGTACCGAAGCGCTGACCACGGGCACCCACACGCTGGAATTCGATTTCCAGTATGACGGCGAAGGGGTGGGGACGCTCGCCTTCAACAACATGAGCGGGCTGGGACGCAGCGGTACCGGTACACTCAAGGTCGACGGCACAACAGTCGCCAGCCAGAAAATGGAGCACACACTCCCGATGATCCTGCAATGGGACGAGAGCTTTGACATCGGATCGGACACGCTGACCGGAGTCAACGACAACGATTACCAGCCTCCGTTTCCCTTGACCGCAAAACTGAACAAGCTGACGATCAACGTCGATCGTCCACAGCTGTCGCCAGAGGATATTCAACGGCTTGAACGGGAGGCCCAACGCAACAATCGCGCCAGCGAATAGCGTCGCTGTGGACAGGCTCACCCTGACTGCAACTGGCGTCGTGACGACACGACGCCAGCACGGCGCCACGATTCTCGTATGAGCTCTGACAAGACGTAGTACGCGCCGGCAACTGCCGACCGGAAAATCGGCCAGCATCCCAGCGCATGATCGGTCTTGTCAGAGCTCCTTCATCCAACTCAGTCATCAAACCGGGATCAACGACGTAATCAGAATTGAACCTGATACTTGTCGGTCATGTCCTGCCGGACTTTGGTGGTCGCCGATTCGATGTTCTGGACGATCTGCTGCACCGACGCGCCGGCAGCCACTTGAGCCTGTGCATGGACTGCCGTGATAGCGGACTGCTGCTGACGCAGCTCCGACTGAATGGCGCCTCCCCATCCCAACCGGGCCGCCATACCATACGCAGCATTCGTCTCCATGACTCTGCCATAGTTCCCTCCGAAACTTCCACCGCCCCATCCGTAAGAGCCCTGCTGCCAGTTGTTCTGGCTGATGTTGCCCAGTGCGCCCCCATAGGGCCGCGCCGACTGGGAGGCATTCATTTCACCGAGATCTCTTTGCATGGTCGTGCCCTTGAGGGCCATGGACGCTCCGTGCAACTGGCTGGAGATGTAGTTACCATACTGCAACATCTCTTTATCGACATGAAGAGTCGGCAGTTGATCAACGTGACGCCCGTAGTTCTCGAACCACTGAGCCAGTTGGCCGAGCGTCCGCATGTCGCTTTTCTTCGCTCGCAGGTTTTCCAGAAGACGCTGAATATGATCATAGTACGACTTGGTCGTTGCCAGGACGGAGGACGTGTCGTCCTGTCCGCCCGCCGGTGCTGCCGAATCGCTCGGCGAGGCCGTCGCGGCTGCATGCAGGGCGGGCGACGGGAGTTCAATGAGACTCGCCAATCGCATCAAACCGCTCTGCGTAAGGTCGCCGCCAAGGAACACCTGGGTACCTTTGATCTCCGGCTTCCAGTTGTTGACTTCGTCGAGCATCATGCCGTGCTCACTCAAGACATCCACCATGAACGGCTTGGCAATGTTTTTCAGAATGGAGGCATCCTGGCCGAAATCGACTTTGATCTTGCCGTACGGTTTGTCGCCAAACGTGACCCCCAACATTACTCCCTTGACGCTGGCAATCAGAGCTGACAGTTTCGTTCGATCGACGTCCGAATTCTTCACGCTGGCAAACCGTTCGATGCCCGCTTCCACTTCTTGGGGCGAGTAGGCGTTCTGCAGACCGATCGCCATGATGATCTCAGCCCCCTCATCGGCAAAGCGGACTCCTTCCTGCAGATACGGAGCCAGACTGTGGTTCGTACGCGTAATCCACGCCGCGACACTTTGCCGATTTCCGGGTCGCATAACCCCCAGCTCGCTGTCTCCAAATTCCACGACAAAGCTGTCATCCGGCAAACGGACGGCGGGGACCGAGTCGATTTGATCCTCGATAGCCTTGTATTGCTGGGCCAGACTCGCTACGGATACGTCCGCCTGCATCTTGGCAACCGCGATTTCCCAGTTCGCGTGCATCTGCTCGACATCAATATCGTAGGCAAGCACCAACAAATCGGCTTTGGGAGGAAGGCCCGTCAGGCCTCCCTCAAACCGCTTGGCTCGGTCCGCTTGCCAGTTTTGCTGCTGCGCGACGGGACTGGCGAACAACTTCTGAGCGTTGACGAGCACCAGCGCATTGGCCGTTTCAGGCACATGTCCTATCAACTCGTCGAACTGTGCGGAAATATCGCGCGGACTGCTGAAGTTCAGCGCCGCAGCGAGCACGCCAAGTACGATCAGTGGGCGAAACTGACACATTCGTTCACTCCTCATCATCTCACAATGGTCGATCTTGAAAATCCTTCGATTCGTAGCCGTCCGTATCCCTTTCCTACCTCGTCGTCGCGAGGTAAGAGGTGTCCCTCGTCATGTAGCCACGGGCCTCGTACGTTAATGATCCGGCAACAGCACAAGCACGATCGATCGTGGTTATATTCCGCGATCTTTGCCGCCGACTCCACGGCAAGAGTTGCCACAGCGGAGAATTGCGAGTCAAATTGACTATCTGACCGTCATTGCCGCTCTGCCCCCCCGATACCCTTCCAGGAGTCACGCCAGCAATTCAACACTGATCGGTATCTATAGATCTATAGTTGTTTGACGGCCCCAACGCCAGAGCGTTCGATCAATTGATCGATTCCGGCGTCCGAAAATGCTCTGTTGGCCGCACCTGGTGTCCGCGTCACTACGCACTATTTCGTGAGGACAAATCCGCGTCAGCCGGCCAGCTGGACCAAAGAACAGAAACGCATCGGATCCACCTGTTTTTGCCAACTCAGCAGGTGGTCGCCGATCGAGTGAACCGGCCACTGCGACACCATCCAGCCCACCATTGTACACCCAAGCCGTGGCTGTTCGCAATTCCGCTCCTGCCAAAATCGATCAATGTGCCAACCATTAGTCGACGTGCGGGGACGAAATCGTGAATTCTGAGATTAGCTTCAGCGACCAACGGGAGCGGATGGATCGAACCGAGCGGTAGCTCGCAATTGGTGCGAGGTCCTAACTCGTTTGCTTCCTCGACCAGCATGACCTCCGCACGATCGGCTGCGATACCCCCGGCACGGACTCGGTGGGAGCCACGCGAGAAACTGACTCGTCGGCCGGGGCCAACAATCGGCACCGGCAGCGTGGGCGGTTCGCCCGCCCGGAACCAGCACGGTCAGCCGTCGACCTGCGGACGTTTGATTCCCAGCACCTTCATGCGGTAGCGGAGCGTGCTGGGATTGAGTCCCAAGCGCTCAGCAGCGTTCCCAGCCCCTTTGATCTTCCAATGACATGCCTCCAACACACTGAGGACGTGGGTGCGACTAAGCGGTTCGGGTGAGCGCCCCATTGAACCTGAAGAAGAAGACGGTGTCGGAATGAGCGATTCCTCGAGCAGGAGCGTCGAGCCGGACGACAGGATCATGGCCCGCTCAATGACGTTCTCCAGTTCGCGGACGTTGCCTGGCCAATCGTAGGCGATCAGCGCGTTCATGGCTTTGCGAGGTACCGTGTCAATCTCCCTCCCCAATCGCCCTTGTTTCTTCGTAATGAAGTGCCAGACCAGCAACGGAATGTCCTCGCGCCGCATCCGCAGCGGAGGAATCTCCACGGGAAAGACCGCCAATCGATAGTACAGATCGGGCCTGAAACGCCCCTTTTCCATCGCCTGCCGCAGGTCGCGGTTGGTGGCTGCGACCAGCCGCACATCAACGGTCAGCGTTTGGGACGAGCCGATGCGTTCGAACTCGCCCTCCTGCAGCACACGCAGCAGTTTCGTCTGCAGCTCAGGCTCCAGCTCACCGATCTCGTCGAGGAACAGAGTCCCACCATCAGCCAGCTCGAATCTCCCGATCTTGTCGGACACGGCGCCGGTGAAGGCTCCTTTCACATGCCCGAACAACTCGCTTTCAATCAAACTGGAAGGGAGCGCCGCCAGATTCACCTTGACCAGGGGTCGATGCCCGCGCGGGCTGTGACTGTGAATGGCTCGTGCCAGCAGCTCTTTTCCTGTGCCCGTTTCACCCAGCAGCAGGACCCCCGCGTTCGTGACGGCCACCTGTTCGATTTTGGCAAGCGTACTCAGCAGCAGCTCGCTCCGCCCCACAATCTCGTCAAAACCGCTGAGCGCCGTTAATTCTTCCTGCAAATAGATGTTCTCGGCCTGCAACCGCTGCGACAGTCGCTCGATCTCCTGCAAAGCGCCGCGGAGTTCCATCTCGGCCAGCTTCCTCTGGTGGATATCCTGCAGCGAACCGGCCATCCAGACGGCCTCGCCTGCCTCGTTGCGTTGCGCCTGGCCGCGCGAGCGAAACCAGCGATAGTCGCCCTCGCGCGTTCGCAGACGGCACTCGACGTCGTACGGCATTCCTTCCCTGAGATGCCTGAGGATTGCCTGCCACAGCGGCTCGACGTCGTCCACGTGCAGCAGCGCGCGAAAGAAGTCGAGTGAGCTGGCCACCTGCTCAGGCGCGTAACCCAGCAATTCGGCAAACTGCGGCGAATACTCCACCATGTCTTTGCCCAGATCCCACTCCCAGACGCAGTCAAGCGACGCTGCCACCGACAGCGCGCGCCGCTGCTGCAGTTGCTCATGTGCCCGACGCAGCGCTGCCTCGGACTCCCTCAGCTCTGTCACATCACGAGCAACATGCACCGATCCAACAATCTCACCTGCGGAATTCGTCAACGGACGGCACGACACGAGGTAGTTGCCCCCGAGCCGAGGTTCATACGTCTCGAATTGGCAGGCCTTTCCCTCCTTGAGCATCTGCGTGTGAGGACACGACTCCAGCGGCTCCAGCGTGCCATGCATGACCTGATGGCACACCTGGCCCAGAATCGCTGCCCGATCACAACCCAGGCGGTCGGCAGCCGCTTTGTTCGTACGTACGATCCGACGCTGCTGGTCAAGCACAAAAATCAGGTCGGGAATCGCATCGAAGACATCGTCCGCCTGTTTGCGCGCTGTGATATCCTCAATCACCGCCATTAACTTTCGTGCCTGCCCGGACCCGTCGCGCACCAGCGACACGGTCACGTTGCCCCACACGATGGTTCCGTCAGAACGTGCAAAACGCTGCTCCAGGCCACGCACCGCCTCGGTACGCCCCAGCACCTGCTCGAGCGTCCGGGAAGCGGCAGACGCATCTGCCGGATGTGCCAGATCGCGGAATAACCGACCTGTCAACTGCGCCTCCGAACAGGCCAGCATCTCACAGATACGCTGATTGGCTCCCCTCACCATTCCACTCAGATCGAGATCCAGGATGCCGACCGGGGCCTGCTCAAAGGTAGCACGAAACAACGCCACGCTGGCCTGCGTCTCATGTTCCGCACGCCTCCGCTCCAAAACGTTGGCGATCACCTCACCCAACAACTGGAAGTCCGTGATGTCGTCTTCGACCCAACACATCTGCTGGTGAACGGAGTTCACCGCGATACACCCAGCGATGCTCCCGCCCTGCATCCGCAGCGGCAACTGCACGGATGACTTGAATCCGAGCGACGCCCAAAGCTCCCGTACCGCCTTGGCCTCGAGCGGGGTGTCGTCCAGCGAATTGAAGTGAACCAGCTCGCCACGTAACAGCTGCCGCTCACTCCAGTCGTACGTCCCCAACGGAACGTCCTGGTGCCGACCTCGCTGGCTCGACACCCCCGGACGGCACCACTCGTGTGTGACACTCCAGTGAGTTCGGTCAGTCGAAAGCTGGATGACGAAGGTGTGGTCGGCATCCACAAACTCGCCCACTCGCTCCAAGGCACGTTCAATCTGACGATCGATATGCGCGCCCGAACTGCTGGCAAAGTCCGCCAGCAGGCTGACGATCAGCGCACGGAAGCTCGTCTGCTGTTCCCTTGTGTCCTGTGCCATGAACAAGCTCGCGATGTGAGCCATCGACCCGAGAAGCGCACCACTGCTCTCTCTCCGAACTATGCATCTAACCCTGCCAGTGGTAGATTTTCAAGGGTCTGGACGCAGCAAGAGACGCTCATCACCCCTCTCCAGCCGTAGTGGATAGCGATTTTCGTCGGACGATGTGCACTATTGAGTTTCAGATAAAGACTGAACCGAGGGCCTCCTACGGAGGCCCGGATTCCCCGCAGCGACAGCCATGAAGTGGGTCGGATCTTGCCTGGGTATCAATGAAACACGATCGAGCCCCGGCCCGCCCGCTCCTGAATGGAGCGCACCTGGAGCAAGATAAACGGCCGGATGAGACGCATCGGTTGACCCCGACGGGAGCGATTCGCATGAACTGCACCTCACCCGCCGAGCAGGAGCCGCCGAGCAGGAGCCGCCGTGGCAGATCAAGTATCGATCAAGCATTCTGCCGAGCACAGAGCGACGTGACTGAGCGTCGAACCACCTTGTGGAACCAGCCCACAACGTCGGCCCGCCCGAATAGCTCGCAGCACACCGTTCCGGCTGCTACGGACGATCCTCGCGCGGTTCATCCAGACGGCAGTCACGAGCGACACTTCGCCACTGTGTCCAATCCTGCTGCAACTGGGTCAGGTTTTCAGCGCCGTAATGCCTGCGTGCTGACTCCTCCCAGTTGTTCCCGCGCAGGCCATCCGCAAGAAACCGGATGACGGTGTGGCGTCCGCCCCGCGCCAACAGATAGCGCGTCAGCGAATAGCCTTCCGAGTAGAAAAGATCTACGTTGGCTGAATAGTCCCGCGCCGCTAACAGCTGATCGAGCGTCATGGGAGTGCCGTCCGGCGATTCCAGTCTGGAATGTTCGCGCAAAGTAGCACGCGATTCTTCGCTCTCGGCACTCACACAGATCCCTTCCTCAATGATCCGTGGCAACGGCTGCCGGAAATGTGTCGCCAGGACCGTGTGCAGGATCTCGTGCGGCAGAACGGCGTGCAGAATCTGCCGGGCCGGCCCCGCAATGGACATGCGCCAGTCCGTTGGGCAACCGTGCAGGAACACGAAACTCGTCTGTCCTCCCAACCGAACCTGAGGTCCTTCCCGGACCTCGATCACACAGGGCCGCTGCCACGCAGGCAGCTCAGTTCCCAGCCACCGGCGAGCCAAATCGCCACGATACTGCTCTGCTGCTCGTGCCACTTCCGTGGCCAACTCAACCGTCGGCGCGGTGACGATGAAATTCTCCGTTCGATAGCTGGCCCCCAACTGGAAAAAGACTGCCGTCAGCACGAGCAGATAGCGAATCCCGCCACCACACCTGGTGCCGAGCGGAGGCGCACGGAAACAGAAAGGGCGATAGGCGACGTCCATACTGTTCAACCCATCTCGTAGAGTAAGGGCGATCTCGTAAGGCGAGGGACAGGAAGCGATGGCAGACTGCGGGAGAAACACGGTCTGAAAAGCGCTTACCGCGTTTCACGAAAATCGGAGGGACGCGAGCAGGCTCCATGGGTAATTTACCCACCGGCCATCGACCAATCTAACCCATCACTGCCTGGGCGCCAAGACTTTGGTCATGTGTCGACTCCACCCCACTGTCAAGAAGTTGTCGCCCTCAGTGGCAAGATACTGCCACTTGTAGAGGAAAAGCGATTGCCTGCAAAAGCGATGGCACAATCGCTAGTCAGTATCGCACAAGGAGTTGATAAATCAGCATTTGAACTACAGATGATATCTGCTCTACCCACTCCAATGTGGAACGTAGTGTCCCAGCCGCTCGTGCGAAAAAGCGAAGAAAGTTCAGCGGGCCGTAAGCGACCAGTCTTCCCCGATGTCGATCCGACGGGACCGTCCAGTCGAGAATCCCGTTGGGCAGATGCAGCTGTACTTCCCGCTCCCTCGGGTCGAACTGCATGGCCAGATGATGCCTGCCGCTGATGGAGATTCGATCGCCTGCTCGGAGCGCTCGGGACAGTTCCAGCAACAGCGGACGGTCGGATGCCGCCCCAGCCTGCTGTCGAGCCGGCATGCCTCCCGCCGCTGATGATACGGCCACCGAGAGCTGTACGAGCGACGCCCACTCCGAATCGGCTGCCGTCGCACGGCCGCCGTTCTCGTCATTGTCGACCAACACGACCAAGGCAAGCCGCCAGGAATCGACAACTCAAGAGGTCGCTCAGACCCGACGACGCGCACCCCCTCGATCAACTCCGCAACCCATCCGCGGTTTGGTGGAGAACGGTTTGGTGGAGAACGGCGTCACGCAGTACCGGCGCGGTTGAACGAACAGCGGCGGCACAGGTCAAACCCACTCATGTGCTTTCCATAGCTCAGCGAAGCCGGAGAGCCCCTGAGCACCGGCGAGAGAGAATGCGTGAGAGAATCTATCTTGCTCACAATTCTGAAGTTACGTACATTTGGTGCCGCCACCTGCCGCGCTGGATCACGCACCGTCTGCCTCCGCAGGATTCGCTTATGAACGACCGGACTACCCCGCTGCCCGGGCACAGACTATCCCTCAACCCTTGGGATGGCCAGGACGATTGTCCTCCTCGCGCAGCGACCAAGCCTTGCGACCAAGGGCGAACACAATGCCGTGGTTGGCCGTTTTCGACGGTATGGTTGCTAGCCCTGTGCGGAGCGACCCTGCCCGGGTTGGCGATGATGACCGGCTGCCAGGCGAAACCGGCCACGGACTCCAGTCCCGCTCCGCTGGCAGTGGAAGTGAGTGAGCCGATTGAACGTGAGGTGACCGATTATGCGGAGTTCGTAGGCCGCACGGAGGCCCCCGACTCCGTCGAGATACGTGCTCGCGTGACTGGCTACCTGGTCAAGATGCCGTTCACCGAGGGTACGACCGTCAAAGCTGGCGATCTGTTATTCGCGATCGACGACCGTCCATACAAAGATGACCTCGACCAGGCACAGGCCAGCCTGGATCAGGCCAAAGCCGGCCTGGTCAAAGCACAAGGCATGTTGAATATCGGATTGGAAACGCAGCGGGCCAATGCGGGGGCGATCAGTCAGCAGGATCTGGTTCAACGGCAAGGCGGACGTGACGAAGCGGCGGCCGCAGTTCAATCGGCTCAAGCGACGCTGGAGCGCTGCAAACTCAACCTGCAGTGGTGTCAGGTGACCTCGCCGATCGATGGTCGGGTGAGTCGTTACTACAAGACACTTGGCAATCTGGTCACCCAGGACACCACGCTTCTCACGACCGTGGTTTCGGAAGACCCGATCTATGCCTATTTCGATGTCGACGAGCGGACGATGCTGCGCATCATCCGCCATTTGATGCCGAACCAGACCGACTTGCTCAAGACCAAGCAGGTACCGATCCTGATGGGACTTGCTGATGAAGAGGGATTCCCGCACGTCGGCTACCTCGATTTCGCCGACAATGTGGTCCATCCCGGCACAGGCACCATCTCCGCCCGTGCGGTGTTCGGCAATCCCCCCTCTCCTTCCGGACGCCGCCTGCTCAGACCAGGCATGTTCGTTCGGATTAGTCTGCCCCTGGGAAAGCCCCACTCGGCGCTGTTGGTCAGTGAGAAGGCGATCAGCACGGACCAGGGCCAGCGATGCGTGTATGTGGTGGACGGGGAGAACCGAGTGCAATACCGGCGGGTCCAGGTCGGTGCCGCGCAAGCGGATGGTTTGCGGGTGATCGAAGACGGACTGCAGCAAGGTGACCTTGTATTGGTCAGCGGGCTGCAGCTGGTGCGTCCGCACATGGAAGTATCACCGCAGCTCGCGCCGATGGCCGCGGAGGATCCGTCCGCTACACCGACCAGTTCCGAACCGGCGAAGCGGGCGGTGATATCGGAGCCAGTGATATCGGAGCCAGTGGTACCGGGGGCAGTGGTACCGGGGGCAGCCGAACCGGGGGCGTCCGAGCGGCCGGCGGCGGGCGAAAGCACCTCGGCTCAACCTTCACCACGCTCCTGATTGCGCAGGCAAGAGGCAGCTGTGATCTCACGCTTCTTCATCGATCGTCCGATCTTTGCCGCGGTGATCTCGATCCTGATCACCCTTTCTGGCGGACTTGCGCTGCTGGCGCTGCCGATCGCCCAGTATCCACCGATCACACCGCCGACCGTGCAGGTGTCATGCAGTTACCCTGGCGCCAATGCCCGTGTGCTGGCCGACACGGTCGCAGCACCGATTGAGCAGCAGGTCAACGGCGTCGAAGGGATGCTGTACATGTCGTCGCAGAGCGACAACGCCGGGACGTATCTGCTGACGGTCACGTTCGATCTCGACACGGACCTGAACACGGCGCTGGTCATGGTGCAGAATCGAGTCTCCCTGGCGCTCCCTCAACTCCCCGATTCCGTGCAACAACAGGGACTGACGATCAAGAAGAAGAGCCCCAGTATCCTGCTGGTCGTCAATCTCTTCTCGCCCGACGGCCGCTATGACGACATTTATCTCAGCAATTACGCGACGATCAATCTCAAGGACGAGCTGTTCCGGCTGGAGGGAGTCGGTGACATCAACTTTCTGGGTGAGCGGGACTACAGCATCCGAGTCTGGCTCGACCCGCAAGCGCTGGCCGCACGCGGTGTCACGGCCAGTGATGTCACCAGCGCGATTGAGGATCAGAGTCTGGCTGCCGCGCCAGGCCAGATTGGCGGATCACCGGTGCCGCGGGGACAGACGATCCAACTGCCGCTCAAGACACTTGGCCGCCTGACCGATCCACAGCAGTTCGGGGAGATCATTGTCAAATCCGGGCAAGGTGACGACCAGGGTACAGCCCCCTCGCTCGTTCGCTTGCACGACGTGGCTCGCGTGGAACTGGCCTCTCAACAGTACAACCAGAGCTGTTCAGCAGACGGACGTCCCTCGGTCGGCATGGCGATCTATCAACTCCCCGGCACCAACGCGTTGGATGTGGCTCAGCGTGTGAAGGCCAAGATGCAGGAGCTCAAGAGCCGCTTTCCCGAAGGTCTGGACTACGGCATCTACCACGACACGACACCGTTCATCGAAGAGTCGGTTGCGGACGTGGTCAAGACCCTGCTGATCGCCGTCCTGTTAGTGGCAGTGGTGGTCCTGGCGTTTCTGCAGGATTGGCGTGCCACTCTGATACCGCTGATCGCGGTTCCCGTGGCGATTGTGGGAACGTTCGCCATCATGGCGCTCTTTGGGTTCAGCCTCAACAACATCTCGCTGTTCGGTCTCGTGCTGGCAATCGGCATCGTGGTGGACGACGCGATTGTGGTCGTGGAGAACGTGGAACGATGGCTGGAACAAGGTCTGCCTGCGAAGGAGGCCGCTCGCCGAGCGATGGACGAAGTTACGGGGCCCGTCATTGCCGTCGCCCTGGTCCTGTGTGCGGTCTTCCTTCCCTGCGCCATCATCAGCGGGATCACGGGGCAGTTCTTTCGGCAGTTCGCCGTGACGATCGCCGTCTCCACGATCATCTCAGCCGTCAACTCACTGACGCTCAGCCCCGCCCTGGCAGCGATTCTGCTCAAGCCGCACGGCTCCCGGCGCGATCCGCTGGCCTGGCTGCTCCACGCCACTCTCGGCTGGGCCTTCAACCTGTTCAATCGCAGTTTCCAGATCGGCACGAACATCTACGCGCGGATGGTCGGCATGACGCTGCGCATCTGCCTGATCGCGGTGCTGCTGTACGCCGGCCTCCTCGCGTTGACAGGCTGGCTGTTCACCCGCTACCCGGTCGGTTTCATTCCTCAGCAGGACCAGGGCTGGCTTTTGATTAACCTCCAGCTGCCCGACTCGGCCTCGCTGCAACGCACCAAGGACGTACTTGCCCGGATCGAGCGTGTGACGCGCGACGTGCGTGGGGTGAACCACACTTGCGGCGTGGCGGGGTTCTCCTTGTTGCTGAGCGCAAACAGTTCGAATTACGGATCCATGTTCGTCATTCTGGATCCGTTTGAGCAGCGGCGGCGGCCGGAACTGCGTGCCGACGCCATCATGGCTCAGTTGCGGCAGCGCTACGCCGAAGAGGTTCGCGACGCGACGGTCAGTGTGTTTGGAGCGCCGCCCGTTCCCGGCATCGGCATGGCGAGTGGATTCAAGCTGATGGTGGAAGACCGTGGTTCGCTGGGATTGGAGTCGCTGCAGAAGTACGCCGACGTGCTGGTGGAGAAAGGTTCCCAGCAACCACATTTGATCGTCGTCCCGACCATGTTTCGCGCGGCTACTCCCCAGCTCTTCATGGATGTCGATCGCACGAAAGCCCGCGCCTTGGGTGTTTCGATCGAAGAGCTCGACGACACGGTCCAGATCCTGATCGGATCGGTCTATGTGGGGAGCTTCAATGCCTTTGGTCGCTACTGGCAAGTGAACGTCCAGGCGGACGGCGAGTTTCGTCAGCACGAAGAGAGCATCCATCAGCTGTACGTCCGCAACGAATCGGGCCAGATGGTCCCACTCGGCACGCTCGTTCACATGCGCAACAGCGATGGCCCGGTGCTGATCATCCGGTACAACCTCTATCCCGCGGCACCGGTGATGGGGGGCAATCTGCCGGGCCTGAGCAGCGGGCAGGCCATCACACTGCTCGACACCCTGGCGCGGGACAACCTGCCGCGGATGATGAACACGGAATGGACTGAATTGACTTACCTGCAGATCAAGGCAGGCAATACCGCTCTGTATGTATTTGCCGGAGCGGTCGTCTTCGTGTTCCTGGTGCTCGCCGCGCAATACGAAAGCTGGACACTGCCGCTGGCCGTGATCCTGGTGGTCCCCATGTGCCTGCTCTGTGCGCTGGCGGGAGTGGCTCTGCGGCGACTCCCGATGGACATCTTCGTCCAGATCGGTTTCGTCGTGCTGGTCGGATTGGCCTGCAAGAACGCCATCCTGATCGTGGAGTTCGCCAAACAACTGCGCAGTCAAGGTCAGTCGCGCACGGAGGCCACCACGGAGGCCTGTCGACTGCGTCTGCGTCCGATCCTGATGACCTCCATGGCATTCATCCTGGGTGTGGTACCGATGGTGATCGCTCAGGGTGCCGGCGCCGAAATGCGCCGATCTTTGGGAACGGCCGTCTTCGCCGGCATGTTGGGGGTCACGTTGTTCGGGATCTTCCTGACCCCGGTCTTTTTCTATCTCATCGAAGGGTTAGGTGAGCGGCGGCTGTTTCGCCGCGTGAGTATCCAGTGGATCGGAGCGATCATGCTGAGTGCCGTCGTGGGCGTGCTCGGAAATGCGCTGGCCAAAGAGGGCGGCTGGCGGTCAGGTCCCGGTGTGATTCTGGCAGGTTTCGCACTGGGGATGATCGTCACCCTGCTGGTGCAGGAGGTTCATCGACGCCGGCGATCCGGCGCCACGGGCTCGCTGCCCGACCGGTCCCAGCCTCCAGGCGACTCACCTGGCTTCGATGCGGCAGCAACCTCGGAGGACGAGCCGTGATATCCCATTTCTTCATCGACCGGCCGATCTTTGCCGCAGTCCTGTCGATCCTGCTCACCCTGGCCGGACTGGTCGCCGTCTTCACGCTTCCAGTGGCTCAGTATCCCGATGTGACACCTCCGACGGTGCTCGTAACCGCTGTCTATCCCGGCGCGAATGCCCAGACCGTGCTGGATACCGTCGCCGCTCCGATCGAACAGCAGGTGAGCGGCGTGGAGAACATGATGTACATGTCGTCCCAGTGCACGAACGACGGCACGTACACGCTGACCGTGACCTTCAAACTCGGCATGGACTCCGATATGGCCCAGGTGCTGGTGCAGAACCGCGTGCAGCTCGCTCAGCCTGTGATCCCCGCACTGGTCCAGCGTCAGGGAATCAGTGTCAAGAAGATGTCACCAAGCACGATGATGATCGTCAACCTCGTTTCGCCCGACGGCCGCTACGACGATATCTACCTGAGCAACTACGCCACCATCCAGATCAAGGACGAATTGGGACGACTCGACGGTGTGGCCAACGTCGCCTACATGGGAGAACGGGACTACAGCATGCGAATCTGGCTCGATCCCAACAGACTCGCTTCGCTCAGCCTGACCTCCGCCGACGTCGTGACGGCGATCAGCCAGCAGAATCTCCAGGTCACCGCCGGCCAGATCGGCCAGGAGCCGGTACCGCGCGGGCAACAGTTCCAGCTTTCCATCAATACCCTGGGACGATTGATCGATACCGAAGAGTTCGGGGATATCGTAATCCGCGCCAGCCAGGCCAGCGACGATGAGCCGGCGACCGGCATCGTGCGACTGCGCGATGTCGGCCGCATCGAATTGGGTTCGCAACAGTACGACCAGTCGTGCACGCTCGACAGCCAGCCGTCGGTGGCCCTGTCGATCTATCAACTCCCCGGCTCCAACGCGATCAAGACGGCGCAAGGCGTCTACGCCAAGATGGAGGAATTAAAGGCACGATTTCCCGAAGGACTGGAGTACCGCATCGTTTATGACACAACACCGTTCATCCGCGAGTCGATCTGGGAAGTGTTCAAGACGTTGCGTGACGCCATCATCCTGGTCGCGCTGGTGGTTCTGGTGTTCCTGCAGAACTGGCGAGCCAGTCTGATCCCGCTGATCGCCGTGCCGGTCGCGATCATCGGCACCTTTGCCGTCATGGCAGGACTGGGCTTCTCGCTGAACAACCTGTCGTTGTTCGGCCTGGTCCTGGCCATCGGCATTGTGGTGGACGACGCCATCGTCGTCGTGGAGAACGTCGAGCGCTGGCTGGAAGAAGGACTCACCCCGCGCGACGCGGCGCGCAAGGCCATGAATGAAGTCACCGGCCCCGTGGTCGCCGTCGCGCTGGTGCTCTGCGCCGTCTTCATCCCCTGCACTTTCGTGTCGGGCATCACCGGCCAATTTTTCCGGCAGTTCGCCGTGACGATCTCCGTTTCCACCGTCTTCTCGGCCATCAACTCGCTGACACTCAGCCCTGCCCTGGCTGCCATCCTCCTCAAACCGCGCGATGCCAAACCGGACCTGCTCACGCGACTGCTCAACGCCACGCTCGGCTGGTTCTTTCACCTGTTCAACCGCCTGTTCGATTCCGGCACCCATCTCTATACGCGAAGTGTAGAAATATTGTTGCGAGTCAGCTTGATCGCCCTGGCGGTCTACGGCGGACTCCTGGCGCTCACCTACTGGGAATTCACTCGCGCTCCGACCGGCTTCGTGCCCGATCAGGACAAAGGCTATCTCCTGCTCAATATCCAGCTACCCGATTCGGCGTCGGTGCAGCGTACCCGGGAAATCGTGGCCAAGGTTGAAGCACTCGCCCATCAGACTCCCGGAGTCGCTCACACCGTCGGCATCGCAGGCCAGTCGCTGATCCAAAACGCCAACGCCCCGAATTTCGGCTCGCTCTACGTGATGCTCGACCCGTTCGAACACCGCCGCAGCTCCAACCTCTCGGCCAACGCCGTCGCCACCGCGATCCGAACCGCGTGCCGTCAAGAGATCCAGGATGCCGTCGTGTCGGTCTTCGGCGCACCACCGATCGACGGCCTGGGGACGACCGGCGGATTCAAGCTGATGATTGAGGACCGTGGCCACCTGGGACTCGAAGAGCTCCAACAGATCTGCGACCGGATTACGGCCGCGGCGAACGACGCACCCGAACTGCAAGGAGTGGTGCACAGCCTGCGAGCCAATACGCCCTGGCTCTACCTGGAGATCGACCGGAGCAAATGCCTGGCACTGGGCGTTTCGTTTGAGGATGTTGTCAGCAATCTCCAGATCCAATTGGGATCGTACTATGTAAACAACTTCAACGAATTCGGCCGTTCGTGGCAAGTCAACGTCATGGCCGACGGAGCGTTTCGCAACCGAGTCGACGATATCGGACAACTCATGGTCCGCAATCACCGCGGCGAAATGCTGCCTCTCTCCACTCTGATGAGCGTGCGCGATGACAGCGGACCCCTGCTGCTGACTCGCTACAATATGTACTCGGCCGCGGCGGTCACCGGCAATATCGTCCCAGGAGTCAGCTCGGGAGACGCCCTCTCGCGCATCGAGCAGGTCATCCGCCAGATGCTGCCACCTGCCATGGCCTATGACTGGACCGAGCTGACATTTCTGCAGCGACAGGCAGGTAACACCGCCATGTACTTCTTTGCCCTGGCGGTCGTGTTCGTATTCCTCGTTCTCGCCGCCCAGTACGAAAGCTGGACGTTGCCACTGGCTGTCATCCTGGTCGTGCCGATGTGCCTCCTCTGCTCCGTCATCGGAGTGTCCCTTGCCCGCATGGACGTCAACATCTTCACTCAGATCGGTCTGGTCGTGCTGGTCGGACTGGCGAGCAAGAACGCCATCCTGATCGTGGAGTTTGCCAAGCAGCAGCGCGAGGCGGGAACTCCCCGCCTGCTGGCCACCACCGAGGCCTGCCGCCTGCGACTCCGACCCATCCTGATGACCTCGTTCGCATTTATCCTGGGAGTCGTGCCGCTGGTCATCGCCACCGGCGCCGGTGCTGAAATGCGCCGTACGCTGGGAACGGCCGTCTTCAGTGGCATGATCGGAGTGACCCTCTTCGGCATCTTCCTGACCCCGGTGTTCTACTACCTCATCACCTGGCCCAGCGACCGGAAACGACCCAAGGTGACGGACAAGTGAGCGTCCCCCGTCCGCCCTTGATCACCAGCATCCCCGGGAAAACCGCCGCACGTCGAACCAGCAGCCGCAAGATAAACAAGGATGATCCTGGTCAAATTTCTTGTTGCCTGCCCAAATTGCTTTCCCATTCCCCCACTGGCTCCGCCGCCGTTCTCGCCACACCCGATATCTGTCTACGCAGCGGGACCGACCGGCAGCAAGCGACGTCAGCACCCCATATCCGGCAGCCGGATCTGCACCACATCACCATTGAGCATTGTCGCATTGCGGCATCGTCGCACTCCCTATCGTCGTACCACTTCCCAGGAGCCGGTCCGTTTGGCACCGCCATTCGTTCAGCCATTTCGTCCCGCGCAGCTCCATCAATCGCCTCCTCATTGTGGCATTGTCGCATTGCGGCATTCCCTATTGCCGTACCACTTCCCAGGAGCCGATCCGTTTGGCACCGCCATTCGTTCAGCCATTTCGTCCCGCGCAGCTCCATCAATCGCCTCCTCATTGTGGCATTGTCGCATTGCGGCATTGTGGCATTCCCTATTGCCGTACCACTTCCCAGGAGCCGGTCCGTTTGGCACCGCCATTCGTTCAGCCATTTCGTCCCGCGCAGCTCCACCAATCGCCTCCTCATTGTGGCATTGTCGCATTGCGGCATTGTGGCGTTCCCTATTGCCGTACCACTTCGTGGCGGCGGGTCCCTTAGACGCAGCTGCCGGCCGCACCGCCTCTCAAGTCTCTAGGCTCACCCCTCCTGTCAAACCTTACCGGTTGTAGCAGTTATATCTGTACTGCCTCATTTTCTCGATGCACCGCCATTTTTGTCCCGAAGATCATCATAACCGGGACCTTTTCCGAAGACGACTCGGTTCCGCCCTGCGCAACTGACGGACCTGACTTGTTCAGCTCCCCCCCCCGCACCCGCCTGCAGATACCTCACCGAAAATCACCTGATCCGCCGCTTGGCCGCCCGGCCCCAGCCGAAGGAGTGAAATCCTGTGTGCACTCAACGCCCCGCTTTCCAGTTTCTGTTCGGCTGTTGGTGTTGTCTCCTGTCCACGGTAGCTGTCGCGGCCCTGCCGCAGGACGATGCTCCTGCCACTGCCGGAATCGGTCAGCCGGCAAATGGCGCGGCGGCCGTCGATTCGTCCCTGAGCGATCCGGGGAACGCCTTTGAGCCGGTGGCGTCGTACTGCTGCCCGACCGACTGCTGCGATCGACAGGTCTGGGTCGGCGCTCTGTTTCTCTCGCGAAGCAGTGCCGGTTCCATTCCATTGGTCTTTGGTGATCCCGACTCGCCCAAGGGGACCGAAGTGTTCGGCACCGATGATCTCGACTTCGGCTTTGCATGGGGCCCTCAGGTTGGTATGTCGTTTTGCCTGGACCCCTGTAACCCGCAGAATCGGCTGGGGATCGAGTTCTTTGCGATCGACGGTTGGACTTCCACCGCTGAAGTGGCCGGCAATTACAGCGTGCAATTCCCCAGCTTCCCGTACCTGCCGGAGCCAACCCAACCGGGCAATCCTGCCACAGGCTTTGGAACGGCATTATTCCACTACGATTCCAACCTGTACAACACAGAAATCAACTACTACCACCGCTCCAGCGACATCAGCTGGCTCACCACGCTGGCCGGATTCCGTTGGATCGAAATCAGCGAGCAGTTCCACACCGTCTTCCTTACGGGAAACACCTCCCCAAACTACACGATCAGTACCAATAATCACCTGTATGGGTTCCAGTTGGGCACGATGGCCACGCTGCAGTATTGGGGAGCATGGCGTTTCGACGGATGGCTCAAAGCCGGCATCTATGACAATGTGGCAGGCCAGGATGCGACCGAAGATTTCCGCAGCGCGGGAGGTACCGTTACCTACGTCGGCGCTCGCGGTTCGAACGCCGCATTCGTCGGTGACCTGGGCATCTCCGCACGTCGCCAGCTCACCGATCGGCTGTCGCTGCGGCTGAGCTACATGGCACTCTGGATCGAAGGTCTTGCTCTGGCTCCTAATCAACTGGACAACGTGGATCCATCCAGTAACTTCGCGACCCTCGATCACAGCGGTGGAACGTTTTTCCATGGTGGTTTTGTCGGCGGCGAATTCGCCTGGTGACAAGACCTGCGGCTTCCGACCTGAGGCTTGTGGCTTGACGGCCTGTGAAGCAAATGCCATCTGCCGTTCGGCCCACGAGGCCCGGCGCAACGTGGCTGCCGCGTCCGTCAGCTGCCAACTGCGCGATTCGCCGCTGCGGCCAAAGGGACCCGCCGCCACGAAGTGGTGCGGAAATAGGGAATGCCACAATGCCACAATGCGGCAATGCGACAATGGCCAGGAGCGCTAGGCGTTTGCTCATGGCACTTGGTAATTGGACATTCCGTGTTCAATATTCTGCGGTTCCCTGAGACGCAGGGCTTCTGTCTGCCCTGAATGCGCATTGTTGCACTGTCGCATTGTCGCATTCCCTATTCGCATTCCACTTCCCACGGGCCTGTCATGGCGTGAGACGCGAGGGGTCCGGTCCCGCTGTGCGCCACAAAGCGACAGTGGCCCGGGAGCAGGGTGGGAGCGCAGGGTGTCTGCTCATGATCTCGGCTCATGATCGGCGCCGCCGCGGCCAAGGGACCCGCCGCCACGAAGTGGTGCGGAAATAGGGAATGCGACAAC
>JBGSHS010000411.1:0-3487 GCA_041752115.1 Pirellulaceae bacterium | reverse complement strand
CCATGGTTCGCACGAAGGTCTCGATTCTGTCATCAGACGACTCGTCGTCAGTCAACCGTATGCCGTGCTTTGTACGCAGGGGCAGGGACAGCCCTACGGTTCGTTGGTGGCCTATGCCATGACCCCGGACCTCACATCGGCCGTCTTCGCCACGCCGCGAGCAACGAGGAAGTTCCGTTTGCTCTCCGAGTGTGACCACATCGCGCTGCTGATCGACAACCGGTCGGAGTTTCCCGGTCAACTCATGGAAGTGGAGGCCGTGACCGCAACGGGTCGCGCAGCCATCGTCGAGGAGGGCACGGAATTCGAGCACTGGGCCCGGTTGCTCACCGACCGGCACGGGTACCTGGCCCAATTTGTCCGTTCGGCATCCTGCGGTCTGTTTCGCATCAGCATGATCCGTTACTTCCACGTCAGTCGCTTCCAAGAGGTTCGGCAGTGGGTCCCCAAGAGTCCTGGATAATTCCTCTCGCCGAAGTGGCGGACTGCGCAGAGGAACTGGTGGGTGGGAAGGCTGCTAAGCTCGCCGCGCTGCTGCGCGCAGGTTTCACGGTTCCCCACGGCTTCTGCATCACGACCGGGGCCTACGAGCAATTTGTGGCGGAGACGGGCTTGGCGACTTGTGTGGCCATGGAGTTAGGCCGCAAGTCGTTGGACAACGCACGGTGGGAAGAACTGTGGGATGCCGCGTTACGCATCCGGTCTCAGTTCCTGCGCGCGGAAATTCCTGCAGCCATCTCCGCGGAAATCTGCCGTGCCTTGGCGGCCTACGTCGGCGACCGCGCTGTAGCCGTTCGCTCATCGGCGCCGGGCGAAGACTCGCGACACGTGTCCTTTGCCGGGTTACACGAGTCGATCGTGGGTGTGCAGGGAGGCCAGGCCGTACTCGACGCGGTCCGAACGGTGTGGGCTTCTCTTTGGTCGGACGCCGCCTTGCTTTATCGTCGTGAGCTTGCGTTGGACCCGCGGCGAAGCCGGATGGCCGTGCTCGTTCAAGAGATGAAACTTGCTGACTGCTCCGGTGTGGCCTTCGCCCGTGACCCGCGGGATCCAGAGGCGGACCTTGCGGTGGTCGAGGCCGTGCCGGGCCGATGTGCCTTGCTCGTGGACGGCGCGGTGGACCCAGACCGCTGGACGCTGAAGCGATCTTCTGGTGAGCTTCTCGAGTGGCGGCGGGGAAATCGCGGACAGGAAACACAGGAACCGCTGTTGGATCAGGTAGATCTGACGCACCTGCTCGGCACACTCCAACGCGTGGAAGACCTCTTCGCGTGGCCGCCCGACATCGAGTGGACGGGGCGCGCGGCGGCCCTGGTTGTGCTCCAGGCTCGGCCGATCACGACAACGAAGCCGGACGCCGAAGATGAACGAACCTGGTATCTCAGCCTACGGCCTGGCGTGCGACGCCTGACGGACTTGGCACAACGTGTCACGGAAGAACTCATTCCGGAACTTGAATCGGCAGGTGCACGCTTCGCAGCGGAAGAGCTCCTGCAGTACGCCGATGCTCAGCTCGCCACGGCGATCCACGAGCGGCTCGACTCGCTGCGGCGTTGGAAAGAGATCTATTGGGATGAGTTTATTCCGTTTGCCCATGGGGTCCGGTGCCTCGCCCAATACTACAACGACGCGGTGCGTCCGGTAGATCCGTACGAGTTTGTGGGACTGCTCAAGTCCGAGGACATGCGCGCGTCCCGGCGGAACCGCGCGATGGCCAGTCTCGCCGCGAGGCTGCGTGCGAATCGACAGCTCAAGGATGCCGTTACCGATGCCCTCGGGGCACTTGCCGCTGCCGATACGACCGCGTGGAGACAGACACTGAAGCCGGTTCTCAGTCTGCCGCACGGCAGCGATTTTTTCGAAGAGCTCAACGCGTTAATGACTGAATTCATGGACGTGACGTACGGTGCCGAGCGTCTTCTGGATCGCCCGGACCTCTTGCTGCACACGCTGCTCGAATTGGCTGCTGATGCTGATCACTGTGCCGAGCCCAGCCACGCGCATCCAGGCCTCAATCGTGGAGAGCTGGAGCGGTGCTTCTTCGAGGCGGTAGGCCCAGCGCGTCGTGAGGAAGCGACCGAGGTGCTGCGGATCGGCCGAGTGAGCTGGCGGCTGCGCGACGACGACAACTTGCTCCTGAGCCGTGTCGAGAGCCAGCTATTGCGCGCCGTCGATCTGGGGCTGGACCGGCTGCGTGAGGCGGGCCGCCTGCGGGGTGAGCCACGACGAAATCAAGAGGCGATCTCCGTGATTGTCGCCGCGCTCCGAGATGACTCGCACATGCCGTTGGAATTCCCCGCAGGACAGCCGGAGGACTCCCCGCCTCGCAGCCCAGCCCAGGAAGCGCCTCGGCAGCTCATTGGCCAACCGGCCTCGCCGGGCTTGGCGAGCGGCAAGGTGCGCCGGATCACCGTGGCGGATGATATCCAAGGTTTTCGTGCTGGCGAAGTGCTGGTGTGCGACGCCATTCAGCCCATGATGACGCACCTGGTCCCCTTGGCTGCAGCCATTGTGGAACGGCGCGGCGGCATGCTGATCCACGGTGCGATTATCGCGCGCGAGATGGGAATTCCCTGCGTCAACGGGATCGTTCGCGCCGTCGAGTTGCTTGCCAATGGTGACCTCGTCACCGTGGACGGGCATTTGGGGATCGTCACGGTCGGACCACCGGAGTTCGATCTGGAATTGGCGTGATCGGCCGAACGACCTGGAAGGACCGCTATGAGCCCGCCACCTCCTTTTCCACAGAGGGCCCTTCGCAAGAGTTTCGCGATGAACGGGCTGCGTGATCGCCCTCTCGACTTCATTCTGGACATGGCCGATCAGTTCGGAGATCTCGTGCATTTTGAATCGCCGCAAGATCCGATGATCTTCGTCAATCATCCGGAGCTGGCTCGTGAAGTCCTGATTCTCCGACCACACGCCTTCGTGCGCGCAGACCCAGTCTGCGAAGCATTGCGGATCTATGATGGGGATAGCATTTTGGTTACGGAAGGCGACCTATGGCGACAGCAGCGGCGGCTGCTGCAGGAGGGATTCCGCGCGGAACGGCTGCGTGTTTACGCTCATGAAGCGGCTGTACAGACGCGAGAGATGCTGCGCCAGTGGCCGTCGGTCGGCGCCATTCGTTCGGGTGAGGAAATGGCGAAGCTGTGCACCAATATTCTGTTTCGCATTGTGCTCGGAACGCAGTCGCCAGCCCATCTGGCGGATTCGATTCGGATCGTTCTCGATGCTCGTGCCGTCGAGGCCGGCAGAGCCATTGCTGCTCAGCACCCACAGACCACAGGCACCACGCCCGGAAGTGACCAGGCTCTTGCCCGCGTCCAGCAGTTCCTGGATCGGCTCATCTGCTCACGTCGCCAAGAACCCGAAGATCAAGAGGATATTCTGAGCATGTTGGTCCGCTCGAGCAATGTAGGCGAGGAGCATGGTCTTGGCCAGGCGCGAGATGATTTGCGAATTCGCGACGAGACAATCAGCATGA
>JBGSHS010000410.1:0-15295 GCA_041752115.1 Pirellulaceae bacterium | reverse complement strand
GTCGAGGATCCGCGTGGTCGAAATGCCGTCGACGACGCGGGTCAGTCGGATCTCGCCTCCGTAGGCCTCCACAACTTCGCGTCCGACGACTTCGTTCGGTGCATACGTCCCTCCCTTGACCAGGACGTCAGGACGCAGAGTCTCCAGCAGTCGTATCGGCGTACTGTCATCGAAGATGATGACGCCATCCACGCAAGCCAGCGCTGCCAGCATGGCGGCTCGATCCGATTCCGTAATGACCGGTCGGCTCGGCCCCTTGAGCTGTCGGACGCTCGTATCACTGTTGACTCCCACGACCAGCACATCGCCGTACGAGGCCGCTTCCTCCAGATAGGTGACATGGCCCACATGCAGCAGGTCAAAACAGCCATTGGTGAACACCACCTTGCGGCCCAACGTCCGCTGCTGCTCTCCATACGCGGCCAGGTCCTGCAACCGCAGAATCTTCTCAAAGCCCGGTCGCGATTGTGCCAGTAGTTCGTGCCGGATCTCCTCACGTGTCACCTTCGATACACCCGTCCGCTCCACCTCCAGCGCTCCCGCCACATTTCCCAACTGCACCGCATCCTCGGCGCTCACGCCACTGGCCCAACAGATCCCCAGCACCGCCAGCACCACATCGCCCGCTCCCGTGATGTCATACACGGCGCGCGGTTTGGTGGCGTACAACTGCCCCTCGCCACGCCGCGGCACCAGCGCCATCCCATCCCGATCCAACGTGATAATGGCCGTCGACAGGGCCAGCTGTTCACACAGCCGGGCCCCGGCACGCAACGCGTCAGGTCCACTCTCGATGCGACAGCCGGTGGCCGACTGCGTCTCGACACGATTCGGTTTCAGTACGGTGGCGCCGCGGTAAATGCTGTAGTCGTCGGTCCGACGCGGATCGACCAGCACCGGAACACCGGCAATCCGGCCCGCTTCGATCGCCGCCCGCAAGACCCGCGTCGTGCAGACCCCTTTGCCGTAGTCGGAAATCAGCAGCGCCTGATAACGTGTCACCGAAACCTGCAGGGCCCGGATCAACTCATCTTCGAGCCGTCGATCGAGCGGTTCACGCGTCTCACTGTCGACTCGCAGAATCTGGTTCGGATGACGCGCTGCCGCTCGGCCAATGAACCGCTCCTTGACCGTCGTCGGACGATTCGCGTCCACCAACACCAGGGCACAATCGACCTGATCGTCCAGCAACATCTGACGCAGCGCCTCACCTGCCGCGTCACCCCCAACGACTCCGGCGCAAGTCACTTCCGCGTCCAACCCGCGCAGCATGGCGCAGACGTTGGCCGCCCCCCCCAGCCGCGCCTCCCGCCGGTCGGCACGCAGCACAATCACCGGCGCCTCCTGACTGATTCGCTCCGCATCGCCCCAGGTGTAACGATCGAGCATCAGGTCGCCAATCACGAGAATCCGCGGAGTGCCCAGTCCTGCCAGAGCCTCCACCAACTGCCGAGCGCTTTGTTCTTGGGTCATCCTTGACAGCCACTTATCAGTCCAAACGCGGTGTGAGAATCACGCACCGTGCTAGCATGCACGACGCCGGACTTCCGGGTCCCGGCGAGCGTTATAGCCGGGATCGCCCGCGGCGCGTAGATAATCTGGGTAATTTCGCCAGCGAACATTCCCTGGACCACTATAAAGTTGATCTTCATTCCTGGAAGAGTTCGATCCATGTCTGAGTTGCCTCCGATTCTGCCACCTGACAGGTTCGGCGATCCGTCCTCCGTGGAGCAGCTGTGGACCTTAGTGTACAAACCGCTCCGCCGACGGAACGCCGCGAGACTCTCTCGGGAGAGCAACTCAACGAGCGGCTGGACCGGTTGCTGTCAGAGCGGTCGACATGAAAGACGGAGATACGTGGCATGGCGAGAGGGTTCGGCGTTGTCATTGGTGGGCTATTCTGGCTGGCAGCACTCCAGATCTTGTGGCGGACGATCCGCACACAACAGACCTGGTCGCGTAACGGCAGACGATTGACGCTCACAGCACTACTAGTGCCACTCACATTCGCGGCGCTTGGTTACTTCCAGCTGGCCCCTGCCTTGGGTTGGCCTCAGCCCGCAATCGGCGTCCGCCTCGTATTCCGCACCTTCGCCTCGCTGGCGGTCGTCACTCTCGGGACCCTGGCCGTGTACGTTGGCAGACGACTCGTCATGCATTGGCGAGCGAGCGGCACCAAGGAGGACTTGCTTCCAAGTCCCACGCTGGAATCGTTGCTGGCCCCTGATGAACAACTGCTGTGGCGGGGACATCCCTCAACCTCGCTCTTTCGCGATCAGACTTGGGGGGCATTGGTGTTCAGCTTGATTCCCCTCACGGCCGGCTGCGTCGCTCTCTGCCTCACTCTGGTCGCCCTCCGCAACAAAGGACTTGATCCGGAACTCGCCATCCCGCTGCTGGCAGGCATCCTCTTTCTTACCGTGGGCTGCTGCGCATTCCTCACTCCTTGGCGTCTGAGAAAACTGCTCAGGCCAACGATCTATGCCGCCACTGCGCAGCGCGCAATGGTGTTGTACGCGGCCGGCGTACCTGGGCACGCCCTCCCTCGCCCGCTGCAGAATCCCGTCTATGTGTTTGACAGTGCTCAGCTCCGCAATCGATCTCTGAAGCGCCGATCACGACGGCGCGTCGACATCGTGTTTGGGCAGGAATGGCAGGGCAGCGATCTTGGAGGACCACGACTGATCGATGTCGGATTTATTGCCGTGACCAACTGGCGCGATGCCGAAGCGCAACTCGAGAAGTACTTTCCCAAGTGTGCCCAGCGGGACGTGCGTCCGGCGGTGGAAGGTACCCTTCAAGCAACTCCCTTTTTCAGCAGGATCTTCTCAGTGAGCACGTGGTTGACGATATCATTGCTTTCCTTCTGGCTCACCATAGCCATCATGCTGATGCTCGCAGGATTGCGGGCGGTGTGGGCACAGAACCAGTTCGGCGATCTGTGGATATGCCTGCCACTCGGCGCTTTCCTGACCGCGCTGTTGAGTGTCCTGACCTATTACGTGCTCTGGAGCTGGCCGTCGCACACCATTGCCGAGTTTCGCTGCGACGGTCAGACCTTCTCCTATGTGACTCGGCGCGGGCAACCGTGGGTCATGAGTGTTGACGACGTTGAATCGGTAACCAACGATATCAGCAGCCGCAAGACAGGCCGGACGCTACGCGGCTGGTGGATTCGACTGCAGGACGGTCGCCGCGTCTACCTGACCTGCACCACCAGTTCTGCTCAGGATCTGGTCACGATGTTGCGTACCAACCCGGGAATCATATCGGGATTCGAGAGCCTGAGCTACGCCCATGATCACGATGGCCGCTGGGGCGGTGGAAACACCAACAGCTGACGGAACGCCGCATCGCTGAATCGCAGCCACCGGTCGATGCACCCACCCCGATGTGACCGGGCGACGAATGCAGTTCAGGTGGCAAGCGAGGAACCCGTCATGCGCCACGGCGGTTCACCACACGCGTGATGGGTCGTGGAGGAAGCCCCTATTTATTTCGACGGGATGGCACGTGAGTTACACGAGGGGAGAGAGAGATGACCAGACACTCTGGGCGGCTTTCCCTCTGCACGGCGTGCCATTTCGCCTCTCGCTCGTTGGCACCTTCGCGCCTTGGCGCCTTGGCGTGAGTCTTCCGCCTGATGCTGGCCAAGTCGTCCCACTTCCGAATCGAAGGATACGACGACGCGCTGAGCCGTGACAGGCTGGCTACGAAGCGGGAACGGCCATGGCACGAGCCGGCGCTCCCTTCGCCTTCATCCAGCGGGCGACTTCGGCGACGAACCGCTTACGCTCGATCGGCTTGGTAAGGTACCCATTGCAGCCGGCGGCCAGACACTCTTTTTCGGCGCCTATCATGGCGTGCGCCGTCAGCGCCAGAATGGGACCAACGTAATCCGCCTTTCGAAGTCGCATGACCGCAGTGTATCCGTCCATGACCGGCATCTGCATGTCCATCAGAATCAAGTCGAAGGGCTGACCAGCTGCCAGCGCAGCGAGTGCCTTGTCGTAGGCAGTCTGACCATTTTCCGCCAGGTCCACGGTGGCTCCGGCTTTGCGGAGCACCAGGGAGATCAGCCGCTGGTTATCGGGGCCGTCCTCGGCCAGCAGGACTCGGCCCTGGAGGTCGTGCGACGCAGATGCAGATGAAGACTCGACCGACGGCCGCTTGTGCGCCTCGCCCGTACCGAGGTCGTCGACCAGGCCGATTCCCTCGATATCCCCGGTTGCGACCGTCAGGGTAAAGATACTTCCAGTCCCCACAGCCGTTTCGACCGAAATGTCACCGCCAAGCAGTTCGGCCAACCGTTTGCTGATCGTCAGTCCCAGCCCCGTGCCGCCGTAGCGGCGTGTGGTGGAGGAATCGGCCTGCGTGAAGGGGCGGAACAATTTCGCTTGATCGTCTGCCGTCATTCCGATTCCCGTGTCGGTCACCCGGAACTGCAACAGCGGTCCTCCCACGGCCGGTTTGACCAGACACACCGCGACACGCACCTCTCCTATCTCGGTGAACTTGATCGCGTTTCCGACCAGGTTGATCAGGATCTGCCGCAGACGCGTCGGATCACTATCGATCTGCCGCGGAATCGGACTCTCACAATGAACATGCAGCGAGATTCCCTTCGCTTCGGCGCGAACGTGCATCAACGACGCAACTTCTCGCAAGACACTCGCTGGGGAACAGGCGATGCGTTCTGCATCGAGCTTTCCCGATTCGATTTTGGACAGATCGAGGATATCGTTGATCAGTTGCAGCAGGTATTGGCCGTTGCGCTGGATCGTCTGCAGGGCGTCCTTTCGTTCCGGCGGATCATCACCCTGCGGGCCGGTCTCCAGGAGCACGTCGGTAAACCCGAGGATCGCCGTCATCGGCGTGCGGATTTCGTGGCTCATATTGGCCAGGAACTCGCTCTTTGCCCGCGTCGCGGCCCGAGCCTGATCGGAGTACCGCTCGAGCGCCACATTGGTCGACTCCAGCGCCAGCACATACTGCTCAAGGTCCTGCTGCGCGGCTCGCAGCTGATCCTCCGTTCGCTTGCGCTCGGTGACATCGCGCAGGATCTCCACAACCTGGATGACGTCGTCGTCATCGTTCTTGATCGGAATGGCGCGCACCTCATACTGACGACCCGCCTGCTCCCAGAGCTGCTCTGTCGAATGGATCTGTCCGGTGGCGAAAGCGCGCTCCACGGCACAGAAGTTGCAGTGATCCGACCGACCCTGAACCTCATAGCACTTGCGCCCGACAGTCTCGCCGTGACAGCTCTTGAGCATCGCACGTCCTGCTCGGTTGTGATAGAGAATCGAGTGATCCTCCCCCTGCAGAATCACGACATCCGGAATGCCGTCAAACACGGTGCTCAGCAGATTGGTCTTCTCGCGCAGTTCGTTTTCCGTGCGAATACGATCGGTAATATCCGTGATGACGCCGACCAATCCCACCGACTGCCCGGTACTGTCGCGAAAGACCGATTTATGGAGGATCACCCGGCGTGTTCCCCGGCTGGTCAGGACATCGATTTCACACGTGAGCGTCCCCCCCTCAGCCAGCAAGCGTGCATCACTCTGTTGATGAAGTGCCACCATGGCCGGGGAGCCAGCCACAGACGTCCGCCCAAGGAATTGCTCACGCGGTACGTCCAGAAACGCCTCCAGCGCTTTGTTGCAGCCGAGATAGACGCCGTCGGTATTCCGGTAATAGATCGGTACGGGCGCCGATTCCAGCAATGACTCGGTGAACAGTGTCTGGTCGAGCAGCTTGGCTTCGGCCAGTTTGCGTTCGGTCACGTCGCGGGCGATACCCGTCACAGAAATCACATTCCCCTCAGCGTCCCGGATGGGGGAGCCTTTGGAGGTATGCCATAACCAGCGTCCATCCTGACAACGGATCCGGTATTCGACCTGGACGGCTTTGCCCCCGCGTTCCAGAATGCTCCTCAAATATTCCTGGCAAGCAGGCAGATCATCGGGGTGGACGAAAGCGCCAAAATGCTGCCCCTCCACGGCCGACAGGTCGTGGCCGATGGAGTCTTTCCAGTTCGGTGACACATAGGTGAAGATTCCCTCCGTGGAGAGGGCAAACACGATATCGTTCGCGTGTTCGACGAAACTGCGGAACTTCTCCTCGGATTCCCGCAACAGCCGCCGCTGTTCGTACTCGCGCGTCACGTCGCGAAACACGAGCACAGCGCCTGTCGTGTGTCCCGAATCATCCAGAATCGGCGAGGCGCTGTCCGCGATGGGCAATCTGAACCCGTCCAGGCGTACGAGCTCTGCTCCGTTGGACAGCTCAAACGCCGCGCCCGTTTGCAGAACGGCCTGGACAGGGTCGGGCCGAGCGGCACCGGTGTGGCCGTCGACGATGGAGAAGACCTCGGACAACACTCGTCCCGTGGCGTTCGACTCGCTCCACCCAGTCAGACGCTCCGCGACAGGATTCATGCGCACGACGCGACCTTGGAGGTCGGTGGCGATCACACCATCCCCGATGGAATTGAGCGTTGCGCGCAACCGCTCTTCGCTTTCCCGTAACGCTACTTCCGTGGCCTTTCGCTGCGTAATGTCGTCAATGATCCAGACCGCTCCTTTGGCAAGATCGGGTGGCGCTACGGCCCGTCCATTGAAAAGACACCAGACTACATGGCCGTCTTTGTGCCTCAGGGGGTACTCGATCTGCACAATCTCGCTTTCGCTCAGTCTCCAATAGTACTTCTTGCCAAAATCGTGGAAGTTCTCCAGAGACAGGTGAACTTGCTGCGGTCCCTTGCCCACGAGTTCTTCCACCGTGAACCCCAGCATCTCCGCCATCCGCTGGTTCACCTGAGTGATGATCCGGTTCTCAAGTACCATGATCCCGACGAGACTGGTTTCGAGAATCGCCCGCTGCTGGTCCAGTGCGCGACGCAGTCGTTCGTCACTGGCACAGTGCTTCTGCTCGCTCTCGTGCAGGCAGCGAAACACATCCTGCACCTGGCGCGCCAGCTGCGATAACTCCTCGACCGTGTAGCTGTGCGACCCGAATTCCGGCGCGTTCGGATCGTTCTGTGCGACACCGCGAGCAAGTATCCGGAGCTCCTCGTCGACTCGGCGCAAGGCTCGCCGGAGCACCACGTGTAACAGAATGACACCGGCCATGCCTGCCGCGAGCGCCGTGATGAAGACCGGGAGCAACTCGCTCAGCAGCTGCGGACTGCCGTGATGATTGAGCTCCGCCGTCAAGAGGGTCGCCAGCGCAACGCCCAACAGGGTCAACAGAAACGCGCCGACCGTGCTCTGACGCAGCGAAGTCGCCAATCGCTTTCGGCTCTTCATGCAAACCTCACCTTCGGCCGCCGACACAGTCTGGGCCGACACAGTCTGGGCCGACTCGTCCGATGTTGTGCACACCCGTTCCTCCCAGACGTCGCCCCAACATGCACTGATGGCGAATCTTGCCGCCATCAAACGTCACCCACCACGCCCTCGCTACAGCTTCCGTCGTCGCTGTCCCCGGTGGACGTGGAGAGGAACCAGTCCACCACCCGGGATCGACCCTGAGCCGAATCATCACGATCGGAAAACCATTGTGGAAATATAGATCATCGTGGATGCAATAATTCCCCACGACGCCCGCCTCCGGGAGCAGCGGGATGTGCCGCCTGGCGGAAAGACAGGTTGCAGCGAATGGACCGATCCACACGATTCGAGGTAACGATTGCTCCGGTTGCGCAGACCGGCACCAGCCACTCTGCCGGGCGACCTGTTCCGTTGAAAACCCAGGCCTGTGAACACGAGCGATGACGCCGTCCTGGCTACACTGCACAGCTCACGGCTGCTCGACGGGGGTCTCGGCAGGCGTCTGGGCAGTGCGCGATTCCAATTCCTGCCGCCACCGCACCGCTTCCTCCGGTTTGCCGGTCGCTTCGTAGAACGCCACCAGCCGCTCCAGCGCCTCGGACAAGCGTACTTGGCCTTCCGGCGGAATCTCAGCGCTGCGCTGCTGCAATCCCTCGTAACCCTGCACCAACAACGGCTCCGCCTCGGCATACTTCTGTTGGCCAGTAAGAGCACCGCCGAGCATCGACTGGGTGTTGAACGTCGTCCACGTATCGGGCTCGTGTTGCTGGCGAATCGCAAGTGCTTCTCGCAGAATCGGTTCGGCCTCGCTCCACGCCTGCAGTCGGACAAACGCCGAGCCGGTTTTCGCCAGGGCACTGGCCAAGGGCGGACTATCCGAGGACATCATCTTACGCGCCGTGGCCAGCAGTTCGTGAGTCAACTCAGTGGCCTCCTTGGTCTTGCCGGCCATGATGTATGTATCCAGCAACTGTTCACCGACCCAGCTCAGGGCCGGCTGCGTATGTCCTTTCTGATACGCTTCTATCAGGAGTCGCAATCCCTCGTCGATGCGACCTGCTACGCGGTAACTCGCGCCCAGATTAGCCTTGCTCGTCAGCGTCTCCGGATGATCCGGAGGCAGCACCGTCTGCTGTAGTTGCACGACTTCCTCCAACATCGAAATCGACCGGTCGAGTCTCTTGAGACTCCGCAGTATTACTCCCACCTGGTTGAGTGAACGCAACGTATGAGGATGTTCTCTGCCGAGAGTGTCACGACGCGCGGTCAGGCACTGTTCGGCCAGGGATAGCGCCTGATCCAATTTGCTGGCGCGCAGATACGCTTCAGCCAGATAACACTCGGTGCAGAGAGTATCCGGATGCTTCGAGCCGAGGATCACACGTCGACGTGGCAGCAGTTGTTCGTACAATGCTATGGCTCTGTCAATGTCTTCTCCCAGCAGACAGTTGGCGGCCAGATTGTGCGTGGCATTAAGAGTGACGGCGTGATCAGCCCCGTGTTCCGTCGTGCAGAGCGTGAGGGCCTGTTCACACAATTCTCGAGATTGAAGGAGCTTGCGCTGGGACAGATACACACTCCCCAAGTTGATCATGGACACAATGATATCGGGATGGTTCGAACCGAGCGTGCGGCGCTCGATCCCCAGCACCCGCGTCAAAAGCCCTTCGGCTTCGTCTAGCCGGCCCTGGTCGTGATACAGGCTGGCTAGGAAGGTCATGACGGCAAGCGTGTCCGGATGCTCCGGCCCCTGCAAACGCTCGTACAACGCCACGACACGCAACAGGCGCGGTTCCGCCTCTGAGAAGCGACCCTGCTCCCTGTATAGCAGGCCCAGTTCATACTCGATTTCGCGCGAATTCTGGTGCTCGGAGCCATGTGCCCGACAGCAATTCTCCAGCCCACCAAGCAGCAACGATTCGGCTTGCTGGTATCGCCCCTGCTCACGGTAGAGTTGAGCCAGCACTAAGGTGACCTGCAGCGTCCTCAAATCGTCGATCCCGAACACACGAGTGGCGCGGTCAATGAGGTCCTCGGCCAGTGGCAACGCCGGGGATGCTCTGCCCGTCTCTCGGTAGGAGATCAGGAGCCGACGCATTGCTTCCAGCGTAATAACGTCATCGGTACCAAAAGTGTGCCTGCTCGCGTCCAGCGTCTCTTCCAGGACGTCGACCACTTTCGGGTAGAGCTGAGCATCGTAATAAGCCTTGGCCATAACCAGCGCGACGAAGATGGCATGGGGGTGTTTCTCACCCAGCGTCTGGGTGACGAGCTGCCGTGGTGGGCGCGGCTCGTCAAAAGCGATCTGACGCAGCAACGCCTGCTTATCGTCCCCCGGAAATACCGGCTCGAGCGTCAGTAGTTCGTAGAGCGTCGCGCCCAGCGCGTACACATCCGCTCGACCATCCAGCGCGGCTCTCTGGCCCAGCGCCTGTTCCGGACTCATGTACCGCAAGGTGCCCACCACGTCGCCGGTGACCGTCAGGCCCGGATCGGCCTCAATCCGCGCCAGACCGAAGTCCGCCACCCACACCTTGCCACGCCCGTCTAACAGCAGGTTGCCCGGTTTGATGTCGCGGTGCAGCACACCCTCTCGATGGGCATAGTCCAGCGCTTCGGCCACCTCAATCCCCAACTGCACGGCAGCCTGGATATAGGCTGAAGAGCGGTGGCTCCGGGATGTCGAAAGGACACCCTGCGGCGCAGTGCTGGCCTGAATTGGTGACACGTCGCGGTGATCCGCTGCACTGTCACCAGGCTCTGGGCCTGCCGCTCGGACGTCGGGATCCGCTTCCTCCGGGCCGCCGGAGACGCGCGTCGTTTCCAACACGTCAGCTCGCCGGAACTCCTGTCCAGCACCGATCCGCTGCTCGCGGATCACCTGGGCCAGCGTGGGGCCGTCGATCAGCTGCATCGCATAATAGTGCACTCCACGCTCGCACCCCACACCGTGGACCGGGACGATGTGGGGATGGTGGAGCAGCGCGGCCGCTTGCGCCTCGGTGTGAAACCGCCGCAACTGACGCTGGTCCAGTACGGCGGCCAAGGGGAGCACCTTGAGCGCCACATGTCGTCGCAGCGAGAGCTGCTCGGCCTCGTACACTATCCCCATCCCACCACGTCCCACTTCGCGCAGGATGCGAAAATCGCCCAGCGGCTCGTTCGAGGCGGGCCAGCTCGAGACATCGGGCGACACCACGCGCGCTTGTTCGATGTCGGCCATCAACTGCATGGTCGGCAGCAGCTCACGCAGTTCAGCAGCGAACCGCGGCCAGCGGCTGGCGAATTGCTCCACATCTACCTGCTCGCCGCGGCACAACCGCTCGGAGAATTCTTCGCAGAGGCGGGCCAGTAGGGATTCGTGCGATTCGGTCTGAGACAAAGAGGTGTCGTTCATGATCATGAATTCCCCCAGTCACTCTCCAGCACCGCGCGCAAGCGCTGCAAGGCTCGCAGGTGACGCATGCGGGCCGCCCGAGGTGTAATCCCCAGTGCAGCCGCCGTCTCCGTCAAGTTGAGATGTTTCAGATAGTGCAGCAGCAGCACATCACGCTGCACAGGAGCCAGCGACTGTACCGCCTGCCGCACGCGCGCAGCGCGCTCCTGCTGCCACGCTTCGCTGGGAGGCCCCGGCCCTGCAATGGAAAGGTGCTCAGCCAGTTGCTGCAAGGCAGTGTCGTGAACGCCGACCAGAGGCTGTTCCCGCAGCACGCTGCGGCGCTGCGCCACCAGGTGCCGCCGCCGCAGATCCACCAGTCGCTGCGCTGCTAACGAACGCAGCCAGGCCGAGAAAGGCAAGGGGCGCTCGTGGGCATACTGGGGCAGCGCTGCGGCAGCCACGATCAGCGTCTCCTGCACCACGTCCGAGGCATCAACCCGCGCGGCCAGGCGATCGTCCAGCTGACAGGCCACCATGCGACCGAGTTGACTCCGGTAGCCCTCCAGCAGCCGGGCAATCGCCTCACGATCCCCGTGCGCGACCCAGTTCAATAGCGCCTCGGTCTCGCGGTGGCTCTCGTCCATCCAGATGTTCCTCCCCTTGTTTATTACGTTTATTACGTGGTCGCGGCGCAATGCGCCACGCGCGCCGCGAGATTTCCTGAACTTGATCGCAACCTGGGGGCCGACCGTCCCCTCTCGAGAGACCAACCCGCGATATCTGCCCGGAATCTGCGTGGCGCTCGCGCCGCGCGTTGCGAAGTTAGAGGCAGGGCCGCAGACGGCGTGAAGCTCCAGCAATCGTTCACGACGATTCGCCTGCGCCGTAGACACGGTGCGTCCGGCCTGTAGAACGTTTTCAAGATCAGGAGAAGGACAATGTCTCACGATGTAAGAACGAAGTGTGGTGGACTGATTATTGTGGCGATGGCACCGATGATGCTGCTGGCCTTGAGCTGTAATGACGCATGGGCGGCGAAAAAGAAACCAGGTGGTGGAGGTGGCACACCTCCTGATCCGGGATTTCGTTATGAACGCGTCATGCTGTCGGTATCTGGTGCAGCATTCAGCGACGCGATGAGCATCAATGACTGGGGGGATGTAGTGGGTCGCGCCGAAAACCCGATCGGAGCGTATCTACCGCTTTGGTGGCGGTGTGATGGGCCGGGAACCTATACGCCCATCGTCCTGTCCAGCGGAGACACTCGGTATATGCTGACCGAAGCGGTGGACATTAACAACAACCAACAGATCATCGGACAGTGCTATGACTGGGAGACTTATGATGAAATCAATCAGACAATGGATGAACACGGATTCCTGCTAGACGCTGTAACGGGAGAGATTGAGTACATCAAACGCGGACCTGGGGAAACAAAGCTCGTCGCCATTAACGAGAGCGGAGACGTCTTAGGGTACTTTGGTCGCGACGGACGGACCTATGGGTTCGTGTGGGTGGATGGTCAGCACAGCGAGTTTGATTTTCCGGGTGCGGGTCGCCCCGAGAGCATCAGCAATCGAGACGATAATAACCTGGTGTGGATTGTGGGCAGCCAGTTCCGCGCGCGCTGTGACCTGACGTCTCCCACACCGCTGGTCGGACCGCGGACACTCCTCGCCACCACGATTGGAACGCTCATGAAGGGAGGCAGAGGCACGACGTTCGGCGCCGATGTGAACGAAGCTGGCGTGATTGTGGGCGAGACCGACGTGGCAACCGATCAGGGTCAGGCATATCGCTATGTGCCTGGAGTGGGCCTGCAGGGGCTGGGTACACTTCCCGGCTCCACCAACTCGCCAGACAGTTGGGCGACGGCTATCAACGAACTGGGCGAGATTGTGGGCGGTTCCGATTTGGGAACTTCTCCCGGAAAGGCCGGTTTCATCTACGTAGCCAACATCATGCACAACCTCGACGACTGGATCCTGAACCTACCGACTCAGGACAAAGGGAAGTGCCTTCCCGTCGATATTAACGTAAACGGCCACATCTGTGGATCGGCCGGCTCAGAATGGACGCAACAAGCCTTCGTGCTCATACGCGTCCCGAAACCGTAGTGACAAAACGACAATTCGGGGGAAGCTCGGTCAGCGGTCAGACGCCAAGGTGGAGCTCGAGCGCTGACCGCAGAAAAAGTCCTCGTTCGGCAACCCACCCGACATTCTGCGACATCTTCGTGGCACGATCCGAGAATTTCTCTATGGGGATCGCGGGCTCAGCTGCCGTTCCTGAACCATCGACCTTGGTTCTGTGGTCGCTGTTTGCCTCCGTCGCGGTTGTCGTGGGGCGATGGCGGAGAACTCGGGCGACGACAGCGGCTCGATGCGCGTGAGACGGAGGCGGCGGGATGCGCAGCCACCCGGGTGATTGATCAGTCGCGCCGCGGAGCAACCATCTCGCCTCTCGTGCCTTGGCACCTGGCGAGAGCTTCCCTCCGCCAGGAGCCGGCAAAGCGTGCTCATCACGCAAAGGCGCCACGGCGCCGGAACGGCAAGCAGCGTAACCGTTCACAGAACGACGTTGATTTGGCCGCGAGTTGGCACAGGAAGTCGCCTTTCGCACCGCGCGAGAATCGCTACTTGGGCGGCGCGAATGGCGACTTTGGCGGACCGTGAACGGTTACGCAAGCAGCAAACGATTGGCGATGGCGCGACAAGCATGCGCGAGATGCAACCTGAGGAGCACACCGCGGTCGCGCAAGCAGGGCCCCCCAACCTCACTCAGTCGAGAGACTCGAGCAACTCGCGTCGGATTTCGCGGAAGGTGGCGACGTCGCGGACGTACTCGGTGAACGTGGTCACCACTCGCTGCGCCAGCCGGTCCGCTTTGTCGCGGTCACGCTGTGCCAGCAACGTCAGCAGCTCGTAGTCTTCCACACCGTCGCGCATCGCTTCGTGTCGGATCGAATCCAGCAGCTGCCGATCGCCCGGATAGACGATCCAGGCATCCCCGGGCGGCAGGAACGTCGAGCCGCCATGAGGTGGCTCCAGGTCCCGGAAGGGATCGCCCTGCCAGTGATTGAAGCCCCAGTGCAAGTAACCGGTAAATCCCCATCGGAAGTTGATCCAGTGCAGCACGCGAGTCTTGATGAGAGGATAATCCACAAAGCGGTTCGGGTAGGCCCCGTTGGGGAACAGGCAGGTATAGATCCAGACTTCCTTGTCGCGTGCCAGACGCTCCAGCAGGCGATCGAGCGAACGATCAAATCGTCCAAGTTGTGGAACCCACACATCACAATGCTCTTCAAAGAACGCGAAGTCATCCTTCACATCCAGAGCCTCCATGATCTGGAACTCCGGCGCAAACTCGCGTACGCAGTTGGCCAATACTGCGTAGGGCTCCAACTGGTGGGCGTGCGGCTCGTCCGTGATGTGAATGCGAAAGCGGTTCAACCACCCCTTGTCTTTCAGGTGGTCGCGCAGTGAGGTCAGGAAGATGCGGTATCCTTCGCGCGCAAGGGGATCGTGCACGTCCAGGACCGCCTGTTGCGGTGTGCCATCCACCATCTGCCAGATGAGGGCTTGGACGTGGCCGTCGTATCCTTCGCGAGTGGCAATCGGTTGGCCTTCGATGTACGTTCTGCGCTCCCCGCCGCGCGGTCGCGAAAAGGCCTCCACCCAGGCGTCGAACAGCGTGTAGTCAAACGCCAACTGGCCGTCCTCCGCGGCCACCGGCTTGATCAACGGCGGGGCCAGCGGAGTCCAGAACATGTTCTGCCGATGCGCCCACATGCTATCAAACAACTGGTTGGCACAGGCCCACCACTCCTCACTTCCTGCCGGCGCGTCGCCGTAATTCATCTCTCGCGGACGCATCGAAAACCAGTTCGTCAGAAGCAATTTGCCGTCCTGCGGCACCGTCGCGTTGTGAACCACCAGCATCAGAGGCAGCTCCCACTTCGAGCTTCCGGCAACCACCTCAACCGTGCTGCGATACTCGTCCGGCCTGGCCGTGGCAGGAACATCGACGTCCAGCCAGAAACACTGAGTCTCGTTGGCCCCCAGATCCAGAGTATGGCCGGGAAAGAGCGGGTCGGGCAACTGCGCCGGCGGTGCCGCCACTCGCTCCACAAGGGGCGTGTGGTGCGTGCCCCGAGCAATCGGTACGCGCCCGACTTGACGAATACCGACCTCCCAGCCCGGAGCGAGCGGCGACGCCTGAATCGATACCTGGCAAGGCTCCGAGCTGCGTACTGCCAGTTGAATCGCCTCGCGCTCGCCGCGCGCCGCATGCAGCTGGCCCGGGCTGATCGACACAGGAGCCTCGTCGTCGAGCAACACTTGCTGGAGGGAATCAACCCACCATACCTGCAAGGGCTTCTGAGCTTCCTGAGCAGACAGGCTCGCGCACATCGCGCTCACGCACGCGGTGGTCAACACGATTCGCCTCATCAGTGCATCCTTATTCAGTGGGATCTTCCAGTCCGGTGTCATGCCGCCGCCATGACCACCAGCTTAGCACAATCCCCCTGCCCTGTGCTGATAGCCGCGGTCGCGCAGACCGGTGGCCGCGGTCGCGC
>JBGSHS010000409.1:0-12820 GCA_041752115.1 Pirellulaceae bacterium | reverse complement strand
CCCTTGGCCCGGTCGTGGCTGCGGCGTGCCGTCTTGCCGTCCACCGCCAGGATGGGCCGGTCCCCTTCCGTGGCCTCGAGGGGGGTCGGCCGCAGGGACTGTAACCAGTTGGCGAAGCAGGCCTGGAAGAGGCCGGGGTCCAACGTCATGAGGACGCGGCGGAAGACGTCCTTGCAGGGCACGCCGTTGGGCAGATCAAGCAGGTTCAGCAGGAGGTCCTTCTTCAAGTTGGCCCAACAAGCGATGGCGGTGGGACCGCCCGAACCGGCGAGGATGGCCAGCAGTGCAATCACAACCACGCTGGTCAGAGGGTGTTTCCGGTTGACGGTGGAACGCGGGTCCTCCAACTTCGAGAAATGAGCGATGATCTCATCCACGCCGACAGGAAGAACGTCTGCCATCACCCGACCCCGTGAGCCACGGATTTCCCACATACTGGGCTCTGGTATACCAACAGCGCGCCCGCGGCGCAAGCGCATGGTCCGCCAGATTTACCCAGAGTGCGCGCTGACCCTGCATATAGGGGGCCACTTCCACTGCGAAGAGTGAAGTAAAGGTCCGTGCAAACACTTAAGAACAGACCAGCTTATCGAGAGTCGCCACGTATCTCAAGGAGGCAACCGTCGGTGGAAGCTATACTGTGCGTTGAGAGATGTCGTATTGCTTAGAGAATCGACTATTTCTTCACCAGCAGCTTCCAAAACTGCCGCCCCATCATCACACTTGAGACTCCCAGAAACGCGAGTCGCCACACTAAGACAACACCTAGGAAGTTCAGCAACATTCCCGTCAGAAGCAGCGTCCAAATCAGGAACGCTTCCGGCGAGATCATTGTTCGCTTCGGAACGAGCTGACGGGATGCATAGAAAGGAATGAACAGTATCGTATTTGTAATGTAAGCACATGCAGTGGCAAATGCATAGCCGGTTGCGCCATAGGACACAAACAACCACGAATACCCAACAAGGGCAAGTGCCCAGAGCGAGTTACTCAGCATTCCCCACCACATCAAACCATGCGCTGACAAGACTCTCGCCAGTCCCTGTTTGTAGATCACGACGCTCGAACAGAAAACCAGGATCAGGAAAGCTCTGGTGAATTCTTCGCTAGCAAAGTCCTTTCCAAAAAGCAGAGTCGCCAGTTCTGGCACTCCAAAAAAAAACGCGGCGGCAAATGCACCGAGCGCCCATGTGGACACAATATTGAATCGTTCGAGCCATTCACTTCTCTGGCCGAGTCGATTGGCTAGCATTGGTAGCAGCGGAGCGCTCAGTGTATTCCCCATGAAGAAAAGTACTTGTTGAAACGCCGCAGACGCCTGGAAAATCCCCATTTGAGCATAGCCATTCGGCTGATTTACCAACATCGCGTTGCAGATCCAAATCGTGGGACTGATCATGACACCGCTCAACATCGAAGGAATGCTGTAGTGCCACAGAACACCGATCTCCGTCCAAACGCCTTCAAGCACGAAAGGAACACCTGCACGCGAGGCTTCTATCCTAAGTCCAATGTGGTTCAGTGCCCAGTTCAGGCCGCGAGTGATTGCCAATGCCCAGAGCGCCCCATATAACCCTCCAAGATAGACCCCCATTGTCATAATGGGTAAGCTTGCCAATCCAACCCACACGTTGATCGCGGCAGTTCTTCGAAATGCCTCAAAGCCTGCCAGAGCGCCCATCTGCGCACCATTCATCGCTTCCAGTATCAGAATCAACGAACCGATACGCAAAAGGGGCGCAATAGCAGGGGCCGCAAGCGTTTTTTCGGCAAGCCACGTAGACGAGAAGTACAGCACAGAAGCCATCGAGACTCCTGTAAACGCCGCCACGACACCAGCCATAGCCATAATGCGGCCGGCGCGCTTCGAGTCTTTGTCGCGAAGCTCAGCAACGTACTTGGTCGCAGTACGTCCTAAGCCAAATCCGGCGAAAACGCCGAACATGCTGACCGTGCTCTGGACAATACCGAATTGGCCGTAGCCCTCTCTTCCCAATATCCGTGCTACGAAGACGAAGGCGAGTAATCCGAAAAACCGCGAAACAACTGCTCCAAGGAACGACCAGAAGGTCCCGTGTAGAACGCGATATCCCAAAGAGGATGCTTGCGTTTGCCTCAGAAGCGTCCGGGCGCTCTCAGGCAAGACACGGGATAGAATGGCATACGAGGGCATTTTCGGAACTAACTCTTCAGCGCGATAGCGCAGAGATCGACGATGCGAGTTGCGGCGTGGCCATCGCCAAAGGGATTTCCGGCGGTCGACATAGCTCGATAAGCCTCTTCGTTTCCCAACAGGAGTGACACGCCATCGACGATCGCGGCGGCGTCAGTGCCTACTAACTTGACGGCACCTCTTTCGACGGCCTCGGGGCGCTCTGTCGTATCACGCATCACTAACACGGGCTTCCCCAAACTCGGCGCCTCTTCCTGGATGCCGCCCGAATCGGTCAGGATGAGATGACTCCGACTCATTAAGCCGACGAAATCCAAGTAGGGTAGCGGGTCAATGAGATGCACGTTGCGCAGCAAGTCTCCTTCACCGCGGGCAACGCCGTTACCCAAGATCCGCGAGACCGGATCCCGCACGTTGGGATTCAAATGAACCGGATAGACAAAGTGCGCCGAGGGAAACCGTCTCGCCAACTCAGCGATTGCACGGCAGATGTTCTCGAATCCCTCACCAAAATTCTCGCGTCTATGTCCGGTTATCAAGACCATCCGCGGATCGGAAGCATCGCGCCCCGGCTGCAGAAAGTCCGGCAGCGAGTCGATCCGGAGTCTGCTCTGGGCAACATTTTGCTGTGCTATCAGAAGTGCATCAATCACGGTGTTTCCGGTCACAAATATGCGACCCTGCGGAATCCCCTCCCGCAGTAAATTCTCCTGAGCTTGACAGGTCGGTGCGAAATGCAGGTCCGCAAGGCGACTGCTCAGAACGCGATTGGCCTCTTCAGGCCAAGGTGAGCGGAGGTTTCCTGTGCGGAGCCCAGCCTCTACATGTCCTACGGGAATGCGGTGATAAAACGCAGTTAGAGCCGCACAGAACACTGTCGTCGTATCGCCCTGGACAAGCACCAAGTCAGGCTTCTCACGAGAAAAGTACTGGTCCAACGCCTCAATGGCGCGCGAAGTGAGACTCCCCAACGTTTGATTCGGGCGCATCAGGTCCAGGTCGGTGTCAGGGACAATCCCAAAAACACCAGTCACCTGGTCCAGCATCTGACGATGCTGGGCAGTGACGCAAACTTGACAGGCAAAGCGAGGATCGTCCCGCAACCGGAGAACAACTGGGGCCAGTTTAATCGCTTCTGGCCGCGTACCGAACACTACGGATGTCTTAATCATCTGTGACCCGAAGGAAAATTACCACGACAAACACTGGTCCACACTCGATGCTCGCGGTACTTGGCATTTCCAACCTGACATTCTCGCGGTCATGCAACGAGACCCGATGGACGTGCTGGCGGACCGGCCTCAGCGAGCGCATTCCTGTGTGGTCTTCTCACCAACCCTGCCACCGCGTTCGCTCTGCTCTCACACACGTTGAGAATTCCTGTAGAATCGGAAACACCCCGACAAAGCATATTGTTCGTACAACTTTTTCTCCCAACCCAGCCGAACTGGTTGCCAACTTTGATGGCATAGCACGACTGCTCAAAGGACGAGGTGAGCGCGTTGCCAACATAGCTTCGTCCACCCGTCCCCGTCGGCGCGCACTCCGTGCTTGTCGGTGCTCAAGCGAGCCCGACTAATAGATCATAGGGAACGGTTTGAAGCTACAGACATCCTGCCGCCAAGCTAGTGGCTTTTCCCGTCTCGGACAAGGGCAGTGGCAGGACTTAGATGAGTTGCGACGATTGGGAGGATCAGAGAGGTTACTATCCTACTTCATGAAACTCTGCGCACGGATACGTCCGCAACAGAACGACACAGAAATGGCACGCGAGAAATGGGATATCAAGCAAGCTCAATACCTCTACCCCGCTCACACCCGGACTTGAATGTCCTTCTTAACGAACATGGCCGACGTTAGACCGGCTGCCGCGTGCTCACCCTCGCAATGTCCACCCGCGCTGGTGGAGCCTTACCGTCCATGTATTCGGGAACAATCTCTGAAATTCGCGAGCGCAGGACTTCTTCCGACCCGTGGCATAGCCCTGCCAAACCGATCACGTCGCGGCAGACCTCGGCACGAGACACCGGCCGATGGTAGGCAATCTGCAGCTTCGGATGTGCTGTCTCGAGCATTTCCTCCTGCTCGAAGTAAAGCTCTTCGTACAGTTTCTCTCCCGGTCGTGTGACGGTGAACACGATTTCGATGGCGTCCTCAGGAAGCCCGGAGAGCCGAATCAGATCTTTCGCCAAGTCGACGATTTTGACCGGTTCGCCCATTTCCAGCACAAAGATCTCGCCACCGCTGCCCATCGAAGCAGCCTGGAGGACTAACTGTGAAGCCTCAGGAATCGTCATGAAGAACCGCGTCATATCCGGGTGAGTCACGGTGATCGGACCACCACGCCGGATCTGATCCTGAAAAATCGGCACCACGCTGCCGGCAGAGCCCAGCACGTTTCCGAACCGAGTGACGACAAAGCGAGTTTTCGATTCGGTCGACAGGGCATGAACGTAGCGTTCCGCCAGGTGCTTGGTCGCACCCATCACACTCGTCGGATGTACTGCCTTGTCAGTCGAAATCATCACGAACCGTTCCACACCAAACTCGTCGGCCAGATCGGCCAGACACTTAGTCCCGAGTATATTGTTCTTGACCGCCTCGCCAACATTCTGCTCCATCAGGGGAACGTGCTTGTGGGCTGCCGCATGAAACACAACATCGGGACGATGCTCGTCAAATAACTGGCGCATCCGTGGCTCGTCAGTGATATCCCCAATCAGCGTGCGGATCTGAGTCGGCGAATCGAGTAGAGCCAACTCGCGATCAATCTCAAAAATGCGATTCTCACCACGCCCGACCAGCAACAGTGACTTGGGATGGAAGTTCATGATCTGACGACAGATCTCCGAGCCGATGCTCCCGCCAGCTCCAGTTACCATCACCGTACGGCCATCGATAAGTTGCCCGATCGCATCGGTGTCCAACTTGACCGGCTCACGCCGCAATAAGTCACTGATGTCAATGTCGCGAATGGGCACCTGACGACCACCGCGGAAAAGATCCTCAACACGTGGGATGATTTTCAGCTCAAGCTCAGCATTCTCGCACGCACGCATCAATTCGCGCAGTTTGCCCCCAGGCAGCGCACCGGTCAGCATCAGGATATAGCCGATGCCTCGCTCGCGGGCAATCGCTGCTGCATCCCGTACGTGTCCAACGACCGGAATCTGTCCAAGACGGCGTCCGTTCGTCGCTCCACCATTCGTTTCCAAAAAGCCCCGTACCCGATACCTCGATTCCGGATGCGACTGGATCTGATGGGCCAGCAACGCCGTAGTGTCGTCGGTGCCGATCACCAAAACGCAGATCGAATCGTGGCTTCCCACCAGCGAACGAAGCTGTTCGCTCGCCAGTCGCCAGCTGGCCCGCAAAGAGCCCAAGACGACAATGCTCAGCAGCCCGTCCAGAATCAGTACACCACGGGGAACGTGGTACCAGTTCGTGAAATAGTCCAGTGCAGCCAACGCGAGAAACGAAACAAGCGAGGCTCGCAGCAGCGCCGTCAAATCGCTGAACGTTACGTACCGCCACCAGCCGTGATAATGGCCGGAAGCATAGAAGATCACCAACTTGATGGCCAGCAGCCACGGAAGGCTGGTCCAGAAGCTATCGCGGATTTCGGACGATATCTCGGCGTTGTTGAAGCCAAACCTCAACCCATACGCCAACCAATAGACCATGCCGAAGAGGATCAGATGGCCCGCCGCTAGCAGCCAGAAACGCACGGAGATCAGGCTATCCACAACTACGGGTGATGTGAGTCTCTGCAAAGATGAAACAAGGTTTTTGTCGAGATTCGAAACGCCTGACTTATGCAGACGTCCACGCCAACCAATTGAACGTGGATCCAACAGAATCTCTTGAGCTTTGTTCTTCATGTTTGACAACTCAGGATGTAGCGAACTCAAGGTAGATACGCAAACTTGTCTTCATTGCGACTATTCGGCGACAGCGGTCAGAGCCCTTTCGTCTCCTCACGCACCAGAACGGCAAATCTCTTCAGATCTTCCAAGGCTTGTGACTCCGAAGGCACACACGGCGTATCCAACAGGACCTTGACCACCGGCGGCCACTGGCTGCTGCCGATCATCTTCAGCCTGGCCATGCAAGCCTGGGTGCGCGTCGTGCACACGATGTCGTTCCAGGCATACCAATAGAGGGCCAAGGAGCGGAGGCCGTTACGCTCCACCACCATCAATTCCGCCTGAATCGGGTCCTTTTCCCCGATCTCAATAGATTCACGCCGAACGATCTGGGCTCCGCTCGCCACGTAACAGATCGTCGGAGGATGTGGGAGCGTGGGCTGCTTGAAGCTGTCCCAGTCAGCCAAATGCAGACTGACCATCCGGGAACCGTTCACGTAGATCCTGCCCAGCGTGTGACGAGCCCCGACAGCCTTTGTTGTCTCGTCGTCCAGAGGGTGGTTTTCGCCAATCCACTGATTCTCGCCAGAACCGATTGTCATCGGCAAAGCGTCTAGCTCTCGAGCAAGAGGGCGCACTTCCGACGAACGAGCACGCTGCAAGAGCAACATCGCGCCGCCCTGCGCTACCAGCAGAATCAGAGCAATGATCCAGACGCGACGAGTCAGAGGTGATTTCATGGGATCGAGCAGTTTAGAAGAGATAGGATGCTATGCGAGACTAGCAAAGAACTCAGTCCGCGGACGAGCTTGCCCACTACGAAACTCAATGGTGAGCCTAACTCGCTTCGGCCCCTCACCCTGTCCCTCTCCCCGGCGGGGAGAGGGGAATTAATTGTTTAAGTTCCTGCCACTTCCGACTTCTCGTATTCGCAGTAAGACAGGAGCGAGAGCGATTATGCCATCGCGTGTTCTTCGTGCTTGAGATTGCGCGACATGTAATAGGTTTCCTGGCGAGCGGTCACGACGGTGCCCAGCAGTCGGACGTTGAACGACTCGAGGATCTCGCTGGCTCGACGGATCAATGACAAACGGCTCACGTCACGCAAGACACAACAGATCGCTCCATCCACGTAGCGGCTCACCACGCGAGCGTCAGCCACGGGGACGAGCGGGCTGCCGTCGACAATCACGTAGTCGAAGCTGTCACGCAGATGCCGCATCAGGTCGGGAAGATCCTCGGAGTTCATCGCCCGAGCGCTGGCGGCATCGGCCACACCGGCCGGCATGACGTAAAGGTTCGGCAGCACCGTGTCGTTAACGATGTCATCGATTCCGCAGTCGCCTCGCAGCACGTCACAGATACCAGGCTCCAGCGCCAGGTTGAACACTGTGCTCACCGAAGGGCGGGGCAGATCGAAGTCGACCAGTGCGGTTCGCTTGCCGGCCCGAGCCAGGCTCATCGCCAGCTGCGTTGCCACGGTCGTCTTCCCTTCGCCGCCCACCGCACTGGTGACCATCACCACCCGCACGTCGTCCACTCGCAGCAGGTTCGCTCGAATGGCGGCGATCGACTCACTCAGCAGCGCCTGCCACCAGCGGCCACGTGGGTTCGAGCTGCCCAGATTGCGAGTAATGCGAGAGGGGAGAATCGGGACTGAACCCATGATCGGCAGACCAAGCCGCTCGGTGATCTCATTGGCCGTGTTCACGCGCTGCGATCGAACGTCCCAGAACATAAGACCGACACAAGGCAGCATGAAAGCCAACAGGCCAGTGCCCGCGGAGACGACAATTCGTCCCGGGCGGTTGGCAAGCCGGGGAGGAATCGCCTGAGACACAACTTCCAATCGGCCGTTGGCCTCCAGCTCAATCTCCGTCAGGCTGATCTGCTGCGCCACTTCGTCGATCGAACGACCAAGGCGCTCAACATCCTTCTGCTTCATCTCGATCACGGCCGACTTCTGGCCGAACGCGGCGACCTTTTCGGCCATACTGTCGGATTGTTCCTGTAATTTTCCGCACAGGTCATTCAGCACTTTGGCTTGCGCCTCCTTCTCCAGAATCGAATCCTGAAGCTCGCGGCGGCGTTCGATCTTCCATCTCAAAGTCAGATGCTGCTTGAGCGTATCAAGCTGCGACTTGAGCTCCTTGATGTGATATCGGGCACCACCGAGACCTGCCAGCTGATCGGCAGTGGAATCTTTCGATAACGCGCCGGCGCTATCGATGGTGCGAGAGAACAGGTCGAGTTCATTGATGATCATGCGTCCTTCCGGATCCATGACCACGGCAACCTCCAGCTCCTCCTCATCCATCGCCTGGGTATCAAGATTCACCAGACGCTGCTTCTCCACGATCAGGTCGGCATCGGCGTTCATTCGCTCAATATCTGCCTTCAAGTATTCACGCTTGACCTGCTGGGCCTGCTCCATCTGCATCTGCTGCTGCATCGTCAATGCGTCTCGATCGATCGAGCCTACCGTTTCAGCCAGTAACTGCAGATCGTTCCGCTGACGACTTTCACGGTCAGTCAATTCGCCGTGAATCGACTTTAGCTTAGCCAGTTTCTCAGTCAATTTATCTCGATCGCCTTGTTCGACTTGCTTCCGATACGACTCGACCACGGCATTGACCAGGATGGCCGACCAGTTGGGATCGGGCGTAGTGATGCTCACCAACAGCACTTCCGAATCCTTCGGATTGGATACTTTGAGTTCACTCGCCAGCCAGCCCACTTCATCACGCTGCTCCAGGACGATTGGTAAACTCTTTACGTCAGTTTTTCGGAGTGCGTCTGTCAGAATCGTACGCGATTGCAGCAACTGCTTGACGTTGCTGATATACGTCTCGAATTTCTCGGTCGGCTGGGAATTGTCGTTGATGAGGCGATCAGGACGGGAATAGGCCCGCAACTCCGCGACAGCCGTGTAGTGTTCCGTCGTGAGAGCAAATACGGCCGCGCCAGCCGCAGCTCCGATGAAGCCGCCCAGCAGCAGGCACCAGAACCAGTTGCGCCGCAGGGCGTGAACGTAACGGTCCAGGTTCGTCGCCGCGGAAGCGGCACCGTCCATATTCATCGACGGGTCGCCGGCCAGGAAGACGGCCGGAGCCCGGTTGCGACTCGAGGCGATCAAGCCCGTTTGGGGAAGAGATTGCTGATCGTCGTTGCAAATCATCAGAGAATTCCCTTGGTTGTGTGGTTCAGGGAAGGGTTCGGTTCGTGGTCTACGGCCCGCTGGTTGTCTTTTTGAATCAACGTGATGCGTTTTGTAAACCGTTCAAGCCTCGCTGCAGCTGAAAGCCCGCTGTTTTTGGGCTTCCTGCCGCTTCGCATCCGAGGCGACGGAGGAAAAAGCAAAACGTGTGCCATCGGTCTCGGCTCGGTCGCCCTCAGGCGGCAAGCCGCTCGTGATCTGTGACAGTTCGGTACCAGGGTGTCACGGTTCGTCCGGGTCTTGGACAGGACAGCACTGGCAGAGCCAGTGGCACCCGATCCGAAAGTCAATCTGTCGCAAGCCACTAGTCGGAAGTCGGAATTGGCGGCCGAAACCGGTGGCTGTTGTGTTTGTATTGTTGTAGGCGCGCTCGAGAGCAATGCGCTGTTTGTTGTTGTGGCGAGGGGAGGGTTGGTCCGCTCACGGTGGTCGTTTTCTGCTGCATCATTAACTGTCGCCTCGGTGGCACTCGCCTGACAAAGGTCCGCTACTTTCGCGGAGCGAAAGGCGACATAGGGCCGCGACTTTCGCGGAGCGAAAGGCGACTATGGGCCGCAACATCCGCAGCGCGAAAGGCGACCTTACTTTGCGGCCAGGGCGCCGGCGAGGGCGGGGCCTTGGTCGGGATCGATTGTCAGGCGCTGGAGGATGATGATTTCCAACCACAGCAGGCCGACCGCCATGGGCATCATCAACCAGCCGGCCAGGTCGTGGAACACCCTCTCGGCCACCTCCTGCCCAAAAAACTCATAGCAGAGCCCGGTCACGGTGATCCGCACGATATTGGTAATCAACGCGATCGGCACGGCGCTGATCAGTATAACAAGTCGTTCCCAGAGTGGGCGCTGCAAAATGAAAGCCAAACCGAAAGTTAGCGCGGCGCTGGTCATCAGCATGCGCAGGCCGCTGCAGGCTTCCGCCACGCCGATCGAGTAGTCGCTCAGGGCAATCACATTCCCTTCCGCCACGGCCGGCAGGCCAAACGTCTGCAATAGATAGGTGCTGATAATGGCCCCGATCCGCTGCAGGGGGATTCGCGCCGCCGTCTCCAGCGACACCGGCAAGGGAATCATGAAGCAGAGGAACACAATGGCCGGCCAACTCCAGCGCATCAGCGGCCAGCCCCCCAGCATCAAGACAATGCCCGCCACACAGGGAATGATCGCGAAGGCGATGATCAGGTTGAAGCCCATGATGCCGGCAACCAGATAGAGCAGGGCACTCAAGACGACCAACACCACGCCGAACCACGAGCCTTTCCACTCTTTTCGCGGAAACATGTCGCGACGAACCCAGAGCAGAAAGGCGGCGAAGAAGGGGACGATATAGCCATGGGAATAGTCAGGCTGATCCCACGTGCGGACCAGAATGCCGAGAGTGCTGGCGTACACAATCCCCAGCACCGCGACAATCGCGACGATGCCGCCGATAGCTGCCCAGGAGGGCTTTTCTTGTTTGAGCATGGAAGTCATCGATGAAGGTTAGCTGTGCAAGTCGCAAAGCGAGACTGCGAGACCATTTCGGATCACAATCAGGTGGCAGTTGCAGGCAAGATCGGCCGGCCGAACAAAGGCTCCGAGGCGCGGTCAGGGTAGACTCCGTCCCCTTGGGCTGCAGTAGAAAAGGGAATGCCACATAACACACCAGCATAACCAGGGGCCAGATTCTGTCAACGCATTGGGGGTGCCGCGGGCAGGGCCGGGGCATGGACGCGGGGCGTCGGGTTCGGGAGAAAAGCATTATCATTCATTGTCAGGGGGCGATGGGGGGCGGAACAGGGAAGCGGTGGCCTGAGCCAGGACGACACGAGGGACGCGGCGAGGCACATCCGCACGGCGGCGGGTTGGGCTGATAGAACGGATGGAGGTTGGGGAGTATACCGGAGATGGGGCGACTTGATTCTCTCTCTCCTCGAAGCGGACGAAGTCACTCACTCACTTAAGAACTGCTCCTCGGCGGGGCAGTCCCTCCTGGGGAGGAGGGAGGCAGAAGGACGCAATGCGCATGGACCCGCGCTGCGACGCGGGCAGCGAGCGGGCAAGGGTGGATCGTCGGCGGGGCAGCCCCCTCATCCCCCCGCGGTCTACGCGACCGCGGCGAGTCGAGTCAGAGGCGACGAGCCGCCGACCGGGGCCAGCCTGAACAATTCACTTGCAAAACGTTAGCGGTCCGACTAGTCTTAGGACCAAGAGCAAGAGAATGTTGCTCGACGGGTGCAGTGCGGGCCTGCGCGGGTCTGCTTCGTTACCTGGCCCATTTTGCCAGCCTTCTAGAACTCGGGATGCTGCACCCGACAGGGACGGAGTTCGCGCTGCACGGATCGCAACCGACGAGGTTTCGGATCTCCACTGGTCGCCCCCGGCGACCGCTTCTCACTCACCTTTTCGCCTGTCCGTTGAGGCGATTCTCACCATTTGAGTCGTTCGCGGCGTCATAGCGATTCAGCCGTCTTAAGCAACGGCCGTAGGTCTGCGCACAAGCAGAAGAACGGACGCGATCCGGCCGTTGAGCCCGGCAAATCCGAACAAGCGAACACTCAGCACGTGGCGTCGAACTCAGCGAACGAATCGGCCGAACACGATTCGCAAGGACTGGTCGATCGGTGCAAGGAGGGCGACGAGGCGGCCTGGGGCGAGATGCATGCCAAGTGTCATGCGTATGTCGTTCGCCAGATACGCTTTACGCTCGGCGAACGAGCGCGCGATCAGAACCTCGTCGACGAGATTGCCGCGCGCGTCTGGTTCGGCCTGGTCTCTGATGACGGGTACCTGCTCAGCCGCTTCCAGCCGAAGAAAGGCAATGGCCTGGAGAAATATCTCGGGGCGATCGCTCGGTTCGAAGTGCTGCGGCATCAGCGGAGCGAGTTCCGGCGTCGCAAGCGGGAACAGGAAACTCAGGCCGTTCGCATCACACAGCGGGATGACTCGACGCTGCGCGAGATGACGCTGGACGTCAACGACTTCCTGCCGCAGCTCACACCGCGCGAGAAAGAATTCTTCCAGCACGTGCTGATGAGCAACAACGGCCATCACCTGCGCGTATCGGCTCCCAACGCCTGGCAGCTGAAGCACCGGATCCGCAAGAAGCTGCTCGATTTCCTGGAAATGGCGTAGTGGTTGGTGAGGAATTTCGTTGGACAGCGACACTTCGACATTCCTCCATCTGCCGAACCGCTTTACTGGCTGCGACATACAGCGAAACGGACCCCACGAGAGCTCGCCTCTCGTGGTGAATGCGAGGGAGAGCTAGCACGACGTCGTCCACTCTGTATGCCTTCCTTTCCCTCGAACCGCCACTTTCCCAAGCGATTCGAGGGAAGGGAAGGCTGTTTTTCGGGGCCGTCGCCTCTAGCTGTCCATCTGATTCACCAACGGCACAAGGCCGTTGGGGTCCAGCATGTATGCCGAAAACTGTCGCCGTCCATTTAGTGTGGCACTGGCTCTGCCAGTGCTCGGGGTGTAGGGCAGGGCGACATTGGCGGATCCGCACGTGATTGCCTCTCCATGCTCGCCCTCACCCAAGCATACGCGCTCACCTGGCAACCGTTCTTTCCCCCCTCTCCCC
>JBGSHS010000408.1:0-6837 GCA_041752115.1 Pirellulaceae bacterium | reverse complement strand
AGACCGCGGGGGAAGTGGGCAGCGTATGGCGGTGCTCCCATGCTCTGCGCGAGCATGGCTACGGCTCTGCGCGAGCATGACTACGGATCTGCCCGAGCATGGCTAATCGGCGATCGTCCGGATCATATCTTCCGGCGACATCGAGGCTGTCACCGAGATGGTCATGATCGGCACATCCCGATCGCGATAGTAGGCGACCAGAGGCAGCGTGCGAGAATCGTAGATCGCCAGCTTCCGCTCGATGGCCGAGCGATCGTCATCGAGGCGATGCGTTCGATCCCCACCCACGTTGCTCGCGATCCTCGCACACACCACCTCGGCCGAACACTGCAGCACGATCACTGCTTGCACGTCCAGCAGCGATTCGAGCGCTCTGGCTTGTCCAGCGTGACGGGGCAGCCCGTTCATGACGACCAGAGTCTGCACTTCCACGTGAGACCGGCGCAGAAACGACGTCAGCAGGCGACCGGCGAGGGAAAATTGTTCGTCTTCCAGCAGGGCACCACTCTGGAGCACACCGCGCAGGAAGTCGAGGTCCGCTGCTGTCAACCAGGCATCGGGCTCCCCCCGCGTCACCACTTGTCGGAGGTTTTCGCCGAAGTCGAAATGAATGCCGGGACGTCCACGAAAACCTTGCTTGTGCAGCTCCAGTCCCAGCGGCGTTTTGCCCGAGCCCGTAGGTCCCAGCAGGACAATAGCCCCCTGGCGCGAATGTTCTCGTGACCCGTCCTGCATCCGACTTGCCCTCTGTGTCCAACCACACGTCACAGATTCCACCACGTCACTTCGTCTTCGGCCACTCGGCCGCATGCCGCACGCCCAAGTGCGAGCCGCATCGCGGACTCGCAAGCAAATTCACCCTTGCAGAAATCTACAGTCGCTGCCAGTTTGCTGTTCGTTGCCGGCCCTCCGGCTGAACGACCGCAACCCGCCCCTACACAGCCCCATGATCGCAATAGCCAAACAAACTACGTGGGTCGTCCAAGCAACTCACGAGCGTCAAGCAGTTGGCGGCGTTGGCTAACGAGGCGTCTCTGCCGCCGAATATCGCACACGGAACGTCCAATGATCAAGTCGAGGAACCACGTCGTGCAGTTCCCCACGATCGCTTGACTGTCGCTCACAATCTGCCTTTTCTTGCTTCTCTGTTCTTTGGCTGCTGGTTCGACATTCTGCCGTTTTCGGTCCGGATTCTAAGGCTGCCGAGCTGCCAGTCAACGAGGGCGACCGTTGGCATCGGGTGTGCTGAGCACAGGTCGGTCGGCGAACACCGTCGCTCAGCAGACCAGGCTTGGTCGAAACGGCAGGGAATTTTTTTGGTTCCTCAAGCGTCCTATTTTTCGGACCCGGGCCCCGGAAGCGACCCTCGGCCCATCGGCCTACGGTCGGGGGGCAGATGGCAGCAAGGCCACCTCGTCGTTTGAGCGCAGGCGGAGCTGATGCGGCAGTCAATGTCCCAGCAGCTTTGCCCTGACCTTCTTCAGGAGCGAATCATCATGTCGTACGTGCGTCCTCACATTGTCTTCCTGGCCGCCGTTTTGTCGCTGTCCGCCGGCTGCGGCAAGGAATCCTCCCCACAATCGCCTTCTGGCCTAGCGGAACCGAGTCCACAGGCAGCCCGCTCCGAGATGGCCTTAGCGCCCGCCTCGGAGGTTCCGATCGCGGAGGGCCCGCCCGACTCGGAGGTTCCGGTCGAGGAGGGCCAGGGACCTGGGGAAGGTGGCGACAAGTATGAGCTGATCACCGAGAACCCTTTCTTGTCGGCCAAGCAGAATCCTTTGTCGACGTTTTCCATTGATGTCGATACGGCATCGTACTCGAAAGCCCGCATGTTCCTGTTCGATCACAACTCCCTGCCACCAGCCGATGCGGTGCGGATCGAGGAGTTTGTCAACTACTTCGACTACGACTATGCCGGTCCTACCGACGAACATCCGTTCGCGGCCAATGTGGAGATCGCCGAGTGTCCCTGGAAACCCGAGCACCGGCTGGTACGTGTCGGCATCAAGGGGAAGGAAATGCCCCAACAGCAACGGCCGTTGAGCAATCTCGTGTTCTTGATCGACGTATCGGGATCGATGAATCAACCCAACAAACTGCCTCTCCTGCAACAAGGAATGAAGATGCTGGTGGAACAGCTGGGGGAAAACGACCGAGCGGCCATCGTGGTCTATGCCGGTGCTGCGGGATTGGTCCTCCCTTCCACCAGCGGTGACCAGAAGCAGGACATTATCTCGGCGTTGGAGCGACTCACTGCCGGAGGTTCCACCAACGGCGGCCAGGGGATCCAGCTGGCGTACCAGGTAGCGTTGGACAACTTCATTGTGGGAGGCACAAATCGGGTCATCCTCTGCTCCGATGGCGACTTCAATGTCGGCATCACCAGCAACGCTGAATTGATCCGACTGGTCGAAGAGAACGCCAAGCAGAACATCTTCCTTACGGTGCTGGGATTCGGCATCGGCAATCACAATGATGCGATGCTGGAGCAAATCTCCAACAAAGGCAACGGCAACTATGCCTTCATCGATACCGAACTTGAAGCGCGAAAGGTTCTGGTCGAGCAGATGAGCGCTACGCTCGTCACGATCGCCAAAGATGTGAAGATCCAGGTGGAATTCAATCCGGCCAAAGTGGCTGCCTATCGCTTGATCGGCTACGAAAATCGCCTGCTGGCGGCGGAGGATTTCAGCGACGACACGAAGGACGCCGGAGAAATCGGCGCTGGACATATGGTCACAGCGCTCTATGAAGTCGTTCCGGTCGGCGTTGCCAGCGATGTGCCGGTAACCCAAGTGGACCCGCTGCGATACCAGACGGAAACGGAAATGACCGACGTGGCGCAGTCCGGGGAGACGCTCACCCTGAAGGTCCGCTACAAGCTTCCCACCTCGAACGAGAGCACCCTGATGGCCTATGCGGTGACGGATGGAGGCGACTCGTTCGCGGCAGCTTCAACAGACTACAAGTTCGCCGCCGCGGTCGCCTCATTTGGCATGCTCCTGCGCAACTCCCAGTACAAAGGTGATGCCAACTACGACGCCGTGATGGAACTCGCCCAGGAAGGACTCGGCGGCGACCGGAACGGTTACCGCCGCGAATTCCTCAACATGGTGGAGCGGGCTCGCGTATTGACCAACTGAACCTGCCGCTTCACCGGTCCGCCGCTCGCAGGTCAGGCCAGCGACGACGGTGGCAAAGCCGATGGAGCAGCGTCGACCGTGGGAGCCAATTCCGGTTGAGCTCCCACCAGGGGATTCGCCCCCGGCACACCGCAGACGCCCGCGTCACGCAGAACGCTCACCATCCGCCGCAATAGACGCTCCGGCATGTCGACATCCCACGGTAAGAAGACGAGTTGCTGTAACGTACGCTTCAACTCGACCGCTTCCAGCTCGGGACGATCCGGCGGTGCCGGGACGATCGCCAATCGCGTGCGCTGCGTGGCATCGAATCCTGCCCGACGCAGCACCTCCACCGCTCGTCCAGGATCGCTCACCAGAACAGGAAATACCCAGAACGTGTTGCAGAGCGTCTGATGCGGATTCAGCAGCCAGTCACGACTCGGAAACTGCTCGGCAAACCACGCTCCCTTGTCCCGGCGCCGCTCGAGCCGGGCGCGGGGATAATGACACCAGCGCCGAATCATCATCCGCAGCAGCGGCTCGGAAGGCTGCTGACGCACATGTTGAAACAAAGCGTCAGCAGGAAAATTGCGGGCCGCTCCCACAACCACCCGATCAGGATCGGATCCCATCCAGTCGCAGCATGCCGAAATGAGCGAGAAGCAAGGTCGCGTGGCGAGTGTCTTGAGAGCTGCATATTTGAGCAGGCGCTGACCGTACACACACCGGCCTTCCACCGGATAGCTGGCGTGTAGCCGGCGAATCCGCTCTGCCAGCAACCGCGAGCGCAGTCGAATCACGCCCCCTCGTAACGCCGTCGCCGTCTTGATCGGACCGAAGCTGAACAACGACGCGTCGGTACGCTCATCACCACAATAGCCCAGTCCATCGTACGCCTGCGCACAATCTTCTATCAGCAGCAGGTTGTGCTCGCGAGCAAAGGCCAGGTACGGGGCCAGATCAATCCGGGCGCCAAACAGGTGGGCGATCACCAGCGCCCGCGTAGTGGGTGTCACGGCCAGCTTCAGGCTCGCCAGCGAAGGAGCTGTCCCTCGCTCGGTCAAATCCACCGGTAGCGGCACCAGACCATGCTGCTCGACGATACGGACCATGTCGGGAACCGTGAGGGCTGACATCAACACCTCACTGGTGGCCGGCAGCTCGAGTGCGGAGAGCATGAGATCGAAGGCACTTCGTACCGACAACACCGGGATCACCGGATCGGTCGACTTCCACTGCCGTTCCGCTCGCTCCTGAAGCGGCGCCCGCCTGCTCGGCCCCAGGCAGGTGGCTCCCCCCCAGGCGAGTTCCCGCAGCGAAATATCAAATCGCAGGCGGATCCGCATGCGGTCATTCCTTCCGAGGCCTCCGATCGATCAAGGCAATCGTCTGAGAACGCAGAAATTCCCGGTTGACCGACAGGGCCACCGTGACGAAAACTCGGTAACGAAGTTGGCAATCGGACACGGGCCCGCGTTTCCATTCCTGCCTCGGCAGCAAGCCCGGAGTGTGCGGACCGCGTCTTGGGCTGGTCGAATTTCCATGAACCAGCTGGCTCAGATCCCTCCCTTTGGTGTAAACGACGTTTCCCGCTCAGCCCGCGCTGTTACAGGCTGCCCACCTGCGTATGCGTCTGGGATTCCTCGAAGCGGGACGACACGGAATTGCTTGCCAACCCGGACCTCCCAAATTACCATAAAGATCTTAAGTTGCAGATTTTCTGGGCGATGGTAGATACTGAGTCTTCTCCGGAGGTCTCGCAGTCCATTTCGAAGACTGGAATTCGGGGGCCGTGCGGTGGGTGGCCATTGATTTCCTGACCATGGATCAGCAAGCCATGGTGCGGGCAGTGAGCAGTCCGAATTCATGCGGCAACGGGGGAGCAGAAGAGGCAGGCAAGCGGCAGCTGGGACGAGTCATCATGCGAGCAATCTGTCCGCACGGCAGTGGACTCGCAACTCGACCAGTTCGCCTTTCGCACCCGTGCGTCTGAGGCAATCATCGGCGTTCGACAAGGTTGAGAGGGAGCTGATCCATGATCAGTAACAAGGCAGTCGGATCGATAGCTCTGGTCATCATTGCAGTGGCTGGACTTCGTGCTTTGGCTGAAGAGAAGAGCGCATCGGAGCTTTACGGACAGGGCGTCCACGCCTACTTTGCCGGTGATTACAACGCAACCATCGGATACATGACCGCGTCGATTGACAAGAGGGCTACCGATCCACGTCCCTTCTATTTCCGCGGGTTGGCGTTGGCCGGGTTACACGGCCTGGAAGCGGGACTCGACGATTTGGCCAAGGGTGCGGACGTTGAAGTCAACAAGATGGACCAGCGCGTCTACGATGTGAACAGCTCACTGCAACGCGTACAAGGGGCCTTACGATTGGCGATTGAGCAGCAGCGGACTGCGGCGCGCGTGGCGGCAGCGGAGCGCAAGAAGAAGCAGGATCGCGTACGCTACGAAGAACTTCAACGGCGTGAGGATGTCGTGGTATACGACCCCAAACGGCCGGCGAAGAAAGTCGACCTGCAGATTCCCACGATCGACTTGGGAGAGAAAAACCCGTTTACCAGCGGCATCGCCTTCACTGGTGGTAAGGAAGTGGCCGTAGCTCCCACAGCGCCTGAGGTCACTCCAGCGCCAGCTGAATCCGGGACCACCGCGGCGGCTGACGCTCCCCGTGATCCCTTCAGTGGAACGGCTGAGGAGACTCCCATGGCCGAGGAACCTGAAGATCCCTTCGGCTCTGGCACCGCCAGCACGCGAAAGAAACCGGCTGCCAAGCCGAAGGCGGCTGCGGAGCCGGCGGGCGACAATCCCTTTGGCGACACCATGCCCGAAGCGGATCCTGGCAATGAATCCGTTTTCGATGACAGCGTCCGTCCTCAGCTTCCGCCCGGCATGAACGTGGGCGGCACCATCATCAATGTGCTCGGAAAGACCTTCTCTGGTGCGGCAGGGCATCGCGATCCCTTCGGCGATTCCGACGACACGACTCCGCCTGAAGATGCGAAGACAGCTGAACCGCCGGCGGAAGCTCCCGGCGACGATCCCTTCGGCGGTTCCAGCGACGCGGCCGCTCCAAAGTCCAAAGCGAAGGCCGATCCCGCTGCCGACGATGACGACTCGGAGGCCGATCCGTTTGGCGGTTCGGGTGATGCCAAGAGTGCTCCAGCGCCCGGAGGTGACCAGCCCGCTGCCAAGAAGCCGGCGGAACCGAGCGACGATCCGTTCAAGTAACGCGATCCTGCAACTTGGCAGCAGGACAGGTGACGAGGATCGACAAGCGATGGGAAAGCACCAGGCCGACCACCTCGGCGGAGACGTTCCGTAGACTCGTGCCGATGCTCAGAATGCCATGACTGCCCACGCCACTCGATCCCCCCAACCCCCACGAGCTCCGCTCGTGCGGTGCAGCAGATGGTGAGCTACCGCGCCGCTTGTCCCTCCCTCCCCAACCCCCACGAGCTCGGCTCGTGCGGTGCATCAGATGGTGAGCTACGGCGCCGCCTCGCCCCTCCCTCCCCAACCCCCACGAGCTCGGCTCGTGCGGTGCAGCAGATGGTGAGCTACGGCGCCGCTCGCCCCCTCTCTCCCTGACCCCCACGAGCTCGGCTCGTGCGGTGCAGCAGATGGTGAGCTACCGCGCCGCTCGCCCCTCCCTCCCCAACCCCCACGAGCTCGGCGCGTGCGGGGCATCAGATGGTGAGC
>JBGSHS010000407.1:0-39049 GCA_041752115.1 Pirellulaceae bacterium | reverse complement strand
GGTCGCGTAGACCGCGGGGAAGTGGCTGCGGTCGCGTAGACCGCGGGGAAGTGGCTGCGGTCGCGTAGACCGCGGGGAAGTGGCTGCGGTCGCGTAGACCGCGGGGAAGTGGAGTACGTGCGGCGCTGCCCCCATGCTCTGCGCGAGCATGGCCACGGCTCTGCGCGAGCATGGCCACGGCTCTGCGCGAGCATGGCCAACGATTCTGGGCGGGGCCGGTTCAGGCGAGGAGTTCCTGGACGACGCGCGCCGGTTCGACGCCGGTCAGGCGCTGATCCAGGCCCTGGAATCGGTAGGTGAGTCGAGTGTGGTCGAAGCCCAGCAGGTGCAGCACGGTGGCGTGCAGATCGCGGACGTGTACTCGATCACGAATTACGTTGAATCCGAAATCGTCGCTTGCGCCCAGCGTGAGGCCAGGACGGGTGCCACCGCCGGCCAGCCACATCGTGAACGCGTTGGGATGATGATCGCGACCGTCCCGTCCACCTCCTTGCACCATCGGGGTGCGACCGAACTCGCCGCCCCACACGATCAAGGTCTCATCGAGCATGCCGCGTTGCTTGAGATCCTGGACCAGCGCTGCACATGCGCGCTCGGTATCGAGACAATTTTTCTTAAGGTCGTTGACCAGGTTGCCGTGTTGATCCCATGCTTCGTGGAAGATCTCGACAAATCGCACGCCTCGCTCCACAAGCCGACGTGCCAGCAGGCAAGTGTTGGCAAACGAGGGTTTATCGGGGGTGGCACCGTACAGGTCCAGAACGTGTTGCGGCTCGGCGGCCAGGTCCATCAAATCGGGAGCGCTGGACTGCATGCGGTACGCCATCTCGAACGACTGGATGCGTGTTTCGATTTCCGGATCGCCGATGACATCCAGGTGGGTCTGGTTGAGCTGGTTGATGACGTCCAGCGACCGGCGCTGCAGCTGATCATCCACGCCGGGTGGATTGGAGAGATACAGTACCGGATCTCCGGTCGTGCGAAACGGTACGCCTTGATAGACGGTCGGCAAGAAGCCGCTGCCCCAGTTGGCGTCACCGCCGCTGGGGCCCTTGGTTCCGGTGCTGAACACGACGAATCCTGGCAGGTCGTCTGCTTCACTGCCCAATCCATAGAGCGTCCAGGCTCCGATACTCGGTTTGCCAAACTGCTGCGAACCGGTACTCATCAGAATCTGAGCTGGAGCGTGGTTGAAGGCGTCGGTCACCATCGACTTGACGATGGTGATGTCGTCGACGACGCCGGCCATGGCGGGGAGCAACTCCGAAAGTTCCGCGCCGCATTGGCCGTGCCTCGCGAACGCAAAACGCGGTCCCAGTAGCGTGGAATTGGGCTCGATGAACGCAGCTCGGTAGTCCTTGATCAGTTCGGCAGGTGGCAGGGTGCCGTCGAACTGGGCAAGCTGCGGCTTGTGATCGAACATCTCCAAGTGGCTGGGAGCACCAGCCATGAAGAGGAAAATGATGTTCTTGGCTCGAGGTGGAAAATGTGGATCGCGTGGTCCGGCCGTTCTGGCGCTGGCCGCCTGGGATGGCGTGGGATGGAGCAACGAGTTGAGTGCGATAGCTCCCAAGCCGATGCCACACTGTTGCAGGAACCAGCGGCGCGCCAGCTGCCGAGCCGAATCTGCATTGTGTCCAGTCGATTGTGCACTCATGGTTAGCCTCTCGCTCTTCTGTATTCCGTCATTCGTGATTGGCATCGGCAGGTCGCCGGATGACGCTCGCTGATGGGCAGATGCGTCATTCCTTTGTAATGGTTTCATCGAGATTCAGCATCACGCGGCATACGGCGGTCCAAGCCGCCAGCTCAGCGGGGTTTCGAGCTGTCCGGGCGTTTTCTGCGTGCGGATCCAGAGCGGCCAGTTGCTGGGCGAGTTCCCCATTTTGTGGCTGAGCGAAACGCTCTCGGCACTCTTCGAGAAGTTCCAGCAGTGTTGCCTGTTCGGATGGGGTCGGAGGACGCGTAACGCAGCATCGGAAAGCGAAAGTCACCCGCTGCGCGTCCGAAGTGCTATCGGGACGGTCGAGTGCCGCGTTGGCCAACGCACGAGCGCACTCGACATACAAAGGTTCGTTCAGCGTGGTTAGCGCTTGCAGCGGTGTGTTGGAACGCGAACGGCGTGTGCAGGCTGAAGTCCCCGACGGCGCGTCGAATACGGAGAATGCCGGATAAGGAATGGAGCGGAATCGGAACGTGTAGAGTCCGCGACGATACTTGTCCGCACCCAGATCAGAGTCCCACGTCTTGGGTCCATAACTGGCTGGTGGCTGGAACAGGAATTCGGGGGCTGGCGGATAGACCGACGGGCCGCCGATGGTGTCGGTTAACAGCCCGCTGGCCGAAAGCGCTACGTCACGTACCAATTCCGCATCAATTCGGAATCGCGGACCGCGCGCCAAAGAGCGATTGACCGGATCCCGTTCCAGCTGACTAGCGGTTACCTGTGACGATTGCCGATAGGTGGCCGACATGACAATCTGGCGATGCAGCCATTTCAGGCTCCAGCCTTGTTGCATGAATTCCACGGCCAGGGTATCCAGCAGGGCTGGATGGGATGGCGGCGATCCCTGGGAACCCAGATCTTCACTCGTCTCGACCAGACCTCGGCCAAAGTAGGCTTGCCAGACGCGATTCACCATTGCTCGTGCCGTCGTCGGGCTGCGGCGGTCAACCAGCCACCGGGCGAAATCCAGCCGGGTGGGCGCGCCGGCGACCTCCAGCGGATGCAGGAATTCGGCTACGCCCGGCTCGACCTCCTCTTGCGGCTTCAGGAAGTCGCCGCGACCGAGCAAGTGTGTCGGTCTGCGATGCGCGCGCTCACACAGCACCAACTGGGTCGTACCCTCCGGATGCTGTGACCACAACGCTTCGATCTGCTTGTTCGCCGCCTGCCACTGCGACTGAGTTGTCCGCCAATAGGAGAATAACGCATCACACTGCTGCTCGGTCAGTTCGTTGACACTCCGCCTCGATTCGACCATGGCGCGCACCTGCTGCGGCAGCGGATCGGCCACGGCATCCACCTGGCTTGAGACCGAGATGCGGAACCGTCCAAGGTTCATCGTCTGGTTGTCGTCGCTGTTCCAGCCGCCATGCATCTGGACCAGATGGAACCGCAAATGCGTTGTCGGACCCATGGCCACGTTCTCTTGGGCCAGAAACACCGCGCGATGCGACGCTCCTCGCCGACCCGGTCCCGTGTCAATGCCCCAGGCCGTCGCGTTATCTCCGTCGATGGCGTAGGGTGCCGGACCGGTGAATCCTCGCTTTCCGTCCTTGTCTCCATACTGCGGATCGAGTTGACGGCGGTCGTTGCCAAAGTCGGCGGTAACCGACTTGAACTCGACCGACCGCTTATCTTTCTCGTCCCCTCCCGTGCTCACTTCCAGTTTGAATTCGGTTAAGCCGCAGAGCCCCGTCAGGGACCGGCCGGGGCCGCCACCCGGCAGATTAGGATCGGTCAGCAACTCCAGGCGGATCGCATGGATCTCTGGCAGATTGCTCGTAGCAGTGAATTGCGCGTCGAATCGAGTCGGCGCGTATCCTTGAGCCAACAGAGATCCGTCTTCCTGGGGAAGATAACGTTGTGAATTGTCATTGGCGTTGTTGAGCTTCAGCACAGTCCAGCACGGCTGATTGCCACGCTGCTGTGCGACCCACTGCTCCAGCTGCGGGCGCCAGTCCGGTGTCTGCTCTTTGAGCCGCTGCTCAATGGCCGATATTTCCCCGAGGATCCGCTCCCGCTCCGCCAGCTGCTGCTCATCGTAGACCGGGACACTCCCTTCATGGCTGTTGTTCAAGAACGCGAGCATCCGGTAGTATTCGGTGTGAGTGAGTGGGTCGTACTTGTGATTGTGACACTGGGCACATTGGATAGTAACACCGAGCACCGCTTTGCCCACGGCATCCATGCGATCGAACATGGCCTCCATGCGAAACTGCTCGGGATCAATCCCTCCCTCCTCGTTGAGCATCGACTGACGGACGAAACCGGTTGCCACACGCTGATCTTGTGTGCAGTCGGGGAGCAGGTCGCCGGCTATCTGCTCGATAATGAACTGATCGTAGGGCATATCCCTGTTGAGTGCTGCGATGACCCAGTTGCGATACATCCACACGTCCCGCGGCTTGTCCTTCTCGAACCCGTCGGAATCGGCGTAGCGGGCTGCGTCGAGCCAATGGCGCGCCCACTTCTCGCCATAATGGGGTGAGGCCAACAGCGTCTCGACCAGTTGTGTGTAGCGGTCCGGATCGGAATTCTGGAGGAAAGTATCGGCTTGTTCCACGGTGGGGGGCAGGCCGATGAGATCAAGATAGAGTCGGCGGACCAGCGTGTCGGGTGGGGCCTCCGGGCCAGGTGTCAAGCCGAGTGGTTTCCATTGCTCAGCCACAAAGGCGTCGATCCAGTGGCGTACCCACTCGCCGTGTGTTTCCAGCTGGGGGACCGGATGCCGCTCGGGCGGGACGAATGCCCAGTGCCCACTCCATTGAGCTCCTTCCGCAATCCACTGCCTCAAGATCTCAATCTGCTCGGGCGTCAGGTCCTTGCCCGAGTCGACAGGCGGCATTCGCAGGTCGCTGTCTTCGCTCGTCACGCGCGCGATCAACTCGCTGCTCTCCGGATCGCCCGGCACCAGGATGCCACCGGCCAGGCCGGCCTGCGTATCCAATCGCAGATCGGCTTCTCGATGCTCCTCGTCTGGACCGTGGCACTGAAAACACTTCGACGAGAGGATAGGTCGCACCTGACGCTGAAAGTCGATCGGCTCGGGCGCGTCGTCTTGGGCCGATGAAACACCGCTGGATGCCAGCGCAACGAATATGGGGATTATTCCCACTAAGACGGACTGCCGATTCATGAATCACCTGCCAAGTGAACTCGGAACGCTCGACTGCGTTGTGACGCGGGGGCGGAGCGATGCGGTGCAACTGGCAGACCTGAGCCACTGGACCCTGAATCAGGGCAGCGATGCAGATACCTTTCCCGAAGCTCAAGCCGCCCCCAGTCCGTCCGCACTTGACCCGTCTGTTCTGGAGCTGCCACACATCCGACCCGCGCACCAGTGCTCCATAATACCCGGTTGATGGCGGACGATGCAACGCTCTGGCGCAGCGGCGGGAAGACAAAAAGATGGAGTGACAAAAAGATCGGGCGCCGGCGGGTGTGGCCACGCATCTTCTTGTCATCCGCTGTCTTTGTCGTTGTCGGTTACCGTGGGCATCTTGATGGCTCTGGCAAGCTTGTTTGTGCTGATCTATTTCACTCATGACGTGGCCGAAGCAGTGCAGGCACCGCACATCGCCGCCCGGTTAGCGCGGGAGTTGAACACCTCGATCGATCGGCTGTTTCCCGAGAAAGTGGGAACCGTGGAGGACGGTGAGAGTACCCCCCGACCGCGATTCCCTCCTCTGTAATTTCTCCTTGACTTAGCGAAAGTCTTCGCTAGGATGAGTAGCGAACGATTTCGCTAGTATTTCATGCCACACGCACTCGCTTCGCGCACCTGGTGCCACGAGGTGACGGATGACGCTGTCTGGACCATTTCAGCCGACCGAGGTCGAGCTGCAAATCCTGAGGGTCCTTTGGGAGCTCGGTCCCAGTCCTGTACGGGACGTTCACGCCCGCCTGAATGCGGCCAAGGGGACCAATTATTCTACGACCGTAAAAATGCTGTCGGTGATGCGGGAAAAGGGGCTTGTCCGGCGCGACGAGAGTGACTCGCCGCACATCTATCGAGCCGCCGTCACTCGCGAGTCTGCCGGCAAGCGGCTGGTGAAAGACCTTGTCGATAAGGTCTACGACGGCGCTGCAATGAGCCTGGTGCTCCATGCTCTGAGATCGGCCAGAGCGACTCCGGATGAACTGGCAGAGGTACGTCGGATGCTCGATGAAATGGATGGACAGTAAGATGAACTTCTTCGTGGTCTCATTTGCGGGGCTGATGTTCCCCCATTCTCAATCAGGGTTGACCGTCGTCCAGGCCATCGGCTGGTTGCTTATGCATTCGTTATGGCAGCTGGCGGCAGTGGTCTTCGTGGCCGTGCTGGTGGATTGGGGATTGCGGTTCAGTTCGGCGTCGACCCGCTACGCGGCGCTGCTGGTAGCGCTCTTGCTGGTTGCCGTGGTCCCGATCGGGACGTGGTGGGTCCTGTCGAGCAGCGCGGCCACCGCGGTGGCCGAGAACCGGTTGTTGGGCACCCAGGAAGAGGCGGTCACGTCTGCAGCGGATGAGGCACGCTTCAGCGGGATTGGGAGCAACAATAATGCCTTCGCCGCGGTAGCTCCGGCGGCCAATGTAGCAGCAGGCAAAGAGATGTCGCAAGATGACGACAGGCCTCGTACGGCAGCTTCGCCCCATTTGCTGAAAGAGCTCTGGTTCCGCTGGAAGCAGGCGATGATCCCGTGGTTGAACACTGTGGTGAGTGTCTGGTGTGCAGGAGTCGCGTTGTGTTCGATACGCCCGTTGTGGAGCTGGCTGGTTGTACGACGGTTATGCACGGTTGGAGTCAGTCCGATGCCGGAAGCCCTCCAACAGGTATTTCAAGGCGTGCGCCGGAGACTCAACGTGTTCCGGCATGTCACTCTGTTGCAGTCGACACTGGTGCGTGGGCCGGTCATTGTCGGTTGTATGCGCAGTGTGATCTTGATGCCAGCTGGTTTTCTGAGTGGAATTCCGGTGTCGCAGTTGGAGTCGATTCTCGCGCACGAGCTGGCTCACGTGCGGCGGTACGACTACCTGGTCAACGTGCTGCAGACGCTGATCGAGACGTTGTTCTTTTACCATCCTGCCGTCTGGTGGTTATCGCATCGCATTCGTGTGGAACGAGAGAATTGCTGTGACGATTTGGCTGTGGCTGTGCTGGGCAACAAAGTGGAGTACGGTCGCGCTCTGCTCGCCGTGGAGGAGTACCGCTGCGCAGCGAGCTCTTCGCTGGCACTCGGTGTACAAGGGGCCTCGCTGTTGACTCGTGTTAAGCGGTTGTTTTCCACACCTGCCAGCGACGATCATCGTGGGGTAGCGGGGCTGATGGCGGCGAGCGTCGTGTGTCTGGTGGCCGCCGCCACACTGATCTGGTCGGGCATGATGTACGGCGCGGATGATAACTCGTTGAGTTCCGAATCACATGGTCTCATTTGTCGTCTGGTTGCTGTTGCGCCTGACATAACCGATGATACGTCCATCGCACAGAATGCCGTGGATCGATTTGATCGTTCATCTGACATGACGTTTGTGGTGGAGCTGAAGAACGTCAGCGACCAAGCCATCGACTTGGCGGGAGTGCGATTTGGCGAGGGCTTTGCTGCCGAAACACAAGGCAAGTTGCGGACCGAATTCTACGCGCCGCTGTGGTTTGAGTTGGAATTTGACGACGCCGAGGGGCGACCGGTTGCGCGAACTCATCGCGAATACTTGGAGCGCTGGCAACTGGGGGACAATGCGTCGGTTCATCAGCTGCAGCCAGGACAAACGCTGAAGGTTGTGCTGCGGCCGGCCACCTTTCTTGCTCCGATGAATCATCGCCTGTCGCCGGGCAGATATTCCCTTCGTGTGCGTTATCACGGTCCCGATGAGGAGTTCAAGTCGCAGGTGCGGCGGCACTGGCCCGAAAAGCCCATCTTGCAGGCCTGGGGTCATGAAGTGGTATCGAACCGGGTCACGTTTGCGATTGCCAGGCCTGCGGACAACGGCCGGCCCGAAGAGTTGATGTGGGGCGATCCTCAAGAAGGGCTGCAGGCGGCAATCGCGTATCAAGTTCCCGATGGTGTCGAAGGCAATCCACGGCAATCGCCCGGTGTGCCTGTCGGCACTTCCCTGGGGGTCGTGTTTCACATCCGCAACGTGAGCGACCAAGCGATTCGCTTTGTCAGTGAAACGGGGCGGCAAGGTGACCACGTACACGTTACGAATCAGCAGGGCGAAGTGGTCGAAGTGAAAGATGTCTGGTACAGCGGGTGGCCGATTGACGTCGCTTGGCTCCTGCAACCCGGCGAGACGGCTGAGTTGCCGGTGCTGGCTCCGGCGATCAACTCGCTCGACGAGCCGGGAGCATACACCGTGCGTTATACGGTGCGTTTCAACAGTCGCATGCAGAAGGATGATGCAGGCACCGTGGTGTTTCCTCGTCCGGGCGACTATGACCGGGAACTGGACACCGCCGACACGCCTCTGTTTTTGCGCGAGGTGCCACGAGAAGAGGGGGCCCACGACGAGGTGAGCGGAACGATTGTGGATGAAACCGGCCAGCCAGTCACGGGTTGTGAGGTGTCTGTACCAGGCGCGGCTCTGGTGAAGACCGACGAAGCGGGCGTGTTTCACTATCGGCTGAAGCGCGGAAGTCAGATGGTTCTCCGCGCTTTGCATCCTGAGTACCGCACATGGCATGGGGCTCTCTATGGTGGCGAGGTCGTGCGCATTGAGCTGCAGAAGAAGTCGAAGGTGGAACCGATTCACGGCACCCGCAACCTGACGGTGCGGCTGCTCGACTCACGCACTGCCGAACCCATCCCGCACGTGATGGTCGAGGCGGAATGCTGGGAAGGACCAAAGATCTACTCGGTGGCGGCCAGTGCCGTTACCAACGAGCAAGGGACTGTCGAGTTCCGCGGCCTGGACTTCATCTGTTATCGTCTGCGCCAGCGAGCTGACCAGCTGGTGCCGTACGTGCCGACCCACCGACATACTTCCGCCGACGATACGGAAGACGTCGTGTTACTGGACCGCGCCTGCGAACTGACGCTTCGGGCGGTGGATAGTGAGTCGGGAGAAGGGGTGGCGGGAGTGGAATTCCACCGCGAACGGGCAGCGGCCGAATACTGGGCTGCGCCCATCGTGCCTGACATCCTGGGAGGCGATCGTACAGAGCGACGAACCACCGTCACCGATGCCGACGGTCGGTTCCGCTGCCTGGTGGGCCACGAAACGTGGAGTTACATGATCGGGAGGTTTCCCGAGGGCTACAGCAGGATCGAACCGATCAACGGGCGGCAGGAAGTCGAGCTCGACACGTCCCCAGGCACCAAGGTCGAGTACACCTTCCGGCTGGTGAGATCGTAGATGAACCTCAGACCTCACTTGTCGTGGCGGGTGAACGACTGTTTAGACTCCACGGCTTTGCCCTTCAACGGCTTCTTCATGATGCCCCAGCGTTGCGGTTCGTCTCCCACCAGAGCGGACATCATGTGCTTGGCCATTTCCAGGTTGATATGTGGCGGAAGAGGGGGCGTGCCCTTATCCACTCTCACTTCCAGCACGACAGGGCGATCCGAGGTGGCCAGCGCTTCATCGCATGCCGTCTGTCGTCGACCGGGTGCAGCGTTTGCCTCGCCTGTGCTGACGCTTGTTGTGGCAGGATTCCCTCGTCACCCAGTGAAGGAAGGCGTCCCAGCTACATGTGTGTGAGCAAACCTGCCATCCGCTTGGGCGTCGCGCCGCTCGTGTCCGGTTGGCATGCCACTTCGTTTGGCAGGAGTTGTCCCGCGGACATGGTTCCCGTATTCGTTTCCGGTTGATGACCTTTTGGAGCCATTTCCTCCGCAAGACCAGCGGCGACACGTCGGCAGCTTCAGCACCGACGAAGCCAGTGCCACCCTGCCGGTTGCTCGGCCGTAATGGAATCTGCTCGCAGGAAAACTCCCCTGGGGAAGAAAATGCGAGGGGGAGCGGCTTGCCGTTGCGAGTAATCTACCAGAGCCAGCAACACTCGCCCCCCCGGTGAGGATGGCCGGCAGACTTCGCCCCGGATCGGGTCGAAGCGGATTTGCGAAGGCTATCGGCATAGTGCCGGTCCGAGAAACTGACGAAACTGCGAAATTCACTCACGACGGGACACGAGCATCATGAACGCCTCTTCGACGTCAGCCGCATCGCACTGGAAATGGTTCTGCCAAATGGGTCTCCTGCCGCTGGCAGCGGTCGCCCTGCTGCCGCTTGCACCGGTTGTCGTTCTGCTTTTCTGTGCGAAGTGGCTTCACGGTGCCCTCGAGCAAACAGAGCCGGATACCTGTCGCGGATATTCCTTGCCTCCAGAATGCCCGAAAACGTGCCTCGAACTATCGGCGTGGTGTTGCCCACCGGCCGTTTCTCCGCTCACGCGTACTGTAGCTGGATTTCGGCAGAGGATGTGGTGACTGAGGCGTTGTGCCAGATTCCCAGTGCCAGATTCCCAGAGGAGAAGCCATCGACCAGCGTATCTTACAGAGAATCTGGGGCGTCACGACCGGTCGGCGGCGTTTCGGAACGGGGCAATACCAAGTGGCGGTGATCGCCCGAGTCATGGCGAACCAGCAAGATCGCTCCGCCCATCGGACCGGGGGACAGAACGAGCGTGGTAATCGTGCGTGGCGAACACCATTGCGGATATCGCATCAGTGATCGTACCTGGTCTTCCGAGTGTTCCGGAAAGTCAAGGTCAAGCTGCGAAACGGGTTGTGGAGCGAATTGATCCGACGAGCGGCGGTAGCTGCTGCTTCGAAACGCGTCGATGAACTCCTGGTCGACGTACGCCGTATCGAGCGTGCAGGCTGTGCCCGGGGCACTATTTCGACAGTGGATTCAGGTTCTCGTCAAGTGGCAAATTCGCCACGCCTCGATGGCAGGCTACGCAACTGGCTGTCAGCTCCTGGAAGCTGCGTTGGGCCTTCGACAGCTCGCGACTCTGCACATCGCGGCGGAATTGCTCCAATGCATGTCGGAAAGTGGCTCCCGCTTCACCGTAACGATTCTCGGAAAGATACTGCCCGGCCGTATAGTTCACTTCGCGCAAGCGGGCAATCGCCTCTTCCAGCTGTTGGTAATCGGCGGTTGCCAGTCCATCACGCAGATCCGCCATGGACTGCGTCTTAATTATCATCAACTGACTTCCAAGGCCACGTCGGCCGGGTGCTGCATCGTGGCGAGCGACCACTCGCCAACTCCAGACGAAGACACCGATGATCATCGCAAGTGTACACACACCGGCAGCGGCGTACACAAAAGGTGTTTTCCGCAGGGAATCTCTGAGTCGCATCATGTTCGTCCGCGCGAGGGCCTGTCGAGTGATCGGCGCAGCCGTGAATGACTGGGAATCCGTGACTGTGGGTGCCAGGACTGGCCAGCATTCAGTTTAGAGCATAGCCATCAACTTTCAACTGCCTTCGCTGTGAGGCCGCACGCTCACCCGCTTGTTACGCACCGTCAAGACGGGGCAGTCCGCCGATCGGATGACGTTCTCTGCGACACTGCCCAGGAAGAAATGGGCTACCGGTCCGCGACCGTGTGTTCCCATTACAATCAGGTCCACATCGTAATCCCGAGCGTACTCTATGATCTTATCGGAAGGGCGCCCCTCCTCGAGGGCGGTGTCAATGGGGATTGCCTTCGACCAGGACGCATCGATACATTCCTCCAGCTTCTGCTGCGCGAGTTTCTTCAGTTCGTTGACGTTGAATGACGGCGTGCATCCCGACGAACTCGGTGGCAACTCCAGCGTATTGGCAAGATGTCCGATCGCATCGAGCCCCATGAGCGTTTCTGCGGCTTTCTCCGTCTGCAGCACGTGCAGGAGTGTGATTCTGCCCGGCGAGCCTTGGCAGAACTCAATGGCATATTCGAGAGCCGCCAGGGCTCGTTCGCCGAAGTCTGTGGGAACAAGAATGTGACGCATGATGACCCCTTACCTTAGTTTCTGTATTGAACGGCCGCCGTATCGGTAGCGATCCCGTCATCATCAGTGGAAGCTCCCGAAACGTCCCTGTTCTTCCGTCCGTTGTCGCGATTGAATCGCGCGTGCAGTGACTTCCAATCGATCACCAATCTTCCGCCGGTCGCTTCGTGCTGCTTGGCCCAGGTCATCAGGAGGTCCAGGCACGCGTGGTCGATGTAGTTCAGGTGCTCGAAATCGACGTGCAGTTCGGCCTGCGCCGGGACTTTTTCCAGTTCGTTCGCCAGTCGCGGCAAGCGTATGAATGTCGCCGCTCCATGCAGGGCAAGTGACGCCTGCCCTGTATCAGGATTGACTCTCAGCTGCGCAGTCAGATGTGAGAAGGTGTAGAGCAGTTTGGCGGTCGCCAAGACGACGCCCGCGATGACGCCGGTCAGCAGATCAGCGACGACGATCGTGACCACGGTCACCGTGTAGATCGCCACCTCGCCCCAGCCATAGTTGAGAAGTTCCTTGATGGACTTGGGATTCACCAGCTTATAGCCAGTGTAGACCAGGATGGCAGCAAGGGCCGAAGTCGGAATCAGCCGCAGTAAGAAGGCCAGGAGAACGACGAACAGCAACAGCCACACACCGTGCAGAATCGCCGACAGACGAGTCGTGGCGCCGGACTGAACATTGGCGGATGAACGGACGATGACTCCCGTCATCGGTAGCGCACCCAAGACTCCACAAATCATGTTCCCGACGCCTTGTGCGGCGAGTTCCTTATCGTAGCGTGTTCGTGGACCTTGGTGCATCTGATCCACTGCCGTCGCGCACAACAACGTTTCGGCGCTGGCTACCACGGCAATCACGAGGGCCGACTGAAACAACGCGCGCCATGGTGCGTCTGCCAACATCGCCCAGGTTGGAACGTGGATGTCACTCCAGAGGCGGTCAGGAACTTCAACGTATACAACCGGCATGCTGATCACCGCGGCCCCGCCGGCCGCGATCACGACCGCCACCAGTGGAGCCGGCACGAACTTGATCTGCTTGGGCGCAAACGCCTGCCACAACAGGATGATGACGATGGTCAGAACGCCGATTTGAGCGGCGAGTGTGTGGTTCTTGAGTGCGCCGGAAACATCCTCCAGCGTCGCGACGGCGTCGGCCTGGGCTTTCAGAGCCGTCCGGACGCGGCCTTCGCTCAAATGCTGGCCCGCGATTCGCGATGTCTCCACAGCGGGCGCACAGGCCGCGACGATCTGTTGCGACTTGGCCCCGCTGCCGCTGCCCCGCTCGAAATCGGCGAGCCGGGAAAGGATCTGTTCCACGTCCGCCGTCAGGGCCCGTTGGTCCGGGAGCAAAGTCTGGATGGCGGCGATCTCGGCAGCCAGCTGTTCTGCCGTTTCGCGCGCCAATTCCTCGGCCGAGGCATGGTCCGGGAGTCGTTCGGCGACGCGCTCGGCAATCGCCGCCTGGCGACGGTGCAACTCGCCCGTCTCCCGCAACGCCCACCTTCTGACGTTGCGCACGTCGGTCGTGCCCAGTTCGGGCTGCGTCAGTGCTTTTCCCACCGAGGCCGGGATGGTCAAGAGATTTGTCAGGCCGCTTCCTTTCGGCTTGTCGTCCACCATCACATGAAACTGGCTGGCGAAGATCAACACGCCGATGCCGGCCAGCATCCCCTTGATGACCGCGGGGGACACGGCGCGGAAACACTGTCCCAGCTTGAAGACGCCGGCAGCCAGCTGCATCGCGCCGCCCATCAGCACCACGATGCCCAACATCTCAAACCCGAACCGCTGGACGATCTCAAACACGATCACGGTCAGCCCTGCCGCCGGCCCGCTCACCTGCAGCGGGCACCCCGCCAGCGCTCCAACCACGATTCCCCCCACAATGCCGGTGATCAGCCCTGCTGCCACTGGCACACCCGACGCTATCGCGATGCCCATGCACAACGGCAAGGCAACCAGAAAGACGACAACCGACGCCAGAAGATCGCGCCTGATGTACGAGCTTGGTCCCTGTCCGTGTGAAGGATTGCCGTTCCCTGCCATCGTGTTTTCCTGCTCCTGAAGAATGGCGGATCACCGAATCGCCGGGGCATCCGTTCGTGCTTGACTAGTGGCGACTGAGTTGCGATTTGTGGTGTCTGGCCTTCCGGATACCGACGACTTCGTATTGGCCCTGGCGAGGGTCGTAACCGAATACCTGGCCTGTCTCGAACTCGTAGACCCAGCCATGCAGCTTCAGTTCATTGCGAGCCACGGCGGCTGCTACCGATGGATGGGTGCGCAGATTCTCCAGTTGAACCAGGACATTCTCCTCGACCGCTGCTGCGAGCCGGGGCACGACTTCGGGGACGTGTTGGTAATTCTCTTTCATGATTCTGGCCGTGGCTTCGGCATGGGTGAGCCACTGACGAACCGCCGGCAGCTCGCCTAGCTGTTCCGGGTGCAGCAATCCATTCATGGCACCGCAGTGCGAGTGGCCACAGACAATGATGTCTTTGACTTTCAACACGCAGACTGCGTACTCGATCGTGGCCGCTTCGCCTCGCGGCCCTTGGCCGTAGGGAGGCACGATATTGCCGGCGTTCCGCAAGATGAACAACTCGCCGGGCTGCGTCTGAGTGAGCAGGCAGGGATCGATCCTTGAATCGGAGCAGGTAATGAACAACGCCATCGGCTGTTGGCCGCCGGCTAGTCGCTCAAACAACGCCTGCCTCGTGCTGAAGACGTGTTCCTGGAACTGGTGAACACCGTCCACGAGTTTTTGCATGATCATCTTCCTTGTGTTGAGGAGTGCCGTGAGTTGTGACGCGGGTGGTGCAGAAGGGGGGCGACCTGTTACAGGTAATCGATCGGCAAGCGGTATCGCAGCGGGCATCCGCCGCGGCCGAGCCGTATCAGCGGCTGGTACTGACTGGACGTGTCCCGAGGCGATCGCCACAGAGCAGCCAATCGCGCGACATCCGTTTCCGACAACCGCGGATTCGTTCTGGAAGCTGGGCGAGTCCACCGTTGCAGATCGGGCCAGGTCGAGTCTTCTTCATGACTCACCTCTCGTGCGGTGCCGAGAGCGGACCGAAACGGCCGGGTTGCGAGCCTTCTCCAATCAGAGCAAACAGCATGCCAGACCTTGCACAGGAAATCCACGATGGGCCGCCCGCTCGCGGCACGTCCTGCCGCCGCGGGTGATGCCGTTCTCTCGGGTTCACGTCGGCAACGCTCCGAGCTGACGACCGGGAAAGACGCGAGCCGCGTGCGACTGGGATGGATGGCGAGAATCAGCCGCGATGGTCAGATTTCGGTCGTTTGGCCAGGAGCCTGCGAAATCGGGCATCTTTGGTCCTGAACGTTCGTTTCCATCAGTCAACAACTGCCCGTACCACCTCGGCAAGGTCGAACTCCGCTCCTGTCACCCCGGATGTTGTCCTGTGTCGCGTGATTTCATGACCGTGCGAATCGTCACTGGCTGCGGCACGCCGCACCATCGTGATCGTCTGATTTTCACTCCTCCCGACGGAATTTCGGCTTCACACGCTTTTCAAACCTCAGCCCAAGATCGTTGATCTTGATTCGTAGCGTGCTCCGCGCGATTCCCAGAATCTCGCTGGCTTGAGCCTGGTTTCCCTCGACCAGATCCAGCACTTCGGGAAGCAAGATGCGATCGATCTCGCTGTGCAACGTCTGATAGAGATCCGGGGAGTTTTCCGCCAACAGCGCGCGCACATGCGCCCGAATACTGTCCACTTCCAGGGGCGACGATGGCTGACTGTCCGGGCGGTGAAGCGATCCGCGACACCTTGCAGGAAGAGAATCCTGCATGAGCACTTCGCCCGCGTTCCGGACCAATGCGTGTTTAATTGCACTCTGCAATTCGCGGATGTTCCCTGGCCAGTCGTGCCGGATAAGTGTTTGCATCGCGTCTGGCGCAATCGAACGAACGTCTTTTCCCAGGTCGCGATTAAACAGCTTGATGAAGTGCTCCACGAGGATCGGGATGTCATCGGCGCGATCACGCAGTGCCGGCAATTCAATCGCGAAAACGTTCAGCCGGTAGAAAAGGTCCTCGCGAAAATCACCTTCCTCGACGAGTAGTTCCAATTTCCTGTTGGTCGCAGCGATGACTCGCACGTCAACTTGCATCGTGTCGTTGCTGCCCACGCGCTCAAACGTGCCGTCCTGCAGCAGTCGCAGTACCTTCGCCTGTGTCGCAGGTGTCATATCGCCGATCTCGTCCAAGAAGATCGTGCCGCCGTCAACTTGCTCGAACTTCCCGATGCGGCGTTTGTCGGCTCCGGTGAAGGAGCCGCGTTCGTGGCCGAACAGTTCGCTTTCGAGCAACGATTCCGGCAGCGCAGCGCAGTTAATGGCCAGAAACGGCCCTTGACTGCGGCGGCTGTGCTGGTAGATGGATCGTGCGATCATCTCCTTGCCCGTGCCGCTTTCTCCCAAGATCAAGACCGTGACGTCCTGGGGCGCGACTTGCCCAATGGCTTTGTAAACTTCCTGCATCGCCTGCGACCGGCCCACGATGTGATCCGTAGCCACGTCGTTGTCAGCCTCAATCTCAAACATGGCGGGCACGCGGCTCATTCGGCTGATCTCCATCGCTCGCTCGGCGATGTCGTACAATCTGTCGAAATCGACCGGTTTGAGCAGGTACTCGTAAGCCCCTCGCTTCATCGCTTCGATGGCGGTCTCAGTCGTTGAGAACGCGGTGATGATGATCACGGGGAGCCGTGCGTCGATGCGCCGGATTTCTTGGAATGCGTCCAGTCCCGACATGTCCGGCAGACGCACATCGAGTATCACCGCGTCAGGCTCGTGAATGCGTACGGCGTCGATGCCCTGTTCCGCGGTTTCCGCCGTGAACACCTGCAGCTTGTCACATTCGAATCCCTTCTTGAGCGAATAGAGTAAGTTGGGTTCATCATCGACGATAAGCAGTTTGGGCATGCCGCCATTCTCCCGTGATGCCTGCCCGAACGTGAGTCGGGCAGCGTACTACGTCTTGGGGCAAGGGTCGTCCGTGGTCTGCAAAGGCAGCCGAATCTGGAAGACGGCCCCACCGCCAGCGCGATCCCGGGCGACCAGTTCGCCACCATGAGCCTCCATGATCCGTTGCGAAATGGCAAGTCCGAGCCCGAGGCCGGTATCCTTGGTGCTGAAAAACGGTTCAAAGATGCGATCGCGGTCGCGCGCGGGAAGCCCGTGCCCGTTGTCGCTCACACGCAGCGAAACGCACGGCCGGCACCGTGAATCGGTTCGCTCCCCTGGCAGTCCCTCGACATCATGCCGGGCATCGACCACGATCTCGCCCCCATTGTGAACCGCGTCCAAGGCGTTGAGCAGCAGATTCAGCAGTACCTGTCGGAGTTGAACTTCATCCGCCTGAACGATCAGTGGCCGTGAGGACAACTGGCACTGGATCGCTACATTGCGTCCAGCGGCCCTGGGGGACAGAAAGTTAACTGTATGATGGACGACGCGTGTGAGATCCACACTGCGCGTTTCTGGCCGGGGCGGGCGGGCGAAATCCAGGAACGCCTGGAGCAGATTCTCCAATCGGCAGATTTCCTCATCGAGCACCGCGAGGTCGCGGGAGTCGAAATGTGCGCCATCACCACGTCTCCGCGCTGACTGGACCAGCGTCTTCATGCACATTAACGGGTTGCGCAACTCGTGGGCGAGACCGGCAGCAAGCTGGCCCACGGCGGCCAGCTGATCCGCACGGATCACTTCGCGATGGCGGTCGTGCAACTGCTCGACCACGGAACTGACCTGAAGCGAGACCGTCTGCAGCACGGTCTCCAAATCCGTCATGCTGGGATCCGCTGACACCTCCACCGGCCCGACCACTTCGTTCAGCTTGCCTGCCACATCTCGAATGGAAACGCTCAGCTGGAGAATCGAGCGACTGATGGCGCGAGCCACACCGAAACCTGCAACCAGGCCCGCGATCGCGCCGCAGGTCCCCAGGAGCAGCAAGGCCATCGCCAATCGCTCGGCCATCGCCTTGTTCTGCTGATTGCTGCTTTCCAACTCCTGTTCCTTCAGGTCCAGGTACTGATGGGCGGCCGCCAGCACTCGCGCCGTCACGATGTCATCGACGAGGCTTTGCACTGAGTCGCTCGTTACAGCTTGATGTGGCAAGTCAGCCAGGTGTCGTAGCTGAGCAAAGAGTTCATCCAAGCCGCTGGCGATCCTGGTCACAAGCGACGCGTCCCGTTCAGTTACAGACAGTTGAGCTGCCCGCTCCAGCCAGGCTTCCACATCTCGCTGACTACCCAATGCCGAAGCCAGATGTCCGCGTTCACCGCCAACAAGGAAACGGTCGAGTTCGTGACGGATTTCCCGCACGATCATTGTGATCTCCTCCGCCGCGCGAAGGCTGGAAACATTCACGTCCAGGACGTGCGAATTCGACCGCTGCAACCGAAGGACATACCATCCCCCGGAAACACCCAGCAGCAACAGCACCAGGCCGATCGCCACGGTGGGAAGGGTAATCTTATGTCGTAGCCGCATTGGCGCTAACTCCGGTACGCAGCCTGATCTTCTTTCACAGCCTGCGAATGCCGCCGGCCTCATAAGTCCTTCGGGTTGGGGTTCGGGTCGACGGTCGGCAGTCGCACGTTCCCCCGTATTCCTATTATTCATAGCAAAGTTCGTGCTGCGCCGCATAGAACGCGGGGCAGACACAGTTAGTGGATGGGGTAACTGCGTCGGTTGGGATGCTTTCCCCCGTTCCCGAGCGGGCGCCCTGCTGAGTGCGAATCCAGGACCTGCAGAGGATCGCGGTGCCTGCCACTCCTCCCTGGCATCTTACGCCGCCGTGGCTCCCGTGTACCAGGCGAGCACGGACGCGGCCATCGAGAGTCGCCGAGGCGGAAAGCGACACTCGGATCCGGACTGGCGGGAGGGGGAGCGATTGCAGGACCTGAGCGAATTTCGGTCGCAACGGCTGGAATCCGTCCTCCGGCGAGTGTCGGTTGCAGGGCTCGATCATCCCGTCTCCCGCTGGGCGAGGTCCCTCGTCGGCTGAGCCGCGTGATCGATGGCGCGTAGTCGATGGCATGCCGTGCGATCTGTTGGTTGCCACGAAGGGAGACCAGTCACTGCGGGGAGCACGGGCCGTGCCGCGATCCCGTGGGATGGTTGCTCTCTGCGTCCTTTGCGTGGATTGGCATATCTCTTGCACTGCCGATTGGAGGACCACACGAAATATTCCCGATCGCTTCGGTGTGCGCAGAAGGGGCGCAGTCATGAACACGGAAAGATCCGCTTCAGACTCATCAGCAAGAGCCTGCGTGCCCCACGATGCCCGATCCACGTGCGATGGGGTGACCGGTAGCATTCCTGGTACCCATCCTGGCAACGCAATGCCGCCGACGAACACCACACGGCTCAATCGACGACCAACGCCAGTCGACAAGGGTCACGCGTTGCGTGTGGCCCCGACTCGCACCGACTCAGCGTCGTGTCGCGTTGTCACCGTGCTCGCGGCATTGGTGGGGATGTGTCTAGTGATGTCGGCCATCGTCTGGTGGCGGCTGCTGACGTGACGGTAGGAGACATTTCATGATACGCAGCCTTATTCGATACACGCGGGTGATTTCCGTCGTGGGGGACATCCTGACGATTCGCGCCAAGGATGCGAGGTTCGGCGAGTTGGCGCTCGTCGAGCACCGCAGCGGGGAGGAGTCCTTGGCTCAAGTGATCCGCCTCCGCGGTGACGAGGTTTCCCTGCAAGTATTCTCCGGTGGCAGGGGGATCTCGACCGGTGTGAAGGTTCGTCTGCTGGGGCACCCGATGCAAGTGCCGGTTTCGGAGCACGTTCTGGGACGTGTGTTTCGGGGTTGCGGCGACCTGATGGATGACGGTCCCAGTCTGGCGGGACAGCGGCATGAATCCGTCGGTGGACCTGCAGTCAATCCTGCGACGCGCGAACTGCCGAAGAACATGATCCACACGCGGATTCCCATGATCGATCTGTTCAATAGCCTGGTGGAAAGCCAGAAAATCCCGATCTTCTCGGTGGCGGGTGAATCGTACAACCCATTGTTGGCTCGCATCGGAGTGCAAGCCGAAGCTGACATCATTGTGTTTGGCGGCCTCGGACTGATCTACGACGACTACCACTTCTTTCGTACGACCTTCGAAGAGGCGGGGATCATCGGGCGCACGGTGATGTTCGTCAACCAGGCGTCGGACCCGATCGTCGAGCGACTGATTGTCCCCGACATGGCACTCAAGATTGCCGAGCGTTTCGCGGTCGAGGAGCATCGTCGGGTCCTCGTCCTCATGACGGACATGACCGCGTATGCTGATGCGCTCAAAGAGATCGGCGTCGCACTGGAATATGTTCCGGCCAATCGGGGCTACATGGGCGATCTCTACAGCCAGTTGGCAAGGCGTTACGAACGGGCCTGCGACTACCGTGGCGCCGGGTCAGTGACCATCCTCACCGTAACCACGATGCCCGGGGACGACGTGACGCATCCCGTGCCGGACAATACGGGCTATATCACCGAAGGGCAGTTCTATCTTCACGACGGGGTGATTGATCCTTTCGGTTCGCTGTCGCGTTTGAAGCAGCAGGTCGTCGGCAAAGTCACGCGAGAAGACCACCCTCAAGTCATGAATGCCATGGTGCGGTTGTACTCGGGCGCCCAGGACGCCGAGAAGAAGCAGGCGATGGCCTTCGAGTTGTCGCCTTACGACCACAAGTTGCTGAGGTTCGGAGGCCTGTTTCGAGAGCGTTTCATGAATCTCGAGGTATCGATGTCGCTCGACGACGCGCTGGACCTGGGATGGCGGACGATGGCCGAGTGTTTCGAGCCCGAGGAACTGCTGATCAAACAGTCGATCCTGGACAAGTATTTTCCTGATTCCGTCTCGACTCAGGCATCGTCCCAGCTCGGTCGGGAGGGTCTGGCATGACGCGCCTTCCACTCAACAAGAGTTCGCTCAAGCATGAGCGCAACCGACTGACGACGTATGCGCGGTTCCTGCCCTCACTCGATTTGAAGCGTCGGCAGCTGATGTGGGAACTGTTCCGCGCTCAGCGGGAACTCGCTGACATCGAGGTCGCTATTGCGCGGGAGGCCGAGTCGGCCCAGGATCTGTTCGCCCTGATGGGAAGTGTAGAGATGAAGCTGGCGGGTTTGATGCGAGTGCGTCAGGTTGATCTGACGGAAGAGAATGTCGTGGGCGTGCGTCTGCCCCGAATCGCAGCAGTCGACATTGAGGTGGCCGAATACTCGACACTCGCCAAACCGTTTTGGCTTGACGCCCTGGTGGACAAGTTGCGGGTGATGCTGGAACTGCGAGCCCGCCGTGGCGTGGGCGGAGAACGCGTACAACGGTTGGAACTGGCGGTGCGCAAAGTGACGCAACGCGTCAACCTCTTCGAGAAAGTGCTCATCCCGCAGGCAAGACAGAACATCAGCCGAATCCAGATCCATCTGGCCGACGCCGAGCGGGCGGCAGTCGTACGATCGAAGATCATGAAGGCGAACCGCCGCGCACGACCTGCCGTGGCGTGAACGAGCATAAGTGGCAACCGGTTATGGCAATCGTACCTCTGGCAAAAGTGACCCTGTACGGTCCGATCGAATCGAAGGGCTCGGTGCTTGACGGGCTGCAGCGGCTGGGGTGCGCGCATCTAACGAATCTGACGCCGGGCACCGGCGAAGGACGCCCGCAGAAGGGGTACTCGGAAGAAGCCTACCAGGCTTTGAAGTACCTGCGTTCGAGCCCGATCCAGCGGCGCCAGTCGCTCAACGATGCGGATTTCGATTACGCGCAGGTCGATCGCCAGGCATTGGAACTCCTTCGGCGGCAAAGGTCTCTGGAAGATGAGCGAGACGAACTGGGCCGTCGGGAAAAACTTCTGCGGCCCTGGGGGGATTTCGTGTTGCCGGATCCCGTGGAGATGGGCGGCCTGCGTCTCTGGTTCTTCTGCCTGCCTCACTACCGGTTCGACGCGCTGCGCACGACCGAACACGTCTGGGAAGTTGCTGGGAGTGATGCGCGATTCGACTACGTGGTGGTCGTCTCGGCCGAACAGCCGCAGGGGATGCCGACCTCACCGCTGGACCTCGATCCGCGTGGCTTGTCAGCCATTCACGCCCGCCTGGTTGAAATCGAAAACGATCTGGAGGATGTCCTTTGGCGGCGGGCGGAGTTGACTCGATGGTGCAAGTTGCTTGAGGAGAACCTGGACGCGGCCGACGACGAAGCAGCTCAGCGGCATGCCGCTGAGCGAAGCTGGGACGTGGACCGGGTCTTTGCCGTTCAAGCATGGGTGGCAGAGCGGGACGTTCCGGCCGTGGAGGCGTTGGCCGGTGAGCACGAATTAGCCATGACGGTCCAACCGCCGGATCCTGCCGATGTTCCGCCCACAAAGCTGGACAACCCCGGGCCGCTGCGAGGTGGTGAGGCAGCCGTTTCTTTCTATGTCACGCCGGAGTACCGCAGTTGGGATCCCTCCGTCGTCTTGTACTTCTCCTTCGCCCTGTTCTTCGCCATGATCATGTCGGACGCCGGCTACGGTCTGGTCCTGGCACTGCTCGTCGCGACCTTCTGGCGTCGGCTGGGCCGATCGGATGGACGTCGCCGGGTGCGCTCGCTGTGTGTGGCATCGGCGGTCGCGTCGGTCGTGTACGGAGCCATGGTCGGCAGCTACTTTGGCATGCAACCCGGCCCCGACTCGTTCTGGAACTGGCTCCGGGTACCTGGCCTTGATCCGGCCAATCAGGCCGGCATGATGAGCCTGTCGATCATGATTGGCGCGGCACACTTGATCCTGGCGAATCTGGTGACGGCCAGGCGTTACGGATTATCGTCCCGGACGCTGGCCCCGCTCGGCTGGTGCGCCATGATCCTGGGCGGATTGATAGCTGGTTTCGAGTGGCAGACACAGTTCGATCCGCAGGGGCATCTGATTCCTCTGGACGTGGCCCTCCTGACTGGCGGAATCGCGTCGGTTGTGTTGTTCTCCAGCCCCAGGCCCTGGTCGACTTTGCCGAGAGCTGTCCTCATGCGACTGTGCGACGGAGTCAAGGCGCTGACGGGAGTATCTCAGGCTTTCGGTGACGTGCTCAGCTATCTCAGGCTGTTTGCCCTGGGCCTGGCCAGTTCGCAGCTGGCGATCACGTTCAACGACTTGGCGCGCGGCGTGCTGGACTACCCCGGTTTCGGTGTTCTCCTGGCTGCAGTTGTCATCGTCCTTGGGCATGGCCTGAACTTCGTGCTGGCCGTGATGAGCGGCGTCGTCCACGGGCTGCGTCTGAACTACATCGAGTTCTTCAACTGGAGCTTGTCCGAAGAAGGCTACCCGTTTCGTCCCTTGGCGAAGAAAGCGAGCGTATGATGGATTCTTTCATGATGGCTCTCGGCTGGTTCGGCATCTACGCTCCGGTGGCGCTCGGCGCGATCGGAAGCATTCTCGGGTGCACCCGAGCCGGTCAGGCGGCGTGTGGTGCCATGCTGGAAATCGAGAGCGGATATGGGCGCTACGTGGGGGTCTCCGCACTCCCCTCCTCACAGACGATTTACGGGATTGTGGTCATGTTCACGCTGTCAGGACGCAGCGTCGGGGACGACGGCTTGATTCCCGCGGCCGCGCCGGCCGTGTTTTCCATCGGTTTGCTGGCCGGGTTGGCACTGCTGGCCAGTGCCGCCATGCAGGGGAGATGCTGTGCTTCGGCGATCAATGTGAGCAAGAGCAAGCCGGAAGTGTTCGGTCTGTCGGTGGCACCAGCGGCAATCGTCGAGGGTTTCGCGGTCTTTGCGTTCGTCTTCGCGTTAGTGCTCGTGGGCGAACTTCCGGAATCCACCGCGGCGGCTTCGACGATCCCATAGCATACAGGAGATGACGAGATGTCAAACGACCGGGTAAGAGCATCGGGTGTCCAGGAATTGGTGGACCGACTCCGGCAGGATGGCGTGGCTGAGGGGCGGGACCAGGCGGCACGCATTGTGGAGGAAGCCCGCCGCGAAGCGGCCGACATCGTCGACCTTGCCCGCCGCGAAGCGGCGGAGATCCGTGAGAAGGCTGAAGTCACCTCGACAGGCCTCCGGAAAGCCGGGGAGCAGGCGCTGGAGCTGGCAGTCCGCGACGCACTTCTGCGGCTGCGGACTGAGATCGAAGACCGCTTCGCCGCCCAGCTCGGCCAGCTTGTGTCGGGACGGCTGCGGGACCGCGATTTCCTGGAGAAGCTGCTGTTGAACATCGCCCGACAGGCCGTTCCGGACGACCGACCCCTGGAGATTGTCGTGCCCCGCGCAGGAGGATCAACGACGAGCGACGATTCGATCGGATGCTTTGAGGGCGACGTGGATGGTTTCGTACTCGGCGTGACCGGCGATATGTTGCGTGACGGAGTGACCATTTCCGTCTCGGACGAACTGGACGTCGGCCTGATTGTCCGTGATGCCGCCGAGGACCTGGAAATCCGACTCGACGAGCGAGCCCTGGGAGAGCTGTTGCGAGAGAACCTGCTGCCACGTTTTCGCGGGTTGCTGGACCGTGGCACCATGGAAGCGGAGGGGCCCCGTGGTCACGAGTAACGCCTACTACACCCTCATGGCGAGCCTGCCTCCGCTGCCGACTCGATTTGATGTGCAGCGATTGCCGATCTCTCCAGCGCGGCTGGAACGGCGGCTGAAGATGCTTGAGCCCGAGGATGCCGTCGTGGTCGACGAGCTGCGCGCCTTCCTGTTCCGGGATCGACACCGACGTGACTGGACCGATGGCGAAGTCGTCGATCGCTATGACCAGCTCATGCACAATCTGGAAAACCGCGTGGCGAGGGAAATCGTCGAATTCCGCATGGATACGCGCACGATTCTGAGCGGGTTGCGGCGCCGCCGGCGTGGACTCCCACCGCCACCGGGCGCAGGGCGTTGGACTGGACATATCCGTCGCCATTGGCAGCAACGAGGCTTCTCGCTGGCGTGGCGATTCCCGTGGATCGACGAGATCGAGGCTCTGTTGGATAGTGATCATCTATTGCGGATTCACCACATTCTATTGGACCATGCCTGGCAACACTGGCGCCGGTTGGCGGAAGAGCACCTGTTCGACTTCGAATCGCTGCTCCTTTACCTGGCGCGATGGGAAGTCATGGCAAGGTGGACGAGTCTGGACTCCGCCCTGGGCGCCGCGCGGTTCGAGGAACTCATTCAGGAGGCTATCGGTGAGCACAGCAGTATCTTCCAATGAAGCGTTCGTCCGGGAAGTGAATGGGAGCATCGTCACCGTGGAGGTGCCCCAGGGTGAGTTCATGAAGAACGAGGTGGCCTATGTCTGTGTGGGCGATGCTCGACTGAAGTCTGAGGTTCTGCGCGTCGAGGGACGTCAGGCCGACTTGCAGGTGTTCGAGGAGACCGACGGCGTCGCCGTGGGGGACCGGGTCGAACTGACAGGACACTTGCTGTCGGCGACTCTGGGGCCGGGATTGCTCGGGACGATCTATGACGGCCTGCAGAATCCCCTGGAGAAACTCGCCGCCAAGGACGGATACTTCCTGAAGCGTGGGCACGAGATGGATTCACTCGATCGGGCCACGAACTGGCTGTTCTCGCCGGAGTGCCGAATCGGAACCCGTGTTCGAGCCGGCGACTGTCTGGGAACGGTGCCCGAACGTGCGATTCGACACAAGATCATGGTCCCATTCCATGAGCCGGGTGAACTGGAGGTTGTCTGGATCGCCTCCGGTGATTGCCGAGTCGATCAGCCGGTGGCGCGTGTGCGTGATCGATCGGGTCGCGAGCGAACGCTGACCATGTCGCAGACGTGGCCGGTTCGCGAGCCGCTTCCCGAACCGCTGTTACGCCGCCGTCTCGCTCATCGCCAATACCCCAATGAACCTCTGACCACGACGATCCGGATCATTGACACGTTCTTTCCGATTGCCAAGGGCGGCACGGCGTGCATCCCCGGTCCGTTTGGCGCCGGCAAGACGGTGTTGCAGAGTCTGATCGCCCGCTATTCTGCCGCCGATATCGTGATTGTGGTGGCGTGCGGCGAACGGGCCGGCGAGGTCCTGGAAACGCTCGTTGAGTTTGCCCGTCTCAAAGATCCGCAATCGGGCCGACCGCTGATGGATCGGACGATCATCGTCTGTAACACGTCGTCGATGCCGGTGCCTTCGCGTGAAGCCTCGATCTATACCGGAGTTACCCTGGGAGAATACTACCGACAGATGGGACTGGACGTGCTTCTGCTGGCCGATTCCACGTCGCGTTGGGCCCAGGCGATGCGCGAGACTTCCGGGCGACTGGAAGAGATTCCCGGCGAGGAGGCCTACCCGGCCTACCTCGACTCGGCGATCAAGGGAATCTACGAACGAGCCGGCGTGATCCGTACACGCGATCACTCGACCGGCAGCCTGACTATGATCGGTACGGTTTCGCCCGCCGGTGGAAACTTCGAGGAGCCGGTCACACAATCGACGCTGGGCACGGTCAAGACCTTCCTTGGACTCTCCTACGATCGCGCGTACAAACGTTTCTATCCGGCGATCGACCCCCTGATTTCCTGGTCGCGTTACCTGGAGCAACTCCGCCCATACTTCCACGAACACGTCTCGTCCGGATGGGCGGACGAGGTTGCCCGGATGCAGATGCTGTTGGAGAAGGGCGATGAAGTATATCGCATGATGCAGGTCACCGGGGAAGAGGGTGTGACGCTGGAGGACTACACGATCCACCTGAAGGCCACGTTCGTTGACATGGTCTATCTCCAACAGGATGCGTTCGATCCGGTTGATGTATCGATGTCCCTGGATCGGCAGAAAGAGACCTTTGCGCTCGTTCGGCGCTTCACCGATCGCTACTACCGATTCGACGACAAAGAGCAGGTCCGCGATTATTTCACGCGGCTGACCAACCTGTTCAAGAACCTGAACTATTCGGAGCACGGTCAAGAACAGTACCGCTCGTACCTTGCACAGATCGAGAGGATGTCGAACCAGTGCCATTAGACTGCTGTGCACAAGGGAGAAACGTGACTTAATGACCGAGCGCAATTCGGCGACACGTTTGCACTGTTGAAACGTGAAGATGCGGGCATTCCGCAAACCGCGCGCCGCACAATCACGCTCGGTCATTCAGCATGTAAGCGACGTTTGCAGATACGTCCGACAGTAGGATTGTAAGAGCGCACTCGAGGCAATGCCGACGAACAGCGTCAACCAGACACAAACTGTTGGCCAGCCCGGCAGATAGAGTCCGAGTGTGAAGCCACTCGTAGCGAGAAGTGATGTGGTGCCGACCAGCCAGGGGCTCGGGGGGGAGCGATCGGTCCGCAGACGCGGGTGTCGGCCGACGGTAAACGCCGCGGCGATAAGGGCCAACGCGACGACGGTTGTGCCCATCAGTTGCGGGGGCCAGGCGAGAAAACGCTCCTGATTGAGCGTGGTGAAGGAATTGACGGCGGCACCGACGAAAAAGAGCGAACCGGCGATTCCCATGCCAAGCTCGCCGAGCCACGGCTTGGTCGCCCGGGTGGGGACCAATGCCTCGACGAGCCCAATCGGAACCGCGACACTCCAGACCGTATGAATGGTCAGGACGTAAAGCGTCCACCAACCCCCCCATGCCGAGAACCGGGATGTACGCCGGGCCGAGCAGGTCGAAGCCGAAGTACGAGGGGTTGAACAAGGATTGAGTGACCAACCCCTCTTCAATCGCGGCATGGGCAAGGGCCAGCAGTATCATGGTCGGCCAGCCGCGACCGGTCCGACGGGAGATTTCGCGGATGAGGACCGCACCTCCGCCGTAGAGCGGGGCGATGGACAGTATGACCCAGATCGCGTCTATGGCGATGTTGCCCGAAGGAACTCGGCGACCAAAGGCGCAAGGAAGAACAACCCGACCGCGGGTGCGACCCGCCAGAGAACCTGCGGCTAAAGATCCGAATCCCTGGTCTGGCTCATGATGTCTCGGTTCCTTCGATCTACCAATTCCTTACCTGCCAGGCGATCTGCTTACCAGTATTCTTCGCCCAAGGGTCGCGCATATTTGCCCAAGAAACCTGAACGAGCAGAACGGCCAATTCGGTCGCCCTAAGGCCGCGGCACTTAACCGCCGTCGAGGCGAAAATCGACACGCAGATCGGGACTGGCGGGAGGGGGAGCGATCTGAGAGCTGTGCGAGATTCAGTCGCCACGGCTGGATTCCGTCCTCAGACGCGTTTCGCTTGCAGGTCTTTGCGATCTCGTCTCCTGTTCGCCGAGGCATCTGTCGGCTGAGACGCAGAGTCGATGGCATGAGGTAGGTTCCGTGTAACGTCACGTCGGGAGGACGATAACGGGTGACCAGCCACAATTGGCAACACTTGTCATGCCGTAACTCCGTAAGATGGTCGCTTTCAGCTTGCTTTCCCTGGTTTGGCATATCCCTTGCACTGGAGGAGTGAAGACCACATGAACGTCTCCCTATCGCTTCGGTACGCACAAGAGGTCCGCTGTTATGAACCTAGAAAAAACGGCGTGGGACATTTGGAATAAAATGGGCCTGGGTGCCTCACGATGCCCGATCCACGTGCGATAGAGTGTCCGGCATCCTCTCTGGCAACGCGATACCGCCAACGAAATCGACACGGCTCACGCGACTCCAAACGCCATGGGACATCGGTCACGCGTTGCGAGCGTCCCCAACGCGTCAGACTCAACCTCGCGTCGCGTTGTCACCGTGTTTGCAGCCGAGCTGAGGAGGTGTCTTGTGATGGCGGCCGTCGTACGGTGGCGGTTGCTGACGTGATCGTTGTTGACTGCGCAGCGCAGAAGCAATGAAGCGCAGAAGCAATGAAGTGCAGAAGCAATGAAGTGCAGAAGCAACGCAGTGCATTTGTAGACGGTAGAACCAGTCGAGATGCACACGTGTCTCGCAATGTTCTGCAATCGGGTGATCGTTAATGCCAGCTGCGGTGACACCGGCATAGGCGACCCATGCTGCTCGGCAAATCACCATATCTCTCGAATGAAGGAGCCCGCCTCATGCAGTTGAATGTGAGCAGTAATCGAGTCCCTATCGGGCCATCGCTTCGTGCCCGTATCAAGAGATTGGAAACCGCACTGATCCGACTCGGCCGGTGGGTCCAACGGGCCACCGTGCACATTGACGAGCCCAGCGGTGAGCACGGGATTGGCGGGTGTACGCATTGCCAGGTAGTCATTAGGGCGAGAGGTGTTGGACCTGTGGTCGTCACGGAAACGGACAGAAACACCTACGCCGCGGCGTCGCGCGCGATCCGGAGGGCAGAACTCGCGCTGAAACGCAAAGTGAAAGAAAGACGGGTCGGGAAGACGAGAATGCGTACCCGCGGTGAAAGTCTCCCGAAGCGAATCACGGATTCGGCGATGACAGGCGAAGCGGTTCTGGCGGGCACGGTTGTCAGCGACCATCATCGGCAACGGCTGGGAAGCGTGATTGACGAAGCTCGACTCCTTGGCACGGCGTCGTCGGAAGTGCTCATGTTTCTGGAAGAGAAACTGGAATTCGCGACATGTGTCCCGGCAACGATCGTTCCTGATGATGTAGTGACGATGAACTCCAAGTTCTCTCTGCGGGATCTGGGGACGAACGAAGTACGGACATTTGTGCTGTGCTATCCGGACGCGGTGGGATTGTCGAACGGATGCGTCTCCGTGCTTGATTCGATCGGGTGCGCCGCGCTCGGCTGCCGCGTGGGAGACGAGATCGTTACCAAAGGGCCCCTCGGAGCTCGACGGTTTCAGCTGGTCGACGTGTTGTACTGACGGTGCCAAAGGGAGATAGCGTTTCTTCCCGTCGCGCCAGAGACGCCCGACGGCACCCCTTCGGAGTTCTGCCATGATCAAGAGAGTCCTGCTAGGTATCGGCGGCACGCCATTTACCAATGTGGCCATTCAGCGGGCTGTGGAACTGTGTCGGTTCCATGAGGCGCAGCTCACAGCAGTAACCGTTGTTGATGAGCAGCGGCTCAGCCGCGTCGGTCCCGTGCCGGCAGGCGCGGGGGGGGCTGCAGTCGAACTGCGCGAGCATCGGCTCAGAGTGACCCGTGAACTCATTGAAGAGGCCATTGACTCGCTCAGGGCCGCTTGTGAGGAATCGAAGGTCCACGTTGCCATCCATCGTGAGCAAGGAGAACCGTTCCAGTTGATGGTGGATTACGCACGCTACCATGACGTGAGCGTGTTCGGCCTGCGGAGCATGTTCGAATGCGATATTCTCAGTTCCTCAGATGCCCAGCCCGCGAAGATCCTGAGCCGTATGGTGGTCGGTGGCGTGCGTCCGGTCGTCGCCGTCTCGGAACGTTTCCGTTCCATTCGTCGGGTGCTGATCGCCTACGGCGGCTCGGTCCCCGCGGCGGAAGCGATGAAGCAGTTCGTGCGGCTACGTGTCTGGCCTGATGTGACTTTGCGTATCCTCGCCTGCGTCAACGGAGTTGCCGACGCCGACCGGCTGCTGAACGACGCCCTCATCTACTGCCGACAGCACGGCCACGAACCCGAGTTGAATTACCGAAGGGCATCGCCGAGCAAGGAGATCCTCGCCGAGGCCGCGGAGTGGGATGCGGACCTGATCGTCCTTGGCACCAGTCGGCACAATGTGATCTCCCGAACCCTGTTCGGGACGACGGCGCTGCATGTGATCCGCAATGCCGATCGCCCGCTGTTCCTGGCGCGATAATGCCCGGTACCATTCTCTGCTGACACGGAGAACTCAGATGACGCGATCCGTCTGAAACTGGACGAGGAGCCCTTCGATTCGAAGAGCCATTATGCCTGCGGGTGCGAGCTTCCGGCGAACCGTTTTTCGGACGAAGCGATGTGCCAGTTCGAGTACAGCATTCGCACCGGTGAAAGGGCTGCACCGGTGTGGAAGCCGCCGACGTCGAGATCATCTGTTGTGGAACGAGAGCTGGCGTGAATCGGACCATGGCCTCTCTTGGTTTCGGCTCATTCAGTGAGTACGTCCGCTCGCGGCGCGGAGTCGCCCAGGCTGGTGAACCATGCATTTTCGTCCCGCAACAGGTCGAACCGCAACGTGTAGCGACCGGCGGGCCAGTCGGCAGGGGGCTCCCACGCGATGTCGGCTTCTTCTCCCTTGAGCAGCGTGTGGGGGATTTCCCAGGGTCTTTCGGTAGCTGGCAGCCGCGTTTCGGATACTGGGTCTTCCAGCCAACCAGCACGTTTCACCTTGCCCTGCTCCCACGGCAACAGGCCGTCGTTGCGAACCGTCACGCTCAGCGGACCTGAGCCGCGTCCCAGACGCTCCGGAAGTCGCCACGTCTGCAGGAAGGTGGCGTCGTACTCGCGGGGGCCGAACGTGGTCTCCACCAGGGCTCGCCACGTCTCGATATCAGGGGGCTCAGGCAGATTAGCCGCCGCCGAACGCCGGGTAGAGCAAGGGGACTCAACATCTGCCAGTTGCTTGGGCAACTTGTCAATCACCCGTAAGACGCTCGTCTTGACGCGTTGAGGCAACAATCGAGACGCATTCCGCCGGGTTATAGGGCGACTTCGAAACGCATGCCAACCACGATGGAGTCTCGCAAGACGCCGGCCGGAGTGCCGAGGTATTGCACGTCCGTCTGCAGGCTTACCCGCGGTGTGAAGCGGAGTTTGTAGAAGAGCTCGACATCGGCTTCCCTGTTGGAACCGCCGGCGAACAATTCAGCCACCGAGTATCCCAGGCCCACCACATCGTCATCCCGCGATGCCAGGAGACCCCTGTATACCAAGCCGGCGACAAAATTAGACCCGATCGATTTGTCGGTAATCAGTCGGCCGGGGAATCGCGGGTAGTATCCAACGAAGAAAGCCATTCCCTGTACGTTCTCCTCGTCGCCAGGGCATTCCCGGTAGATGTGTTGTTCCAGCTGGACGAAATACTCCTGCACCGCGGAAATGGGCACCCCGTCCACTTCACCGGACGACTCGTATACGGCTCCCATTACGGCGACACCGGGAAGCGTTCCGTCGCGCAGTGCGTAAGTGTGCTCGAGCTCGCCGATTACCAGCACGGAGTCATTCCCCGAGAAGCCCCAATTACCACCTGAGGAGAACGCATCCCAGACGCCCGTCTTGAGCCGCCAGGCATCATTCAGCCGCATCATCGCGACCATTGCCATGGATGGATCGGGAAACGTGGGAAACGCTGTCGAAGGAGTAAGTCCGTACGTCGATTGAATGAAATCCTGGGCCACGTCGATGAACAAGAATTCAGTATTGAGATCCTGTTTTCCCAGTCGAATGGCGAGACGCTCACCAAGCGGAAGTTCCCACCAATACTCGCTGACGCGCGTTATGTCCTTGAACGAGTCGATATTGCTCAACACCATCACATCGCCCACGAAATCCTGGGTAAGTCCGCGACCGTGCGTATTCTGTGCCAGCATGAAGAACTTGCCGGGCACGGGCAACTGCATCGCCTCGAAGTCAAACTCGATCGACAGATCGAGGAGAGCCTGGTATTGCGTGGCGTCCTTGGTCGCCAAACCGCCACGCGTGTTCGTGAACACCTCGCCGCAATAGACCGGTTCGAAACGGATACCACACTCAGGGCCGAACAGCCGATCGGTCAGAAACGTCGACGGGTCTGCCATGGCCTGCGCGGTTGTCAACACGGCGCCGACAATGGTGATCCGAATGCCCGTGGGTAGCCAGTGCCACAAGACACTCCCTGCCACAGATTCGGTAAAGGCCTGCTTCATATTCATGCGTTTCGCAACGGTGGAGGTGCTCGTCGTCGTCGCACCTGACTTCGATCGAGGACATAGCCAGCCGTACAAACTTCTATTCGTCATTCTGCAAGAATGGTCTGTCGCGAATAGTCCCAGAAGTCGGATCGAGGCGGGTAGGAAGGACGTGGATGTCAAACGCTGACGGCTGTGACGAATGCGTCGGTCGGAAAGATGACCTGCGGCACTACTGCGCGGTCGCTGCCGAGCACGCTCCAGAGACTGCCGCCCGGTGGCTCAGGCTCAGCCGATTCGAAGAATCACTTCAGACGCCCTTGGACAATCCGACACGTTGTTCGCTGGCACCGGAAAACGACCTGCTCGATCAACCCATCTACCAACTATTCTACGGCAAGCGGTCTTCCCGGTACCGAGTTCTGTTCACCATCGAAGGCGAAAACCTTCTCGTGCTTCACATTCGACGCGGCACGATGGATAAGGCTGCCGAGAGCGAGGTATTCGGGTAACACACCGGCGGGTTCCGAGTAAACGCGGTCCACAAGGTGACGCCCCCGTACCGGCGATTTCGACCTCTGATCCGGCACGTTAAGACGTTAGTCATTCTTGCGTCTGTCAGGTACCGGGTCAGCACGGATCCGTGCAAACTCACGTCAAGTCCGCAACAATCTGCCAGGCTTGGCCCTCGTTGTGGCCGATTCAGGCGGAGCCCGAGAATGGCCCCTCCCGCGCCGTCACTGTGACGACGTCTGTTGTTATCTGTCGCAAGCCTAAGCTACCCCAGGTGGATGTGACCTCCGCGCGCAATCGAAATGCGTTTGGGCGCGTAGGTGGGGGCGACCGATGCGTGCAAGAGTGAACTGGAAACCACGCGTCGAAACGTATTGGGACCACCCGATCAGGGAGTCGTCTTGGAGTCTCTCCGCACGCATGCCCGCGCGTCCAAAGAACCTCGGACTGCCCGTTTTCTATGACACGGATGACCGACCGCCAGAACCAACGGTATGGCGGGGTATTCGCCCGCCATCGTCGCACGCCCCAGTACGGTCGTTTTCTGGCGTGTCTCACGCGCCACGAGTTCTTGGGACGGTCAATCGATTTTGGACGGTCGCACGCCGTGGAGCGTGCACCAGTGTGCGCCACCGGTGCGCGATCGGAATCAGCCCGAAATGCATTCCGCGAGTTGGTCCGACGCCGGCTCGCGCACAAGTCGATTGCAGGCAGGACTTGGCGATATGTCGTCAAAATGACGAGTCAGCTGCTGGTGACTGAAAGTGCTCGGGTGGATGGTAGAGTCGAGAGGTGGCGCGGTGACGTAGGTGTAGGCTTGGTTTGGTGCCGCCCCTTTCGGTCGCCGGTGCCCTAATGTCCAACACCCAGCGGCTTATCGGACTCCCTCACTTCGCCATACGGCCTTAGACCCGCCTGCTGCTCTGGGTCACTGCAGGAATGGTTCCAGGGATGACTCGTCTGAAGCCAGCCTCGTCAGGATCCTACCAGGCGATCTCGGCGAATATGCCGGGGTGGTCGGAAGGGCCTTCGAGGGTATACACGCTGCGCAGGACGCGGGTTCCGGCCGAGACGAAGATGTGATCGATCCGGTTGGCTGGATCCGGAGCGCCCGGCTCCACCGTCCGCTCGGCGGCCACTAGCCAAGCGTCTTCCAGGACGGTCGTGGTAGCCCGATACTGCGAGGTCGACGTCGTGAAGTTGAAGTCGCCCATGACGATGTCGGTCTCCTGGCCGCTGACGCTGTGGGCTGCCTGATCGAGCACGGCGATCTGCTGAACCAGCGCCCCGCCGTTGTCCAGGTGCGTGACGAGGACATGAAACAGCCTGCCACCTACCTCGATCCTGGCCTCGATGGCCGCGGTCTGCTCGCCCTCGGAGCGTAAGAAGAAGGTGCGTGGATTCTGCAGCGGATAGCGCGAAAGCAGCGCGATGCCGAAGGTCCCGCTCACGGGCGAAGGACCGTAGTACGAATGCAGGTTGAGCCGATCTGCGTAATGGCGCACCAGGTCGGCATTGCCGCCCGCGATGCGTGCCGTGTCCGTCTCCTGCAGGCCGATGACGTCCGGATCGAGCTGACGGATGACCTTCAGCTGCTGGTCGTAGCTTCTCTCTCCGGATTCGCCGATTCCCTGCTGAAGGTTGTAAGTGAGGATGCGGAGGCTGGTCCGGTGCGGACCAGGCACCGGACACGCACCTCCCAGGATGGAAAGCACGATGGCCGCGCCAGCCAGGACACCCGGGACCAGGATCCCCGTGGCCAGTAGCCACGTGGGGTGAACTCGTGTAGGCGTGAGGTCCGCGACCGATTCGCGATTCAGGAACAAGGCAGCAAGGGTGACGACCAGACCGGGCAGGCTCACCACCAGCCAGAACTGGTCACGGAACCAGGGACCGACGATCGGGATGTAATCGTAGACCGTGGTGAAGATCTGGGCGAACACCATCACCATCAGGTAGAGCGCACCGATGACAAACCCGCCAGCCAGCTGGCGCGGGGAAGGCTGTGCGGTATGCAACGCGCCGGCAAAGAGAGCGAAGTTCGCGTACATCACCGGATGCAGTACGAGCATGGCCCACAAGGCGATCGACGCCAAGCGGCACGGATTGGGCGCATCCAAAGGGTATGTCGCGTCCGCTGCAAATGCCGGCCGCCGGAAGAACAGGGCGACTGCCAGAGCCAGGAGGAAGAGCAGGTTCCAGACCAGTAACGGGCCGGGTACCAGCCGGACAGGCATCCGGGGAAGTCCGATCCACAAGCCGAGAAACAGGGCAATCCCCCCGGTCTCCACGGCCGTGACTGCCGGATAGCCGGCTTCACCCCACCGTGCGATGACGGCAGGACTCGTGAAGCCGAAGTACAGAAGGACGAGGACGCCGAAGAGGCCGAGGGACAAGCCGAAGGTGCGTCCAAAGCCGGCTTGACCGGAGCCGCGGGTCCCCTGGCCATCCGCCAGGGATGGTGTTCGCCGGCCGGCAAACAGGAGCAAGCCCACGCCGAACACGGCGAGAGCGATACCAAGCGGGAGCGAAGGAACGTCGACGAGGAGGAGGTTACCGGAATGCAGCGCGCGGAGAACGACCGAAAGCAGCACGGCGAAAGCCAGTGCGCCGCCGGACTCGAGCGGGCTGCGGCGCACCTGGCGGATGCGGGCGGTTAGGAAGAGTAGCAATAGTCCAGAGCCCAGGCCGGTGACCAGCATGCGCCAGCGGGTATCGAGGGGCAAACTGATGGCCCAGCATGTGAGCCCCGCGCTGCCGGTGGTAAGCGTAAAGGCCCGACTGTCCAGTAGGCGTGGAACGGGCAGCAGGAGGACCGGAGAGAGCAGGAACACGACGAAGATGATCTGCGGCGGGATGTTTGTTCGGAGCAGACCGAGGGCGTAGACAGCCTCGATGAAACCCGTCAGCAGGCTGAGGAACGCGAAGAGGGGCAGGGAGTCGACGACGATATGAGGCGGGCACGGGGAGGGTGTTTGCTGCAAGTCGGTTGGTTTTCTGACAGGAAAGCCCATTCTACATCTCACTCTCAAAGCGGGCACGCAACAGCAGGAATCGAATCCAGCTCATATCGCCCCGCCGAAGATGCAAAGGCAAAATACCGAATTAGGTCCCCATTCGACTTCAGCAAGCAATCCTTGACGACCAGACGCCAGCGAGGACATCGAAAAGTGGTCTCGGGCCGCGACGAAGGCATTTGATTCCAGAAACCGCGCGGCCTGCGGCCATAATGATCCAGCACTCGTCGCGCGCGGTGGTTTCTGAGACAACCCCCTCGCCCACCGCTTCCGGGCTTGGCCTCAAGCCGGCCGAAGAGAGCCGACTTGGCAACCCCGAGCTGACGCCCATCAACGTAGGGTCGGCGGAGGCGAAAAGCAACATTTTTTGCCGGCATTTGTCCAGCTTGCCGTTCCCCCCGTTGCGCGCGTCGGTGGCGCCCACCCAGGCGATTTTCGAGAGGGCTCTTGCGCGCCCAGGTCTGACAGACCTGCTGCACTTCTCGCGTGTCGTCATTCTGACTTGGCGGCGAACTGGACGGCACACCGATGGCCGTGTCATTTTGACGGCACACGGTTCGCAGCTTGGCGCAAGGGATGTGACCTGTGCGCGCAAACAAGCCATAACGCGGGCACATTCAGCGTGAGCGAAGGACGACTCTTTCTTGTGTCACGTTGACGACCCATCGGATCGTTCTTGGAGCCATCGCTGGTGTCGGTCGCTGCAGCGGATGCCATTTCTTGTCCCATGCGCGCGGGATTCACGGCCCCCGGGACCGCTGCGGACGATCGCCTTCGCTGAAGCCCTGAAAGCCGCTCGCCCAACAGAAATCAACCCTAACAAGTGGAGCGACCGTTGGGATTCATCCCGTTTTCGGTGTCCTCACGACCAGACACGGACACTCACCCTCTCAGCTTAACCGTGCCTGGCAATGACTCCGGCAAGGAAGTGCCGTACAATAATCTGCGCTGCGACCAACTCGTTGGCTGCAATACGGTACGGCGGGGTTCTTTGTGGGAACGGCGAAGAACCTACGTCGGAAGGGAGAGTTGGTCGCTCCGCTCCATAGCCGGAACTCAAGGCACGGGGAACCGCAATGCCGTACGTCGAATTCCTTTGGATGGACGAAAACGTCGATCACATTGCGGAGCATGACGTGACAACAGACGAGTTTGAGTATGTGGTCAGGCATCCCGACAGACGCGACGTGAGTCACTCGTCTGGCCTGCCATGTTGTTGGGGTACGACGCCAGAGGGCCGATTCCTGTTTTGCGTGTACGAGATGATTGATGATATCACGATATATCCCGTAACCGCTTATGAGCCCAGTGAGGATTAGCGATGACAGATCCATCACGCCGCGAATTAACGTCCGAGCACTTGGCGCGCCTTGAGCAGGCCCGGAAAAAGATCGCCGCAGAGCTGCCCGACCTGGTGGCACGGGAGCGGCGAATGCGAGAGGCGGCTGAGGAAAACACCTTCAGCGGGCAGTTGCGGCGTGCGATTCATGGCGGGGATCGGGACCTGATTTCCCTGGCGGAACTTGTCGGAACGACACCGGTTCACTTGTCCGAGTTTCTTGCCGGGGACCGCACTCTGCGTTCGGATGTGCTCGATCGGCTTGTCTCAGCTCTCGGAGCAAGACTTGTTGTGTCAGGCAGCGAATCAGGCTCACCGCAACACGACGCCGACTGACGACGCAGCGTCGAGCGGACGGCCACCGCATCCAGCGTCCACGTTCAGGTGGATGTGCCGATCGGCGGGCTGACGATCCGCACATCGAACAGATCCCCGTCGGGTGTCCACACCTGCTGCTGGCCGTCTTCGTGACTCGCCAGGATGTGCTCGATCAGCTCCATCAGTCGTACCACTTCACCAGCACGACCGGTGCGGTCACCTGCTCATCGCGATGCGTGCGCACAGCAAAAAATTCAACTCACGCGCCGGCAGCAAAGCCGCCAGCGCGAAAGATAAAGGGTAAAAGGGAGAAAGGAAAAAGGGTGCTACTTGCGGCGTTTCCACCAGTACAAACCGGCTAACCCACCGCCTAACATCAACCAGATGCTAGCCGGCTCAGGAACACTTGCCACACGGAAGCCGAGGTAGCTGCTCTCGTACGTCGGGACGATGCCGCCGTGGCGGTAGGAGGCCAGCAAGTGGCCGGAATTGAGGAGCCAAAGGCCGCCCCGCAAACCACGATACGAACCGATGGCCGTCTCGTTCCATTCCCAGACGTTTCCGCCCTGGCCCATCGTCCCGTAAGCACTCAGGACACCGGCGTTGTCGACACTGTTGGGCTGACCTTGGTCATAACCCTGATTGAACACCGCGTCGAATGCCGTGTCCCCGGCGAAGTCGATTCCGTCTGGGACGTTCGGAGAGTCGTGCTTGGTGGGATAGTCCCAGTATCCCGCGCCGCCCGGCTTATCCGGGTCGTAGTACGCCGCCTTGTACCACTCATTTTCCGTGGGGATGAAATAGGCAGTGCCGAACGTCGCCGCCGCCGTCTGGCGGTCCATGATGGCCCAGGTGCTGGTGTTGTACACGCCGCTGTTCGCATTGCCGGTTGTCAACCAGTTGCAGAACCGCGCTGCCTCGTACCAACTGGTGCCACCCGTGGGCTGCGAGCCGCTCCAATTTCCCGCGTCTCCGACATTGGGATCCGCCGCACGGACCGCCGCCCAATCCGCAGCCGTGACTTCGAACTTACCGATCCGGTAGTTGTAGCCCACCGCGCCGTAGCCGGTGTCGTCGGCCGTGTTGCCCGCGTTGCCCACGGACACGAAATCCATATTGATCGTCGTACCGCCGTGGACAATTACGTCGGCCTTTGCCGCTGTGCCAAACACCAGCAGCAACGTCACCACCACACTCAAACATCGAGACCAGTTCACAGGCTTGTTCCTTAACTCAAAGGTGCGTCATCAGGAATAATTCTGTCGCCGCGTCGCACTTCCGCTTCGTTCACGACGAGCCCGCTCGCACACGGATGCGCTCGTGCGGACGATGCCGAAAGTAACGGCACAGCCTCCCAGATTACCCCCCCCCGCAATTTTCAAGCTCGCGCGTGGCGATTTCACGGATTTGCAGCAAAACCAGTCTACAGAGGGTGTCGCCGTGACGCGCGCCGCACGAGCGTGCGGTGGTCTCGTCGACAAAGGGACTGCCTGAGTCCAAGTGGCGGTTTCTGGCGGCGAAGCAAGTG
>JBGSHS010000406.1:0-21924 GCA_041752115.1 Pirellulaceae bacterium | reverse complement strand
CGTCGACAAAGGGACTGCCTGAGTCCAAGTGGCGGTTTCTGGCGGCGAAGCAAGTGGATGGCCAGAGGGAATCGGCGCATCACCTCGTACGGCCCGAGAAGGCCCGTAGCGCGCCCAGGTCTGACAGACCTGCTCCAGTTGGGGCGTGTCATCAATCTGGTTTTGGTGTCCACCGCAAGAGACCCCCATTGATGCATCCTTCTGATGACAATACGCTTCCGGCCAACTGCAGCAGGGGGATGTGACCTGTGCGCGCAAGCAGGCTACGGTTGGGAGCGTCGATGGGGCCAACCGGTCCGCACCAACGAACGACCAGATTCGAGCGGCGGGGAGTGAACGTTCCACTCCGCAGCACCAGGTCCCGCTTGCCTGCATCCGTTTGTTCGGGCTAACCGTGCTACCCTTCAGGTGGCCGAGTCGAGTTGCCGTTTGACCTCATCCAACGGGATCGTTTCGGATTGCTTCGCACGTTCATCGAGCAATACCATCAGCTTGGCATTTTGCCGGGTACGGGCGACTTCCCGGTCAAAGTCATCGATGGCGGTCAGCAAGTATTCCGATCCGTCGGCGGTTCGCACCAGAAGTTCGTCGTCGCGTGCTTGCTCCAGCAGCGCAATGATCTCGGCCGCCTGCGGCGGCACCGCAACAGTCTTCACAGTTCGTACTCCTCGCCATGCACGTAGAGGCTACTACCGTCCTTGTAGCCAATCGCTTCGATTTTGACCAGCAACTCGTGGAGATCCACGTCGTAGAAGACACGGAAATCCCCTATCCGCAATTCCCATTGAGCGAGCCGATTCGGACGCAGTCGTTTGCGGTTACGCGATGGCTGGGCGGCTTGGTGCGGCAGTTGCCCTTCGATACCATTCATGACCTGTTCCTGGTCGCACCGACGGAATGCCTTCAGGTCCGCCACGGCCTCGGGCGTGAACTCAATCCGGAACATAATGGTCCCCAAAGGGATGTCTGCATCATATCAAATGGATGATGCCGCATGCGGAACCAGCAAAGAAAATACGACCCGCTACCCTGTTTCCTTCCCGAACGAGGTATTCGTGTGCATCGCCCCGGGAGCAAACCCGGCGTGCTCCGGCACGTCCATTCGCTGCTTCAACCTCGCAGTGTACCATAGAAGTGACGTACCGACCGCATCTTGTGGCTGCTCGCCCGCAGAGCAAGCAAGCACCCGTCTCGGACGAACAAGTTCCCTCCCCATGGGAGATACGATGAGCAATCAAACGAGCGACCGCCGCCCGACACGAATGGTCCGCGCTCAGGACTTGGCTCAAGAAGACCCACAACGTGACCAACGGCGGATCGATGCGGTCGATCCAATAGGAATTGATTGCTGTCAGTGCTTGCGCCACGATCTTCTCCGAGAGCACGTCCGTGAAAGGCAAATCCGCGTCTTGGAGAAACTGGCGTCGCAGAAAAGTGACCTGTCGCTGAAACCATCCTGGGGAGAATTCCGCATCCGAGTGGCCTTCTTGCCGGTGGTGGATTTATTGCCAACACACCATTTACGCAAGAGAGGCCTTTTTGCCTATATCATTTTCTGCAAACGACTTACTCCAAATCTAAGTGCCATTCGTCTGTCAGACCTGCTGCGGTTAAGGCAGTTTTCCGATGTGGTTTCCGCAGTGCCAGGAACCCACCGCATTATGCAGTCAGAAAGACAACACGCGGGGCGCGGGTTACGCGGCGACAGGGGATGAATGAGACTGGGGAGCGCATGGTGGTTGACCCCGTGGCTTTGCACGCGTAACCTATTGTCATCAAATACTTTGGGACCGTAGCTCAGCGGTTAGAGCAGGGGACTCATAATCGAGCGGTGCGGGCGAGAGATGCAGTGACATGATCGGTCAATAGCCGCTGCAAAACCGGTACTGATATCGCAGTGCCAGTCGGCTACACGGCGGATGCCGCTTCCAAATTTCCCAGGCTGACGTCAGATTTTCCCGGCGATTAGTGACCGGTTTCGTGACGAGGACGGCAGACGAATACGCCTGGCAATCCAAGTTTCCGTGGTCGCAGATATTTCGGCAGGCCGTTTGGCGAGCGGATTCCTGAGAGCGTGAGAGATATCGGTCCCCGCCATTTGACGAGTGAACCCATTGAGCAAGAATGGGAGATAGTGAGAACAGCGATGCCGTTCTACTTCTTCGTCTGGACGCCGGAGATAATCGCGCACTTGGCGGAACACGATGTGACGATAGAGGAATTCGAAGAAGTGGTCACGAACCCCGAATGCGAGGATGTGAGTCGATCAACCGGCAATCCCGTGGCTTTCGGCCTGACCTCGACCGGCCGGAACCTCTGTTGTGTGTTCAGACGGTTGGGGGACGACTTGATCGAGCCCATTACTGGGTACGACGTGGGAGAATAGACAATGCCATTAACGCCTGAGCAACAAGACGAAGTGCGCAAGGCACGAGCCGCTGGCGACAAACGGGTGACGATCGGTTTCACGACCCAGCAAAAGGATGCGTGGGAAGCGGCCGTGCGGGAGGAACTTGCCGACAAGGAAGAGAATATCGTCCACCTGCGAAAGATCCAGGCAGCGGCCCAGCAGTCGGGCTTCTTCAGTGACCTGCGCCGGGCGATCGTGGCATCCCGCCGACGCATGGATGAGCTGTCCGCGACGATTGGAGTTGACCAGCGACTATTGTCGGACTTCCGGGCCGGCAACGCGGAACTTCCGGCCGCCGCCCTTGAACGGTTGGTCGACACGCTGGGCCTCCGCCTCATGCAGGAGATCCCGCGCTGAGTGCGATGACTCTCATCAGTCCGACACAATCGGCCTCGTCTCTGACAGCGCTGCGACACACGGCGGAAACAGCCGGACGGTAGCGGAATTGCATCTGGGGTACGTTGTCGACCGCTTCCATTCTAGTTCCGTCGTGATGCTAACGCGCGCTCTTACTGATTGGCTTGCCCAACACGAAGACGACTCTTGCAGTTAAATTGACGACAGCGAACAGGTCAATGTCCGCATTGAGTCTGGGATTACTAAAGGGTATCTGCGATTTCTGGTGGTCTTCGCAGACGGAGTTCAAAGACTGGGCTGTCGACGCGTCAGCCGAGTTCTTCTGCGTCTATCTTGAAGAATGGAAGAAGTTGTTCCAGCAGCGGTCGTCCGTCTCGCAAATGAACCAATTCCTTAAGGAGCATTGCGGCCAGTGGGCCGAGCGAGCTTCGCGAACCATTAGTTCGCGAAGGAAACACTGAGCCGATCAACCCGGACGGCAGCGATCCAGAGGAAACGGTCCATCGTCTCGAGCAACGCTCCGGTTGCGCGGGTCGGAGATTGGCCATGATGAACGTGAGTGGCCACTGGTCCACGTCCCTCGGCGGCGAGCAGCCGCTGCGTGTCGGATGAACGGGATACCACCTCGAAACGGGTGCGATCAAGGGACTCGGAGCCCCTTGATCGCATGCAAGCGCCACCGAGTAATAGCGACTTACAACGACAGTGGCCTCGCTGTTACGTGACGAAGTGGCCTGTTGACCCCGTCGTATTTCGGGCCTAACCTATTGTCATCAAATGCTTTGGGCCCGTAGCTCAGCGGTTAGAGCAGGGGACTCATAATCCCTTGGTCGGGGGTTCGAATCCCTCCGGGCCTATTGCTGTTTTCTCGAGAATCCAGGCCGCAACTCGCGACGGAGTCGCCAGTTACGCACCCGTCCAGAGTGCAAAACGCGGCCATGTGGATCGTCTCCGCGGCGAATTGAATGGCACCCATATCGGCACCTCTCGGCACCACTGTCGGCACCTCGGACTCCACCCCCGCCGCCGAAAAGTCCCCCGGTCGCTCGGCTGCCATGGAGAGCATCCGCAGGCGGAGACGCGTGCGCTGTTCCACCACCTCAGCCGCGATCAGGTGCAGCAACGCTTGAGTTTCTGTGATTGTTGCGCGACTGCGCGTTCAAGGGAGACTGTAGGACTACTCAACCCGCTCGTCCAGCTCACCCGGCGTCAAGGGGCGCCGCGATGCCCTGCGGATCCGCAGTATCCACACAACGTCGTCTTCAACGGTGAAGATGACTCGGAACACGTTCGGCCGCTTCCCGTACAGGAACTCGTAAAGCGCGCGACTGCTCTTTTCGCTCTCCGCCGCCCTTGGGCAACGCGTTGGATTTGTGTCGAGGGTCAGCAACGATTCGTAGAAACGATTGTACCAGCGTGCTGCGGTGTGCGGCGCGTGGTGCGCGGCATTCAAATAGGCCTGTTCAAGATCTTCAACAGCGGCAGGTTGGAGCCGAACGGGGTATTTCATGCATCTGCCGGAATGTCGTGTTTGCGGCGGACTGTGTCGAAAGCCTCGTCCAGTGAAAGCCCCTTCTCGCCCTGCTCGAAGCTATCCAGCGCAGCGCGAACCGCTGACCAGTCTTCCTGTACTGCTTCCAGAGATTGGAGCGCAGCCAGCAAGACTTCGTCCTCGGACCGGAAGTTACCGATCTCGAGCTGTCTCTTGATGATTTCCCCGACTTGGGGTGGGAACTCGTAGGGCATTTCGCATGGCTCCTTGTGCTGCCAATCAGGTTAGCAGGGCCCAACGATCGCCGTCAATTAGCAAACCTGCACCCGACTGCTGCGCCTTGTGCTGCGCGCGGGCCGGAATCTGCTTGTTTCTCGGGGATTTCGCCGATTTCGACCAGCCTCATAATCCCTTGGTCGGGGGTTCGAATCCCTCCGGGCCTATTGCTGTTTTCTCGAGAATCCAGGCCGCAACTCGCGACGAAGTCCCCAGTTACGCACCCTTCCAAAGTGCAAAACGCGGCCATGTGGATCGTCTCCGCGGCGAATTGAATGGCACCCATATCGGCACCTCTCGGCACCACTGTCGGCACCTCGGACTCCGCCCCCGCCGCCGAAAAGTCCCCGGGTCGATCGGCTTCCACAGACTCGTTTTCCTCCTGGCTCACGTCGGCCGTTGGCGTCGAGACGGGCGGGCCCGGCGGGGCGGGCAGCGACGTGATGGCCACCGTCTGATCGACCAATTCGGCGTGCGTATAGATGCCCAATGTGAGTCGAATGTCGCTGTGCCGCGTCAAGGTCTGGGCTACCTTCGGACGCACGCCCGTTCGCGCGGCGTGAGGTGCTCCTGGTCACAGTACTGTGTGATCGGGATGCCCGTGGCCAGCTCCATGTCAAAGTAGGGGCGACCCGCCGGCGACATGCCGGCGTCGAACACCTGGGCGATATTCGGGTGGTCCATCATGGCCAGGGCCTGCTCTTCAGCCTCGAAGCGAGCTCACATCGGAATGCGGCATTGCGGGATCTCCTCTCAGCCGAGGGAACGCCGTATCTTGGATTGATGCTGTTCTGAATCTCACGCCAAGGCGCCAAGGCGCAAAGAAATGCGTGGGACGCGCGCCATGCGCATCCGTCCATCGCGTCTTGGCGTGAACTTTGTCCCCGTAACCGGACGCTGGCAGAGCGGGCGTGCCGCAGTTAAAGTGCTCAGTAGGGCTCGCCAAACAACGTCCGGACATCGAGGAGCAGACGACTATGCGGCGCGTGAAGATATGGTCCCTCGTGCTGGCTGTCGTGGCTGGCTCGGTAGCGGTGCCAGGTGAGCAGGCGGCGGGCGAAGTTCCACCCCCGCAAGAACCGATGAGCGTGTGGTTTGTGTCGCCCGCCCGAACATTTCACGAATCCTGCCCACTCGGCAATGGCCGGCTGGGGGCGATGGATTTCGGCGGCGTCGGGCGGGAACGGATCGCACTCAACGAATCCTCGCTTTGGTCAGGCGGTCCCTACGACGGGAATCGCTACAACGCATATCAATGCCTGCCCGACGTACGCAACCTGCTCTTTTCTGGCGACATTTCGGCCGCGTGGAAGACGCTCGACAAGAACTTCCGCTACGCCGACGGTGTTCAAGGCTGGGGCGACATCAACCAGTTCGGTTCGTACCAGACCCTGGGCGACCTGATCATCAGCTTCAGCGACAGTGCCGACCCGCAGTTGACATCGCCCAGTGGGCATGCGGCGGGCGATGGCAAAACGGTTGAAAACACGGTCGACGGCGACGCCGGCACAAAGTGGTGTGTCAACAACGGTGACGTGCCCGTTGTGTGGCAGTTGCGGCTTTCGAAGGCCCAGGCCGTCGACTCGTACGCATTCACCAGCGGAGATGATATGCCCAGGCGCGACCCGTGGCGTTGGACGTTCGAAGGTTCAGCGGACGGCCTGAGCTGGACGGAGCTGGATCGCCGCGAATTGGACAAGCCGTTTGAACGGCGTCACGAAACCCGACAATTCTCGGTCGCGCATCCCGGCTCATTCTGCTTCTATCGATTTACTTTCGCACCGACCGAGGCACGTACGTTCCAGGTCGCCGAGATCGAACTGGTCGGCGTCAACAGCGCGACGCGCGACGCGGCGTCCGATTACCGGCGTGAACTCAATCTCATGCAGGGAGTCGCCCACACGCAGTACCAGCTGAACGGCGTGCACTACACGCGCGACCTGGTGGTCTCCAAGCCGAATGAAGTGATTGCGATCGCTCTGAAGGCCGACAAACCAGGCAGCATCTCCTGCACCGCCACTCTGGAACGCAAGCAGAACGCAGCCACGCGTGTCGCCGGAAATGTGTTGACGTTGGAAGGCCAACTCCCGTTCAATAAACCCGGTGGTGGCGGTCAGGGCATGCGGTACGTTGCGTTGCTGGGAGTCACCGTCGACGGCGGCAGTGTGACGGCCACAGACCAGGGGCTCGTGATCGCAGGCGCCAATGCGGCGACGTTGATTGTGTCGGCCGGCACCAACTGGAAGGATCGGGACTTCGTCAGCACGGCGCGTCGCCGACTGGACGCCGCGCTCGCCCTGCCCTTTGGCGAGTTGCGGACGAGGGCGGCAGCGGACCACTACCACTTCATGTCGCGCTGCCAACTGACGTTGCCGGCAGGTCCTTCGGCACAGTTGCCGACCCCCGAACGCGTCAGAGTTCAAGAGCAGTCGCCCGACCCGGCACTGGCGGCGTTGTACTTCCAGTTCGGCCGGCACCTCGTCGTGTCTGGATCGCGACCCGATTCTCAGCTGCCCACGAATCTGCAGGGGATTTGGGCCGAGGAGTACGATACGCCGTGGCGCGGCGACTTCCACAGCAATATCAATCTGCAGATGAACTACTGGCCGGCCGAATCCACGAATCTGTCTGACTGTCACCTGCCGCTGCTCAAGTTCATTCAAAACACCGCGCAGGAAGGTGAGAAAACGGCTCAGGCCTATTTCCATGCGCCGGGTTGGATGGCCAATCACACACAGAACCCCTGGTACGACACGGCGCCCAGTTTCTTGCCAGCCTGTATTGGTCCCACGTGCGGTGCCTGGCTCACGCAGCACATCTGGTGGCACTACCAATTCACCCAGGACCGGCAATTCCTCCGCGAATACTATCCGATACTCCGCGGCGCCAGCCAGTTCATGCAAGCCGTATTGGTCGAAGATCCGCACTCCAAGTTACTGGTCGTCGTTCCCTCCAATTCACCCGAAAACAGCTACGCCTACACCGATCGAAGCGGAGACCGCCAGACAACCGCACTCTGCATTGGCGCCACGTTCGATCAGCAGATCACGCGTGAACTGTTCGGCAATACGGCGACAGCGGCGCGGATTCTGGGAATCGATGAGGAATTTGCGCAGAGCCTGGATGCGATCCGCGGCCGACTCGCGCCGACGCGTGTGAACGCCGACGGACGGATAATGGAATGGCAGGAGGACTTCGAGGAGACCGAAGTCCATCACCGGCACTGTTCCCATCTCTGGGGCTTGAGTCCGGGCAGCGAAATCAATCCGAGCACACCGGAGTTGTACGAGGGCGCCCGTCGCTCGCTGGAACGGCGAGGAGACGCGTCGACCGGCTGGAGCATGGCCTGGAAGGCCAACTTCTGGGCTCGTTTGCACGACGGTGACCGCGCCGACAAACTTCTTTCCATGCTGATTGGCCGAGGTGCACCGAACCTGTTCTGCCTCCATCCGCCGTTCCAGATTGACGGCAACTTCGGTGGCTGCGCCGCTGTGGCGGAAATGCTGCTGCAAAGCCAGGAATCAACGAGCGACGGCCAGCCGGTTCTCGAACTGCTCCCCGCACTTCCCAACTCGTGGCACTCCGGCAGCGTTCAGGGTTTGCGAGCCCGGGGCGGGTTCACCGTCGATATCGAGTGGCGTGACGGGAAGATCGCACACTATCGCATCGCCAGCGACAGACCAAGCGTAGTCCAGGTGCGTGTGGCGGGCGAGATCAAGACCGTTACATCCCAATCGCATTGATCGCCGGTCGCACGCAGCGTGGCACTGGCTTCGCCGGTCTTGAAGCTGCCCACGCGTCGCCATTGCACGTGCGGAGAGAGAAACTACACCAGCGGAATACTGGGCAACGAATACGAGAATGATGTCCGAGTCGCTCGTCTCCGCGGTGCGAAGTGATTGTGTCATCGCTGTGAAACTGGCGAATCGACGCCTGTACGGGCACCAAGTGTGCTGAATTGCATGCAGCCGCGGCTGTAACTATGTCCGTCGGACTGTACATGGATGTGTACGTGCTGCTCTGCGTTCCGGTGGCCGCGGTCGCGTAGACCGCCGGGAAGTGGAGAGCGGACGGCGATGTTCCCATGCTCTGCGCGAGCATGGCTACGGCTCTGCGCGAGCATGGCTACGGCGCTGCGCGAGCATGGCTACGGCTCTGCGCGAGCATGGCTACGGCCCTTTGGTGTACGCTACATGCGCCTCCAGTTTCTCGAGAACAACTACTGGCGGTTGAGGAGTCCGAGGTGGGCTCTCCAGCCGGATCTGTACACGGTTCACGCCCATCTGGCAACCATGCGGGTCGACGGCGAAATCCAATCGCAAGAGTTTCTGGAGCGGATCGACCTGGTAATGCCCGGACCCGCCAGACGCCGGTTGTGGTTGCGGAGAGAAGATCTGTGAGTCCTTCCAGTTCGGGTCTCGATCCGAGAGCGAAAGCAACGTGCCATTGAACTTCACTTGCACGACCTCGTCGTCCCCGGCCCCGAACAACACGACGCGCAGCAGAACGCTTTTCACTCGGTCTGCCAGCGCCGGTAAGTCATCGCAGATGCGAATCGAAAGCTCGGCGAGTTGTCCGTCTGGGGACAGTTGCGCAGGCAACGGCGCATCATCGTTGCGGTTAAAGTACCCTTCCGCCCAGGGATAGCCACCGCGACGTTCAACCGGAAACGTCTTGTCCTTCAGCCGCAGCGTGTCGGTACTGCCGACCTCCCGGTAGGCCTGTCCGTGCGAGGGAGGACCGGGCGCATAGTCCTCGCCGTATTGCCGTTGAACCTCTGGGGGAGCGTTGGACCAGTTGAATGTGCAGACGCTGTCCGCGCCCTGCTGCCACCAGTTGCCGAAGATGCCGCGCAGCACTTCCATCGGGGCGAATCGATAACCGTCGGTGGTGTGATGATCGTCGAAGCAAGGTTGCAGCTTGATGTTGTGGCCAGCCACAATGTCCCGGAAGGCCGCGATATCGACGTCCATCGACCGCGATCCAAGCGTGAAGATGTCGACCAGGTTCTCCGCGGCCCAGACCGCGAAATCGAAACCGTCGATCTGGCAGCCCTGGAGCGTGCGGGGGATCTTAGCCGCCAGGAGAAACGGGCGACCGCGCTGGACTTCGACTTCCAACAGCATCCGCCGGACACTTCGTATCAGATCGGTTACATGATGACGCAGCTCCCACTGATGACCCAATGGCAGGCACGGCACATGCCGTGCGAAGTCAAGCTGGATCCCGTCGAAGTCGTAGCGACTGGCAACTTCCCTGAGCGAATCCACGGTCATCTGCCGGACCTCGGCGACACTGAAATCCCACAGGCCGTGTGGCCACCAGCACTTGAGCGTCCAGTCGGGATGAGTCTGTTTGAGGGGATCAGGGCCGTCCTGCCAAGCGGCCCCCTGACCATCTCGGCTCAGGTCGACTTCGCTCACCCGATGATGCCAGAAGCACTCCAGGCCGCGCCGCCTGGTCTCCTCCACCAGTCGCCCCACCACATCAATGCCTTGGTCGCGCCACTGGACGAATCCCGCGTGACTGTCAAACGAGTTGAGCAGCTTACTGGGATAGACGACATTACCCAACCGCCCGAGGTCCCACCACAGGGCATCGATCTGAGTTTCCGGCTGATCGGCGTAACTGAATCGGTAGTTGATCCACTGGTCGATGTCGCGGCCGATCTGGCCATGGCAATCGTATTGAACGACGATTCGACGTCGCCGATGTTCGACAGCCAGCCGATGTTCTGGTGAGAGCTCTACCGGGGGCTCGCTGAGTGGACTTGCCGACGCCGGCGAGGCCCAGATGCTCCCACATCCGGCGATCAGCGACTTGAGGAATTCCCGGCGTGCGAATGAACGGGGCATTGCCAGCTCCTTGTCAGCAGATCGGTTCCATGCACGAAATCCTCTTCTAACGTTCCTTCCTCCCGTGGTTCAGATTATCATGGCCCCTGCGTTCTGGCGAGCACGCCTTTCACAATGAGATCGGCGATGGCCTGCATCCCTCGGTCACCTGGGTGTCCTGCCACGCCTTCGTGCTGGAACGACCGTTCCGAGCGTGCCGCATTGGTGGCGTCCTGGCCCAGTGGACCTGCGTCGACAAAGATGCCGTCCATTTCCTGACAGGCTTCACGCAGCAGTTGGTCTCTGGCGCCCTCGGCCCAGAAGCAGCTTCGCACGACCACCAGCGGACGACGTTTGGCCAGCGCACAGCGCAGCAAGTTCAGCACGCCCGTCTTGAATTTCGCCTTGGCGTCTTCTGAGTCCAGTGCCGGCACATTTTCGCCAATCGCCAGAACAACGAGATCGGGATCAAAAGCGAACAGTTCCTTCATCTGCAGATCGATATCATACGTGGCATAGTTGCGCTCGAAGTCGGCAATATTGCGGACCATGATCTCGGCCATCGTTCCCGTATGATCGGCCAGGGCACGCGTGACCAGGTGGACGTAGTCTTTCTCTTCACTGCTGGCGGCCATGCCCCAGTTGCCAGACCAGCCGATATCCTGATTCGGTCCGTGCAGAGTGATGCTGTTGCCGAGGAAGAGAATGCGACGAATGGCAGCCGGCTTCACTTCGGGCTTGGCTGTGACGGGGAACATGGAGATACGGAATTTTGTGCACCCGTAGGGAACAAGCGTGATCTGCTCCGGTGTTGCTCGCCCCGCGGCTGGCACCAGTGGCAGGCGGGGCGATTGCGGATCAGGATTCCAATCGGTCGCGACGGCGTTGGCCTTAACGACCAGTGGGGCCGCCAGCGGCCAGTCCCATTGCTGCGGCATCTCGCGATGCTCGACCGAGAAGCTGGGGTTCTGCACGTCCAGGGCGTAGGTCCAGCGAGCTGACGCGTCGGGCGTGTTCGCATCCGCTGTGTCGGGGATGGGGAGCGCAAACAGCAGGGGCCCGTACGAGACAGATGCGTACGGTACGCCGCGTGTGCTATCCGGTTGGGGTATCGCCACCTGCGTGGCTCGGTGTGCCCCGTCGTACGGCACCCCCACGGACGCGTCGCGACCGACCTGCAGACTTGCCGTCATCGGGAAGTGTAAGCGGACGGTGTCACCAGACTTCCAGGTACGTTGGATACGGACAAACCCGCGAGCATCTGGTTGGGCGGCTACTACCGAGCCGTTGACTTGCAGGTCGGGATCGGTGCACCAGCCGGGAATGCGGAAGTCAAGTGGAAAGGTTGCTTCCCGTGCGGGGTCAACCGTGATTTCAATCGTATCGCGGAACGGGTAGTCGGTACGACAGAGAACGACGGCTTTCACCCGATCAGCCACCAGGGCGGTGACTTTGCACGGTCCGTAGCAGGTCGCTGCGAGGCCGTTGTCGTAGGTGGCCATCCACATGTGCGTGACATACCAGGGGACAATCCGATTGAGCGCGGCCGTACAGCACAGTGGCAAGTGTTTGGGCTGATACGTTCCTCCTTCCGCTCGGGGGCCATGCGGAAAATCGGGCGACATGTTCGCGAATCGATTAGGGCTCTGAAAGTAGACGTGTGTCTGGAAGTCCCGCGAGACAGTGGCCGGTCCGGCATTGAAGAAGGCCCGCTCGGCCCGGTCTGCCATTCGTCCCTCGCCCGTGACGAACAAGAGGCTGAGTTGGCTCCAAATATATCCCGCTACGTCACAGGTCTCGCTGCCGCGGAATGCTCCGGTTGGTCCGTACCATTCATCGGAAACGGGAACGCCATACGGCTGCATGGCCACACGATCGAGCAGTTCGTGCCAGCCGATCGCTGCCTGGAGGTATCGTTCGTCGCCCGTCCACAGGTATCCCACTGCCCAGGGCGTTGTGCACTCGAGGAACTCCACCACGTGCGCGTTATCGACCGTCATTCCGGGACTCAGATCGGGAGCCTGACGATAACGGAGGAGACTGGGCAGCAAAGCCGGATCGTCCTGCTTGAACATCCCGTCGAGCGCTGTGGCGATGTTCTGGTTGCCTGTCCAGCAGTACGTATCATAAGCCGGCCACACATTCGACAGGCTGCCGGTAATCGAGCGGAGGCAGTCGGGATCGGACTCGTATGCTTTCTCCAGCGCTGCGAGTACATGAGGATCACTCGACGCCGCGTAATAGCCGGTCATCGCGCGACCCAGCAGGCCGCACGCCCACAGCGGCCAGCCTTCCAGGGCGTCGTTGACCGCTTTGCGATCAGCGGGATTGCTGCGATGGAGCCACCAGAGGAACAGCATGCCGTCGCTGTTCATATTGTCGGCCACGGCATACAGACGCCTCTTGACCTGCTGGATCAACCCCTCGTCGTGCAGGGCGTAACCGAGCCGAGCCAGTCCGTCGAACCAGTACCCGCCTCCTTCGTACGGCCACGCCCCTCGATACCAGAAGAGGTTGTCACCGGTCATGCGATGGTCGGCCGCCCAGGCTCGCTTGAACTCGTCGTCATACTCGTCCATATGACCGGTATAGCCGTTTCGCGCCGCCAGGCACCAATCACGCAGCCAGCCTGCGGGTTCCACAGCACCCGGAGGCAGCGGCAGCAACGCCGGCCGCGTGGGCGGTTCGTGTGGTCGCGCATAGTTAGCCTGATGCCCATCGGCCGTCTCACCTGCGCCGGCAGGCATCACGCAGCGAAAGACAGTACTGGTCAGAATCAGCCCAAACAGCATGCGGCAGGCAGATGTCATGGTGAGAAGTCCTTGTGCGGGAGCAGTAGCACGTGCGGAAGGCCGTTGTACTCCGCTCGGTCCGCCGATTGCAGGTCGACGCGAAGCGGGGGAGTCCGTAGTATACCAGAAGCGAAGTCGATCATTTAGACTTGCTTCCATGACGACAGTCTGTCCTACGTTCGAATTGGCCACCATGATGGAGCTCCTGAGATGAGAGTCTTGTGCGGACGTGTGTTGATCCTGACGATCGGTACTTTGCTGCTTGGTTTGCGGACAGGAGATTCGGGAGAGCTGGTTGAGGCTCAAGAGCCGGTTCCGGCTGCTGTGACGGCCGCAGTCGTACAGCAGGCTTGCGAGCTGAATCGAACGATGGAGGTGCACATGAAGTACCTGCTCCAACTTCCCTCTGGCCACGAGCAACAGGCATTTCCGCTGCTCCTTTTTTTGCACGGCGCCGGCGAGCGTGGAGACGATCTGGAAATGGTGAAGAAGCACGGTCCCCCTAAGCTGATTGAGGCTGGCCAGCAGTTGCCGTTCATCGTCGTTTCTCCTCAGTGCCCGGCGGGACGCTGGTGGGAACCGGTGGAACTGGCCGCTCTGTTGGATGAGATTGTCGAGAAGTACAAAGTGGATGAAGACCGCATCTACGTGACGGGACTGAGCATGGGGGGCTTTGGCACCTGGGCATTGGCTGCCTACCAACCGAAACGCTTCGCGGCCATCGTTCCGATCTGCGGCGGTGGAGAACCTTTCAGGACCCGGCTGTTCTCGCAGGTGCCTGCCTGGGTCTTCCACGGCGCGAAAGATAACGTGGTGCCTCTGGAACGATCGCAGGTCATGGTCGACGCCATGAAAACGGCGGGTGGGAATGTGAAGTTCACTATCTATCCGGAAGCCGGTCACGATTCGTGGACGGAATCGTACTCCAATCCCGAACTCTACGAGTGGCTGTTGCAGCAGAAACGCAACGCCTCCCACTGAATCAACGAGCGCGGCTCTGCGGCGTGCCGCTGCCAATGACGAAAGAAGATCCCGCAGTACACAGTCGAGATGGAAGCGAGCCGATAAGGCAAATGGGTGCGGCATTCGCAGTTCGTCGCGATATTCGTCATTGGGTACTTCGTCGTTCGCCATTCCCTGCAAGTGCTACTGCCTCTGCACGGTTATTCAGTTGTCAAACGCGAGAACCACCGGCAGGGGCCGGTGGCGAGTTGGCAATGGTGTTCTCCCCGCCGACCATGTGGCGACGGACGAGAGGTTTGGCGACGAGTGCTGAGGAACCGGCGCATCACGTAGTCACGAGTGACACGCAGCTTCGCTCGATCGCGCACGCGGTTATCTCGCGAAACGGTGGGCAGCGTGAGTTGGTCACGCAGTCAGGCTGCGCAGACACGCTACGCAGCAATTCTGGCCGGATTACTCCCCGGCAGCGGTTCTCGCCATCGAGAGCCGGGGAGCGATGCCGGGAGTCATTGCTTCGAATTCCGGAAGAAGTATCGGTGATGTGCCTGTTGTGTCGAGGGGTGGCGTAAAGACGCCAGGAGTTGCCGTCGTCTTCTCTAAGCCTGCGCTGGAACATGCAGGATCGTATCCTACGTTTGGGTATCGGATAGCCTGCTTTCGAGTGAAAAGGGGGGGCGATTACTGAGCCCGAATCAAGGTATCGCAGTAGGGGATGGCGGGAGTATGCCTCCCACCCACCAGCACTTCTGTCCTGTCGCTGAATGGCCCAGTAGGGAGTTCCCCGCGGCCGTGTTCCGTCAGCAGAGCTGTTCGACTACCTGTGACGAATGTATCGCCTTTGCGGGTGCCAGAGGGGAGATTGTGTGGTGAGAATATTGAGCAGGTTCCGCAATTTGAGTATGACGGTTCAGTTGATCGCTTTCTTTCTCGTCGTCGGAATAATTCCGTTGGCGATGACCGCCTGGTTTACTTACTCGGGTGCCGACCAGGCACTCACAAAGGCGACAAGCCAGGCGACCGAGAGTCTCCAGAGTCAGACGTTCGAGCAGCTTTCGGCGTTGCGCGACGTGAAGAAGACGCAGGTCGAGAAGTATTTTGCTCAGTCGAAGCTGGAACTGGCGGTGCTGTCCGACACGATTGCCGATCTGAAGGCTGAAGCGGTGCGGAAGATCACAGCGATGCAGGGCCTGAAGGTCGACGCCTTGCAGAAGTTGTTCGAGCAGTTCGTGGTGGACATTCGAGCGCAGCAGGACCGGTCGATCTGCACCAAGGCGATGGAGCAATATGAGAAGTTCCTGGAGTCCGGAGAAGCGACGGACGAGTACAATCGGTACGTGGCGATTGTGCAGGGCTTCATCGAAAGCACGCCGTATGAGGACTACTACATCATCAACAAGAGCGGGCACTGTGTGCACGCGTATTCGCAGAGCCCTGACTACAACACGAACTTTCTCAATGGTCCTTATGCCGAGACTCCTCTGGGCGCGGCGGTGGCTCGAGCCTTGACCGGCAAGATGATGATCACCGACTTCCTTCCCTATGCACCGAAAGACTCTCTGCCCAAGGGATTTGCTGTCGCCCCGATTCTTACCGACGGCGAGATCACGGGTGTCGTGGCTCTGCAGCTTCCACTGGACGCGATCAACGCGATCGTGCAGCAGCGAGACGGACTGACGGCCACTCAGGAGACGTATCTCGTGGGGAGAGACGTAAACGGCGAGATCAGCTATCGCAGTGAGCGGACGATGAAGGAGGGCTGTGCGATTGGCAATCCAGCGTCAGGGCCCGAGATCGATCGAGCGATGGCGGAAGACGGTGGGAACCTGATCAAGGCGGACGGCAACGGATCGATTGAACTGTGTCGTTTCGATTCGCTCGTTCTACCCGGTTTGACCTGGGCCATGCTGACGACGGGGAGCCTGGAAGAGGTGATCTCGGTGAAACGCCCCGGGGACTCAGAGGACTTTCTGACCAAGTTCACCAATTCGTTCGAATATTGCGATACCTACCTGTTGACGCCGGATGGTTGGTGCTTCTACACGGTACGTCACAAACCGGATTATCAGACCAATCTGCTTACTGGACCTTATAAGGACTCGAATCTGGGGCGTCTGGTGAGCGGCGTGTGCGCCTCGCAGGGTTTTGAGTTTGCCGATTTTGAACCGTATGTGCCCGAAGACAATGCGCCGGCGTCATTCATCAGCCAGGTCGTGCTCGACGAAGAGGGCCGGACCGATCTGATCGTGGCCCTGCAAATCCCCTTGAAGAGGATCGACGAGATCATGAGCATTCGCACGGGGATGGGGGAAACGGGGGAAACCTATCTGGTCGGGCCCAACTGCCGGATGCGGAGCGATTCGCGACTGGATCCGGCAGGGCATTCGGTACGGGCGTCGTTTGCCGGCACGGTGGAACAATCGGGTGCCGATACGCAGGCGACTCGCGACGCGTTGTCCGGGAACACGAACGCTCAGTTGACCACGAACTACGGCGGAGCGAGGGTTCTCAGTGCCTACACGCCAGTGGAAGTTTTTGGCAAACGCTGGGCCTTGATGGCAGACATGGGGGAGTCGGAGGCTTTTGCGCCGATCCAGCAGATGGAGTCTACTGCCAGTGTGGCGAAGGGGGGAGTGCGGGGGAAGGCGTGGTTGATTGCCTTCGTCTCGGTTGGCGGAATTGCGCTGGTCGCTGTGGTGGTCGCAGGGCTGATTACGCGGCCGGTGAAGAAAGTCGCCGCGGTACTCGAGGCGGTCGCTCAGGGGGACTACTCCCAGAAGGCGCATGTCGACAGCAAGGACGAAATCGGTCGTATGGCCAGTTCGCTGAATGTGGCGATCGATGCCGTGGCCCAAGCGATGCAGGACGTCCGCGGCGCTGCGGAGCGTGAACAGCAAGCGCAGGCGGAGCGTGTGGAAAACGAACGCCGCCGCGCGGAAGAGCAGCGCGCTCGTCAGGCGGCCGACGCAGAGGCGGAGAAGCAACGTCGGGAGCAGGAACAAATGCGGCAAGAGGAACAGACACGCCGCGAACGGGAACTGGCCGAACAGGAACGGCAGCGTGCCGAACTGCTGCGGCACAAGGTCGACAGCCTGTTGGAGGTGGTCAATGCGGCCGCCGAAGGGGATCTGACTCGGCCCGTGACCGTCGACGGCCACGAAGCGATCGACGAACTGGCGGCTGGTATCCAACGCATGCTGGCCGACCTCTCTTCGATTATCGGACAGGTTATGGAGAGCGCCGCCCAGTTCAACGAAGGATCACGTGTGATTGCCGAAAGCTCTCAGGGACTGGCCTATGGCGCTCAGTCGCAGATGTCGGGTGTCGAGCGGATGTCGGCGTCCCTCCAAGAGCTAGGGGGTTCGATTGAGGCGGTCAAGAACAGCGCGCGTGATGCCGATCAGGTCGCTCAGAAGACGAACGAGCTGGCACAACGGGGTGGTCAGGCCGTCCGCAAGTCAATCGAAGCGATGGGGCTGATCCGCACCAGTTCCGAACAGATTGCCGAGATTATCCAGGTGGTTTCGGAGATTGCCAGTCAAACCAATCTGCTGGCGCTCAATGCGGCCATCGAAGCGGCTCGGGCCGGCGAACACGGCATGGGTTTCGCCGTCGTGGCCGACGAAGTGCGGAAGCTGGCCGAACGGAGCAACCAGGCCGCACGCGAAATCACGACGCTGATTCGCGAATCGAGCGGCCGGGTCCAGGAAGGTGCGGCACTGAGCGATGAGACAGGTGCTGCTCTCCGAGAGATCGTCCAGGGGGTCGAGGCGACCGTGGCTCGCATTTCGGAGATCGCCAACGCGACCGTGCAACAGGCCAATAGCGCCGCTGAGGTGTCCGAGGCGATCCACGGTGTCACGCAGGTCACCGAGCAAACGGCGGCTGGCAGCGAAGAAATGGCCTCCAGTAGCGAGGAGTTGGGAGCGCAAGCTGCCGCACTGGAGGAACTGGTCGCCCGCTTCAAGACAAGCCAGGTAACTGAGGCGGTGGCCAACTGACGTTCGTCAGCGGCCTGACCGATCCGTGGGCATCGTTCACAAACCAGCCGGAGTGGCCCGGTGGGAACTGCAGCGAGCACGAGCACCGCGGGCGCTGAGCACGAGCACGGAAGGGATGAGCTCGCTGCTTTGGGCCGTTGTTGCTGCTGCATGGCTTCCGCTTGCCGCCCCCATCAAGCATTCCATCAGAGCGCTAGACCTGAGCGTCGATCGCGTTGGGTGCAGGCATGTCTTGGGTCACCGAACTATAATGGGCGGCCAGATTGATCGATGCGCGGTAGATGCTGCGGGATGCGGACAAGTGCCCGTTGGGTGAATCGAAATCCGCCACCAGATGCGTGAGTGACTCAACCACCTTCATGCGCACCTGCAGCATGACGGATCGCACGCTGAGAGCTGGTGCCGCATCACTCCCTTGCGTTGATGATGGCGGCTCGAAGTTCGGTTGCGAGCCACCCTCCGATGCCACTTCATTTTCGGCAACGGACGAATCAGTGGAGGCGGAATCTGCCGTCACTGTCGACTCGCCCGCCGTCGCGGGTTGCACAGCGTCAGACGCGGGCAGCGGGAACTCCGGAATTTCAGCGGTGGGCAACGCCGTCTCAGGTTGTGTCGCAGAGACGGACGGAAGTGAGGCCGAATTTGCGGGCAGAGCGGCCGTCTCAACGCTGCTCTCGACCGATGCATCGGCCGGCTGTTCCGCCGGAATCTGCTGCGAAGCCGGAAGCTCCTGGGGCGACGACTCAGTGGCGCTCGTTGCCAACGCGTTGAAAGCTCCCACGAGCCCTGCGATCAGCGAATCGCCGTCGAGCGGATTACTGGCGGCAAATGTCGAGCTGAGCGAATCCGTGGCTTCCTGAAAGAGACCCAACGCATGGGTCAGCGCCGTCCGAGCCTCGTCCGTTAGAGAAGAGCCGTCGACCAGTTCGCCGACCCCTGATGCGACATCCTGCTGCAGGATCGACACACGCGCCTGGACACGCAGCTTGATGGCGGTCGCCTCGCTATCCCCGTCGGCAACCTGCAGATACTTCAAGTTGGCCTTGGCGGTGATGCGGATGGTCGTCCCGTCACTGGCCTGATACTCATATGCGAATCGCAGCCGCGTCCGAACACTGGCCACGAGCGATCCATCGTCCGACTGAATGAGACTCGCCTGCGAACGAGCGCGTAACGCCCACTGTTCGCTCGTCGTCAGGTTCGTGGAGGTGGCTGTCGGATCGCTCAATGACAGGAGGTCCGACGGATTGCCCTGGAAGAGGTCCTGCCGCCGCAACAGGGCACCGTCTCGCTCCTGCCGGTCGACACCTCGAGGGCACGCCATCGACGGACGACACATCTGGGAATGGATGGCGGATGTCATTTCGTCTGCCTCGCTTGCCTGTTTGCCCATGGTCCTATTGGCAGAGCATCGGTCGTCGGCGAGTAGCGCTGCATCGGATTGCGTGGATGCGAGCAAACTGGCGTCGGTTTACCTTCGCCACGCGTTACAACCGTTACATCCGAACGAGTTCGCGTCTGCGCCAAGCCGCATGGCCCGAGTATCGCTTGCCGTGCGTATGGGGGGTGTGCGTGGTCTTGTGTGAGGGTACGATCATGCAAGGGCAAGCAAGATTGCGACCTATCCTTCAACATATCGGGCAACCTTCGGGCAATTCGATGTGGAGTGGGGGGCATGATCGCGACAACGAACCGTCAGTGACTGGTCTCTGAGCTTGCGGACCAAGCATACGGGTTGGATGTCATGGGGGTCCGCGAGATTGTCTCGCTGCGCAATGTGAAGATCCACCGCCTGGCCGAGCTGACGAAGCGCAGCGGATCATTCAGGAGACGCGCGGCCAGGAATGATCGGCGCTCAGAGCGCTCTTCGAGCAGTTTCGCCGTCAGATCGAGACCGTCAGGCGGGGACTATTGTTCGTGTTCAGGGAATGCGATGGAGGTATGGGGGCCCTGGTCGATCGCGTCTCAAAGGTCATTCAAGTTTCGGACGACCAGATCCGTCCCATCGAATTCCAGGGACTGGGCCAGGGATTGGTCGAAGGTGCGATCCAATGGGGTGATCAGAATCGCACCGTCCTGCTGCTCAACACGCCGGCGATTCTCGAGTTGGCTCGACCGAAACTGCGTGCGAGCTTGCCCGGCCGACAGCGTGTCCGCTCGTTTTCGGAGCTCAATACTCACGTTCGGTGATGATTCCCGGCTGCGGGAGCGGATATTTGCCGTCGGCGCCGGCTGGGAGAGGAGCAGGCGAATCCATGGTCAGCTTGTCGAGTCCCGGCGCCATCTCATGCTCATGATTCAGCGCCTCATCCCAGGTGATTTCGCGCCCGGTGTGCACGGCCATGCGGCCCATGATCTGAACCAGACTCGCTTCCGCACCGCGCCGTGCCTCGTTGTAAGGCTTGTCGTTGCGAATAGCATCGATCAGATGATCCCACTCCAGCTGGTAGGGGTTCGGCTCCGGTTCAGTGGCTGACCACACCAGATCATCGTCGACGAAGTTGTGCCCCTTGTAGATCCGACACTTGGCGGGAGTATGCATGTAGGTTGAGATTACAGCCGAGCCCTTGGTGCCGTGAGCGTAGCTGGCGAATCGTCCCATGCATCCTGTCATATTTCGCGCGGCGACGAACAGATTGGTTCCATCAGCAAACGTGTACTCGGCAGAATAATGGTCCTCGTTCTGATCCACTTCGCCCGTACGATAGTAGCGGCCGCCAAAGCCTTCTGCTTTCACCGGCCACGAACCTTTCATCCAGCAGCATTCGTCAATGTTATGGCTGGTGAAGTCGTGCACCAATCCGCCGCTGGCCCACATGAAACTGAGGTAGTTCTGTACCTGATACAGCAGCTCGCTCATGTCGTCCGGCTTGGGACCGCAGAAACCGGCTGGTCCGACCAGGCGATACGTCTTCATGTAGGTGATGTCCCCAATCCTGCCGGACTGGATCTGGTCGAGCAGTTCCCACCGGGCCTGGCAGTGACGGCACATGAGCCCCACCCCAACCTTCAGGTTCTTCTTGGCCGATTGATCGGCCAGAGCGAGCATACGACGCGTACTCGGGCCATCCACTGTGGTCGGCTTCTCCATGAAGACGTTGATGCCCTTCTCAATCGCATAACTGAAGTGGACTGAGCGAAACGCACAGGGTGTGGTGAGCAGCACGACATCGCCCGGTCGGAGACAATCCATGGCGTTCTTGTAGGCGTCGAAGCCGATGAAACGCCGATCCGTGGGCACATCAACCTGCTCCGGGAACATGGGCTGCAAGCCGGAATAGCTGCTGTTGAGTCGCCGGTCAAATACGTCGGCCATCGCCACCAGTTTGATCGGACCGCTGGTTGTGCGCAGCGCGTCCGCTGCCGCCCCCGTGCCACGCCCGCCGCAGCCGACCAGAGCCAGGTGGATGGTGTTGCTCTCGGCCGCATGGACATGTGGGATCGCTGCCGCTGCGACCAAGGTGCCAGCCGCGACGCAGGTCGACTGCTTGAGAAACTGACGGCGGGTCGTTGCGGTTGCCTTGGTAGCGGGCTGATTCATGATGTGCGCCTTTCAAGAGAGTGATGAGCCTGGTCGTCGCAGTCGGCGTGGTCCAGTTGGAATGCAACAAGTGGAACGAATACCAGCAGAAGGCCCCAACTAGACAACATAATCCTCCTGCATTGCCGGAACAAGCCGGTACGTCAAGTGAGCCGTTCGCCTGATCTGAACTCTCGCTCGCCGCAGAGCGGTAGCCACGCTCGCGCAGAGCGTGGGGAGAACACGTTCCGTTCTCCACTTCCCCCGCGGTCTGCGCGACCG
>JBGSHS010000405.1:0-34354 GCA_041752115.1 Pirellulaceae bacterium | reverse complement strand
GCCGTCGCCGGAGGAAGCAGATCCAGCTGACCGAAGGGACGCGGCTTGCTGGCCACCGGCCTCGACGCCGGCGTAACACTCGAAAGATCCTCCAGGCTGCAGTCGGCCTGCTGCAACACGCGCCCCGCCAGTTCGTAGCTTTCAGGATGAATCCAGGTGGCGTCGAGTGGGTTGTCTCCGCTGGTCACCTTGAGGAACCCTGCCGCCTGAACAAAAGTGGCTTCGCCCAGACCGGGAACCTCCTTCAGCTGCTGGCGATTGCGGAAAGGACCGTGTTTCGCTCGATATTCACACAGACGCCGCGCAGTGAGCTGGTTCATTCCCGACACATACCGCAGCAAAGCCGGACTGGCGGTGTTGACGTCGACACCCACATAGTTCACGCACGACTCCACCACCGCGTCGAGCGAGTTGCGCAAGTGTTTCGCTTTGACATCGTGCTGGTACATGCCCACGCCAATGTTGGCTGGATTGATTTTGACCAGTTCCGACAGCGGATCAAGAAGTCGTCGCCCAATCGAAATCGCACTCCGCAGCACCGCGTCATAGCCAGGTAATTCCTCCCGCCCCAGCGGACTGGTCGAGTAGACACTGGCCCCTGCCTCGTTGACGATCACAAAGGCAACATCGTCTTCCCTGAGCTCATTCTCAATGACATCGACTACCAACTGTTCGGTCTCACGACACCCGGCGCCATTGCCGATCGCCACCACCGAGAGCCGATGGCGAAGCACCAGTTCAACCAACTTGTTGCGGCCGTTGCGTATCCACTCTTCCTTGCCGATGACGTGAATAATCTCATGAGCCAGGACGTTACCGAACTCATCGAGCGCAATGAGTTTGCAGCCGCTACGGAATCCCGGGTCAACGGCCAGCACCCGGTGATTGTGCACGGGGGGCTGCAGCAGCAGCTTGCGCAGGTTGCGAGCAAACACTTCGACCGCATGCTCTTCCGCCTTTTCGGTCATCTCACGCCGCAGCTCGCGTTCCAGGCTGGGTATGAGCAGCCGGCACAGCGCGTCGCGCAAACAGCTCTTGAGAAACTCGCGGTGCGGATGTTCTGCCGTGATCAATAGCGACTCCGCCTCGGCCACCATGGCCTCCGCATCCGCGTCGATCTTGACGCGCAAGATCCGCGCACGTTCGCCACGATTGATCGCCAGGACACGATGCGGCGGAATCCGGGCTACCAGCTCCTGAAACGCATAGTAGTCTTTGAAAGCGGCTTCCAGCCGCTGGCGTTTCTTCTCCTTCTTCGAAATCGCCGCACTCAGTGGACCCCGTTTCGCCTTGGACTTCGGACGCACGGGCATCGGCGGGGCGGCAGGTGCCGCAACCGGTGTTGCCGCCGGCGTGGCAGCCGCCTCCGGCGAAACCGCACGTGCTTCACCCACCGGTTCCGTCGGCCCGATGGAAGTCGCGTCCGCTGCCGACACTCCCGCCGCATCCTCCGCGTCCTGCTCTCCCTCCGTCGCGCCCGGCAACGTCTCCAGCGCCGGAGCCGACGCGTCGACCGATACCGGATCACCAGCGGCCGGCGCCAGTGAGTCCGGCGACGGAGCCTCGGCCGCTGGATCTGACGCGACCGACATGTCATCTTCCGGCGGTGCCCCTTCGTCCTCGTCCCCCGCGTCAACCACACCTTCGGCCGACTCATCTTCTCCCATCTGATCGGGGCTGTCGGCGTCTTGATGCTCAGTCAAAGCGTCCGTTGGTGGCTCAACGCTGGACGCGACCTCTGCCGACGGCGTGGCAGCCTGTTCGGCACTGCTGGCTGCGGCAGGCTCTCCCGCCTTCGCTGGCTCAACTCGGCTGCAAATCAACTTGCCCGACTGCTGCAGAATCTTTCGCAGTCGCCCGCGCACGTCGGCTCGCTCACTGAACCATTCGGCAATAATGTGGCGCACGCCCACCATGACGTCGTCGGCGGACTGTAGTTGGTTGTCGGCCGAAACCAGCATCTCACAGCGCTGCTGGAGATCCGCCGCCGCAGGATCTGCTTCGAGCACTTCGCGAGCCAGCGGCTCGAGGCCCCGCTGCCGGGCCGTGGTGGCCAAGGTCTGTTTCTTGGGCTTGTAAGGAAGATAGAGGTCTTCCAGCCGCTTGAGCGAGGTTGCACTGCGAATCTGGTCGAAGAGCTCGCCGCTGAGCACACCCTGCGACTGGATGGACCGTAAGATGGTCTGCTTGCGCTCGGCAAGCCCTCGCAATTTACCCACTTTCTCCTGAATTCTACGAATCTGCTCTTCGTCCAGCGCCCCCGTTTGGTCCTTTCGGTAGCGTGTGATGAAAGGAACCGTGTTTCCGTCGTCGAGCAAAGCTACCGTTCGCTGCACACTTTCCAGAGGAAGGTTCAATTCACGAGCGGCCTGGCTCAGATCGATTTGAATCGTGATGTCCATAGTGGACCCATTGCGGGCTACGAAGAAAAGGCGCAAAGACGCAACTGTCCGGCAGTTACCCGGATCGCAATCTAGCGCTTGCCATGTACATTGTCAAGGATCGCACGACCCAAGTTCGTAGGTCGGTGCGTCGGCACCTGGTCGTTTCACGGCCGATTCCGGACATCGCCAGGGGTGGATCGCAGGGAAATCCTCACCTCCCGTGAAATGCCGACGCGTCCGAGGGCGGTTGGGCGAACGCGGCGGTGCCCCACTGCTGGACCGCCACTCTAACAGACATGCAGTGACCCAACTCAACCCACCCTGTCGTTGCCGCGCCAATTAACTGCTGTTCCCACGCAATACCGCCCCACCTTTCTGTCGTGGAAGCGATGACCTTGTACCTCGGTTCGCCACACCAGCACGTGCGTTGCATCCTGCGGCAAATAATCGGCCCTTCCGGAACAAAAGAACAAATCCGCACAACCATTTCTGCCGATAAAAGGAATCGCCGGAGTCATGCGCGCTATCTGCACGAGAACTTAAGGAATACTTCATGGCACATCCTCAGCTGCGGATATACTACGGTCCCGATCAACAGAACTGCGAGTCGATTGCGACCGATCCATCCGGCCCTCAAACGGTCACTGTCCCCCTCGGTGAAGTGTTCCGCTGGCTCTCCGACGCCATCCGCACTGGCAAAACGTGGATGCGCGATTTCGAAGACGACGAAGTCACCATTTCCTCGGATCTCTATGAGGTCATTCTGGCGTACCAGCACTACCGACGCCCCTCAGCCTGAGACGGTAGCGCGACCCACGTTCCATCTGCCCTTCGAGAGGCGGGGTTCGACGCAGACCAGACCACGCCTGTGGCCTCTCCGACGGCCGCAGCGCGTCATACTGGTCGGTGTGCGGAGCCCCCTTCCGCCCGCCCCGCGGAAAGGACACAGCGGACGCCAAGTGGCACGCGCAAGGGTGCAAACTCACGCTCCTGCTCTGTGACAGCTAAGATGTTGGGTGCCATTGGCTCTGCCAGTGCTCCTGCGGCTATCGGGCAAGGCTACCTTGGCAGAGCCAGTGCCACCCAACCCGCAATGTAAGCTGTCACAAAGCACTCGTTTCTGCCCGCACTGCTGATCACCCCGCTTGCCGATCGCTTGCCAACTGGATCGGCTGACGGGGGCAACGTGCTAGCACCATCAAGCGGTACGGTGCACCCTGACAGGGTAGTCGGTCGGGAGTTATACTTGCACCGTCTTCGTGCAGAGACCTCTCGACAAAAACCCCAGCAGGGGGTTTGGGTCGGGCAGCGGATCAGGACTGGATCTTCGCAGCGCCCTTGCCCGAAAGAAACCTGGAGTGAGTGAATTCAATCAGCCTGTAGAACCATCCGACGACACAGTCATGTCGGGTGATGAGGGGGGAGCCGAGGAGGCGAGGAAGCGGCGCCATCATCGGCAGATCGACGACTTGATTCAGCGGATCAAGCGTTCGGCAGATCAGTTGGCCAGTGACGGCCCTGCCAGGGGTGACTTGAAGATCTTAAGCCGCGCGCTGCGCGAGCTGCGGCATGCGTTCCGAGTCTTTTCACCCTATCGTCGACAGCGCAAGGTGACCGTGTTTGGCTCTGCCCGTACGCGGCCGGAACAACCGGCGTATGAGCAAGCGGTGCAGCTGGGTCGTGCCATGGCGGCTCACGACTGGCTGGTGGTCACGGGGGCAGCGAGCGGGATTATGGAAGCCGGCCATCAGGGTGCCGGCCGCAAGCACTCGATGGGCCTGAACATCCTGCTTCCTTTTGAACAGGAATCCAATCCGGTCATCGCCGGCGATCACAAGCTGGTGTACATGAAGTACTTCTTCACGCGCAAGCTGATGTTCGTCAAGGAATGCCATGCGTTGGTCTGTCTGCCGGGCGGATTTGGCACCCTGGACGAAGCGCTCGAAGTGCTCACACTGCTGCAGACAGGCAAGCGGGACATGGTGCCGGTGGTATTGCTCGATGCGTCGGGAGGCAGCTTCTGGACCGATCTGCAGCGGTTCATTGAGCGGCAACTGCTTGCCAACCGGATGATCAGCGAGGAGGACCTGAGTCTCTACCGCATCACGGATGACTTCCAGGTGGCGGTTGACGAGATCCTGAATTTCTATCGCGTCTACCACAGCATGCGATACGTGAAGGAGCAACTCGTACTGCGTCTGCAGCGCGAACTCCCGCCGGCACTCTTATCGACCGTGAACCAGCACTTTGCTGACATCCTGATGAGCGGCGAGTTTGTCCAGTCGTCGGCGCTGATGGAGGAGCGGGACGAACCTGAACTGAAGCAGTTGCCGCGTCTCGTCTTCACGTTCAATCGCCGTAACCTGGGCCGCCTCAGACAGCTGATCGACCTGATCAATCGGGACGCTTGAGCAGCGAGGGGCCGATCTGCCGGAGGTGGGCGACGGCAAGAAGATTCAGCGTTGACTCAGTTCGTGCACCGCATCGACCAGAGCAATCGCATTGTCCACCGGTGTCTGCTGCAGGATGCCATGTCCTAGATTGAAGATGTGGCCCGCACGCCCGCCGGCCATGTTCAGCACATGCTGCACGCTCTGTCGCAACAGCGTCCGATCGGCCAGGAGCAGACACGGATCCAGATTCCCCTGAATGGCACGATCCGTTCCGATCATCTGCCAGGCATCATCGAGCCGCATGCGCCAGTCGACTCCGACCACGCTGCTTCCCCCCTCAGCCAGCAGAGGATTGAGCATGGGGTTGCCCGTGGCAAAGTTGATGACCGGAACTCCAGGAACGATGCCGGCAATGATCTGCTGCACATATGGCAGCACATAACGTCGGTAATCATCCACACTCAGACAACCGACCCATGAATCGAACAGTTGCACTGCCTGAGCTCCCGCCGCGATCTGCGCATTGAGGTACTTCGTGACGGCGCGGGCAAGTCGCTGCATCAGCGCCTGCCAGGCTCCGGAATCGCGGTACATCAGCGTCTTGGTGTGGAGATAATTGCGACTGGCCCCTCCTTCGATCGTGTAGCTGGCCAGCGTAAAAGGAGCTCCCGCGAACCCGATGACCGGCAGATGTGCCGGCAGATCACGCCGGGTCTGACGCACCGTTTCCATGACGAAATGCAGCGTATCGACACTGTCGAGCTCCAGGACTCGCTCGACATCGAGCGGTTCACGCACCGGATTGTGGATGACCGGCCCGCCACCCGCGGCGAACTCCAACTCCAATCCCATCGGTTCGAGTATCGGCAGCAGATCTGAAAAGATGATGGCGGCATCGACCCCCAGGCGCTTCACAGCAGTGCACATCACCTCGCTGCAGAGCGCCGGGTCCTTGCACAGCTCCAGGAAAGAAACCTTGGCCCGCACCTCGCGATACTCGGCCATATAGCGCCCCGCCTGACGCATGAGCCAGACGGGAGTCACCGGCGTCGGCTCACGCCGACACGCCCGCATGAACAGGCTGTCGTGATACGCGGGTTGCGAGGAGGCGGCAGTCTGCGGCCCCGCGGAGGCCGTGGTCCCGCCGCTGGTTGGGGCCACCGCTTCCAGCCGCGTCAGCATCTGCCGCTTGCGTTCGCAGGCAACATGCGCGTGCAGCGCCACGTGGCGGACAAAATGCCCCATCTTCGACATCGCCGGCTCTAAATCGACGGCGATCCCCTGACTGCGCAACATCTCGCTGGTCGTCGGTCCAATCGACGCCACCACCGCTCGACTCAGGCCCCGACGCAGCGACCTCTCCAGATCGAGTTGACGAGCCACCTGGAACAAATGAGTGACTTGAATCGCCGAGGTGAATAGCACGACGTCCAACGCCGCGTCGGAGAGCCGCCGGATGTTGTCTTCCAACGGCCCCGGATCCTCGGGCAATCCCCAACGATAAACGGGCACCGACACCACCCGCGCTCCACGCGCCTCCAGCCCGGCAACCAGACTGGTGTTCGATTCGCCATATTCCTGGATGGCCACCACCTGATTGTCGATCGACAGATGCTGATCGATCGTCGTGAGTACCTCACGCCAGGTGTTGGGCGCAGGCACGATATACGTCGGAGCCACTCCCGCCTCGCGCATGGCAAAAGAAGGCTTGGGCCCGCGAGCAAGGGTGATGATATCCCCCAGCGAGTCCAGATAGCGCTGGCGGGCCACATGCCGCTCGACCATCGCCAGCAGTTGGGTGAACCCGACCCCGGTGAGAAAGATCACCACCCCCACCTCACCGGTAATGAGTCGATGGGCGAAATCAGTGGCCGCCGCATCCTCGCCCACAGGTACCTCGCGCACCGACGGACTGACATACGCCGTGCCGCCGAACCGATCGATCAACCGCGCAATTTCGCTCGCCCGCCGACTCTCGAAAGCGGCGACGCGGAGCCCGGAAAGTGATGGCTGGGGTTCATTCATAGGCGTCATCTTACGAGGACGACCGCCCACCACCAAGACGGGGCCAGCCGGCGTCCTGAGGCGTAAGGCTTAAGAGCCCGTGCGGCCGACAGCTGTTGGCGACGCGATGCGCCGCTACCGGGGACACGCCGCACCGCAATGGTGCGGGAATCGGGATTGCGACAAGCTGGAACTGATCGCACAGGGACTGGCCGAATCCGCAGCCGGCGCGGTACCTGAGGGGAAGAATCATCTCCAGTGGGAGTTGGAAAAGCAATTCGTCGGTAGCACGGTCGTGGATCGCGAGGATCATGCGGACGACTCGTCGGATGTTTACATTAGGACGGTCGTGTCCTATCCATCGGTCTTCGCCCTCTACTTGCAGCCCGATCCCGGGCTGACTGACGCGTCCTCCCGCAGCGGTTCTCTCGAATCAACGCGGTGAATGTCTTGGTGCGGAGACAATTCGGACAAGAACAGCACAAACGGCCTGTCCGAGCAGATGTCGGACAGGCCGTCTGTCATCGTCGTCTTCTAACCGGTTAACTTAGCGGACCAGGTTGGTTTGAATGAAACGACGCTTGGTGGGCAGGAAAGCGGAGGGATCGACGACCGGAGCCGGACCCACTTCGTCCGTCTCGCCGGCTTCTGTCGGCTCGGCAGCGGGTGCGTCCGAGGCGCTCGTGGCTTCGCCACAACCGCACGAGGGCTCACAACCGCAAGCCGGTTCGCAACCACAAGCGGGCTCACAGCCACAAGCGGGCTCACAGCAGCTCTTCTTGCAGCGCTTGCCGAAGATCCGATCGAGCAGAGAAACGTGGCAACGCTTCTTGCTGCAAACCTGCACTTCGCAGCCACAAGCCGGTTCGCAACCGCAAGCCGGTTCGCAACCACAAGCGGGCTCTTCGCATCCGCAGGCGGGCTCGCAGCCACAAGCGGGCTCACAGCAGCTCTGCTTGCAGCGATGACGCTTCAACAGGTCCAGCAGCGGGCGACGGCACTTCTTGGCTGGTGCACAGGCGCCGGCGCAGGGATCTTCACATCCGCAAGCGGGCTCTTCGCATCCACAAGCCGGTTCGCAACCACAAGCGGGCTCTTCGCATCCGCAAGCGGGCTCACAGCAGTTCACTTTCTTGCTTCCACAGCCACGCAGCAGGTCCAACAACGGCGTCTTGCGGCATTTCGTCACGCAAGGCGCACAGGCATCACAACCCGTCTCGCAGCCGCAGCTGGGACCCGGGTCACAACAACTTGTCTCACAACAGGACGCTTTATCGCAACATCCGTTGTAGTTCATGCCGAGCATTCGGTCGAGCAAATCCATTCCGAAGCTCTGGGTGCAGAGCGCTAAGCCCAACACCAACGATCCAAACATAATGTTCCACTTCATCGAGCCACGTCTCCTTTACGATGGAACTTTCGAACTGGCGCATTTCCCGGGTCGGCCTGCGCACTTGAGTCGCAATAACGTACTGAGTCACGCGTCACTGAGACTCAAACCGTCAGAGGATTCTCCTTCGCGGAGATAATCGATCGGGGTGTGCCTTTGGGGTGGGTCACGTGGCACGGGGCCGGTGTTTCGCTTGGCTTGCCACGCGGTATTGTGCGCCAGAACCGGTCGAGCCATTCCTTGACCCGATAAGTCCGCTCCGGTTAGCCTGACGCGTCGCTTTGTGCCGCCTTGTGACGGACACTCGCGTCAAGTGACATGTACCGTATCGGCCCGCCCGTTGAACAGCCTTGAGGGATCAAAACCAATTTTCAACAAGTGGTTTACATCAACCATTGCGCAAAGATTGACGATTGACTGGACTGGAAAAAATCTACCGCCCCCCGTCCCCCATCCGCGGACCTCTCCCTCCCGCCACACCAGAGAGACGACGCCCGCCACGGCCCCGCGACGCGCCAGCAACTCCACCGCTCCTTGGGAACGACGCCGCCCGCTCGCTACAATGCCGCCTGCTACAATGCCGCCTGACTGACACGGCAGGTTCCCTCAGCCTGGCGACGAAAGAGTCGGTACGGCAACGTGCGCCCCCCTGCGGAACTGGTTTCTGAATCCCAACTTCACTTGGCACTGAATGTGAGCCATGGATACGCCGTCGAACACCCCCTCTCACCCAGGCCGGGGCTACGAGTTGGTCGATTTCCGCCAGCTCCAACCCACGCCCTGCCCCTGCGGACAAGCCCGCCGAGCGCTGCTCGAGGTCCCCGACTTCCCCGGCTCAGTCCACGTCACGGAAATCCATGGCGAAGCCTGCCTTCACTACCATAGGCAGTTGCTGGAAACCTATTACTTCCTGCATTGCGAGCCAGGAGCCCAAATGCAACTGGACGACGAGGTGATCGAGGTGCATCCAGGATTGTGTGTCATGATTCGCCCCGGTACGCGCCATCGTGCCATTGGCCGCATGACCGTGCTCATCCTGGTCATCCCGAAGTTTGACCCCCTTGATGAGTGGTTCGATTGACTCATTGCCTTGGTTCCGCTGGCGCACTCCCTTTGGCTGCGACCGTGTCTTGTGACGGTCGAATATGGCCGGTCCGGACCCGCTCCTGATCGTGCCAGTGCTCAGACACTTCCAACGCCTACCCCTCTTCCAGTGATTGAAAGCGGCTGAAAGGTATCCGCCCGGCCTATGGCGATCAGCCTCCCGTGGATCTGTGGCACAGTTGGTCACCCGACGTGGTCCACCGGGAGGAATTCTTCGGGGCCAGTACCCGAGGATGGCATTCTGGCCGTCCCGCTGCTCGTGGCATTTCGCTGTTTTGCGACTAGAAAACCATGAGACCCATCTATTGACCGTGATTTGTTATTGGGAACAGCCAGACATGACCAGCTTGAATGCACCTCGCAGAACGCCCTCGTTCCACCCCCTGCCCGTCCACCCTCTCCGTCCGTCTCGTCGCTTCGGCGTATGCCTGATTCTGATTCTGGCCTGTGGAGCACCTTGGTTGCTCACCGGCATCAGCCACCCGGTCTTCGCCGCGCAGGCGGCCGATTCGGCGACTGCCCCGCCGCCGAGTTCAGCTGCCGGTCAGCCGGGTGACCCACTTGACTGGCCCTTTTGGCGTGGTCCCCGTTACGACGGAGTCTCACTTGAGACCGGGCTGATTGATGATTTCGATCCGCGCGGGGGTGAGGGAAGCAATGTGCTGTGGAAACGTGAGGATCTTGGCACGCGCAGCACCCCGATCGTCATGAACGGCAAACTTTACGTACTCGCCCGGTCCAATCCCGACACGAACCGGGAGGGCGAGCGTGTGGTGTGCGTCGACGCCAAGACGGGAGAAACCCTTTGGGAAAACCATTTCAACGTCTGGCTGTCGGACGTACCTAACACGCGTGTCGCCTGGTCATCGGTGGTGGGAGATCCCGAGACAGGCAATGTGTACGCCTTGGGAGTCTGCGGGCTGTTTCAGTGCCTCGACGGCAACACTGGCAAGAAGATCTGGTCGGTGTCGATGCACGAGTTCTTCGGGCTGCTGACCACGTTCGGCGGGCGCACGACCTTTCCGGTGATTTGCGAGGACCTGGTGATCGCCAGCGGCATCATCACCGGCTGGGGCGAGATGGCCAAGCCGGCCCATCGTCTTGTGGCTTTTGATAAACGAACGGGCGAAGTCATGTGGTTCAACGGAACGAACGAGAGCCCTTACGACACGATCTACAGTGCGCCGGCGGTGACGGTCCTCAATGGCCAGCGGGCCTTGGTGTTTGGTTCGGGTGATGGCGAGGTATGGGCCTTTCAACCACGCACCGGCCAGCCGATCTGGCATTACGAGATTTCTCGACGCGGCCTGAACGTATCGCCGCTGGTGGTCGGTGACACGGTCTATATGGGTCACAGTGAAGAGAACGAAGTGGGGACGGCGATGGGCACAGTGGTCGCGATTGACGGAAGTGGCTCGGGAGAGCTGACCCAGGCCGCCGAGAAGTGGCGGATCCTCGAGCTGATGGTGGGGAAGAGTTCGCCAGTGCTCTACGGAAACCAGCTCTTCTGCATCTCCGATGCAGCCAAGCTCTACGTGCTCGACGCCTCTACCGGTGAGATGGTCTCTCAGCGGCCGGCGGCGCTGGGTCGCATCATGCGAGCGAGTCCCTTGATCGCCGATGGCAAACTCTATGCAGCGTCGGCCAACGGAGACTGGTTCATCTTCCGCGTTGGTTCGGAAGCGGGCGTTGAGCCGGTGAGCAAGGGCCGATTCCCACGTGGCGAAGAGATTGACGCATCGCCCATCTGTTCGCACGGGTGCGTGTACTTCACGACCAGCGGAGCAATCTATTGCCTCAGTGACCCGACGAAGACCCCCGGGTCGGTGCCACCCCCATCGGTCGCCGAGGAGCGGCCTGTCGCCGATAACCGGCAGCTGGCCCATGTGCAGGTCGTGCCGGCCGAGGTGTTAATGCGACCGGGCGAGCAACAGCAGTTCAGAACGCGCATCTACAACGGCTTGGGCCAGTTGCTGGAAGAAAAGGGGGCAGATTACCGTGTGCGAGGTCCTGGCAGCATCACTCCCGACGGAACCTTTCAAGCAGATCCCGAGGCCGCACATCAAGCGGCCTACATATCGGCATCCGTGGGTGACGTCAGTGGAGTGGCCCGCGTACGCATTGTGCCCCCCTTGCCCTGGGAATTCACCTTTGAGGATATCAGCGAGCCGCCCATTCCCTGGGTGGGAGCTCGCCACCGTCACGTGATCCGCAACCAGGACGGAAACCACGTGCTGGTCAAGGTCACGACCATTCCCAAGGGGACGCGAAGTCGCTGCTGGTTTGGGCCCCCGGATCTGTCGGACTACACGATCGAGGCCGACGTGCGCGGGGGAATCGCGGATGGAAAGATGCCCGATATCGGGATTATCGCCCAGGGCTATACGCTGGACTTGCAGGGAGTCCAGCAGAAGTTGCAGGTTCGCACCTGGGCTGCCCAGCTGCGGATCGCGACCACGATTGACTTTCCATGGAAACCAGACACTTGGTACACCGTGAAGCTGCGAGCGGAAAACCACGACGGCAAGGCCATGGTCCGCGGAAAAGTCTGGCCGAAAGGCCAGGCGGAGCCGGCTGAGTGGACCGTGGAGGCCGAGGACCCCTCACCCAATGTCACGGGAAGCCCCGGCTTGTTTGGCAATGCCACCAACGCCGAGATCACCATGGACAATCTCAAGGTCTCTGCCAACTGACGCCGCCCGCGCCGTACAATAGAAACGGCACGTTATAATCCTAGCAGCCCATGAGACCCAATCCCGTAGAATGAACACGGCCGAGCCCAAGCGAAGCGGCACATTCGTGACAGACCGTGGCATGACGGCTCGTCGAGAGGAACCTGCCACGCTCATGACCGCATACCTCCGCGGCCGCCTGCCTCAACATCTGCCAGAAAGAAGCAACTTATGAAATCACTGCGTACCCTGTTTGCGGTTATCATGGCGTTCATCACCGGTGTCGTGATCACGTCACTCACTCCAGGTTGCGGGGCATCCCGCTCAGCCCACGGAGCCGAGAAGGTGGCTGCGGCCCAACCGGCTGGCAGCGACACTTCCCCGGCCGATTCCCAGACGAACGCTCCTGCGGACTCCAAACCCACCGCCGTGGACAAGCAGGCCAACGCCCCGATCAAGCCGGGCGATTGGCCTCAGTGGGCGGGCACGTCGTACCGCAACAATACTCCCGTGACCGACAAGGAGATACCGATCGAGTGGGAAGTCGGGGGTTTTGACCGCAAGACCGGCGCATGGATTCGGGACAAGGCTGAGAACATCAAGTGGGTCGCGCGGGTCGGGAGCCAGACGTACGGCAACCCAGTGATCGCCGGCGGAAAGGTGTTTGTCGGCACCAACAACGGCGCGGGCTATCTCAGCCGATATCCGGCCGACGTTGACCTCGGCTGCCTCATCTGCTTCGACGAAGAGACGGGCAAGTTCCTCTGGCAGGATTCCAACGAGAAACTGCCTACCGGCCGAGTCCACGACTGGCCTCTGCAGGGCGTCTGCTGCTCACCGCTGGTCGAAGGCAACCGGCTGTGGTATGTCACCAACCGAGGCGAAGTCGTCTGCCTGGACACCGAAGGTTTTCACGACGGTGAGGACGATGGGCCCCTGCAGGGCGAACTGGCTCCCCTGTTCAGCATCCGCAGGAGCGACGACGCGACCACCGACTTGGTCGCTCCGGCAGCCAAAGCGTTGGACGCAGGATCGGTCACGGAAGCCATTCGCCAGCAGTTCGCCGCCGCCGGTATGGAGCTCCCATCCAGCATCGAAGTGAAGACGGTGGCTCCCGGCAAGAAGTGGGAACTGCGGGTCCTGATCGAGGGCGCTCAGCGCCTTTGCCTGATTGCCGTCCAGGGCCCGAACCTGCAGGCGTCCAAAGTGCTGACGCCAGCCGATCGTCAGGAGGCCGATTCGATCTGGCGCTTCGACATGATGGGCAAGCTCCGCGTGTCACAACACAACATGTGCAGCTGCTCCGTGACCGCCATCGGCGATATCCTGTTCGTCAACACTTCCAACGGTGTCGACGAATCGCACATCAATATTCCCTCGCCCGATGCGCCGTCTTTCATGGCGATGAACAAGCATACAGGCGAGGTCTACTGGACCGATCAGTCGCCTGGCGAGAACATCCTGCACGGACAATGGTCGTCCCCCACGGCCGGCCTGCTGGGAGGCGTGCCGCAGGTGATTTTCGGCGGTGGCGACGGCTGGGTGTACAGCTTCTGTGCTGACGAGGGAGCCAACGGAAAGCCCGAACTCCTCTGGAAGTTCGATGCCAATCCGAAGGAGTCGGAGTGGATCCTGGGAGGCGCGGGCACGCGCAACAACATTATCGCGACTCCCGTCATCTGTGACGGGCTGGTCTACGTGGCTGTCGGACAGGATCCAGAGCACATGGAGGGCATCGGCCATCTGTGGTGCATCGATCCGACCAAGCGGGGCGACGTCAGTCCGACCCTCGCCGTGAAGGCCGATGACAAGTCGACGATCATTCCGCACCGCCGTCTGCAGGCGATCCTTCCCGAGCAAGGAGAAGCGACCATCCCCAATCCCAACTCGGCCCTGGTATGGGAATACAGTCAACAGGACCAGAACGGTGACGGGCAGATCGACTTCGAAGAGGAAATGCATCGCAGTATCGGCACGGTTGCCATCAAGGACGATCTGCTGTTCGTCTCCGACTTCAGCGGCCTGTTTCATTGCCTGGACGCCAAGACCGGCGCTGTTCACTGGACCTATGACATGATGGCCGCCGCCTGGGGCTCGCCCTTGATCGTCAACGACCACGTCTACATCGGCGACGAAGACGGTGATATCTGCGTGTTCAATCTGTCCGCCGAAAAACACGAGCCTCTGGCAGAACTCAACATGGGCAGCTCGGTCTACAGCACGCCGGTCGTGGCCAACGGCGTACTGTTCATCGCCAACAGAACCCATGTGTTCGCCATCACTTCGGAACCCTGAGTCAAGACCCCGGAGCGTTCGGAGCCGCATCACCCGCCCGCCTCACATGTCACCACGAACGCGATTCTGCGGCGTGCCGCCGTCCAGGCCGAATCGCGCACGGTCCTCCGGACGCCCGGCGGTTGGAGGGCGCGTGAGCAGAAGGGTCGGTCAGCACAACAACATCATCGATGAGTATGGATCATCAACTATGAACAAGCGAGTCCTGAGTGTCGGGAACTGCTCGCCCGATCATCGAGCGATTGCCGCCGTGATTGAACACAACTTCCCGGCGAAAGTGCTCAAAGCTGACCACCTCGATGACACGCTCCAGCAGCTGCGAGCCAACTCGTACGACTTGGTGTTAGTAAACCGGCAGCTCGATCGCGATGGGAGCGATGGAATCGAAGTGATCAGGCAGATCAAAGCCGATCCGGCGATCCAACACGTGCCGGTCATGTTGATCAGCAACTTCCCTGATGCCCAACACAATGCTCGACAGGCCGGCGCCGAGGAAGGATTCGGCAAGCGAACCCTCCACACCACGGAAACACTCGACCGGCTCCGGTCCTATCTGACCGATTGAGTTTCGAATCCTCCTGAGAACCGCTGAATACTGACCAGGCAGCCGCAGCCGGAAGAAGGAAGAAGGAAGAAGGAAGAGGAAACTTCGCTTGAGCGACCCATCGAGCGCTCGCCGGGGACGACAAGACGTAATTCTTCCTCCTGGCGATTCGACCCTCCTGGGTCGGTATTCTGCGGCTCGGACGCCTCGGTGGCCAACGCCGCCACCGGTTCGACCCGAGTGAGTCGGTGGACGATTACGTTGTGGGTCCGGTGGTCAGCTGGCCGCGCTGGCGGAAGATCGAGCGCGGCGAGGGGCATCCTGCTCCTACCGAATCGCTCAGCCGCCCGAATCCGGCGTTTGATCCGGCACCCCTGGCAATTCGCTCTGCTCGGTTGACTCCGACCTGGCGTCGTCGGGGGGAGCCGTTGGCGTGGCAGACTCTGCTGCTCCCGTCCCGGGCTCCTGCGCAGCCTCCTCCGCTGCGCCTGGCGGAACCAGAAACTGCAGATTTGCCATGACGGCATAGGCATCCGATCGATAGTCGATCAACTTGCCGGCGTACACGTCCAGGTAGAGTGTGTAAAGCCGGCCGCGTTGGATGGTCTTGATCACTTCCCGATTGCCGGCAATCACTTTGTCACCGATCTGAAACTGCCGGTCCACGACGTAGCGAACGCAGGGGATCGAGCCAAGAACCAGCGGCTGGACATCCTCCACGAGCGCCCGCGTACCGGACGCCCCCAGGCTCTCGGCAATCATGTCGCGAAAGATTTTCACACGCTGTTCATCGAGCTCCTCAGGCCGCTCCTCCTCCCACGGTGAGACTTCCATCGTGATCCTGGGCAACGGACTGCGGTTGTTCCTGTCACGCACAAAACGCACCAGGTACTCGCTGCTGCGCGGAACCACGTACCAGTCCACGGGCGGTGCGACACGCAGCCGCTCATCGTCCAGGTCGGGCAGGTAGGGGCCAATGGCCCGCAGTTCGCGCACTTCATAGCGTGGCAGATCGGCACTGAGCGCACGATCGGGTCGTGCAGGGTCGGAAGAAACGGTGGTCTGGGAACTGTCGTGCGAAGGGGGGGAATGCCGATCGCAACCCAGCCAGGAAGCCATCACGACGATTCCCACGGGTGCCGCCCAAGCAAGCGATTGGAGCGTTCTGGAAGCGATCATGCCATCCTCCTGCCAGAATGAGGTTCGATTCAACGATGTGCCATGATCCGACAACGCCGCTCGGGGCCCGGTTGAAACCGCACCCTGCCGAAACCTCCCTCCCCCGGCTGTGAAACGGCTCACAGCGGAGCCTCGTGTGCCGTCCGAACCATCGCCCTCGGAAAACGCACCTTCGAGATCACCACCCTCTCGCACGTCAACAACGCGCGCGGCCTAAGATGCACATCAAGTCCCGTTGGACCACCAACGACGACCGTGCTCGAACGAAGCGGGAGGCGGTTGCGGGACGCGAGCATCGCCTCCCGGCCGACGCGGCTACTCCTCGATGGCTTCCTTGACCTTCTGCACAAAGTGCAAGGACTTGCCCGACTGACTCAAGGCTTCCGCCTTGGCATCCGCTTCCTTCTTCTGATCGAACTCGAAAGTGGCAACCCGCTTGAGTGATTGATTGAAGACACCCCAGAAGACCTTTTTCCGCACGTCGATCGTTTCTTTGGACCGGGAGCTACGTTTGGTGGGAGCCTTTTTCTTGGCCACCTTCTCCGTCTCTACTCCGGCCTTCTCCGCTGCTTCGACCTCTTCGCGTAACGCTTTACGGTTTACAACTTTGCGCGCCATTTCTTCTCGCAGTGCTCGGAACGGAGGGTTAGTTTCCTGGTATCGTACCCGATATTTTGGTCAGTCGCCAGTTGGGCTCTGATCGCGATCCTCGTGTGTGCCCCCCTCAACTGGACTGATCGCATCTTTCTCCCGCAGATACTTCGCCCGCAGCGCTCGATATTGCTCGAGCGTCGGCAGATCGGCCTTGATTTGCCCCTGGTCCTTCGCCTCATCAAACAACTGACGCAGGAAGGGTCGGCACCACCCGCACCCGGTTCCCGCGCCAAAGCATTCGGCCAGTTGTCCACATCGCTGCGGCCGTTCGACACGAAGGAAATTGAGCACCTTGCGTCGACTGACATGAAAGCAAAGGCAGAGGTCGTCGTCCAGTTCCATTGCCAGCCATCCTGTCATCGTGCTGCCTGACCGTAACGGTCCGCCTTGGTGCCGGCAGGATCATCTCCGTTGCGAATCAGGCGTCGGGGTACCCGGTTGCCAGCAGCAGAGCGATCCGACAAGCATCGGCGAAACCGTCCAGGTCGAGGGATTCGGTGACCATGTGGGGATTGAGTTGTCCGCAGCCGAGTGTGACGGTTGGGATGCCATGTCGATTGGTCCAATTGGCGTCCACGCCGCCGTTGGCGACGGCTCGCAGTGGTTCTCGACCGACAGCTTTCACGGCGGCTTCGGCGGCCAGCACGCACGGTTCCTGTGGCGGGAGCAGAAAGGACTCGTAGTCATGGCGCACCTTGACATCGATCTGACCGGTCGCTCCGGCCACATTGGTCACCTCCTGAGCGGCACGGGTGAAAGCGTGCTCCATCTCCTGCACGATGCGCTGGCGAAACGCCGGATCATGACTGCGTGCTTCAGCCCTCAACTGGACGCGCTCGGTCACGACGTTCGTCGCATCACCGCCGTGGATCACGCCGATGTTACTCGTGCCCGATTTCCGCCCTTTCCGGACCAGGCCCAGCCAGCCGTTGCGGTGCAGCTCGGCGGTCGCGATGCTGGCGATGGTAATGGCACTGACACCCCATTCCGGGGCCACACCGGCATGGCTGGCCACTCCACTAACTTCGATGTTCAGGCGACTCCCACCAGTCGCTCCCACGGTGAGTTTTTCGGGAGCACCGCCATCCCAGTTGAAAGCCCACTGGGGGCGTCCGAGGAAGCTTGGTTTGACGAGGCGCGAGCCATGCAAGCCGATCTCTTCCTGAATGAACCAGCAGAACGTGAGGGGAGGATGAGGGAGGTCGCGTTGGAGGATCTCGATTGCGGCGGTCAACACAGCCGCCACGCCGGCGCGATCATCTGCGCCCACGCCGGTGTTCGAATCTGCCGAGCGGACGGTTCCCTGGCGGATCACGGGGCGTGAACCGACGCAGATAGGAACGGTGTCGAGGTGAGCCGAGAGCATGCGGCGCGCGGCGCGGCGGGTCCCGGGGAGCTTCAGAATGAGATTGCCGGTTTCTCCCGCGACCGGAGTACTGCGATGGGCATTGTCCCGTCGGATCCAGGCCGCGGCCGCCCCTGCTTCCAGCAGTTTTCGCTCCACCGCAGCAGCGACAGCTCCTTCTTCGCCACTCTTGCCGGGGATGGCCATCAGCTCCAGCACCAGATCGATCGCTCGATCCACGTCAGGTTCGCCGATGCGGCCGTCGGCCACCGACGAGGAGGTGAATGAGGAACGTGTCGGGCTGGTACTTGCGGAGCGGCTCTTGCGCGGGGCCATAGCAACTCACCTTCCTTTCTCAGTTGGTTCGCCTCGCCTGGAAACGCTCAGCGGACCAGCAATTCTTCCGATCTCTCGTACGATAATTCCTTCTCCAGCAGCACCGGCCTGACGATCTCGCGCAGCGTCTCATAGCCTGAGCGATTCAAGTGCAGCTGATCCTCCTGATACAATTCGTCCCGCACCTTTCCGTCGGCATTCAGCAGGTGCGAGCTGATGTCAATGCACGTCATTCGCGCATCACCCGCACAGTCCTTGGCAATCAGATCGTTGACCCGTTGAGCCGTCTCCCACCACGTCCACCGACTCGAACTTGGCTTGATCGAAATGAAATAGACACGAGCTTCAGGCAACCTCTGGTGGATCTTTCTGATCAGCGCACGGTACGTCTCGTGGATCGTCGGCGGTGAGATACCTTGTGCCACATCATTGTCACCTTCATAGATAACAACAGCCCGCGGCTGGTAGGCGATCACAAGCCGCTCCACGTAATGCAACAGATCGTTCATCGTGCTACCACCGAAACCGCGCGCCACGACGGTTAACGGCGCCAGATCCTGATGGATCGTGTCATGCCAGATCCGCATGGTGGAACTTCCCACACAGAGCACCGCCTGGCGGGGAGGCGGCCGCTGCTCGTCGTTCCGCTCGAACTGACAGACATCCTTCTCGAACTTCGTCGGATCGGCATAGCTCGCTGATTCTCCGCCACTCACCAGCCCGGTCCCCAGGGAGCCCGCCAGCGCGACCATCAGGAGCACACGTCGCCACGACATCAACTTCATACCCGTCGTTGTCCTTGCCCTTCTCTCCGTCGCGAGGCACAGGGCCTCCCCGCCGGGCGGCGTCCCGTCACTACTGCACCAATGGTTCACGAAACAGTTCTTGTTCACGAGACAATACGCTGGAGCAGCAAATCCTCGCATGCCCCCCAGACCGGTCCAATCGACGGCACACCGCACCTGACGCCTGGCCGCATCCACTCCCCCTGCCCGCGAGAGAAATTCCCGTCGCGCGATCGAGCCTGACGACCGACAGGCCCCAGTACGGGGTGGCACAGGCATGAGCAACTCTCCACGACGGAGCGGATCAGGACGGCTGCTTCACTGGGTCCCGCTCTGCGACCGCAAGAAATTCGCTGATGCAGCCTCAGCGTGCGATCGCCAACCAGTACATATCCTACAGTGCCCGAGCGCGAAGTGCGAGCCGCAGAGCGGTTCCCGGGCTGCTGGCCCTCAGACTCCCACTGGTGCTCTGTGACAGCTGAGAATTGGGGTGCCACTGGCTCTGCCCGTGCTCCTCTGGCTATCGGGCAAGCCTGCACTGGCAGAGCCAGTGCCACCCAACCCGAAAGTCGAGCTGTCACAGAGCACTAGCTCCGCCGGTTGAGCCGCACCGCAAGCCCCTGCGGCGCGACGTGGACATCCATCTGGGAGCAACCTGACGGGCGTCAGGCAGCTCGCGACGCGGAGACACTGCGAGCCCCCGGATCGACATGCAACTGGTCGAGAAGGAAATTCGCCGCGGTCCGGGTGGCGCCCGTCCTGCAGAAACGCGAACGCAATCCCACCAGCTGATCGACGCGACGACGGTATTCCGCCGGCCGCGTCAGCCACTCAATGACATGAGCGGCGATGTGAGCCGACTTGTCGTCACAGGCTGGATATTCGGGAAACGGCACCTGGTCCGCTCCAGGGTGACTGGGATCGAAAGGCGCGTACGTCAAGTCAAATCGATCCTCACAGGCCAGCAGATTCACCAGCGTCATGTATTTCACCTGCAGCAGGAAATGCTTCGCGAAATGGTACATGCGCCGATTCAGCCAGTAGTAAATCACCGATGGCTTGGCGTAGTACATAAGTTCCAGCGAAACCGACCCGGAACACGCCATACAACAGTGACTCAACTGAATCAGTTCACTGGTGCGATCGGCCACCACTTCAATCGGCAGACCGCTCCTGGCCACCTGTTCACGAGCCATGCCAGCTTGCTTCTCATTGAAACTGGCAACGGCGAACCGAGTGCCCGGCACTTTGGCGGCAACTTCTTTGGCAGCCTGGAGAAAACAGGGCAGGTTGTTCCGCACTTCCTGAGTCCGCGAACCAGGGAGGATCGTGACGAGTCGTCCGGAATCGTACGCGGAACGACGATGCAGGAATGCGGTGTCCAGATCCTGGGTCGCCAGCTCATCGAAATACGGGTGACCGACGTAGTGAGCAGCACAGCCTCGCTCCTGGTACCACTGAGCTTCAAACGGGAGCTTGCACAGCACATGATCGACCAGGCGGCGCATTTTCCGGATGCGCCAGCCACCCCACGCCCACATCTGCGGCGCTCCATAATAGAACACGGGGATCTGGTACTTCTTGGCTTTGCGGGCAATCCACCAGTTGAAACCGGGATAGTCGATCAGCACGACGGCGTCCGGACGTTCTTGCGCGAAATAGGTTTCCGCCCGCCCCAGCAACTTCCAGAACTTGTCGACATTCAGTACCGCCTCCACAATCCACATCACCGCCAGCTGGGTCAGGTCTTCCATCAACGTCGCGCCGGCCGCCTCCATGCGCGGCCCGCCAAATCCCACAGCCCGCAGGTCAGGGCATTGCTGTCGGAGTTGGCGAATCAGGTTGCTTCCATGCAGGTCTCCACTAGGTTCACCCACCGAAAAGAATATCGTTTGAGTTTTCGATGACATGATCGTCAGTCCGTCCTTGACCGTGTTCGAATCAGAACAGTCCATCTGCGAAAGAGAAAGTGAGAGAGGCACGAGCGAGCTCACGCGATCTTGCGTCCGGATCCTGCCAGTGCCGAATCAGACTCCGACTTGTACGCCTGCTCGGGCTCCTGCCAGGGGGAGTCCGGCGCGTGTGGCTCCACCATCTCCACCCGCTCGTACTGTCGCCACCGGCGTTTGAACCACCATGCCGCCAGCAGATCCCCGGGATTGGGCCATCCGTCAGAGAGTGTCACGCTGCGCCCTGGAGTGGGAATCGTCACTTCCGCCACCCGATATCCGCGAGCGGATACCAGCGTCGCGAGGTAGCGATACATTCCTCGCGGCAGCTGCAGTCCGGCGATCGCTTCCTGCCGCGCAGCCCAGACGACACATTCAGGATCACGAACCTCCAGGCCCAGAACACACCAGCGCGGAATGCGGGCCAGGCGATGCAGGGTCTTGGAAATTCCCTGCCGCAGCGGACGCCCGACCACCAGATCAGCCCGCACCAATTCGTCGAGCAACGTGGCCAGCAGCGCGGGAGAACAGAATTCGCCCGCGGGAAGCGTCACCACACGCTCCCCAGTGGCCGCCGCTAAACCGGCTGACAAAGCGGCGCTCAGCCCACAGGCTGGTGCTAACCGTAACAGCCGCACCCGACTATGCGCACGCACCAGCTCGCTGAGCTCGGATCCCGATGTGCACTCCGAAGCATCATCGATAATGATGACCTCGTAATCGGCCGTCATTGCCGCCAACGCACCACACACGGCAGGCAACTGAGCCGCGACGGCACTGCCAGCATCACGCTGGGGAATCAACACCGATAGCTGGGCCATCCCTGACCTCTCCCAACCAGACGAGAACTACGGCATCGTCAACGCTCGACAGGCGAACGCGACCACACATCTCTCCCCTGCCCGAGCGTCGGTCGACACGCAGGCAGGCGGCAGATCCCTTTGTCGGAAGCCGTAGCGACATATCCGGGCGACAAGTATGGCACATCCGTCTCGGCCGGCAAAGATCAGTTTGTTCAGCTTTCCGTGAGAATCCGAGCAGGATCCTGCGTCACTGCCGACAGCATCGGCAGATAGCTCGCCATCGCGGTCACCACCGGTGCTCCCAGCAGCGTGAGCCAGAGCAGTGATGCCGAGGGACGAAACAACGACAAATCCAATGCCGATTCCGCCGGACGTGCCGGGCCCGATACGAGCCCATAGATCGCCAGGCACACAAGACTGGCCACCACGCCACCTGAGAGTCCCACCATCAACCCTTTGACGAGAAACAGCGAGGCAATGTGGCCGGTACCCTTCCCCAAAGCGCGCAGCAGACCAATCTCATGCCGCCGCTCACGCACATTCAGCCACGTCATCAAACCCACTACCATCGCCGCCACGAGCACCTCCAACGGCAACAGGATGCTCACCAGGCTGGTCAACGCCTGCTCCCCCCGCTGACGATTGGATTGCACTTCCTGCAGCGTCTTGGCCCCTTGCGTCCGCAGCAGCTCCATCTGCCTCTGATGTTGCTTCTCGACCAAATCCCGTTGCATCTCCCGCGCCGTCGCCTGGGACAGATGCTCGGTTACCTTCGTGTCCGGCAACACTCCCTCCAGCTCCGCCCGGATCACGGTCATCCGGTTACCCCTGCATTTGCAGTTGAGCGCCATGATCTGGTGGATCCGCCCCGGCTTTCCCACCAACTGCTGCGCGTCGTGCAGTTCCAGCACCAGCTGAACATCCTCCAGCGTGCCGGCTTCCGGACGCACTTGCGCCACCCGAAAGGTCGTCCCCAGTACATCCAGCTGATCCCCCGCATCCAACGTGCCGCTCTGGTTGGTATCCGCCTGAGCCAATCCGTCACGCGAGAGCCCCATGGCCAGTTCGTGCCCCACCACCACCGTTCCCGGCTCGACCGGTTGAGCCAGATGCTGCATCTCAGCGTTCTTCTGGCTATGGGTTAATACAGGCTGCATGCCGATCAGTAACGCTGTACGACCGTTCCACCGGATTTTCTCCTGCAGTGTGGCTATCAAGTGGACGATCGCCTCCACACGCGGCGCAGTGGCCAGCTTATGTACGTAATCCTCAGGAAAATCGACCGCCACGAAATCGGTGTAGAGATCTCCGAACTTCGTGTCCCGATGAACAATTCTGAGGTTGACTCCCATGTCACGCATGATGCGCGTCGTCCTCTTGTCGAGCTCTGCCAGCTGCTTGTCCGTCTCCTGCTGAAGTTGCTCCAGCTGCTCACGGGTTTGGGTTTGCAGCCGATGGAGCTGTTGCCTGGTATCAGCAGCATAGCCCCTGATGATCGTGGGACCCGCGATGAACAGGACCGCGGCCACGATGACGACGGTCATGCTCAAGAGAAAACTCAAAGGTCGCCCGACAATCTCGGCGAAGACGAGTCGTGAAATCCGCATCGCAGAACTCCTGGCCCGACGCTGTGCTGAGAAACGCTGTGCTGAGAAACGCTTCCCCCTAGGGTAGCCCACGGCAGACCAATCTCGCAAGCTTCTCGAGGCGGGTCACCGGCCTCGTCCCCCTCTTGCCTCGATCCGCTGGCTCGACGGATCCGACAACGATCACGTGACTCCGATTTCACTGCACGGTGAATCGCGGCGGACCGACGTTCCGCGTCCCTGCTACGCCCACCCACTCGGCAGCCAACGGGGCGGCGTCCCCCGTCGCACACTCACTCCTCTGCCAGCAGCAGTTCGAGGTAGCTGCGCCGCTGGGGAGCGGGCAAGCCCAGTTCGCCGGCCAGAGCCCGCAAGGCAGCCTGGGCGTCGGTCAGTTGCTCCGACCGGGCAGCAATCTCCAGCTCCATGAACTCCCCCACCCGCTCCACCTGATCTAACGCCACCTGAACAGACCAGGAGCGCCAGCGGATCACTCCGTTGCGTCGATGTTTGCGCACCTCCGCGACCTGTCGAAACCCGAGCGCTACGAGCAGTTCTGCATACTGCGCCGCATACTGCCCACCGCTGGCCAAAGGCAGCTCCAGTTCGCGTCGCGTCTTGGTGCTCTGGTCGATTTTCGGCCCCTTGTAGGTGATCACGTTGGTCTCACCCACTCGGCGAATGCGCAGCGCCTCGTCGGTCGCCGCAAAATCGCGCGCGGGATGAGCAAAGTAGAGGTCCGCCTGCTCGATCGGATCGTGCCACTGCACCGCGTAGGCTTCCAGCCGCTGCTGCCACCGAGCAATATCTGCCACCGGAAATTTGTTCTCGACTTCGTAGAGCATACGCTTCACCTCGCGACGGAAATGCGGCGATCAGGAAACGACCAGCGAGCGCAATGCGCGGACGGCCGCGGCGGGATCGGCAGCCTTCACCACACTGTGCGATACGGCGATGCGATGGAAACCTGCAGCCCGGACCTGCGACACGTTCTGGGCATCGATTCCTCCGATGGCAAACGCCGGCAGGCGAATCTCGTTCGCCACCTGCTGCAAATACTCCACGCCGGCAAACTGTCCAAACGACTTGGTCGCTGAAGGGAATGTCGGGCCGCAGCCGAGATAATCGGCACCATCGAGAACCGCCTGCCGCGCCTGGTCCAGAGAATGCGTCGAGACGCCGATGAGTCCCTCGGGCCCTAAGATCCTGCGCACCTCGGCGACGCTCAACTCCTCCTGACCGACATGCACGCCATCGGCCTCAGCCAGGACCGCCAGATCCACACGATCGTTCATTATGAACAGCGTGTGGCAGGGGCTGGTGAGCTTCCTGAGCGCTCGAGCACGGGCAAGCAGCTCCCGGTCAGGAAGTTGTTTGTCCCGCAACTGCAGCACGTCCACGCCGGCGGTGAGCAAGTCCTCCACCACCCGCTGAAAACGGTCCAGTGAATCGCCGCCATCAATCAGCACATACAGTTGAGCCGAGACCAGCCGCTCCAGGCTCCTTTGCAACAGGGTGATGGACCGTTCCAAGGTGTAACAGCGGTAACGCAAAGACTCGAACGCCGGGGCGTGGCCAGGGACAGCCACCTTGGCGTATTCTTCCAGGGCCCGCAGCGACTGTTGGACGCGTTTTACGTTGGCCGCCACGACCGCTGGCAGGTCGGGTCGGTGATACTCGCTCGCCGTGGCAATTCCGGTACCCACGTCGCCTGCCACGTCGCGCGCCGCATGCAAGCGGACCGGATCCATCGCTGTGACACACTCGGCCAGATCGTGACGAAGCTGCTTGCAGGCAGCCGCCAGATGCCGATCGTTCAGCACGAAGCGCAGGTATTCCTCCACCACCCGCAGTCCTTCCAGGCCGCGATTGAGGTTCGCGTCGAGGATTCGGTACACAGCCGTCTGACAGCGCGATGGAAGGGGGGGCGGGTTGGCAGACATGGAGTTGGTCTCGGAGCCTTCATGGAGGACCGAAGATGATCGAGCAAAATCGGATGCTCGGACATCCGATTTCGGACCCTAAGACACGAGGGAAAAACAGCTTCGGCGTTTCTCGTGTAGCCACGCTCGCGCAGAGCGCGGGAAACCGGCTCAATACGGAAGTTATTCTTCCCGCGATCCGAAGGACATGTCCCAGTGTAGTGTTCGGCGTCGATCCTGCCCAAGGGTGGCCTGATCAAACGGGTCGAATTGGGGGAGCACAGGGCATCGGGATCGTGCGTGCCCCGAACCGGTTGCGCGTCGGCCCGAATTCTGACAGCCCGAATTCTGACGGCCTGCATTCACGTCCCCTACTGTTCATTCACCAGTCCCCTGCGGCGCGTTTCTCCCGGTAGCGGCGCTGGACGCTGCGGCTGCGAATCAGGCTGCGCCCCGCTTCCAAACCAGGACAGGCCGGTGGGAAGTGGGACGAGAATAGGGAATGCCACAATGCAACAGTGCCACAATGCGACAGTTGAGGTGGGAGCAGACGCCCTGCGCTTTCGGTGGAGAGGCGTCAGGTCGGCTCTTCTTCCTTGGACATTCTGCGGTTGGATGTTCGATATTCTGCGGTTTTCGCCGCACAGAGCGGTCCGCCCTTCGCGCCTTGGCGCCAAAAAGGCCAGGACCAGACAGCGTGGAACCGGAGCCTCACCGTTGCTGCATTGTCGCATTGCTGCATTGTCGCATTCCCGATTTCTTTCGCCACTTCCCTGCAGCGTGTCCTTCCCGGTCGCGGCGCTGGATGCTGCTGCTGCGAATCAGGCTGCGCCCCGCTGCGAGCCAGGACAGGCCGGCGGGCTCGACCGGGTCCCATCTCCATCCTAACTCCAGACAGGGGACTTAGTTGCCTTGCTGGAAGTTGGATGTGGGGTTACAATTTCAACGCGACTTCGTCATGATGCGAGGGCGGGAATTATCAGGTAGGGAAGCCCAGGTTGTGGAAGGGATGCGAGGCGCCAGCCGGATCACATACCTTTGGCCAGGATTATCGCGCCTGTGGTATCAGGGAGATCTGATTTCACTGGTTTTGGCGATTGTCTTTGGTGTGTTGTTGAATCTGGTCCTGCTGGCGAGTGTTGTCCGCCCTGGTGGTCCATTCGCCGCTTGGTGCTGGTATGGCTGGGCGATCATCATCGCATTCTGGTCCTGGGGAGTGTGGCAGGCAGCTCGTCATCAGGCATCTCTCCGCAACGATCCGCAGGATGAAGACCGACAGGACTTGTTTATTCGGGCGCAGGCCGAATACTTAAGGGGGCACTGGGTCGAGGCGCAATCGCTGCTTGAGCAACTGATCCGTCGCGACCCGGAGGACGTGGAGTCCCGCTTGTTGCTCTCTTCCGTTTTTCGTCGCAGCCGGCGCATTGATTTGTCGCACAAGCAGTTACGTCAACTGCAGGAGTTCGAGTCGGCCGCGCGGTGGCGGTTCGAGATCGAACGAGAAGTCGTCCTGCTCAACCGGGCGGCCGCACCGGGTGCGTGAACCGCATAAATGCCACAATCGCGACTGCAAAGCCCTGGCGAAGGGGCAGTAAACCGGGGCTGAGTAAGGGATATCGCTCAATCGCGAGGTACGGTGGAATAACAGGCAGATTCCCGATTTGGATCCCAAGCCGATTTGCGAGCCGAGCAACTGGTGCGTTTCCAGGTTTTCGAGGCAGCTCGGCCGATAGTATGAGGGCGAATTTCCATGTACGAACGTTTTACTGACCGCGCGCGAAAGGTCATGCAACTGGCCAACCAGGAGGCTCAGCGGTTTAACCACGAGTACATTGGCACGGAACACATTCTGCTCGGACTCGTCAAAGAGGGGAGCGGCGTGGCGGCGAACGTGCTAAAGAACCTCGACGTGGACCTGCGCAAGATCCGCCTGGAAGTGGAAAAACTGGTCCAGAGTGGGCCGGAAATGGTGACGATGGGCAAGTTGCCCCAGACGCCGCGCGCCAAGAAGGTCATCGAGTACTCGATGGAGGAAGCGCGAAACCTGAACCACAACTACGTGGGCACCGAGCACATCCTGTTGGGACTGCTGCGGGAACAAGAGGGGGTCGCCGCTCAGGTCTTGATGAATCTGGGCCTGAAGTTGGAAGAGGTCCGCGAAGAGGTCTTGAATCTGCTGGGGCATGGCCTGGAGGGGAGCGAGCCGGAACGTGGGGGCCGCGAAGCGGGCGGAGAGTCTCCGGCCGCCGCCAAGGGGGGCAAGTCCAAGACGCCTGCCCTGGACAGCTTCGGACGTGATCTGACGGAACTGGCCAAGCAGAACAAGCTGGATCCGGTCATTGGACGCGAGCGGGAGATTGAGCGGGCCATCCAGGTCCTGTGCCGGCGCACCAAGAACAACCCGGTCCTGCTGGGGGAAGCGGGGGTCGGCAAAACGGCGATCGTGGAAGGCTTTGCGCAACGTGTCGTCAGCGGCAATGTGCCCGAGCTGCTGGCCGATAAGCGGATCGTCGTGCTCGATCTGGCCATGATGGTGGCGGGCACGAAATACCGAGGTCAGTTTGAAGAGCGGATCAAAGCGGTGATGAACGAAGTTCGCCGAGCGCGCAACACGATCCTGTTCATCGATGAGTTGCATACGCTGGTCGGTGCTGGCGGCGCGGAGGGGGCGATCGATGCCGCCAACGTGCTCAAGCCGGCGTTGGCCCGAGGCGAGATCCAGTGCATCGGCGCCACCACGCTCGACGAATACCGCAAGTACATCGAAAAAGACAGCGCTCTGGCGCGCCGCTTTCAGGAGATCATCGTCGATCCGACGTCCAAGAAGGAGACGGTTGAGATCCTCAAGGGACTCCGCGAACGGTACGAAGAGCATCACCGAGTCCAAATCACCGACGATGCCATCGCCGCCGCCGTGGAGATGTCGGAGCGTTATATCACCGCTCGCTGCCTCCCCGACAAAGCGATCGACGTGATTGACGAGTCGGGAGCTCGCGTCCGCCTGCGGGCGATGACCCGTCCACCGGATCTGAAGGAGATCGACGAGGAAGTCGACCGGTTGAACAAGGAGAAGGAAGAAGCGGTCGCGAACCAGGATTTCGAAAAGGCCGCCGCGCTGCGCGACCAGGCCGACAAACTCCGCAAGAAGAAAGATGCGATCACACGCGAATGGCGTGAGAAGTCTCGGGAAACCGATGGCGTCGTCGACGAAGAAGTGATTGCCGAGGTCGTTTCGAAGATGACCGGCATCCCGCTCACGCGGCTCTCGACCGAAGACAGTCTGCGATTGATGCAGATGGAAGCTGAACTGCACAAGCGCGTGGTCAGCCAGGATGCCGCCATCAAAGCGGTCTCCCGTGCCGTCCGCCGCAGCCGCAGCGGCTTGAAGGATCCGCGGCGTCCGACCGGTTGCTTCATCTTTGCCGGCCCCACCGGCGTCGGTAAGACCCTGCTCGCCAAGGCGCTCGCCGAATTCATGTTCGGCGACCCCGATGCGCTGGTGCACATCGACATGAGCGAGTACATGGAGAAGCACAACGTCAGCCGCTTGATCGGTGCGCCTCCCGGTTACGTCGGTTACGAGGAAGGGGGCCAGCTGACTGAGAAGATTCGCCGCCGTCCCTATGCCGTCGTGCTGCTTGACGAAATCGAGAAGGCTCATCCCGACGTCTTCAACATGCTGCTGCAGGTCATGGAAGAAGGTCGACTCACCGACAGCTTCGGCCGCAATGTCGACTTCCGCAACGTGATCATGATTATGACGACCAACGCAGGCGCCGAAGCGATCAAGAACGAATCGGCGTTCGGCTTCCAGCGGCCCGACGACGACGCCAGCTACGAAAGCATGAAGGAACGCGTCGGCGAGCATATTGAACGCGTGTTCCGACCGGAGTTCCTCAACCGGTTGGATGACGTGATCATCTTCCGTCACCTGACGACGGACGACCTGAAGGACGTGATCGATATGGAACTCCATAGCGTGCGCGTGCGGCTCGAAGAACGCGGCTACAGCCTCCGGCTGACCGATGACGCCAAAGAATTCCTCATCAAGGAAGGCTGCAAGAGCCTCGACTATGGTGCTCGCCCGTTGCGCCGCGCGATCGAAAGCCGCGTGGAAGACCCTCTCTCGGAAGAGCTGTTGCGGGGTGAATTCCAGGGCAAGGAAGAAATCGTCGTCGATGTCGTGTGGGACTCAAACCATGAGAAGATCATGCGGCTCAATTTCGAAGGACGCATGAAGGACGAGTCGGGCGAACCGGTGGGGGCGACTTCCTCCAAAAAGGAGGACGCTCCGCCTCAGTAACGGTCGGCGAGCTTCCTGCGCTTCTGTCACCCCATGGCGGCAGAGTCCTCTCCGACGAAGCTGCTGAGGGCTCCGTGGCATCCGCCTGAACCAGTCTGCTCGGAACATCAAGCCGCTCGGCAACGAGCGGCTTTTTTTCTGGCCGTTGAACGGGACGAGCAAACCACTCGGCACCCCCAGAGCGCCGAGTCGCCAACATCGACCGCTCTTACCCATTGTCTGCAACCCGGCACAATCGATCCTTTCGTCAAAGATCTCTCAAGCGGCACGTCTGAGGGGTCGAAGAAGAAAGCGGCATGATGCATGTGCACCGCTCGGCCTGCGCCTGCGCAGGGGAGTGGGCGGGAAACGGGCGCGGGATGTGCTCCACCAGATAGGGGACGAGCGCCAGGGCGGCCATCGAAGGGACAAGGGCAACCAGGACGCGAGCCTGCAACGGACGAACATGGCAGCGGTCACACACAGCAGCGACGAGCCGGATCAGCCGGACAACGCACGCGCCAACGCGGTGGTCGAGTGGATCAACGATTGGGGTGGGGTGGTGATTGACGGAGTATCTGCCGTCGGCGATCTGACGTTGTTCGGCTGGCGGACCGGTGTCTGGCTCTTCACTCGGCTTCCCCGACGCGAGACGCTGCTGCCGAATTTCTATCAGGTCGGCGTCTTGAGTCTACCGGTGGTCGCCTTGACGGGGACGTTCATCGGGATGGTCCTGGCCGTGCAGAGTCACTTCCAGTTCAGTCAGATTGGCCTGGAAACCCGTCTAGGAGCGGTCATCAACATGTCCCTGGTTCGTGAACTCGGACCAGTACTGGCGGCCACGATGCTGGCGGGTCGGGTAGGGAGTGCGATGGCGGCGGAGCTTGGCACCATGCGGGTCACCGAACAGATCGATGCCCTGGAGAGTATGGGTGCCAACGCGCTGCATTACCTGGTGGTACCCCGTTTTCTCGCCTGCCTTTTCCTGATTCCGACGCTGACGATCATGGCCGACTTCATGGGGGTCGTGGGAGCTTACTTCTACAGCGTCTTCGTCCTGGGGATTGACCGCCATTTCTACCTGCACAATTCGCGCGAGTTCATTGGCGGATTCGACTTGTTCGTCGGGATCTTCAAGAGCCTGTTCTTTGGTGCGGCAATTGCGATGGTCAGCTGTTACCGCGGGTTCAACTGTACACCGGGGGCCGAAGGTGTGGGACGCGCAGCCACGGCAGCCTTTGTGATCTCGTTTGTGCTCATCCTGATGCTCGATCTGTTCATGGGCATCGCGCTCGACACGATCTACTACGCCATCTGGCCGGGTGGCGCGAAACTGTTCTTCTGATGACGCGATCATGGTGGAACTGACACGAGACAATTCGACGCAGCAGCCCTTAGTGGCCGTTGAGGATCTGAGCGTCTGCTTCGGACGGCAGACGGTGCTGCGCAATATCACCCTCCGCATTCCCCGCGGGCAGACACTGGCGATCATCGGCGAGAGCGGCTGTGGAAAGACCGTATTGCTCAAGACGCTCATCGGACTGGTCCGGCCGACTCAAGGCCAGGTCATCTTTGACGACCAGGACCTGTCCCAGTTGAACGATCGCCAACTGTCGCGGGAGCGGTTGCGATTCGGATTCGTGTTCCAGAACGCGGCGCTCTTTGACAGCATGACCATTGGGCAGAATGTGGCCTTTCCATTGCGGCAACAGGGCAACTGTAGTGAAGCCGACATTCAACGGCTCGTGCTGGAGCGTCTGGCCGAAGTGGGACTGCCGGATTCGGTGGTCGTGAAGAAGCCGGCTGAACTCTCGGGCGGCATGCGCAAACGTGTCGGAGTAGCACGTGCTTCAGTCATGAACCCGGAGATGATGCTCTACGACGAACCGACCACCGGCTTGGATCCGATCATGAGCGATGTGGTGAACGAACTGATGATGCGGGCCCGGCGCCGATCGAGCGTCACAAGCGTCATCGTCACTCATGACATGCGCACCGCACGCAAGGTTGCCGATCGAGTGATCATGGTCTACCCTGCCTCGCGCCTGGGACCGGATGAATCGCAGATCATCTTCGATGGCCCTCCCAGTGAACTGGATCGGACAAAGGACCGGCGGGTCAGGCAGTTCGTGCAGGGTGAAGCCGGTGAACGTCTGATGGAGATGCGGCAAGCCTCCAGGCAGCTGGATTAGCGAGTGTACGAGACCATGGACGAACGGGTACTCAGATTTCGGGTGGGAGTGGTGGTGGTGGCTGCGGCCCTCATCACCATCATTCTCATCACGCTGCTCGGCGCCTGGCCGAGTCCGTTCAAACCGCGTTACACGCTGCACATCGTCTTCCCGGAAGCACCCGGAGTGACGATCGACACTCCCGTACGCAAGAGCGGCATCCAGATCGGCCGAGTCTCGGACGTCGAACTGCAGGAAGATGGCGACGTCGTCCTGACCCTCAAGATCGATGCCAGATTCCCGATTCGCGCGAACGAAGTCTGCCGCATCACGACCGGCTCGCTCGTAACCGGCGACGCCATCCTGGAGTTCGCCCGATCCGATAACCCGGCGCTGCGGAACAATGTCCTGACCGACGGTGAATACCTGAGCAACGGGACGGTCGAAACGAATCCCTTCCAGGTCCTGGCCAATATGCAAGATGAAATCGCCTCCGCCCTGACGTCCATCGAAGGAGCGGGAAACGAGGTCACGACCCTGGCTCGCAGCATGAATACGCTGGTGGGATCCAAAGAAGATGAACTGGCCAGCATCGTCGATAAGACCGCCCTGGCCCTGGACAACTTCAACCGGGCCATGGTCGATATCCACAGCGTCCTGGGAGATCAACAGATCAAGGGGCGACTGCAGGATTCGCTCGACCAGGTGCCCGATCTGCTCACCCAGTTCAAAACTACGCTGAGCGATTTCCAGCAGACACTCGGCAAGTTCAACGGCGTAGCGGCGAGGGCCGAAGCCAACCTGGCCAATCTCGAAGATTTCACCGCACCCCTGGGTGAACGAGGCGAAGAGATCTCAGAAAACTTGAGCGCGTCGATCCGCAACGTCAATCAGTTGCTGGCTAACTTCGCCGAACTCAGCCAGGCGCTGAAGAATAAAGACGGCACGATCGGCCAGCTGATCAACAACCCCGAACTCTACGATCGGCTCAACCGTACACTCGCCGAAGTGGAAGACGCGGTCCGCAAGATCCAGCCGATCCTCAACGATGCTCGCGTGATCACCGACAAGATCGCTCGCGATCCGGCCCAAATGGGTGTGCGAGGCGTGATCGACGGAATCCGTACACCCAAGAATCCGGGAATGGGAATCAAGTTTCCGAGTCCAGCCTACACTGAGGGCCATCCCGCCCTGCGATAGCACGGATGCTCTGGCAGGTCTCGGACAACGTCACCCGCGACAGCCTGCCACCGTCGATCACGACTGCTTGCCAAACATGGATGACAGCCAGCCGTGTTGGTGCAGAAGCGGACGGGCCGGAGGGGTCTCCAACGTCGGAGTGGCCAGCCCCTGCTGTGCCTCACCACGCAGTTGCTCAGCACGCTGCATGACCTGCGATGGGGCGATCGAGGGCTGCGGAGCCAGATCAAAGTCCAGTATCCGTTCATCCCTCGTTTCAAAGGGCCACAAGTTCTCCGAAAAGAAATCAACGACCGGGTACTCGTACCAGGGCGTATCAAACCGATGCTTCTCGTGCACCGACGCGTAGCCGTCCTTGACCAACTGAATGTCTCGCGTGCCGTAGTAGGTGAAACCGGTGGACACGGGGGTCACGCCGATCCGCTGCTGGTCCACAAATACGACCGCACCAGGCGGATTGCTGCGGATCGTCATGCGACGCCGAACGCAGCCTGTGGAGCAGGCAACCAGCAAGACGGCAAGCAGCAGCCAGAGCATCGGCCGGTTCATAACACGGGGCTTTGTGTCCACGACTTGACATCCTTTGTTGGACTGACAGGGCGGGGAGTATAGTGGCAGTCGACCCCCACGACCAGAGAGAAATCACAGCTCCACCCCAGCGCGTCCAGCGCGCGCCAGCGCCTCAGCGCGGGTGCGTGCCATCGACGCGATTTGCTGCTGCCGACAGGGGACAGGCAGAAGCGAGGTGGTGTGAGAATAGGGAATGCGACAATGCCACAATGCGAGAATGCTACAATGGGCTACTGCGCCACGGTGCGACTCCCGCCAAGAGGTAGCCGTTGCTGGCACTGCTTGCTTCTTCCCTTGGTCATTGGACTTTCCGTGTGGGATATTCTGCCGCTCAGACGACTCCCCGGCGCAAGGTGTCAGCTTTCAGGTCGCAGACGACTCCAGACGCAGCGTGTCTGCTTTCGGATCGACGCGATTTGCTGCTGCAGATAGGGACAGGCCGTCGCGAAGTGGTGTGGAAATAGGGAATGCGACAATGCCACAATGCGACAATGCCACAATGCGACAATGCCACAATGCGACAATGCCACAATGGGCTGCTGCGCCGCGGTGAGACTCCCGCCAAGAGGTATCCGTTGCTGGCACTGCTTGCTGCGTCCCTTGGTCATTGGGCATTCCATGGTGGATATTCTGCGGCTCAGACGACTCCCCAGCGCAGCGTGTCTGCTTTCGGATCGACGCGATTTGCTGCTGCAGATAGGGACAGGCCGTCGCGAAGTTGTGTGGAAATAGGGAATGCGACAATGCCACAATGCGACAATGCCACAACGGGCTGCTGCGCCGCGG
>JBGSHS010000404.1:0-30772 GCA_041752115.1 Pirellulaceae bacterium | reverse complement strand
TCCCATGCTCTGCGCGAGCCTGGCTACGCCTCTGCAGACCCGTGGCCGCGGTCGCGCAGACCCGTGGCCGCGGTCGCGCAGACCGCGGGGGAAGTGGAATATGAAGGGTACTTCTCCCATGCTCTGCGCGAGCATGGCTACGGCTCTGCGCGAGCATGGCTGCGGCTCTGCGCGAGCATGGCTACGGCTCTGCGCGAGCATGGCTACGCCTCTGCGCGCATGACTACGGCGTAATCGCTCGCAGGAAATTCCGGATGGGTTGGCCGGGCACATAGACTTTGGTGCTCACCACCACCGGCGAATAGGTCGAGTAGGTTACGGTGGGCGAGTAGGTAATCACCGGCGAATAGGTGACGGTCGGTGGGGAATTCGCTACAACCGGTGTCCCAACCACCGCCATGGGAGTGCTCGTAACGACGGGACTGTACAGCGTCACCGGGCGCTGCACGACGACTGATGGAGCATAACCGACGGAAGTCGTCACCAGCGTTGGTGTGACGTATGCAGCAGGCAGGGGGGCGGGAACGGCCACTCGCTGCACGACGACCGAGGTAGGCGCCACGGGCGCATGCAGGGGCCGATAGACCACCACACTCTGCCCGTTGGCTGTATCCAGGGTCGAGATCATGCCCCCGACTGCAGCAATCAGGACGACACAGGTTCGAGTCCACATAGATCATCCCTCCGACGACAATTGGCTGTGGGTTGGATCCGGACCGAACGGGATGATAGCAGCAGCAGGGGCAGCTACCCTCGTATCGTTCGATCTTGCCATCAATTCTCTGTATCCGATCTCGTGCTGTTGGCAAGCAGAATCGACGGGACATCGTGGGAGACGACGTCGTTTTTCGTGGAGGTGCAACCGGCGTGCCAGCGAATTGCCGCCGGATTGGGTGACATCCGCCGGTTCAAGCGTGCGTTTAGCCCGGGAGTCCGCGATCGATGAGCGATTGAATCGCCTCCAAGGGAGCGGCCAGCAGATCTGATTTCAGGCTGATTTCTTCCTGCAACTCGACAAAGGCTCGTTCCAGCAAGTGGACATCCAGCAACATCATGAGGTCTCGATCGTCGACGGGAAGGAGACGACCATTTCGAGCGCCTTCGAGATAGGCTCGCAAGAAGGCCGCCACACTCCAGGCGAACCAGAAGTTCATGTCGGGAGCGAAGAGGTCGTACTTCAGCGGCGCTACCTGGCCGGGAACGCGTCCCAGCAACATCGCGTGTCCGCCGTGGTGCAACGTCCGGATGATGGCTGCCACATCCCTCAGCGGGGAAGCCTTGATGCTGCGACCCGCAAACGGCTGACCCAGTTCACCTTCGAAATCGGACACGAGCAGGTCGGGTCCTGACAGCAGGACATGCCGCAGATGCAGATAAGCATGGCAGCTAATCCGGAGCGTTTCGAGCTTCTTACGGGTAAGATTCTGTCGGAGTCGGTCGAGCAGCATCTGTTCGGATTCGAGGATGTGTCGAGCAGACATTCGCAGCGAGTCGGGGAGTGTTGTGACGGCCTTGGCGAGTGCGGCGAGCCCGGTCAGCACATGCAGTCGCACCGACTGATACAGGCTCCGTTGATACAACTCCGTGAAGGGTACTGGACTCAGTTTCAGCTGTTGCCCTGCCGCAGCCAGATCTTGATGCAGGGCCGCCAGCCGCTGCCCTAACTGGCTCATCATCAAGAGATAGCTCCCGAAGAGCTGATGAGCGGATGCAGGCGGGTCCCGCTGCGCAAGTGCCATCCAGGAAATGCCGCGAGGTGCCTCGACGACCATCTGCGACTCCTGTCGTCGCTCCTGAATGCGTTCCGCGTATCGGCCTAGTTCATCGAGTGTCAATCGCCACAGATCTCCGCGACACGATGCATGGTCGCTCAACATGGCCAGCGTCATTGGCTCCGTATCCGCACGCCGATATTCGAAGGCCACGTAAGCCGCCGGAACGGATCGCGATTGAGCGTGCTCAGTCAAGTACCGGCGGATCTCATAATCGGGGTTCGTGCCGCTGCTGACCTGGCGAAAGATCTTCAACTCACACTGATCACCCAGTATGGCAACCGGATGTCGGCGATCCTGAACCGACACGCTCACTTCCACATCCGCGAACGAGTCTGGTTTGGCGAGTTCTGCTGTCGGTGATGCGTCGTCCCGTTCCGGCATCGCACAACTCGATCGGTCAAAAACACTGGTGTGCGAGAGCACGAGTCGGCCGAAACGCGCGGCCATCGCGGAACCGCGTCCGGCCGCCGCCAATAGCAGCTGCCAGAGCCTTGCTTCCCAGTTCGCGTCACACAACGTCCATTCTGCTGCCGCCTCCGATCGCCGGATGGTCACGATTCCGGCGCTGGGGTGATCTCCCAGTATCGCCCGGGCCTGCTGTTCTTCGGCGAACACAACTGGCAACAGATAGGATTCGGGGCCTCCCTCCACATACTTCAAGCCGAGCAATAGCAACCAGAAGGCACCATCGGCCGCCTCCGGCTCGACCGGAATCACGTCCTGCAGCTCCACTTCGCGGAGCCGGTCCGGCTGTCCGGGCCGCCATCGATCACGCCGCATGAACGCCAACAGCGCGGACTCCAGACGCGTCTTTCCCTTGCCAGTGAAGATCTCGCTCCGCTCGTGCAGCACACGACAGGCGGGCAAACGTTCTGGCGAGAATTGCACGGCTTCGTCGGCCTTCCAACCGATCTGCAGCCAGAAATACGCATGGGGTCCGAGTGTTAAGAGGTAGGGAAGTTCACCGATGGGAGGGAAGACCGTGCGTCCGAACACCTCCACGGGTGTTTGCCCCCGAAACTCGGACAGGTCCAGTTCGACGCACTGAGAAAACCGGGACAGATTGGCCACGATCAAAATCGTCTCGCCACCAGACTGCCGCAAATAGGCCAGGATCTTCGCATTGTCCGGGCGCAGAATGCGAAAATCGCCGCGTCCTAAGGCCATGTACCGGTTGCGCAGGTGGACCAGTCGGCGCATCGTCCAGAGCAGCGAATGCGGACTGTCGTGCTGGACCTCCACATTCACGGTCGCGAAATGGTAGGCCGCGTCGATGATAACAGGCAGACAAAGTCGCTGCGGATTGGCTTGGGAGAAGCCGGCATTGCGGTCCGGGCTCCACTGCATGGGCGTGCGAACTCCATCGCGGTCGCCCAAGTAGATATTGTCCCCCATGCCGATCTCATCGCCATAGTAGATGATCGGAGTACCTGGAAGTGACAGCAACAGAGCGTTCATCAGTTCGATCTTGCGGCGGTTGTTTTGCAGGAGCGGGGCCAGACGCCGGCGAATGCCCAGATTCAACCGCGCTTGAGGATCGCGAGCGTACGCGCGGTACATGTAATCCCGCTCCTCATCGGTCACCATTTCCAAGGTGAGTTCATCGTGGTTGCGCAGGAAAATGCCCCACTGACATTGCGGCGGAATTGGCGGGGTCTGATCGAGGATGTCAATGATCGGAAACCGGTCTTCCCGCTCCACCGAAACGAACAGGCGCGGCATGAGCGGAAAATGGAAGTTCATGTGGCACTCGTCATCGTTGCCGAAGTACTCCGCCGCATCCTCGGGCCATTGATTGGCTTCCGCCAGCAGCATGCGGTCTTCGAAATGCTCATCCACGTGGCGCCGCAGGCTCTTGAGAAACGCGTGCGTCTCGGGAAGGTTTTCGCAGTCAGTACCCTCGCGCTCGAACAGGTACGGCACGGCATCCAATCGAATTCCGTCGACTCCCATCCCCAGCCAGAAATCGATCGCTTCCAACATCGCGGCTCGCACCTGCGGATTGTCGAAGTTCAGATCGGGCTGGTGGGAATAGAATCGGTGCCAGTAGTAGGCCCGCGCAAGCGGATCCCAGGTCCAATTGGACCCTTCGAAATCCTGAAAGATGACGCGCGCGTCTCGATAGCGGTCCGACGTGTCCGACCAGACGTAAAAACCCCGCCATGGACTCCCCGCCGGCGCGCGCCGCGAGCGTTGAAACCACGGATGCTGGTCGGATGTGTGATTCATCACCAGTTCCGTGATGACTCTCAGGTCTCGCCGATGCGCCTCGCGCAACAAGAGGCGGAAATCGTGCATCGAACCATAGACCGGATTGATACTCGTATAGTCGGCAATATCGTATCCATCATCCTTCAAAGGCGAAGGAAAGAACGGCAATAGCCAGATCGCCGACACACCAAGTGACTGAATGTAATCCAACTTGGTCGTGAGACCGGCAAGATCTCCCACCCCGTCCCCGTTGCTGTCGCAAAACGAGCGCACATGAAGCTGGTAGATCACCGCGTCCTGGTACCACAACACTCGGCGATCGGGTGCCAACTCAGGTCCTTGATCGATTGATGTCAGTTGGACGGCCACGACAATTCAGTTCCTTCCGGCGATGCCCCAGGGATGCTCGGTTCGACATAGTCCACAACGAACGTGCAAAACACGTGCCTCCCTCCCCGTCGTGCGCTGCGCCGAAAACTCCCTTGGCGGATCCAGGCTGCGGACCCAGCAAACACGAGGTATCGGAGCCGACGAGAATTCCCCGCGAAGACGCGTCAACCGGCCGTCGCGTATGAGAAGGATGCCCCATGCCGCCAGGACGCGGATCACACGTCGAATCACCGCCATCGGCCTGCTCGCGTCACGCCTCGTGCCGCCATTCTTCCGAACACGATGGCCGATGCGAATTATCCCACCACCAAGCTCTCGAAAGGACCAGCAACTGGTATGGAGTTTGCATCCTCACAGCACCATGTCCCGCCGTGGGATGTTCCCTCCTAGGGCAGCCCGCCACGCACATCTTCGTTTCCCCCCAGGACAAAGGAGAAACATGATGCAGAACTTCCCCAGGCCGCAGCAGCTGGTCCGTCCCCCGTCCTACCAGCGCATCACTCTCTATCAACCCCCTAAACCACCTTCCCCCATCCCTCCCCTTGAACCACCTTCCCCCGTCCCTCCGGAACCGCCGCCTCAGCCGCCGCCCCACCCCCTTCCGCCCGAACCACCGACACAACCGCCACCCGATCCCATTCCGCCCAAACCGTCAATGGCCGTCCCAGTTCGTCAGCACCTGCAGGGAATGGCCAATGACAAAGGACCCGAGGACCAAGAGAATCACTGGAGCAGCTTCTGATCAGACTCCGCGTGACACTGCCTGTCGCGGATCTTTCTGGTACTGTTGGGCCACGAAGTCCCAACTGACCAGATGCCAGAATGCGTCCAGATAGCGGTCTCGCGCATCGTGGTAGTCGAGATAGTACGCGTGCTCCCACAGATCGCACGCGAGGATTGGTGTGAGCGCTTCGCGAAACGGAGTGCTTCCTGCGCTACCTGAGCGTACTTCCAGTTCCCCGTTCGTGTCCTTGACAAGCCAGATCCAGCCGACGCCAAAATGGGAGAGGGCAGTATCATTGAACTGACATCGACATCGTTCGTAGGACCCGAACTTCTGGTCAATCACCGCCGCCATCGGACCACGCGGCTCTCCCTGTCCGCCAGGGGTCAGACAGCCCCAGTAGAACGCATGGCTCCATGCCTCCGACGCATGAGCCAACAGCCTGCCGGAGGCGAGTTGCAGGAGATCTTCGAGCGTGCGGAACTCCATTTCCGTTCCCACGATGAGCGAATTGATCGCCGCGACATGACCGGCATGGTGACCAGCATAGTGGGAGCGCACCGTCGCCGCCGACAGGTAAGGCTCCAGTGAGTTTTCCGTGAACGGCAACGGCGGAAGTTCCTGCGGCATTCGTGCCTCCTCGTTCTCTCCAAGTGCGACATTCTGACCTGTGCCAGCGACTCTTTCTTCCTTGGCGGTCATCTTGGCTTACGGACCCTCATGCTGGAAATGCTGTCTTCCCGACCGGATCACGCACATCATCTCCTGAAAATGGTGACGTTTCCAAAACTCCTAGGATGCAAACTCCATGCCGTTAACGTCCTCGCCGGCCAGGCCGACAGCCAGGCAGATGACGTGCTTCTGCTGGCAATTGCCGGTGTCGAACTTTATAATCTCCCCTTGAGCTACCCCCATTGCTGGTCCGTGACTGTTCCCATGGCTTTTTTTCGGCTGCGACCGATCTCCCTGAGCCACTTGCCCGCTGACAGGCCGACATTCGCTGCCGGACCAGGCAATGCGGTGGGCACGCGACGTGCACAGCACCTGGATCGGAGGAGCTACCATGTCGGACCCTGACGAACTTCACCTGCATCTCACGAATCACGTACGGCGGTTGATTGCCGCCGGCTTTGCCGGGCGCGATGAACTTTATGCCGCCGCAGAGGCACTGCAAGACGACGGTCACCGGATCGTCTGTGACCGTCTGGCAGCGGTGCTCGCGGGAGACGCGACGCAGTTACAGCAAACGCTCGTCCGGCTCGGAGAAGAGATTTCGGATCCAACTCCTGACTCGCTGGAATCGTGGGACGAGGCGGTCTTTGAAGAGGCGAAGCGGCGGCAAGATGAAACGGGAGTGCTCAACGCCGCGGCAGCTGGCATGCACCGTCTGCGCGGCTGCTATGAACAGGCGTTGGAGTCGCCGGCGAATGTGTCGTTGTACCGTCTGCTGCGCATGCACTGCAACGATGTCGTCTTGAGCGAGCAGATCCTGCGTCAGATGGCGGACTAACCGCAAGACAAGCAGCACGAGTCGTCCAGCGACAGGTGAAGCGTAAGGGGCAGGCCTCCGCTTTCGGATTTCTCTGTGGTGCGAAAACCGCAGAAGATCGAAAATCCCACCGCAGATTGTCCAAGGAAGCAAAGTCGACCTGACGCCTCTCGGCCCGAGTCACTCTCTACCCCTCGGAACTGGGACATTCCTTGCTCGATATTCTGCGGTTCAGACCGCTGCAAACGCCAATCCCCTGGCTTCACCGCTTCGCCTCCGCTCTCTCAACTGTCGCAATGTGGCATTGTCGCATTGCCGCATTCTCGTCCCACTTCCCGCCGGTCTGTCCTGCTCGTAGCGGGGCGCATCCTGATCGCAGCAGCAGCGTCCTGCGCCGCTACCGGGAGAGACACGCCACAAGGACGTCGTGAATGAATAGGGAATGCCACAATGCCACATTGCAGCAACGGTGATTCTCCGGCTCCACGATGTCTGGTCCCGGCCTTCTTGGCGCCGTTGCGCCATGGCGGGAGCCTATTCCGCTCCCTTGCTCACGCCAAGGCGCAAAGGCGCCAAGGAGAGACCGGGCCTGTCCGCTGTGTTCTGCGAAAACCGCAGAATGTCCCAGGAACGAAAGCCGACCTGACGCCTCTCGGCCTGAGTCACTCTCTTCCCCTTGGATATGGGACATTCCTTGTTCGATAATCTGCGGTTCCGACGGCCCGGAAGCGCAGGGGGGCAAGAGCTCGTGGACAGCGGTCCTGGCAGGATCTCGATCGTTGGTTTATTGATACCTAGGAACGTTCTGACCCACTTCATGGTTGTCGTTCCGGGCAGTCCGAGCCTCCGTCGGAGGCCCTCGGTTCACTCCTTACCTGAAACCCAATAGTGCCTTTCCTGCGCGTCCTTCGAAAGAGAAGCGGTGCACGAGCGTACGCTGCTTCTCTCGCGCGGCGATAATGGCGGCACGGCGAGTCGTCAGACATCCTGCGCCGAACGGGCCGATTCGGAGCGCAGGGCGATGATGCCCAGTGGCGGAAGGCTGAGATTGAGCGAGCAGAAACGGCCGTGGGACGCAACCGGAGACGCCTCGACGCCGCCCATATTCCCGAACCCCGCTCCTCCAAAATGCTCCGCGTCGCTGTTGAGAATCTCCTGCCAGAACCCCATGCGCGTGGCCCCGATGCGATAGTTCAGTCGTGGGACCGGTGTGAAGTTGCAGACCACAATAATATCGGGGCAATCATCTCCGCCGCGACGCAGGTATGCCAGCACGCTGTTGTCGCTGTCGTGGCAGGCAATCCATTCCAAACCGTCACTGCGACAGTCTCCCCGATGCAAGGAAGGTTCATCCCGATAGACGCGGTTCAGGTCGTCGATCCAGCGCTGGACGCCGCAGTGAGTGTCGAACTGCAGCAGACTCCAATCGAGTTGATCTTCATGGCTCCATTCACGCCACTGTGCCAGCTCTCCCCCCATGAACAGCAGCTTCTTGCCAGGCTGAGTGTACATGTACCCTAGCAGGAGACGCAGGTTGGCAAACTTACGCCAGTCGTCTCCCGGCATCTTGCTTAACAGCGATCCCTTCCCGTGCACCACTTCGTCGTGCGACAGGGGCATCACGAAGTTCTCCTGGAAAACATAGATTGCATGGAAGGTCAGACGATCGTGGTGGTAACGACGATAGAGCGGATCCAGACTCATGTACTCCAGCGTGTCGTGCATCCATCCCATGTCCCACTTGAATCCGAACCCCAGGCCACCCACGAACGTCGGGCGAGAGACCATCGGCCAGGCAGTGGACTCTTCCGCCATCGTCATGACGTCCGGGAATAGCCCGTAAACCTCGCGATTGAACTGGCGCAGGAAGTCAATCGCCTCCAGGTTCTCACGGCCGCCATATCGGTTGGGAACCCATTGGCCGGCCTTGCGGGAGTAGTCGAGATAGAGCATCGAGGCAACCGCGTCCACTCGCAACCCGTCCACGTGATACTTGTCCAGCCAGTAGATGGCGTTGGAGAGCAGAAAACTGCGTACTTCGTTCCGGCCGTAATTGAACACAAAACTGTTCCAATCAGGATGAATCCCCTGCTTCGGATCAGCATGTTCATACAGATGCGTGCCGTCAAAATACCCCAAACCGTGCTCATCGGTCGTGAAATGCGACGGTACCCAGTCGAGAATCACACCGATGCCGTTCTGGTGGAGATGATCGATGAGGTACATCAAATCCTGCGGCGTCCCGTAGCGACTGGTCGGTGCATAATAGCCGGTGGTCTGGTAACCCCAGGAGCCATAGAAAGGGTGTTCCATCAGCGGCATGAACTCGACGTGCGTGAACCCGCGGGCACGAACGTAGTCAGCCAGCTTGGGGGCCAGGTCACGATATCCATCGAAGCGTCCCCGCTCCTGCGAGGTTCTCAGCCACGATCCCAAATGCACTTCATAGATCGAGATCGGCGCGTCGGGCGTATGCCGTCCGGCTCGCGACTGCATCCACTCGGTATCGTGCCATCGGTAGTCGAGCGTCCAGACGAAGGAGGCGGTTTCCGGCGGGACCTGGGCATGGAAGGCATAAGGATCCGCCTTGGCAACGGCGTACTCGCGATCACGCGAGTGTATGTAGTACTTGTACTGGACTCCCGGCTCGAGCCCGGGGAAGAAACCTTCCCAGATGCCTGATTGAGCGCGCGGCCGCAAGGGGCCCTTGCTCTTGGACCAGTTGTTGAAGTCTCCCATGACATGCACCCGGCTGGCGTTGGGGGCCCAGACGGCAAAATGGATTCCTTCCACGCCATCGTGCACCCAGGGACGAGAACCGAGCTTGTCGTAAAGCCGCAGGTGCGTCCCTTCGTTGAACCAGTAGAGGTCGTTTTCCGTGAACAATGTCAAGGGAGCCGGGCTGGGGATGATCATGGTCAAATCGTGCTCCATGGAAAGTGAGGGAATCGAGTTGTATCGTCCTCGACGAGCTGCCGTGGCCACCGGAACCTGCTGCATCGTCGCCCTGGTACTGAACTCTCATTCACCGGGCACTAGCCGCAGCAGACCCCCCAGCGGAATAGGTGACCAATGGGGCCGGTTGTTCAATTCATACTGTAGCTCATAGAGTACCTTATCAAGCAGGTACGCATCTAGCAGCGCCCGCAGGTCGTCCTGACGGTCGGGGAGAAAGGAGGCACCCCGGGCAACCGCCAGATACGTGTTCAGGTAGATCGTGCTCATGCAGTCGCTCCACAAACGGAGCCAGGCGTCGAGTTTTGCCCGCTCTTCGTCCGGGAGCACGATGGAACCGAAGCGATCGGAGCGCGCCGCATGACTCGCATAGTCGAAGGATCGGAGCATGCCCGCCACATCGCGCAGCGGCGACGTCTTGATCCGCCGCTCGCTCAACGGGCGGGCAGGCTCCCCTTCAAAATCGATCATCACAAAATCGGTGCCGGTGAAGAGGACCTGCCCGAGATGGTAATCGCCGTGGCAACGGATGCGGGTCGCCACGATGTTCGCGTCCAGCAGCAACGCCAGACGTTGTTGGATAGAATCCCGGGCGGCCAGGACGCGTTGGCCTGACGCCTGAATCTCCGCCGGCAGAGAATCCAGCCGCTCGCCCAGGAACTCGATGGCTCGCTTCGCCTGGCTGCGCAGACTCTGATACAGTGAGCGCTGGTAGAGCTTCGTAAACGCTTCCGCCGCAAAAGCCGGGTTTCCCGCATCTGACGCCAACGCCAGGTGCATCTCCGCAGTGCGGCGTCCCAGCAGGCCGGCCCAGTGCCCATAATCGCCCCAGACGGACGGGCCAGGCAGCGGCTCCGATTCCTCGCCTGGCTGATCCCACGGCGACCGGATCGTCGTATCGGCGGGTGGATCCTGCAGCGTCGTGCCTTGACCAGTAGTTCCCTGAACAATCCGATCCAGGAATTCAGCCAACTGCCCCAGGCAATGCTCCCACCCGCTCCCTTCATTCCGCACCAGGCCGGTCAGCAGCATGAGCGTCACCGGTTCCTGACCGGCGACTGTATACTCGACGGCCCCCGCCACGGGCGGTGTGTGATGAAATCCGACCTCGTCTGACAAGAACGCGCCGATTTCCAGTTCGGGATTCGTTCCTTCATCCAGTCGCCGATACAGTTTGAGGATGAGACGGTCCCCCAACAGAATACCGCTGTTGCTGGTCTCGCCCTTGAGCGGCCTGGCCGGCAAGGTCTGTGACGGATCGCCCCTGAGGCGACGGTAGCTCTGCCAGATGCGCGGCTGTAATGTTCCTTCGTAACCGCGATGCTGCCGCCTGGCCGCGATCAACGTGAGGAGTCCGTGACTTACCTCTGGTTCGCCAAACACATCGTAGAGTGCCGCCACCTGGAAACGGTTGTCGTGGGCATCGTTGTCGTCCCCAGCGCTGTCACGTGCGGAGCGAAGTTGAGTAACGATGGCGTCCGCCATGGGGCCCTGAGTGTTTTGCAGCCGAGAGACGTTGGCGATTCCCAAAGGAATCATGTACCTCTGCGTTTCCGCGTCGTGAAACTCCACCTCAATCAGCGTCAAACGAACTTCGCGTCCCTCCACCAACACGCGAGTCCCGATCATCTCGGTAATGGAAGTCGAGCGAAGTCGTCGAGCCTTGCCGCCATACCAGCGCCGCGTGGCCAGAAAACTCGGGAGATACTGCTCGATGGCTGACCAGTTCCCTGGCTGGAACACGGTCTCCCAGTCGCCATCGAGCTGAATCACAGCCGGCGGCGGCCCGCTGCGCAGCGAATGTCCCCAGGGAGTTTCGTGAGCCTGATTCACTTCGCGGGACGCTCGCAGCCGAAACCAGAAGAAGGCGAAGGGAGGCAGCATGACGTAGTAGGGTTGGGAACCGATCAGCGGAAACGCCTCCTGCCCGAACATCTCCACCGGCACCCGTTCCCAGCACGACTGCGGCAGTTCGAGTTCCGCCACTTGGGCTCGCCGAGCCAGGTTGGCCACAACCAACACGGTCGAGTCTTCCGATTGTCGCAGGAATGCCAGGATCTTGGCATTCTTCGGCGTCAACAGCTGCAGGGAACCATCCATGAGCGCAGGGGATTGTTGGCGGAGCGTCAGGGCTTGCCGCATCCACGACCACAAGGAGGCCGGATCACGCCGCTGGTTCGCCACGTTGACCACGCCATAGTGAAAGCGAGGGTCACGAATAGCGGGCAGAAAGACCTGCTGCCCCTCGGCCAGAGAGAAGCCAGCATTTCGATCGCCATTCCACTGCATCGGCGTGCGGATGCCGTGTCGATCTCCCAGAAAGATGTTGTCTCCCATGCCGATCTCATCCCCGTAGTAAATCATCGGAGTCCCCGGTACCGAGAGAAGGAGGGCGGAGAGGAGTTCGATCCGACGCCGATCGTTCTGACAGAGCGGAGCGAGACGCCGACGGATTCCCTGATGAATGCGCGCGTGGCGGTCACGGGCATAATGCCGGTACATCGACAGCCGCTCTTCGTCCGTCACCATCTCCAGCGCCAGCTCATCGTGGTTCCGTAGAAACACGATCCACTGGCAACCAGCTGGTGCAGGCGGGGTCTGCTCGAGCATTTCCAGGATCGGGCCGCGGTCCTCCATCGACGCGGCCATGTAGAAACGCGGCATCAAGGGAAAATGCGTCGCACAATGGCACTCATTACCGTCTCCAAAATACGCCACCGCCTTTTCGGGCCACTGATTGGCATCCACCACCAACACGCGCTGGGAATACCTTTGATCGACATGCCTGCGCAGTGTCTGCAGGTAGTCGTGCGTTTCGGGGAGGTTCTCGCAGTCGGTTCCCTGCCGTTCGAAGAGATAGGGAACAGCATTGAGTCGAAGGCCATCAACGCCCAAGCTCAACCAGAAGTCAACGACCCGTAGCATGGCCTGCCGCACGGGCGGGTAATCGTAGTTCAGATCAGGCTGATGATGATAGAACCGGTGCCAGTAATAGGCCTCCGCCACGGGATCCCAGGTCCAGTTGGATGTCTCGAACTCGGGGAAGTTGATGCGCGCGTCGGAGTATCGGTTTCGATCCGCACTCCACACATAGAACTCACGCCAGCGGCTTCCCGGAGGACTGCGACGAGCGCGCTGAAACCACGGATGCTGATCGGACGTGTGGTTAAGCACCAGATCGATGATCACGCGCAGGCCTCGACGGTGCGCTTCGCGCAGGAAACTGGCAAACTGCCGGCGAGTGCCGTAGGCCGGGTGTACCTGGCGAAAGTTCGAGATATCATAGCCGTCGTCCTTCAGTGGCGACGGGTACAAGGGAAGCAGGCAGAGCGCCGTGACCCCCAGTTCCTGCAAGTAGTCCAGCTTCTCGATGAGGCCAGGAAAATCGCCGATCCCATCGCCGTTCGAATCGTAGAACGAGCGGACGTGCAGTTCGTACATGATGGCCCGACGATACCACAGCGGATCGCGGGCGAGTTGTCCCGCCCCCCCGGTTGATCGCAGCGTCGCAGGGTAATTTGCTGCCATCTCTGGCATCACAATCGACGACATCACTGCGTTCATCCTTCCTTCCGTCCGGGCAGTCGGCAGCATGGAAGACACACGACACTCCATCCTCGTAGTTGCCAGCTGCGTCGGAGTTGAGTGCGATGTATCCGTGGGAGCATTGCACCAGAGCGACTACAAGTAGTATTCAAATTGCTGTTCGGTTCTGACGTGACGGCGGATCCGGAAAACTTGTCCGGGCGTGACCTGCGGATCCAATTCAATGTAGTTTCGCGATCCCGTCCAGAGATAACGACCGTCGCCCAACAAATCGTGTACCTGATAGGGACGCTGCGGATCAGAACCTATTAACTCCGGCGGAAGCTCGACCCATCCCGACTGCTTGTGATAGGGATCCAGATTCACAACCACCAGGATCAGGTTCTGCGAGACCTCCCGCAGTTGAGCAATTTCCTGTTGAGCATCGCGTCCTGCGTCATGGCTCATTTTCACATACGCGATGATCTGCTCATTATCGAGGGGTAGGAACTGCAGGCTGGTGTCGTTGCGCAGAGCGGGATTTTCGCGACGGATCTGATTGAGACGTCGCATGAACGCATCCAGGCTGCCCGGCGTACGCGGGTCCCAATGCCGGACCTGGTATTTCTCGGAATCACGGTATTCCTCGCTCCCTGGCTCGCGCGGCGCCTGTTCGTATTGCTCGAAGGGAAGTCCGTAAACGCCGTAATTACCGCTCAAGGTGGCGGCCAGGACGAGCCGTGTCATAAAAGCAGGCCGTCCACCGTATTGAAGATACTCCGGCAGGATATCGGGCGTATTGGGCCACAGATTGGGCCGGCAGTACTGATGCACCTCATCGTGCACGAGATGGGTCAGATACCTGGTCAGCTCATACTTCGTGTTCCGCCAGGTGAAGTACGTGTAGGACTGGCTGAAGCCCAGTTTGGCCAGGCGATACTTGACACGTGGGCGCGTGAATGCTTCCGACAGGAAGACTGTATCGGGATAGGCCAGTTTCACCTCCCCAATCAACCACTCCCAGAAACGGAACGGTTTCGTGTGCGGATTGTCGACCCGGAAGATCCGCACTCCCTGCTCTATCCAGAACACAATTACGCTCTTGAGTTCCTCCCACAAGGCGGGCCAGTCTTCCGTCTCGAAGTCGAACGGGTAGATGTCCTGATACTTCTTCGGCGGGTTCTCTGCGTACTGGATCGTCCCGTCCGGGCGGTGTCGAAACCACTGGGGATGCTCGTGGACGTAGGGATGATCGGGGGAACATTGAAAAGCAATATCAAGGGCAATCTCCACTTTCTGTCGCCGCGCGGTCTCGACGAGCCAGCGGAAGTCGGCCAGAGTTCCCAGCTCGGGATGGACGGACTTGTGCCCCCCCTCGGCAGCCCCAATTGCCCACGGACTGCCGGGGTCCTCCGGCGTTGCGACTGAGGCGTTGTTGGCACCCTTGCGCGCAGTGCGTCCGATCGGATGGATCGGTGGCAGATACAACACGTCGAATCCCAACTGTGCAATCCGCTTGATCCACGGTTCACAATCCCGGAGCGTACCGGGACGGCTGGGATCGGGACTGCACGAGCGCGGGAACAGTTCGTACCAGGCGCTGAACCCGGCAATTTCCCGTTCCACGCATACCTGCCAGGCCTGTCCGCCGCGTGTACACAGCGATCGATCGGCATACCGAGTCATCAATTCGCTCACGGGTCGGCTCAGTGCCAGCTCCACGCGGTCGCCGCGCCCGCAGTCAGCCAGAGCGCCGGCCCACTGCACCAGCCGATCTCGATCCTCGCCTCGCGCACGTTCGACGGCGCCCTGTACATGTTGCGAACCGATGACCAGCTCCACCGCTACGTCTTGCTGGGCGTCCACCCGTTTCCGCAAATGCGATTGCCACGTCAAGAAGTGGTCCACCCAGGCCTCCACGCGGTACCAGTAGGGGAGCAGATGCGACACGCGGAAAGCGGCTTCCCACCGATCATTCTCCTGCGGCTGCAGGAGGACTTCCGTCCAATGCTCCTCATCGTCGGCACGGTACTGCAGCACAGCGCGCAAACGATCGTGGCCGTCGGCAAATATGTCGGCTGAGACACGCACTTCTTCGCCCACGCACCGCTTGATCGGGAAACGTCCGCCGTCGACAACCGGTTGAACGTTCTCAATCGCCACGCGGCGGCGACCATGATCCGGATCCGACGGGGCATTGACCTCGGGCCGCTGCCTGAGACAATCCATCGTTGCTCTTCCGCTCACCTCTGACTCTCCTTCCGCCAACCTCTCGCCCTCGTGCTGCATCCGTGGCCTGCCTCCATGGTCGCACCGGGGTCTGCCCCACTCCCCCGTCAACCACTCCCCGCCGTCGCACGCGGTGCCCACGGCAGCCAGCCAGCGCCGACAGGGACAACCTGTCTGTCGCACCCGGCAGTCTGTCGTCCCGTCGCACGCCCCAGCCGCAACTGCCCCCTTCGCCCAGGAAACCGCCAGGAAACCGGGCGCAGTCCAGACTATCTCGCATAACTCACCTGCCCACGGCAAGTCGGGACCACTGCTCCACAGCGCTGACGTCGGTCAGCAGTATCCCCTTAAGGTCCGCCAGCACTGGCTGGAATCGAGGGGAGCAGTGCACCGGTCGCGAGATGTGACCGTCCTGATCCGCGCTGAACCGGATGCACCCAGCACCCGCTTGAAGATCGAGTGTGTACGATCGGTCTCGCTGTGCAAACCGTCGGCACGCTATTGCTCTACGGCGTTGACAGAGGTCGCAAAGTCCGTGCCGGACTCATCCGAAGCCGACGATTTCGCTGGTTCTCCCAGGAGCACCGCTGCCGGCAGAAGCTCGAGCGCATCGGCCACCGCCAGGCTCTCCTCATGGGCCGCGGCGTCTCCTGTCGACGGAGCGGGAGTCAGGAGCGATCGCCACGCGTAACCGCGCAGCGATGAAGGGATTGCAATCCGGTTGTCGGCGCCCCATACCTGCCAACCCGCTGGCACACTCGCCGGCGAAGCGACGAGCGATGTCGTGAATCGGGTGGTCACGATAATGGCAGCCTGTTCATGACGCGTACGGGCATAGGCGAACACATGGTCGCGCAGCGGGCCTTCCACCTGCAAAGGCTGGTAGTCTCCACCCGCAAACAGCTCGGCGTAATCTCGTCGAGCTCTCAACAGAGCATGGATCAGATGCAGCTTGAGGCGTCCATCCTCCGGGACCTCCACCAGCTGCTGCAGAAACACCAGAGAAGCCGGGAGAGGTGTTTCCATTCCCAGCACGACTTCATCCAGCAGGCATTGTCGCAGTGAATAGTCGACCGCTTGCCGATTGTCAGGATCCACCAGAGCAAAATTCCACAATTCATCACCCTGGTAAAGGTCGGGAGTACCGGGGGAAGTGTACTGGATCACGGTACGTGCCAGTGAATTCCAGAATCCTGCGCGCGCAATCCGCGCCACCAGCGCATTGATATCGTTGAGGAAAGGGCTTCGCCCCGCCTCGTCCGCCTCCAGACACCCGCGCACGAACCGGTTGAGCGCTTCTTCGAACTCCGCGTCCCCGTCCACCCAGCGGGTACGCGTTTTGGCCTCGCGCACCGCCTTGAGCATGTAATCTTCCAGGCGTTCACGGAGCTGATGGCGGACCTGCTTGGTCGGCAGTTCCCCTTCCGATGCACGCGGATCGGGGGCCGGCCAGATGCCAATCAGGGACTGATAGAAAAGGTATTCAGCCGCCGTGTCGGGCGCCGACCTGCCCCGGACTCGACTGCGGTGAGGTCGGTTGAGTCGTCGCCAGCGGCTGACATACCCGCTCCACAGCCGGGGTAGTTCGGACAGCACATCCAGCCGAGCGCGCACATCCGCTGAGCGTTTGCTGTCGTGCGTCGTCACACACAACATTTCGCGGGGGTACAAGGCCGCTCGTTCCGAGTTGGAGGCGTGCAGAGTTTCCACGGCATTCTCGAGCGGCGAGTCCGGCGCTCCTCCGACTTCGTTGCGGGAGACCAGCGGAACGTAGGCATAGAGCGCTGTATCCTCAATCCCCTTGGCCGCCGCCGGTCCGGTGAGCTGTTGAAACCTTTGGATGAAGCTGAGCAATCTCTGACGCACGTGGTCGGGGAGTTCGTCATAATACTCCAGCAACAACACGTCCTGCAGGAAATCGATGGCCTGCGGTGAGGCCCGTGGCGACGTGCGAGCGGAAGTCAAAGCGAACTCGAGATATCGTCGATCATCCGGATGAAGCTGCGCCCGATGATCGGTGTAGGTCCGATAGACGGGCAATGCGGCCGTCACTTCGATCAGGGCGTCGACCATGTGACGCTTTTTCAGACGCGTCACGTCGTACGCCAGGCGACTTCCCGACAGGGTCTCCGTTTGTGCCGGACTCGCCCCCGCCCCACCCGCTTCGGCCTGCCCCACCCGCTCTGCCGCCCACTGCACGAACTGGGATTCGCGCGCCAGGCGGACCAGCAGATCGGCCAACCGGCCCACGTAGGCCGACAATTCTTGCCGCAACACCCGCCGCTTGCCCCACCGGGCGAAGTCGGCAAAGCGGACCGCGCGCCGGAGCAGGCGACGGTAATCAGCTTCCATCTCGGCGAATCCCGGAGCGGAGATCAACAGCGATTCGACCTGATTCATGAATCCGTACCCGGTGGTGCCATCGACGGGCCAACAGGTCCGCAGTTTCTCGTCCGCAGCCAGGATCTTCTCCACAAAGATCAGCCGCGGATACCGAGACGATTTATTGACGGAGACCAGTTCACGTAGCCGGTGCACGTAATCGCGCGGATCGGCCAGGCCATCCAGGTGATCCACCCGCAGTCCGTCGAGCCATTCATCGCGGATCCAGCGCTCGAGCGTTTCATGGGTCTCGGCGAAGACCTGCGGGTCCTCTTGCCGCACGGAGATCAGGTCGTCGATATCGAAGAAGCGGCGGTAGTTGATCACCCGCGCCGCGCGTCGCCAATACAAGAGTCGATAGTTTTGCGCCTGCAGCAGAGTCCGCAGCCTTCGTCGCCCCTCGCGCTGCGTCCCGAACTGCGCCGCTGTCTCCTCCGCCCAACGCTGATTCTGAGGAGACGACGCGATGATCTGAGCTAACTGGGAGAGCCATGTCTGGATGTCTTCCAGCGGCAGATCGACGTTGGCTCGTAGCCGCAGTGCCCGGTGCGGCAGTGACTCGAGTTTGTCCAGCAGAGATCGCAGCTCCGACCGCAGCGGTTCGGCCGGTAACATCTGCTCGTCCAGCTGCTCCAGTCCGAACCGAAAGACCATCGGAACGGTGACAGGATCCAGTGGAAACACATGATCGAAATATCGGACGGCCAATCGGCCTTCCCGCCAGGCAACATTCAACTGGTCGTCTTCCAGCACTCGCGACAACGGAGCCCCCAGCACGGGAACCAGGACGCGCGCCCACATCTGGGGATCGGCCTGACGCCAGTCGATGTCAAACCAGTTGGCGTGCGGCGCGCGCCATCCCAACATCAGAACGTCCTGCCAATAGGGATTCTCCACGCTGCTGGCCGCCATGTGATTGGGCACAATATCGAGAAGCACCCCCATGCCGTAAGCTTGGAGCGATGTGACCAACGACCGAAAATCGGATTCGTCTCCCAAGTCCGGATTGATCATCTTCGGATCGACAGAGTCGTATCCGTGCATGCTGCCACTGCGTGCGCGCAGGATCGGCGAGCTGTAGAGGTGAGTGATTCCCAGCCGACTCAGGTACGGTACCAGCCTCCGCGCATCTTCCAGACGAAAGTGCCGATTCAGCTGCAGGCGGTAGGTGGCAATGGGCGTACCATGTTCGTGCATTGAGGGTATTCTCTGCTTCGTCGTCTGTGTCAATCGTCGACGCGGATCCGCAACCGCTGGGCCACCGCCCTGAGCGGCTCTTCCCAGGACGGCGGGATTCGATCGTCCGGAACGGCCACCCGCATCCGTGACCTCGTCTGTCGCCACAACTTGTAGACAATGTTCTGCGGTTGGATCAAGTTGACAGGAAACGGCATCAGGTCCACTACGTCGAGCGAGTTCTCCAGTTCGGTGAGCATCTCGTGTTTGTCCTGCTCGCTGCGCAAAACCAGCGCCGAGCGATCCAAGGCCAATGACAACTGATGACTCAGACCGGCGGTATCCAGATCCACTTGCCACGTCTTGGCTTCCTCCAGCAGGTGACTGACACGCTGCTTGTCAATCGGCGTTCTTTCCAGCTCGCGATGGAGATCGGCGTTGAGCACCATTTGAGCCGTCGTGCGCAAGGCCGTGGGAATGGAGATCCCCAGCTCTCCCAGGAAAACGGCCAGCAACGACTGCTGTTCGTACTGCTGGCGATAGGCATCGTTCACGCGACGCAGCGACGCGTCCAGAATCAGTTCCACGATACGACGCTGCTCCTCCCGAAAGAGCGTCGTGAGTGAGAACGGCAGACCGCCAAAATGCACATCCAGCCGCCGCACAATCTCCGGAAAATCGACGCGGCCGAAAGATTCCAGCATGTCGGCGCGCATCGCCGCGTGTCGCTCATCCCCTTGATACTCGCGCACACCGCCCACCAGATTGTGATCCCCCATGTGGACGCACAGGTAGCTGAACCGCAGCGTCTCGCGCGTAATCTCGGAGGACACTTCACATTGGCCGACAACCAACCCGGCTCGCCCCTCCCGCTTGCGCAGCTCGTCCAGCCGGGTGACTTGGAAACAGTAGACGTGCGTCCGCTCGTCGTAGTCCTCGAACAGCGTACTGGCCGCATAGTGAGCAGTAACCTTGGGAAGCCCGATACGAGCCGGCTTGACCCATTTTTCATAGATCAACCGGCCGTCCTGGTGTTCCGGGATATTGCTCTTCGCCTCCGACAGCCGCTGCCGGAACGGCCCTTCGATCGAGTCTCCGAACAGCTCTTCTGCCAGCTGCACCGCGCGTCCTGCGTATTGAATCACCTGCACCGTCTCGATGCCCGACAGTTCGTCGAAGAACCACCCGCAACTCGTGTACATCAACATGGCAAACCGCTGCAGCTCCATCAGCTTCAGAGCCGTCACTGTCTCCGACTGATTCAGTTCCCGCGCGGCATGCCGGTGAAAGAACCTGCGAATGTTCTCCGGCGAGCGGTCCAGGACGACGGCAATGTAGTCATCACGCGCCGCCCAGGGATCTTGGAACAACTCCTTCCCGCGCTGTTCGAAGGGGCCTGCCACGGTATCTCGCAGCCAGTCCACCGCACGACGCAAGTCGGTCCGCCAATGCTGGTTCCAGTGAGGATAGCCCCCTGTACTGCAACCACAATGGCTCCGCCATCGTTCCACACCGTGGGAACAGCTCCACGCCGTATTCTCAGCAATCTGCACGTGAGGAAGCCGGCGATGGCGTGCGAGATACTCGCCGTAGTTGGTCAACTTCGCGGTGCCACTCTTCTCGATGTAATGCAAGGCGTACGCCAGCGCCATATCGCCGTGCTTGTGGTGATGTCCATACGACTCGCCGTCGGTGGCCACATGCACCAGCTGATCCCACTTGCGATCGTCCGAGAAGGCGCCGAACAGCCGCGAAGCATAGTCTTCACCCCGTCGCAGCAGATGCTCAAAGGCGAGCGCGCCCGACACCGGCCCATCGTAGAAGAAGATGCAGATACGGCGGCCGGATGGCAACTGCTGTTCGTACGGTGTGGTCGGATCAATGGTTCCGCCCCGCGCATTCGTCCAGTTGCGTCCGCCCCGTTTTCGGATCTCCCCCGCCTGAAATGGCGACAGGATCGTGAAATGAATGCCATTCTCCGCCAGAATTTCCAGCGTCTCCACGTCGACGGCGGTCTCCGGCAACCACATGCCTTCCGGCTTGCGGCCAAAGTGGTGCCGGAAATCGTGGATGCCCCATCGGACCTGAGTGATTTTGTCGCGACGGTTGGCCAGCGGCATAATCATGTGGTTGTAGCACTGGGCCATGGCCGAGCCGTGCCCGGAGAAGCGTTCCTGACTCTCCTGGTCAGCCTGCTGCAGAGCCGCTATCACGTCGGGTGCGGCGTGCGCCAACCAGGCAAGGAGCGTCGGACCGAAGTTGAAACTGATGCGGGCGTAATTGTTCACGATCTCGGCGATGCGTCCTTCCTCGTCCATGATCCGCGACGTGGCATTGGGCGCATAGCATTCCGCCGTCACACGTGCATTCCAGTCGTGGTACGGATACGCGGAATCCTGCAACTCGACGAACTCCAGCCAGGGGTTTTCCCGCGGTGGCTGATAGAAATGGCCATGAATGCAGACATACCGTTCCATCACACCGCTCCATGGGTCGGACCAGCACCGGGATTGTGTTTCGCCAAGACGATCAGCGAATAGGGGGCGAGCGTCAGGGTGGCCTCGCCGCAGTAGGCAAGGCGTTCGGGGAGATGACTCCCACTTCCTCCCCAACATTCCGCGGCCGAGTCGAGCAACAAAGTCCAGCTGCCCGACGAGAGCGGCAGGGTGACCGTCGTGGTGTCGCTGCCAAAATGAAAAACCGTGACACACTCCGCGTCCGCCGCCCATCGCCGCAAAGCGAACGTCGCGTCCGGCCTCAAAATGAGCAACTCCATTCTGCAGCGATCGGCCATGGCCAACGCTGCGAGTGACTTGCGCAGCCGGATCAACTCGCGGTAGAAGTTCCACAGAGCATGATGAGTTCCCCGATGGCGCAAATCGTGGTTCAGTCGGGCCCGCTGCATCGTCGCCTCATCGGCGGGGTCGAGGGGCTCCTCGCTCCACTGAAACTGCGCAAACTCTTCCTTGCGTCCGCGTCGCACGGCCGCAATCAACTCGGCATCAAGATGACTGACGAAATACGGAAAGCGAGCCGTCTCACCGTACTCTTCTCCCATGAACAACAGCGGCTGGTAAGGCGATAGAATCACGGCGCCGGCAGAGAGCTTCAAGGCTTCGAAAGGAACCAGCTCCGTCAAACGCTCGCCCAACATCCGGTTTCCGATCTGATCGTGGTTCTGAGCGCAAACGACCAGCTGAGCAGGATCGAGGTCGAGTGCCGAGTTGCCGTGACGCCGCTGGTGGAAGACCGAGTAGCGTCCGTCCAGGACGAATCCGTCACGATACATCTTGATGACATCCGCAACGCCCAGGAAATCCGCATAGTACCCGTGCCGCTCTCCTGTTAACGCCGTATGCACGGCATGATGGAGGTCATCACACCACTGGGCATCGACCCCCAAGCCCCCCTGTGCCGCGCTGCGCACCAGCCGCGCATCATTCAAACTGCTCTCGGCCACCGTGTAGACCCGACGGTTCAGTCGCTCCCCCTCCTGACGCACCGCGTCGGCCAACTCCTGCAGGAACGGGAACGCCGAATAGTCGTAGATCGCGTGCACCGCGTCCAGACGCAGCGCATCCATGTGAAACTCGCGGATCCAATAGAGCGCGTTCTCGATGAAGTAACGCCGCACTTCATCGCTGTCAGCTCCATCATAGTTGATGGCGGCGCCCCACGGTGTTCGGTGGCGGTCCGTGAAATACGGACCGAATTCGCTCAGGTAGTTTCCTTCCGGGCCTACATGGTTGTAAACCACGTCCATGACCACGGCCAACCCGCGCACATGACACGCATTCACCAGACACTTCAACCCGTGGGGACCACCATAGGAATTCTGCACCGCGAAGGGATGTACTCCGTCATAACCCCAATTCCGTTCGCCCGGGAACTGGGCTACCGGCATCAACTCAATCGCCGTGATTCCCAGGTTCAGCAGTTCGTCCAGGTAGGGCACGATGGCCTCAAACGTCCCGGCGGCCGAGTACGTACCGACGTGCAGCTCATAGGTGATGTACTGCCCCAGCGGAATTCCGTGCCATGCGCCATCCTCCCATGGAAAATCGGGATCGACCACGGCCGAAGCCTGATGGACACCCTCAGGCTGAAACCGAGATGCCGGATCAGGACGATCCCACTGGTCGTCCAGACGGTAGAAGTAACGTGTCCCTGGCGGAGCCAGCTCGACCGTCGCTTCATGATAGCCGCGTTCCAGCGGAACCATCGGCACCTGCCGGCTCGCTTCATCCAACAGCACGACCGACACGCTCCGCGCCCGCGGCGCCCACACAAGAAAGCGACTACGCCCATCTCCCAGATAGGTGGCCCCCAGTGTGGCGGGATATAGCGGATGGGCAATTCCATCCAGATGCGTCAGGTTTCGGGAACCCCTCATGAGGTTTGTATCAGCCCTCGTCAACTCGTCCGTAACGTTCGCCATGCGGTTGTTCTCTGCGGTTGACTCCCAAGGGGAGGCATCAGGTCAGGAGTATCGTGTCAAAGAAGTGAAGCGAACGGAGCAGGGGGCATCAGCCCTGGGCCGGTTCGGATCCGCTACGCCCAGCCTGTCGCGCCGCGGGGACCTGAACGGGCCGGGCGACCAGACTGGAAGAGCCAGGCGCAATCACAATTCGCACTTGCGCCTACAACGGACGCCGCACGCACCATCGGTCCACCACCTTCACCCACGTCCTGCTCGAGCCGCAGGCGCAAGTCGCACCGTTTGATCCCACGTGGCTCCATTCGTGACTCACAAACATTCTGCGATACGACGTGCAATCGGTGTGCCAGAATGCTCCGACCCGGCTATTGCGTCGCACTCGCTCACCGACCTCTTCGGAAGCAGTCCGGGATCGGCTGTGGCCGAGCGTGTGTGGCTGTCACAGCCAAGCGTCTCTTATCTGAATTGTCGTGTCTCGCTGCACGACCTCCGCGACGCACTGATGCGCACCGGATAGGTCCCCCGACGGCCCTTTCGGCCAGCGTCCGACCTTCGCTCCGCTCTGCCACATGGCACGGCCAGCAGGGCAGGCCGTGCATTCTGGACTTCCGACGCAGTATTCGACAGGAGTCCGCCGAAGATCCAACCGGCAGCGGCAGATGGAAGAGACGACCTAGCACCAGCGGCCATCGAGCGATCCGGGGGACGGCACGACGTGATTCTTCCACTTGGCAATTGGACATTCCTTGTTCGATATTCTGCGGTTCCGCCGGTGTCAGAAGGGCCGTGGTGAAGCGGAGACCCGCGATCCTCGTTCCTGGCGCCGACTCGATCGTCGGCGCCAGGAACGAGCTGCACAAGTGACTACAGGTCCAGCTCCGCGTGGCCCCACTCCTTCAGTCGCCGCTGCAAGGTGCGAACGGAGATGCCGAGCGACCGCGCGGCTCGAGTTCGATTTCCATGCCATCGGTCGAGCGTCTGCTGCACCACGGCCCGTTCGACATCTTCCAGTGTCAGTCCTTCCGGGATATCGATGCGTGCCCAGCCACGCCGATGCTCGCGCCGAATCATCGGCGGAAGGTCGTCCAGCGAGAGCGTCGCTGCTTTGGCCAGGACGAACATGCTCTCCACACAGTTCCGCAACTCACGAATATTGCCGGGCCATGGATAGGCTACGAGCCACTGCATCAGCTGTGGGTCGATCACGGGCGCCGGCCGGTCGTAGACACGCGACAGCTCGGCCAGGAAATGCTGCGTCAACGAGGCGATGTCCTCACGCCGGTCTCGCAACGGTGGGAGCGCAATGGACACCACATTCAAGCGGTAATACAGATCCTCACGAAAATCACCCTCACGGACCATCTTCTCCAGGTTGCGATTGGTGGCCGCGATCACACGCACGTTCGTATCGATATCTTCATTGCTCCCGACCCGCGTCACCCGGTGATTCTCGAGGACGCGCAGCAGCTTCGCCTGGCATTCGAGCGCCAGGTCGCCAATTTCGTCGATAAAGAGCGTGCCGCCGTCGGCCGTTTCGAACCGGCCCAGCCGCTTCGCCGTCGCGCCGGTGAAAGCTCCCGGCATGTGGCCGAACAATTCGCTTTCGATCAGATTAGACGGAACAGCAGCCATGTTCACGATCACGTACGGACCGGCGTGCCGCGGGCTGTGCAAGTGTATGGCTTCCGCGATTAGTTCCTTTCCCGTTCCCGATTCCCCTCGGATCAAGACGGTTGCATCGACTTCAGCTGCTCGACTCGCCTTATCGAAAATGGGCAGCATGAGATCGGAGCATGTCACAATCTTCTCGAACCTTAATCTGCCACCGCGTTGACTTTCCGTTGTCTGAGTCTGAATCGCGCTCATGGATATCCTCTCCGAAAACTCTTCATCGTACCTGTCTACGCACCACTCGACGGCAATGTGGCGAACGTTGTCACAAGTTGCACCGCTAGTGACAACCACGCGTGGAGGTTGGGTAAGGTACTCCGAACGTACCTCCCTGTCGAACAAAGCATCCACAGATCAAAGTTGCTCCTGATGCTCTCCCCTTTCTGCTTTCTGCCAGACAACCAACTGAGTCGGTGTGGCGGCATCGAGCCGAACGTCGTCTGCACCGTCGTCGCAGAGAGCCACGTATTGCAGAGAGCCATGTATCGCACCGGGCAATGTGTCGCAGCCAGTCAAGTCGTCGCGGCGACGATCCACTGTACGCCATTGTTCGACGCAGAAGAACAAAGGTCCATTCCCATTTCCTTTGGACCGGCCGTAGCAAACTTCGCTACGAGCGAATGGGGAAAACACCCGCGAGACTCCTGGTGTCGCACTCCCAGTGGTGCAGTCAACTGGTCAAACGCCGGCGACGAGTGGGTGAAATCCCCACGCCTCAATAGACCGCTCCCCTCATTCCCCCAACAGCGTAACTCGCGATAAGATAGCGCCCACAAAACGTGGTCACAGACGTCCGAGGATCGTCACGCGATTGTTGGGCAGCGATTGTTGGCTGCGAGATGGTTGACCTTGCCTTGCGACACTTTATCGCTCTGAATACCTCATGAATACCAAGTTGCTTGATTCAGTACGAAACGCCTCCCTCGACCCTGACATCATGCGTCAACCGCCAGGCCGTCACACGATGTCGACCAGGGTATTGATCGTCGACGATCACCCAGTCGTCCGCGAAGGCTTGGCCGCGCGAATCGGCGGGCAAGAGGGGATGGAAGTGGTGGGCGAAGCAGTCGATTGTGCGGAGGCAATGCTCTTGGTTGCCGCGCACCGCCCGGATGTCGTTGTCGTCGACATTCAGCTCAAGACCAGCGACGGACTGGATCTGGTCCGGCGGATCCGAGACCATGACGATTCGATTGGCATCCTGGTCTGGTCGGTGCATCCGGAAGAATACTACGCTCAGCGTGCGCTCAACGCTGGTGCGTTGGGCTACGTCAACAAAGAACAGAACACCCATCAGATCATCGCGGCCATTGAACGGGTCGCGCGCGGCAAGATTGCCCTGAGCGATGAAATGGCCCAAACGATCCTGGGGCAGGCCGTAGGAACCCATCAGTCACTGCACAGTTCCCCGATCGCGTCGCTCTCCGACCGGGAACTCCAGGTGTTTCGGCTCATCGGCGAGGGTCTGACCGCAGCCCAGATGGCCGAACAGCTGCATCTGAGTCGTCATACCATCGACACCCATCGCCAACGCATCAAGCGAAAACTAGGCCTGCGCAGCGCGGCCGCGGTAACCCAAGCGGCTATCCGTTGGTTGCTCGACGGCAAGTAATCCAGGTCGTAGATGCCGAAATACCCTGGATGTGGAAAGATCAAAGGCCGGGAAGAATGGCCCAGGTGATCGTCGTGGATCCGGTTCCCTGGGTGAACCATTCCTGGAACGGCTCACCTCTTTACCGCGTAGCGGTTGTACGCAATAGCCCAGACATCTGAGTTGTTCCGTCAAGTGGTCGACGGGCAGCGCATCGACACAGTGCGCGCGGCGACCCTGTGGCTGTCGAATGTATCCGCGGTTAAGACGTGAATGGTCCCTGAAACATTGTCCTACCTGAGGAACAAACCCCCAACTGCGACCAGCACGATCGTCGCTGAGCTTTCACGTCGCTGAGCTTTCACGTCGCTGACCTTTCACGTCCCTGACCTTTCACGTCCCTGACCTGGATGGGCCCGCGGCGGTCCAGGAACAAAAAGCTACAGCGCGACCGGCTTTGGCCTGGGGCAGGCACTGCTATTGGACCATTGCTATTCGACGTAGACCGTTCCAGCGCCGCCGGTCTGCTTGATCGCTTGTCGCCGCCCCACCTGGATGAACTCCGCTCCCAGGAACAGAATCATCGTGGCATAGAACATCCAGAGCATGATGGCGATGAATCCACCCACGATGCCGTAGACGCTGAACTTCGAACCAATAACCAGTGCGGCGAGCAATCGACGCCCGATTTCCCACAGAACAGACGCCACACACGCCCCACGCGCTGCCTCCTTCCAGTTGACCGGCACTTTGGGGAGCATTTTGTAGATCACCATGAACAGCAGCACGTTCAACACCAGACCGAAAACCAGCGTCAACAATTCCCAGAGAACGGCCGGGAGAGGCAGCCACGCCGTCGCTGACTCGCCGATGATGGTCAGGCTCATGCTGGCGGCGAAACCGGCCACCAAGAAAGCGGCAACTCCCAGCAGCATCACAAAGGCTCGCAGGCGATCGATCACCACGCCGTGCACGGAGCCGATGATGCCGCTCCGACTGGATGGACGGACGTTCCAGATTCGATCCATCGCATCGTCGAAATGTACGAACACCGCCATCGCCGCCAGTATCAGCGTCAAGAGCCCGACCGGACCACCGACCGCGGCGTTGTCCTGGACGTTGGCTAACACCGCCTCGACCTGCTGAGCCAGAGTCGATGCAGACTGATCCGCAATCAGGTCGATCAGCCGCTGCTGCGCGTCCTGCCCCCAGCCCGTGAAACGCAGGACGAAACCTGTCAGCGAGATGAGTACCAACAGCAGCGGAAAAAACGAGACGGCCATATAGTACGCCACGGCCGCGGCCATCTGCGTCCCTCGATCGCGCTGCAGTTGGTGATAGGCATGGTAGAGATCTTTCGCCAATTGCCGAGTTCTTCTGAGCATCATCCCCTCACTTCCCGCTCCGACTCCGTCCCATGACCTTCTTTCACTCCGCGGAACTGAATTATAGCGGGACGGACGAGGACTAGTTGCCAAACGCACGGACCACCGGCTCAAGGCCAATTCTTGACCGATAATCGCCGTCACAGTATGCTGACCAGAGTGGCGAAGAATGGGGGGGCGGGCAACGACCCGGTCTTGTTGACCGGGCTCTCGGCAAGTGACTCGTTGGGAATGGCTCTCGGAGAAGAGCCAGCGGCGGTGGGACGGGGGCGCTCCGCCGTCCGGAGTTCGGGGTCCTTGGTTACTCTCCTCCCGATTTCACCTCCTGTTGGTCCTCCCGATGACTGCCTGCCCTCTGGCACGAGGCCGGCTCGGCTCACGTTGCACGCTCCCGCCAGTTTGTGGTGCACCACAGAGTCTTGCGTCGCGCGTCACAAGGTCGCCGAGTCGCCGGGAGACAGTATCCGCTCGAGAAATCAATGTCGCGTCCGTTCGACTGGTTGAACCGTTGGTTCCTGCTTGCTGTGACCGTATCAGGCCTCGCCGGGCTCGGGGTCCTGATCGCCTATTGGCCAGCTCGGTCGTCCGACGCGCAGTACCCCACCTCATCCGCTTCCCGTGCCCCCGACGAAGCTGGCAACTGGCCGTCGTCGGCGCGGGGGAAGTCGCCCCTCGAATCCCCACCCGCCGACACAAGTGCTCGACTTGCAAAGAGCGACCGTGGAAGGGGGAAGGGGGGTGAGCGATCCTCGAGCCGCGATGAAATCGAGCGGGGCCCGATCCTGCTGCACGACGTAACCGCTCCTTGCGGAATCGCGTTTCAACATACCGATGGCAGTACTGGTAAACGGTACATACTTGAAACCGTCGCTTCCGGGCTGGCCACGTTCGACTATGACCTGGATGGGCTGATCGACATTTACTTCGTTAACGGTGCCCCGGTCGGAGCCAGCGGCGGCGCGGCGGCACCGCGCAACCATCTGTACCGCAATGTGGGCAATTGGCAGTTCGTGGACGTCACCGATGCGGCGGGCGTCGGAGACACGCGACATGGCCTGGGCGCCACGGTGGGCGACTACAACAATGACGGCTATCCTGACTTGTACGTGAGCAACTTCGCCGAGAACGTTCTGTATCGAAACAACGGCGACGGTACGTTTGAGGATGTATCCGCCGGCACAGTCATAGCACTTTCCGACCCCGTGCGCGTGGGGGCCGGAGTGTGTTTCCTGGACATCGAGGCGGATGGCGATCTCGACCTGTTCGTCTCCAACTATCTGCAATTCTCACCCGAAAAGTCCCTGACGAACCAGTTGCGTGGTCGGGAGATCTACGTCGGACCCGAACGTTTTCCCATGTATCCCAACGTATTGCTCCGCAACAACGGTGATGACACCTTCACCGACGTGAGCGAAGCATCGGGAATCGCCCGGTATCCTGGCTACGGGATGGGCATCACCTGTGGGGACTTCGACGCGGACGGCGCCACCGACGTCTTTGTCGGGAACGACGGCGGGCCGGGGAATTTCGTCTTCTTCAATGATGGGCACGGTGTCTTCGAGGAAGCGGGCATGGTCTCGGGAGTCGCCTATAGCGGCGCGGGCCTGGCTCACGGCAGCATGGGTGCCGACAGCGGCGATTTTGACAACGACGGGCTGCTGGATCTGTTTGTGACCTCCTATCAGCGGCAGCTGGCCACGCTCTATCGCAATGTGGACATGCGTCGCTTTGAAGATGTGACTCAGCAGACCGGTGCTGGCCTCGGCTCTTTTAATCAGGTTACCTGGGGTTGCGGATTGGTTGACCTCGACAACGATGGCCGGCGAGATATTTTCTACGCCGCCGGCCACCTGATCGACAACATCGACGAGCTTGACGACAGCACCTCCTATGCCGCTCAGCCCGTTGTCTTGCGAAACGACGAGTCCGGAAGATTCGTCAATGTCACCGATTCATCGGGTGAAGGACTACAGCACGAATCGGTAGGACGCGGGGCATGTTTCGAGGATTTCGACAATGATGGCGACCTGGACGTGGTGATCAACAATTCGCGGCGTGCGCCCACCGTGCTGCGGAATGATTCGCCCGGCCCCCAGCACTGGTGCGAAGTGCGTCTGGTTGGTAGACAGAGTAATCGTGACGCAGTAGGCGCTCAGGTCTGGGTTTCTGCCGGAGGACAGCGGCAGGTCGCCGAGGTTCACAGCGGGCGGGCGTTCCAGAGCCATTTTGGGACTCGCCTGCATTTCGGGCTTGGCTCGGCCACGCGCATCGATGAACTGGAAATCCGCTGGGTTGGCGGACGCACGGAGAAGCGGTCCGATCTGCCCGTCGACACCTGTCTCGTTCTCGTCGAGAACGCCACGCCGCCAATGCCCCAAGCCACCCCCGGTCTCCAAGACACACCCGGTCTCCAAAACAACTTCGGTCTCCAAGACAACCACCCATGAGAAAACCGCAGAATATCGACCAAGGAATCGCAGATTGCAGAAGCAAGAGAAGACGTGGCGTCCACCACCGTCGAGCGATTCGGGGTGACGGCCAGACGTGGTTCTACTTGGACATTGTACATTCCTTGATACTCATATGAAAAGGGTCCCCTTCCAGATGAGGCTCAATCGTTCCCGATTGTCCTAAAGTGGTAGGTGTAGATCTTACCGCTCAGTTATTCCAGAAGGAGACCCAAATGCGCTTCTACAAACCGCACACTGAATTCTATTGTGGTGTCGACTTGCACACAAGGAAGATGTACCCCTGCGTGATCAATCGGACTGGAGACATCCTGTTTCATCGTGACATGAGAAACGATGGGGAGTTTTTCCTGCGGAGGATCG
>JBGSHS010000403.1:0-21120 GCA_041752115.1 Pirellulaceae bacterium | reverse complement strand
CCAGCCAAGATCACTCATCCTTGGCCCAGTATTCGGCATCACGCCCGACTCAGAGCAAGAGCCGTATGAGCGAATAGTTCACGTACGGATCTGTGCGGGGGGCCGCCGGCGACGGCGGTCCCTACCGCGATAGCACCGCTGCGCTGAGCACGAGCATGGGGCAGGGGCGCACGATCCCCGCTCTCGCCCCCAGGCTGTCGATTCCCGCGCGGGTCGTCGCCGCTCATTCTCCGCGCAGTTCACAGATGCCCCACTGATCGTGGTTTTCGTCGACGCCCACGCGCACGACGGCCGGACGCATTCCGACGCGGCGTTGCAGTTCGTCGAGCAGCTGGTGGCCGATGTATCGGGCAATCAGTTCGGCCGTGGTATTGGAAACTGGGAGCAAGACGCAGTCTTCGCGAGGGAACATCCAGCGTCGTGACTCGAATCGCACTTCCACCTCGTCGTCGCCGGCCGCAACTCGAATCAGCGGATGGGAGGTCGGCAAGAGCATGTGATGGTCGAGCGAATCGGTGATGGATTTCAGCGCGTCTCGGAGGGCGATGAAATCGATCACGTAGTGATTCTCGTCCAGCGGCCCCTCGACTTCGGCCCACACCCGATAGTTGTGTCCATGCAGACGTTCACAGATATTTCCGTCGAAGGTGATGAAATGTGCAGCACTGAAGACGTGGTACTCTTTCTGCAGTCGAACCAGGTACGATTCGGGCATGGTCGATGGCTCTAATGAAAAGGTGGACTGAGGAATCCTTCTCGCAACGCGGCGAACAGGCCGGCGGCCAGCAGGTCGGCTGTGGTTCCCGGATTGCGACTGTGGTGATCGCTGCGCAGCCAGAAATCGAAATCGCTCAAGGCAGCGAGGTAATTGTTGTCACCTGGCGGTCCGGAGTCCAGGACATGGGCCGCTCGGCCGGCCGCTTCCCGCGATACCTCAGGGCCGCATTTGCGGGCAATCAAGCTGTCGCCATACCGACTCAGCAGCTGCATCTGCGTGTGAATGATCGTCTCGGTCAGGGACCAGCCCCGTTGGGGGCCGGCGATCAAATGCGGAGTGACTTCCTGCAGCACCAGAGAGAATTCGCTCACATACTGGCGTGCCACCAGGTCGCGCGATTCAGCCAGCCGCATGGCATCGAGAATGCTGTGCGGCGCATCAGCGGCCACATCCATCTCGGAGACGGTCCCCATACCGCCGGGCTGTGCCAGGCGGATCGCGGCGTAAATGGCGGCTGAGTCCTGGGCCGTCAACTGAGACAGGACGGAGCCGATTCCAGACTCCAGCGTGGTCGAGCGGGGGACGGCGGCCAGGGGGGCTAATAACAGGACGGTACCGAGGTTCGTGTTGGTGCGGACAACAGCTCGTGTAGCGCGAATCGCCGCAATCGCCGCCATGCCGGCACTGGTATGAGCTGCCGACTCCAACGGCGGTCCGATGGCCACCGCGCTGGCCATGAAGTCGACGAACGTCAGGTCGTCAAAATCGGCTCCGCGATGAACGTTGCCCGGTTTGGGACTGGAGACTTCCAGCAAGCAGGCCAAGGTCGCACACTGGCCGATCGAGAGTGGCGACTCCAACGCGGCTGCTGGGGCGATGGGGGAAGAATGCGATGGCATCAGGTCTCTCTTGCGCTGCTTATCGCTCAACAGGAACTCGTAGCCGCTGAGCAGGAGAATGTCAGCGGTTGTCTTGATAGGAATCAGAACCTGATCATAGCGGTCTTGAGCGGGTGCCGTAGATCGATTGAAGGAACGGATCCATAAGTGCGATGACTTCTTCCGGCGCATCCTCCACGACATAATGTGACGCGTCGTCCAAGCGATGCGATTCGGCCGCTGGAAAGATCTGCTCGAAACGTTCCAGGCATGAAGGGCGGAAACACCAGTCCTGCATCCCCCAGATCAGTTGGACCGGCCGATCTGCCAACCGAGGAAGGTTGCGCTCGATATTTTCCAATGTCTTCCAGGTCGGATGATGCGGCGAGGCGGGGATATCCTGGACGAATCGGTCGATGGCCACTCGATGCTGCCAGCTGTCATAAGGTGCCAGCAGGCCCGCGCGAACCGGCCCAGCCAGGCGCCGAGGATGGGCCATCGCCATGTGCAGGGCGGCGCGCGCAAAAAGATTCAGGCGGCGAATCGCCCAAGTGCCCAACCAGGGAATGCGGCAGAGTCGAATGCGCAGCGGAATGGACGGAGGAGGAAATGCTCCCGTGTTGAGCAGGACGATACCGGCAAACCGTTCCGGCAGCGCCAATGCCGTTCCCAGTCCAATCGCTCCTCCCCAGTCGTGCGCCACCAAAGTTACGTGCTGCAGATCCAGCTCTCGCACCAGTTGGACCAGGTTGTCAATGTGCTGGGCCAGCGTATAACGATACTCCTGCGGCTTGTCGCTCTGGCCGCATCCAATGTGGTCCACGGCGACGACGCGATGCCTGGTTTCAAACGCGCTGATCAGATTGCGCCAGTAAAAGGACCAGGTCGGATTGCCGTGCACCATCAGCAGCGGCTGCCCCGCTCCCGTGTCAATATAGTGCATCCGCACCTGGTCGAGCGCCAGGTAGCGGCCGGGGAAGGGGTAGAGCGTCTGCCACGAGTCGGATGCATTCATGAAGCGAGTATATCGAAGGAGCCGTGATCTCAATAGGTGGGCGGATGCCCCCACTACGCCGCGCCACGTAGCACGCACTTGAGTGCGTCGCTGTCCTGCCACGGAACGTTCCCGCGGCCAAGGACCTCCCCCGCTTCGTTCGCGGGCCTGAAGCCCACGCCGCGTCCCGGATCAAGGAGCGTTGGCCTGGTCTAGTTTCTTCTGCCAGAAGTCGCGGGCGAGGTACTGGTAACGAAGCGCGGCGGCCTGTTGTTGAGCATCCGGCAGCTTGAGGCGTTCGATCCGTTGCTCGACCCAATCCCGAAAGAACTGAGCCGACTCGCGACTGATCCGCGACTGGTTGCCCATCTGCACATAATAGGGACCCGTCGAGGCGAAGCGAAATGTCTCGCCGTTGCCGCAAACCGCACGGACCAGTAGCCAGCCGCTCTCCTGAAACGTGACCGGAGGCAGTGAGCCTTTCCGGTTACGATACTCCTCCAAACGCACTTCGTGGACGACCTTGCCGTTCTGGACGACCTCCAGATAGTCGACCCGATCGCGCAGACCAAGATTCAGATCGACGCTCAGCTCAACCGTTTCGCCTGGCTCAGCAGAGAACACATGCCCTGGTGGATGGCCATTGACGCGCGGACGCAGCAGTGGACCGTTGGTGACAACAACGCGTCCCTGCCGAAGCCCATCCCACCAGGACTGGTAGTTGAATGTCTCGCCGCAGTACACGTAGACACGGTTGTAACCGACGGGATTATCGAGCACGCCGGAAGCACTGCCCGCTGATGGCGGGATCCGGATACCGCAGTTGAGAATGTGATAATAGATGTCCTGGCTCCAATAGCCATTGCCGCGCGGCGAGGGATACAAGGTAGGATCACGCGGTTTTCCCCACGCTTCGTTGTCCAACATGCCGCCGCGGAGCATGTGGTTGTGGGCCAGGCCGATGGAGTCAGCCAGTCCCAGCGCGAGCCACACCGGAACATCCCACCAAAACGGCTTCTCAATATCCACGAATGCGCCCGGCTGCCTCTTGGCCAATTCGAGGAACTCGGACATGGGCGGGTACTCGCGCTGATCGGTCGGAGGAAGATCGAGAGGTCGAGGCAAGTTGAAATAGAGGAGCGCTCCACCCTCCCGTTCATCCTCGCCGCCCAGCAGATAATAGCAGCTATCGGCATCGAGCTGCACGAGTGGCGGATCGGGGAGGGGAGCGTCTTTCCACGCGTTACGTTCGTTCCACCAGGTGATGACCGGAACTACGTGCAGATCCTGAGCCTTCATCAACAGTGGGATTTCGGCCGGCGGTCGGTGCACGTGCAAGTCGCCCGACCACCATCCCTCTTCTTTCATGTCGACGAACCGCCGCATCGAGACGTTCTGCACGTCCTTGGCCCCGCGCGTGATCTCGAAGTTGCCGCTCCGCAACGGGTATTCCGGCCCTCGTTCCAACTCGAACGTGTACTTGCCCGGCGGGAGGTTGAGCACGACCGTTCCATCCATCGCGAAATGGTCGTTCCAGAACGGGAGCTTGGGAACCGACCTCGATCGCCCGCCGGCGTCTTTAAGGAACATGTTGACACCGATCAACTGGCCGGTGTCTTCGTCGGTCACCCGCACTTCGATCTGACCTTTCCGGTCCGCTGCGCCGAGCGGACCGGCTGGCAGGTAACCGAGAATGATGACGCACGCCGCCGCGAATATCGGCAGTGGACGACCAAGCCGGCCAGAGGCAGAACACCCCGCTGAACGGCTCTTGCCGGAACACCGATCACCAACCTGTTGAACCCCAAAGGGCCGCTGTGCACCTCGGCTCCGCCGACGGCAGTACTGCCAACGTGTCATGAGTGTTTGCCAAGCTTTCTGGGGAATTGGATTAAACAGCATGATGAGTTTTGTGGCGTTGAGGCGCCAGGCTCCATGTGCAATCGAGCCGCCGGAGAATGGTATCCATGGGCGAACGAAGCCGGGGCGTCGGGCCCGGGCGTTTGATTCGCTGCGAGTCCACGCTGGTCGCCTGCTTCAGTGTACCAGACGCGACGCCGCTTGAAGGGGGGCGACCTGGATGTCTAGAATGAAGACGATTCGTGTCGACATCAAGAATCGTGAGGACCATGTCGGCGCGAACCGAGTGAGAGGGCCTGCCCGAGGGCCGGGAATGACTGAACTGACCCGGCAAGGGGGCGGTGGTCTGCGTAAGAAGAAGTGAACGCCGGCGAATGATGTGATCAGCACATGGAAGAAGACTACTACAAGACCCTCGGTGTCAAACGCGACGCTTCGGCGTCCGACATTCAACGAGCTTATCGAAAGCTGGCCAGGAAGTACCACCCCGATATGAATCCTGGTGACTCGAATGCGAAGGAGCGTTTTCAGCGCGTGCAGGAGGCGTACGACGTGCTGAGCGATCCCGAGAAGAGGGAGATGTATGATCGCTACGGAAGCTCATTCCATGCGGCTGGGGGGAGACCGGGGAGCGGTCCTTTCCATTCTCAACCGGGGGGAGCGGGGGCGGGATTCGAAGAGGTCGATTTCAGTCAGTTGTTTGGGGGACGCGGCTCCGAAGGATTTGCCGACATCTTCCGACAGTTCACGGGCGGACGGGCTCAGGGGCGACGGACCAGGGTGCCGCGGGGTGCCGATCTGGAACACGAATTGGAGGTCCCGTTTCAAACGGCCATTACTGGTGGCGAGGCAGCGCTTTCGCTGCGTCGCCCGGGAGGGAAGGTCGAGACGATCTCGGTCAAGATTCCTGCGGGGATCGAGGATGGCAAGAAGATTCGGTTGCGCGGCCAGGGCGAGGCAGCTGACGGAGGGGGCAAGCCGGGCGATATCCTGCTGAAGATCCGCGTCGCGGCGCACCCCTTCTTCCGGCGGCGCGGGAGCAATCTGGAGGTCTCCGTTCCGGTTACGTTGGCCGAGGCGGCGTTAGGGGCGAAAATCGATGTTCCGACACCGCAAGGGACGATTACCTTGACCATTCCTCCTGGTACATCCGGTGGGAAGCGTCTGCGAGCCAAAGGGCTCGGGGTGGTATCGGACAAGGGGCCAGCCGGAGATCTCTATGCCGAGATCCGCATTGTGCTGCCGAAAGAACTGGACGACGAAACGCTCGAACAGATTCGCGAGCTCGATCGACGCTATCCACTCAATCCCCGGGCGGAATTGCGATGGTAACGCGCGCGGCAGCATGCATCGCCGAGGGGGTCTTGGTGGTGATCGCACAATCACAACTGAGCAAGTTGCCCCCGGTCGAACGCGTTCGATTGCTCGGCGGACTGATCCTGCTGACCATCGGTGGTGTTTCGCTGGTGGTGCTCTGCTGGCTGGCTCTAAGGGTCGGACGCCGATCGTTGCGCCGCGAAGATCGGTCAGCCACGCGGGTTGACTATCGTGCACGAGGGGAGGATTGGGCGTCGCAACCCTTGTCGAAGCCTGAACCTGCTGAACCTGATGAGTGATCTGGAGTAGTGACGTGCCCGAGCGACAGTACCGCTTCCTGCGCGCACAACGCATCCGACGGCAAACCGATTTTGATCGAGTCTATCACCAGAATGTCTATGCTGCCGATCAGGTGCTGGTTGTTCAAGGCCGGTTCAATTGTCTTTCCATCAGTCGAATCGGGCTGTCGGTGTCACGCCGCATCGGTTGTGCCGTGGTGCGAAACCGTTGGAAGCGTCTCATCCGAGAAGCTTTTCGGCGCCATCAGCATGAGATGCCGTCCGGGCTGGACTTGGTCGTTCGACCGCGTCGCGGGGCCGTCCCTAACTATCGTGATGTGGCACGCTCGCTACCTCAACTGGCACGGCGTCTGCAGAGCCAACTGCGGCGACAGCGACCATGAGACCCCTCATCAAACGCTTGAGCCAGGCGTGCGCCTGGGTCCTGATACTTGGCGTCAGATGCTACCAGGCTGTACTCAGCCCACTGCTGGGCGGTAGTTGTCGATTCACACCTAGCTGTAGCGCATATTTCATTGAGGCCGTGCAGAAGTATGGGCCGTGGCGTGGAACCTGGAAGGGGCTCCGCCGCCTGCTGCGCTGCCACCCGTTGCATCCGGGCGGTCACGATCCGCCCTGACAACAAGGCCAACAACGTGGATTGTCCAGGATCGTGCCAAGCTTGAATGCTTGGCGGCGCCGTAGCTCACCATCTGATTCACCGCACGAGCGGAGCTCGTGGGGGTCTGGCGGGGGAGGGGGCGAGCGGCGCCGTAGCTCACCATCTGATTCACCGCACGAGCGGAGCTCGTGGGGGTCAGGGAGAGAGGGGGCGAGCGGGGCGCCGTAGCTCACCATCTAATACACCCACGAGCGGAGCTCGTGGGGGTTAGAGAGGGACGGGGCGATCCGGTCGATTTTCCCCAGATAGCCGTATGGCGGCAGCCACCGACACAAAGCGTCGGGATCGAGAAACGCCTTGTAGACACGTTCAACCGGAGCTCGGAGCACGCGGTGGAGTCGGACGGTATTTGATGAATCAGACATGGGTTGTTTCTCCATTCGGGTCGTTGTTTGCCGTTGTCTGTGGGTAGTCGAACGAGCTTCTTCGAAATCGACCCAAATGCGCGCCATTTGTTCGCGCTGGCAGATTGAGCGACTTGGAGTTTGTCTGTACTGACATGCATAGGGCAGAGATGATTTCCTAGTTTCACGATTCCTGATGCCTCGCGTCGTGCTGGACTGCCTGGGAACAGTGCTGTAGATTGGCTATGGGCAGATTGTGAAAAGGCGTTGGTAACTGGAACAAGATCATGAATGCGGTCAAAGTAACTGGAAACGTCGACGAGAACCACCAGCTTTCCGCCGAGGTACCTTCCACAATCCCTCCCGGCCCGATCACGATCTTGATTATTCCCACGACTCAGGAGGACGAAGCGGGTGATGCGTGGACCGAGGGGGTAGCCGCCCAGTGGGATGATGAGCTGAGCGATCCCCGCCAGGACATCTACACGCTGGCGGATGGAGAGCCGGTCGATGAATCCTGACGAGATTTTCTTGGCCGACTTTCCCTTTGGGGGCAGTGCCGGTATGAAGTTACGTCCCGTTCTGTTGCCTACCGGCCCGGTCGGCAGCGTGCCCGAAGTTCTGGTGGCATATATCTCGTCGGTCATTCCGCCGACTTTTCTGCCTTCTGACATCTTGCTCGACCCGGTGTCGGCAGAACATGCTTCCACAAATCTCAAGACCAAGTCTGTGCTCCGCTTGCATAAGTTGGCCACGATTCACGGGCGGAGTATCGTTCGCCGTCTCGGCGTTCTCTCGGCTGCCGCGTCCAGAGAAGTTGACGGCAAGCTACGCCTGCTGCTGGATCTATAGTGTCTTGCCGGTCCGCCGGCTTGGGAACAGTGATCTGGAGCGAGGATTATTCTTCCCCCGGGCGCGTCGACGTTGGGAGCCTGAAGCAGTACACGCTGGGAAAGCAATGGGGAGTGGTACATTTTCGCGCGGCAGGCTGTCGGCCATCTCCCGACCAACGGAGATCGATCTCTGAATCGCCGGCCCGTGTTCCTCCCGTGACCACACCCCTTCTTGGGCTTAGATCCATAGTGACAGGGAATGTTTCTCCATGGGGGTGGCTGTTTGCCGCCGTCTATGGATCGTCGAACGAGCTTGTCCGAAATCGACGGAAATGCGCGCCACTTGTTCGCACTGGCGAATTGAGCGATTTGGAGTTTGCCTGTACTGACATTCATAGCCTTACAGCTTCTCCGCCGTCTGCATTGGCAGAAACATCCGATCGGCGAACTTCGGTAGCGAGATAAAACCGAATTTCTCATAGAAATGGGTGGCCGCATCACCTTTGGAGTCCACCACAATCAGGCTCGCCGCAATCTCACTTGCCACACGAACACATCGTGCGATTGCATCGGATAGAAGCAGTTCGCCAACGCCAGGGTAGTTAACGTCTCGAGCCAGTCTTCCCACAAGGATTGCGGGAATCTCTGGATAGCGAGGCAGCTCCTTGGTCACCTCTTCCGGCAACTCAGAAAGCGCAACGGATGTTGCGCAGAGAGTATAGAAGCCAATGATTCGCTTGGGATCAGAGCGATCAACAAGCACAAAAACGGCTGATGCTTTGCGTTTCACATCTTGCTTCGCGTACTTGGCAAGATAATCGTTGAGAACCGACACACCACAATCAAAATGCGTTCGATCATGCTGATTGCCAAGAGGTTCACAAACATAGTCGCTCATCGACTTTCGACCCGCTTGCGATACTTATCCATGGCAAGCTTCAGCTTCCTATTCGGCTTCTTTGGCGTCAACAATGCGTCGACGAGAATCCGGCTTTGAGCTTGGTCAAGGTGCAGCTTCTCATGCTCTTCGATGACTTTCTTGGCGGCGACCTCAACATGAGCGAGAACGAAATCCGAGACAGTACGACCGCTGAATGCCGCGGCTCGTTCAATCAGTTCTTTCTGCTCTTGAGAAACCCGTGTCTCGATTCTAGCTGACTTAAGGGAGGTGTTTGCGGTGGCCATCATGGACTCCTTATGGCTGAGATTCATTGTACGGCATATTTCCGTACAAGTCAATTTCGCCTCGGCCTAGTTGTCAATCGGTAAGCAAGACGACTTCCCGAACACCGCTAACCCCTTCGACTCGTCTGCATGTCCTTGAAACTCAATCGCTCCTTCTTTGACGCGACATCTCCATCGGCACCGAATAGCTCGGGATCTGGCAATCGTAACGGGTCGCTCCATCCGTCGGGCAGGCCAACGAGTTGTTGACTCGGAAAAACGTTTTGTTGGATGGAAAAAGAAATGGGGAGCGGTACCATTTTGCGCGGCCGGCTCAGCGCGCTGTGCAGAAGCCGTCACGACCGACGTCGTCGCGACGATGACGTACACGAGTCACGTGCGTGCCGCGGCCTGATCGGCCTTTCGAGTGGCCGCTTGCTCAGGCGGTGCTCCGTGTCGGCTGAAATGTACCCTCCCCTTTTCCTTTCGGGATCGCGTCGAAGCCAGCAGCCATCAAGTCCTGAAGCAATTCTCAGATGACTGGAGCCCACTGCCAGCTTCGCACCCCACCTTTGGAATAAATGGCCCGTTTCCTTGAACAAGGCCCTTGAATAAAACGATCGTTTGTTTTATACATACGTTTGTATGACACACAACAATCCCTCACTCCCGGAAGTTACGTCCGCGACCAGGTCGCCACGCGAAACGCTGCTCGACACCGCCGAGACGCTTTATGCGGCCCATGGGTTTCACGGCGTCTCACTGCGGCAGCTCACCCAGGCGGCAGGCACGAATCTGGCGGCGGTGAACTACCACTTCGGATCCAAAGAGCAGTTGTTTGTCGAGGTCCTGGCTCGCCGACTGCGACCGATCAATGCGCGGCGTCTGGAATTGCTCGACGCCATACTCGCTCGGGCCGCGGACGGCGCGCCCCGGCTGGAGGATCTGTTGGATGCCCTGGCCCGGCCTTTTTTTGAGGTCAGCGTCAGTCCTGGGCAGAGCGAGCCGCTGCGCCGACTGCTCGCGCGCGTCTTGATGGAGGTGGACAGTGTCGCGATCCCGTTGTTCGAGAACGAGCTGTTGCCGGTGGCCAAACGGTTCGGGCTCGCCATTTCGCAAGCGCGGCCCGACCTGCCCCGTCGCTGCATTCTGATGGGGATGATGTTCTTTGCCGGGGCGATGGTGAATCTACTGGCCTCACGTGCTCGATTGCAGTCGTTGGGGCCGATGATCGGAGGTATGCCGGACGACGAGGAGATGTTACAGGCACTCGTTCGTTACGGCGCCGCGGGGATCACGGCACTCGCCGGCGCCGGCGGCGATACATCCAGTTCCACTGAGCAGGAGCACTGAACGCGATGCTTCGTCTGGCGCTGAAGATGCTCTTTGGGGATCACGCCAAGTACCTGATGCTGATCAGCGGCATCACGTTTGCCACGTTGTTGATGACGCAGGGTGCGGCGTTGTTCTGTGGCATTATGTCATGGACCTATTCCCCTTTGCGGAACATTCGAGCGCATGTGTGGGTGAGCGATCCGAAGGTAGAGCAGGTGAACGACAGCAAGCCGCTGCGCGACACGGACTTGTTGCGTGTGCGTTCGGTTGACGGCGTGGCCTGGGCGGCTGCCCTGTATCAGGGTTACAACCAGGCGCGACTGGTGGATGGCACGTTCAAGTTTGTCACACTGGTCGGCCTGGATGCGACGACGCTGGCGGGTGCACCGGCGGAGATGATCGAAGGGTCGTTAGAGGATTTGCGACTTCCCAATACGGTCATCATCGATCAGTTCGGCGTGGAGCAGTTCACTCAGAAGCGTGGCGTGCCGGTGGGGGTTGGCGAGAGTTTTGAGATCAACGATCGAGAGGCCCGGATCGTTGGCATCTGTCGCACGCAGCGTTCATTCACTGGCGGCCCGTTCGTGTTTACAACGTACGATCGGATTGCCAGTTATGTGCCGGGGCAGCGGAAACTGTTGAGTTTCGTACTCGTGGAGCCGGCGGCAGGGGTGACACCTCTTGAATTGGCGCGTCGCATCGAGCGTGAAACGGGCCTGCGGGCGTATACGCGCAGCGAGTTCATGTGGTCAACCATCTGGTGGTATGTACGCAACACGGGGATTCCGATCAACGTGGGTTTAATCGTGATGATCGGCCTGGTCGTGGGGATTGCCATCTCGGGCCAGACCTTTTACTCGTTCGTGTTGGAGAACTCCCGCAACTTGGCTGCGCTCAAGGCCATGGGGGCCAGCACCATGACGCTCTGCGTCATGCTCATCGTGCAGTCGCTGGCGGTGGGTCTGATTGGTTTTGGAATCGGATTGGGGATCGTTTGCGCGGTGGGGACGATGGTGTTGCACTTGGGCAAGGTGCCGTTCCTGCTGCTCTGGCAGATCCCAGTCGCTTCGCTCGTGGCGGTACTGCTGATTTCCGTCTTGGCTGCCGTGCTGGGCATCTGGCGGATTGTCCGGCTGGAGCCCGCGGTGGTCTTCCGCTGATTCGCCAGGGTGAACGAGGAGCATGTGATATGCAGCTCAACGAGTGGTCCGCCGCGGCGTCGGCCATCCGGGTGCTCGGCATCGAGAAGGCGTTCGGGGAAGGGACCTCACGGACTCCCGTGTTGCGTGGAGCGGCGTTGGAGGCTCGACGTGGCGAGATGTTAATGCTGGTTGGCCCTTCGGGGTGCGGCAAGACGACGTTGTTGAGCATCATTGCCGGTACGATGCACGCGGACGCGGGCCAAGTGGAGGTGCTCGGTCAGCGTATCGATCGGATGCGGGCAGGCCAGGTGACCCGTTTTCGTGCGCATCATCTCGGCTTCATCTTCCAGCAGTTCAATCTGATTCCCACACTGACCATTGCCGAGAACGTCTCGGTGCCGCTCCTGATCCAGGGCCTGCGGCCGGGCGCGGCCGAGCGGCGTGCCCGGGAGATTCTGGACCGCGTGGGACTCTCTGACAAGACCGAGTCGCGGCCCAGCAAACTGTCGGGTGGGCAGCAACAGCGTGTGGCGATTGCCCGGGCGCTGGTCCACGACCCACCACTGGTCATCTGCGACGAACCCACTTCGTCGCTCGACAGTGAGAATGGTCGCCAGGTGATGGACATCCTGCGCGACATTGCCTGCGATCCTCATCGCTGCGTGATCATCGTCACGCACGACAACCGGACGTATCGGTATGCCGATCGGATGGCCGAGATGGAGGACGGCACGATCCGCCATGTGCTCGGATCACCGGCCGAGATTGCTGCGGCACATGCCGCACAGGGAATTCCTGCCCGAACGGCCGCATCTTGATGGAGATCATTCTTCTGATTCGTACCAGGGGCGATGCGGGCCGATTGACCAGCAACCTGTAACGAGAGATGACTCATGATTGCTTTCCGCAAGATATCGTTCTATTTGGCGCTGCTGGGAATCAGCGCGGCTGTGGCGCTCGTCATCCGACTGCGGGCCAACGAACCGGTTCTGCCTCCGCCAGTGGCACCTCCCGTTAAGCCGGCCAGTTGTCCGATCGCCGCCTCGGGACTCGTCGAGGCGCGTCGCGAGAACACGAACATCGGTGTACCGGTTCCGGGCCTGGTGACGGAAGTGCTCGTGGAAGTGTGGGATCGTGTCGAAGCTGGTCAGCCGCTGTTGAAACTTGATGACCGCGAACTGCACGCGCTGTTGTCGACTCAACAGGCCAACGTCGCGGTGGCCGAGGCAACTCTGCGCCGCGCCCAGGCTCAGTCACAACGTCTGCAGAGACTGATCGCTCAGCGGGCCGTCAGCGAGGAAGAGGTGGAGACGCGAGGTAACGATGCCGCGATTGCCGAGGCGCAAGTTGCGGCCGCCCGGGCCAGTGTCGCACAGACCCAAACACTCCTCGACCGGCTCGTCGTTCGCTCACCCATTGCCGGAACAATCCTGCAGGTCAACGTGCATGCGGGCGAGTACGTCTCACCGACTACCACGCGCTCGCCGATCGTGCTGGGACACATCGATGAAGTCCAGGTACGAGCCGATGTGGATGAGCACTTGGCGCCGCGCGTCACCGCCGGCTGCCAGGCCGTGGGTTACATCAAAGGCGACGCATCCCATCCGATTGAATTGGAGTTTGTACGGATCGAGCCGTACGTGGTTCCGAAAGTTTCGCTCACGGGCAGCAGCCTGGAACGGGTCGACACGCGCGTGCTGCAGATCATTTACGCCTTCAAAAACCGACCGGAGCATCCGGTGTACGTCGGCCAGCAGATGGACGTCTATCTCGGCCACCCCGCAGAAAATCGGGGCGTCGTTCGGACGGATCAAAGCCGCTGAGGGAAACGCAACGCCGGCCCAATTGGCCGATGACAATCATGTGATAACGTCGTAGCGTTCAGCCAAGAGGGAAATGGGCAACGGTACGTTTTGCGCGGCAGGCTGAGCGTACAGGGTAAGAGCAGTCACGGCCGACGGCGGCGGCGCAACGATGACGTACAAGAGTCACGTGCATGCCGCGACCTGAGCGGCCTTCTGAGTGGCAGCTTGCTCATCCCGTGCTCCTTGCCAGCTGGCGAAGGGCCGGCTGAAGTGTACGACTCCCCTTTTTGCTTCCGTTTCTACGTCTGAGGCATTTGATACGGGGAGCGGGGCTCGCGGTCAGTGACCGCCGGATGTTATCGATACCCAGGCAGGTTTTGACCCACTTCATGGCTGTCGCTGCGGGCAGTCCGGGCCTCCGTGGGAGGCCCTATGCGATTCTCGCAAACCGGTTCACTCCTTACCGGAAACTCCATAGAATGCCTGCTTGTGTTTCTGCGACGAACCACTGGATTTCAGAAACGGCGTGTGTCCCATTCCACGAGTCTCGGGCCTCGGCATCACGATCGACCGGAGCCGGTTGGAAAGACGTGCCGTCTGACACGTGCCGTCTGACAAGGAGCGTTGAATGAACGGAACGAACTTAGGACGACGCCGTTGGATCATGGGTTGTGCTTTGTGGATGGGAAGCGTGAGCTCGATGGCGTGTCTACGGCCTGTCCAGGCGGAACAAGCGGATCTGCAGATCGTCGCGATCGATCACGATCTCAAGGTCGACAAACCGGTTTCCTATGAGAATAAGCATCTCAAGATCCAGGGCAATGTCTTTCTCGAGAAGGGGGGTGAACTGACGCTTACCAACTGCATTGTCGAATTGATGTGCCGCTACACGCGCGAATTTCGGTACGCATGGAGCGGTGGGATCTTGCGTACCGACAACGTGACCATCGGCGGGACCGTCAGAGAGGGGAACGTCGAGTTTACGTGCTTCTGGCTTATGGATGGAGAGTGGCACGCGGTGGATACCACGGTTCAGTATTCCTATGGGATCATGTTCAGTCCGAAGACCATTGGCAAACTTCGCGGAAAGCGGTTCATGAAAGGCCCTAATCCAGACGGGGTCATCATGAACGGCAAGGGAGATGTCGTCCTGGAAGACAGCTCCTTCAATATCGCTTTGAATTACAGTATCCGGGACGGGGGAACACTTCGTTTCAACCTCCCGGTCGGAGAGAATCCGATGACCCGCGTGTTCGATCAGACGACGCTGGGCAAAGGCTGCGAGTATCGTCTGGAATTGAGGAACTCGACGGTCCCCGGCTGGTGGTGGCTCTTCCTGAATGATCTCAGCATGGACGGTGCGCCATGCGAGGTGTTTATCGACGGTGGCGGCAAAGTGGTTTCCGCCGTTAAGGGCACGGATCTTCAGGGCACGGCCACATGGGTCAGAAACCTGGAAGCCCCTTTCACGTTCGCCAATCTCACCCTGCGCAAGGGCGATCAACCTCTCCGGATTGATAGCATCAGTTTCTATCTCCATGGCGACAAGACGGATGTGGTCGTGCCCGGGCCGACCGAGCTGGCGGAGGTCATGCTCTGGGGAGGCAAGTTTACGGTGCGCGGTACACCGGGAACGAAAGATGCCATTTGCCGCTGCGTGACGTTTGACTTTCACGGAAATTCGCAGGTGGTCATCGAGAACGCGGCGTTTGGAATCCCCATCGAATGGAAGAACTTTCCAGCTCGAGGATTGCTGACAGTTGACAACGACGCCCGCTTAATCGCCAACAATGCGACTTTGCGGCGGCTGCGGATTATCACGCGGGACCAAGGCTCTGTGCGATTTGATAACAGCGTCAAGACGGAAGATGTGGTCATTGAACCGACTGGCGGCCCGATCGAATTTCGGGACGTCCAGGAGAAATCGACCATGCCTGAAGGACCAGGTTGAAATGAACGACGGACAACGCGTTTCACCAGCAAGCGACTTCGAGTAGCCAGCACAATGCCCCCGTCGCCACCGCGGCAGGTATCATCTTGCTCCAACTCGAATGGGACCGACATGGAAACGAGACCTCCGAGGAAGGAAATGGGGAGTGGCATATTTTGCGCGGTAGGTTGAGCGTGCTGGGTAAGAACGGTCACGACGGACGACGTCATCGTCGCAGCGGCGGCGACCTACAAGAGTCACAGTCGTGCAGCGATGGCACTGGCTTCGCCAGTGCGAAGCGGTGATGTCTGTCCATTCGACCGTCGCGCTGGCAAGCGCTGCGAATCGGATCGAGGTCGATGAACGGCTCGACGAGGTGGCTAACCACCTTTTGTATCTAGCCAGCGATTTCGCCCATCAGAAAATCTGCGACAGCAAACGTCTGGGCAGTTGGCATAGCCGAATAAGTCTGCCGTTTCCTGCTTCAGCACTGGCAGAGCCAGTGGCACACTTGTTTCCTGGTTCAGCACTCCCAGAGCCAGTGGCACAGTTGTTTCTTGCTTCAGCACTGGCAGAGCCAGTGCCACTGCCCCGATAACCGGCAGGACCGGTCCTTTCGCCAAACCGAGGCCAGGGTGGCGAGCCTCCCCTTCCAGGGAATTCGTAGGCGCCCTTCTCGTGTGTAATTAGAATGATGGCTGTCACCACCCCATACTCGACAGCTCTGCTCTCGCAGCTCATCCGGAGTCGGCACCATGGCAGCCTGGTTTCAGCGGCTTCATCGCAATCTAGTCGGTCGCATGATCCTGTACGTGATTGTGCCCGTCCTGATCCTCTTCACGTTGCTGGTCAGCATGACCACGCGGTCGGCGATGGATCAGCTGGAGAAGGCGGCCGAAGTGCGGCTCGAACAACATGCGCGATCGATCGCGTTGGACATCGAGAGTGAAACACGCGTGGCGGTTGTTTCGGCTCAGCGCCTGGCGGAAGCTCAGGTGGCTGGGATGTTTGGCGATCGGGAGGCGTCGATCGAGTTCGCTCGACTGGTGGTGGAAGACACACCGACGATTACCGGTGCCTATTTCGGTTACGAACCCGACGCGGACGGCAAGGACAAGGAGAGCGTGGGGGCGATTCGAGCGGAATCGCTGGGGACGTCCGGCAGGTTCATACCCTACTGGTTCGTCGTCCCAGGAAGGGGACGTGTGATCGATCTGGAGCCGTTGGTCGATATGGAATCGAGTCTCTACTATGCGGGAGCCCGTCAGCAGTTCCTGGAAACACGCAAAGCTGCTCCGACGATCACTGAACCTTATGTCTACCAGGGCAAGATGATCTACGAGCAGGTCTATCCGATTGTGATGGACGGTAAGTTCATGGGCGTTGCCGGAGTCGACCGTGCGCTAGCCGATGTCGAAGCTCCACTGCGCGCTCTGGCCGAAGATCCAGCGCTCGACCTGTTTCTCGTCAGCTCGCGCAACAAATTTATCGCCGCCACGACCGACCCGCTGCGCGACTCCATCGACAACACGGCCGGGCTGCTGAAGACCATGAGTGTTGAAGAGACCCCATATGCGGAGCTCTTCGCAACGCTCCACGGGTTGCGATCCAAGACGCCGGTCCTGAAGACGGAAGATCCTGTCGACGGCGAAACCTACTACTATGCCGTGGCCCATATCCCCGTCGGCAACTGGTCGCTCGTCCTGCGCACGTCGGAGGCATCCATAGCGGGACCGATTCGACATCAGTTCGTGATCCGCGTGGCATTCGCCGTGATCTTCCTGGCTGCCATCACGGCATTGCTCCTCACGCTCTCGGTCGGTTTCAGCCGTCGGATCAATCGAGCTGCCTCAGTGGCCGAGCGGATTGCCGAAGGGGACCTGACCTGTCCCGCACAACAGACCCGGTCACAGGATGAAAGCGGCGTCTTGCTGAGGTCCATCAACCGGATGAACGAGAATCTCAATGCGCTGGTGGGAGAGGTGAAGCAGGCGAGCATCCAACTGAATTCAACCGCCACTCAGATTGCCGCCGCCGCGTCCGAGCAGAACACGACGATGCAGGGCTTCAACGCCTCCACGAGCGAGATCGCCGCGTCCGTGCGCGAGATCTCGTCGACCGGACAGGAACTGCTGGGCACCGTGGAAGATCTTCAGCATCGCGCCGGCCGAACAGCGGAACTGGCCGATACGGGGCAACAGTCGCTGCGGGACATGGAATCGACCATGGGACAGTTGTCCGAAGCCAACGTGTCGATCTCCTCGAAGCTGGGCCTGATCCGCGAAAAGACCGGCGCCATCAATGCCATCGTCGAGACGATTACCAAGGTCGCGGACCAGACCAATCTGCTCTCGATCAATGCGGCCATTGAAGCGGAGAAAGCGGGCGAAGCGGGACGAGGATTCCTGGTGGTTGCCCGCGAAATCCGCCGACTGGCCGACCAGACGGCCGTCGCCACCTTGGATATCGAACAGATGGTGCGGCAGATGCAGGACTCCGTTTCAGGCGGTGTCATGGAGATGGACAAGTTCAGTGAACAGGTGCGCACGTGCATCTCCCAGGTCGCTCTGATCAGTGGCCAGATGAGCGAGGTGATCGAGCAGGTACAGAGCCTGACCGATCAGTTCAACATGGTGAGCGAGGGGATGCGACAGCAGTCACAGGGAGCTCGACAAATCGATGATGCAATGGGACAGTTGGTCACCGGAGTGCACCAGGTGACCTCCTCGGTGAAAGAGTTTAATGCGGCCGCAGATAACCTGCGCGCTTCAGCCGGCAGCCTGCAGGAAGAAGTCGGCAAATTCAAGATGCAGCAATGAGAGTGGGGTCGTAGCATGCTGGTGATCATGTGCCAGGCAGGAGGGTTCCGCTTCGCCATTGCTGCCGCCGATGTGGTGGAAGTTCTGCCGTTGGTGAATGTCCAGGAGATGCCCGATGGTGCACCGTGGCAGGCGGGCGTGTTCGCTCATCGCCACGTGGCCACTCCGGTCATCGATCTCCCTCGGCTCATCACCGGCCAGCCCTGCCCGCGCCGGCGCAACACGCGTACTATTCTCCTGCACGTCGATCGGGATGGTTTGCCCCGTCAGGTCGGCGTGCTGGCTGAACGAGTCACGACCGCGGAGATCGACGTGCAGGCTCCAGCCCCCGGCACCACGGACTCGACAGCAAGAGCCTCAGACACGCTTGGACCAGCACTGCTCGACGAACAAGGCGTCTTTCAGCTGGTCGACGTATCTCGGCTGTTCGACCGTCAACATGGTCTGGGAGCCCGGTTAACCCAGGAACAGAAGACCCTATGATGCCTCACTCGTCGCTCTCACTGGATCCGATCGAAGCGATCGTGCGAGATCGTGTCGGATTCGATCTGCAGTCGCTGGGCGAGCAGAATCTGCGGCGCGCGGTCTCCGCACGGCTGGCGACGCTGCGGATCCCTGATACAGGGGCCTACGCCAAACGGCTCTCCTGCGATCACACCGAATTCGAAACGCTGGTCGAGGCCTTACTTGTTCCTGAAACCTGGTTCTTCCGCGACCGCGTTCCGTTCCGCTGTCTGCAGCATTACGTCTCCTGTTGCTGGCGGCCGTCCAGTCTGAACGAACGGTTACGCATCTTGAGCATTCCGTGCAGCAGCGGCGAGGAACCGTATTCGATTGCCATGACGCTGTTGGACCTGGGAATGCCGACTTCCCAGTTCGAGATCGACGCAGTTGACTTGAGCCGGCAGGCTCTGCAGCGCACGGCCGAGGGGGTGTATCGGGCTTCGTCCTTTCGCGGGGATGAGGCGGTGTTTCCCGAGTTGAGGGATCGATTTCTGCAGCGCGACGGCGAAGTCTATCGGATCACGGATCCACTCCGCGTAACGGTACGCCCTGTGTATGCCAACCTGGCATCTCCTGAACTGCTGGCAGGTCAGCGCGGTTACCACGTCATTTTCTGTCGGAACGTGTTGATCTATCTTCATGCCCAGGCTCGTCGCACCGCCCTGTCCAGCCTGCACCGCTTGCTGCTGCCCAGCGGGTTGCTATACGTCGGTCATGTGGAAGCAGCGATCGTCAAGTCGGGGAAGTTTCAAACTTTCAGCAGGGAATATCCCTTTGCCTTCCACCCGGCCCCGGTGAGCGACAGTGCGGTGTTCCCCCGTACCGCTTCCCTGTCGGACGCATCTGCTTCGCGCAGGGCCAACCGACCTGGCCCCGGTGCCAGCCATAGGCCTGCTGCTCGCAGACCGGCTGAGCGTGCGTCGCAGGCAGCCAGTTCGGCCATTGCGACACCCACGCCGCTTGCCATCCTGCCACCCACGATGCCGGTGTCCGATCGCCCGTTCGCGGGCGCCGCGGAAACAGGCGGCACGTCACGGGAGTCGGTCGCATCAACGCCAGGCAGACTGACTGCTGCCCGCGATGCGGCGGATGCTGGCCGATTGGAGGAGACTGCCGCCATCTGTCAGGAGATACTGAAGCAGGATCCTGCCCACGCCGATGCACTACTGCTGATGGCGCTGGTACTACAGACCCGGGGCGAGCTGGCGGCAGCCGAAGCACTTTTCCAGAAGGTGCTCTATCTGCATCCGGCGCACGAAGAAGCGCTGGTCCACATGATGCTGCTGGCCCAGCGCCGTGGCGATGAGCAGTCTGCTGCGAACTTTCGCCGCCGTGCGCAGCAGGCTCAGCGCAAGGAGTCTCCGCGATGAACATGGGACTGCCCCGCCCTGACACAGAAAGCATGGTCCACAACGCCTGCTGGAGAAGCATTGGCGTGCTGGGCGACGCCAGCTGTGAGGAACTGACTCAGGCCATTCACTGCCGCAACTGTGCAGTATTTACCGCCGCCGGTCAGCAGCTCCTCGAGCGTGAAGCGTCCGCCGCCGATGTCGCTCAACAGACTGCGCTTGTCGCAGGCGGCGTGGAAGAGACCTCGGTCGGTTCGGAGGCCCTGCTCATCTTTCGAATTGCCGAAGAATGGTTGGCACTGGAAGTCAACGCGATTGTGGAAGTGGCCGCCACTCGGCCGGTACACCGGGTCCCTCATCGGCGTAACCGAGCGCTGAGCGGCATCGCGAATTTCCGGGGTGAGCTGCATCTCTGTGTATCGCTGCGGGCTCTGCTGAAGATCGACCCGAGCACGGGCTCGTCCCCATCGGCGGACGGCACGGTTCCGGCCGGCGAGTCATCCGCTCGCATGATTGTCTGCCAGCGAGCCGGTCAGTGCTGGGCCTTCGCAGCCGATGAGGTGGTCGGAGTTCATCGCATCCGTATCGAGCACCTGGCAAACGCTCCGTCCACCATTGCCAGGTGTGCTCACCGGCTGGTCAACGCGGTCTTCAGCTGGGAGGACAAGAGCGTGGGACGACTCGACGCTCATCGCCTCTTCGATTCGATGGAGCAATGTACGGGATGAGCGGAACTGGCGATAACACACTCCTGGAACTGTTTCGCGAAGAGGTGCGCACCAACGTGCAGATCCTCAATGAGGGACTCGTGGCGTTGGAGCAGAACCCGGCCGCGACGGGGCAGATCGAGCCGCTGATGCGCGCCGCCCATTCAGTGAAGGGAGCGGCACGTGTCGTGAACATCGACGCGGCCGTGAAACTGGCCCACGCCATGGAAGACTGCCTGGTCGCCGCGCAGGACGGCCGCATCGTACTCAGCGCTAACGATATCGACAAACTGCTTCAAGCCAGTGATCTGCTGGCTGGGGCCGCAGAGTCGGCTGGTCCCCATCTTTCGGCGTGGCTGGCTCAAAGTCAGTCGGAGATTGACGAACTGTCGTCAGTTCTTAAGCAACGCACCCAATCCGAAGGGCGCGGGAGCCAGAATCAACTGCCCTCCGCCGCCGCT
>JBGSHS010000402.1:0-13202 GCA_041752115.1 Pirellulaceae bacterium | reverse complement strand
GGGCGTACGGCTCTGCGCGAGCAGGGCGTACGGCTCTGCGCGAGCATGGCTACGGCGCGAACAGGTACCAGATCTGGGCCACGAAGAAGCAGGCAGTGAAGCCCAGGACCAAGGGGATCAGCGTGGCCAGGGCGGTCCACTTGAGACTCCCCGTTTCCTTCCAGATGGTGAAGATGGTGGTGGAGCAGGGGTTGTGCAGCAGGCTGAAGAGCATCAGGTTGATGCCCGTCAGCAAGGTCCACCCTCCGGCACGCAGCAACTCGCCTGTCTCATTGACCGAATCCAATTCGAACATCACGCCGGCCCCGTCGCCGACTCCCACCGTCCCGGCAGACAAGACAGTCAGCATGAGCACGGTCGGAATCACGATTTCGTTCGCCGGAATCGCCACGATATAGGCGAGCAGGATGACTCCGTTGAGACCCAGGAAGACTCCTAACGGGTTCAGGCCATCGATCATCCACTGGGCGAGCGAATCGCCGGCGATGTGGATATTGCCAATCAACCAGATGACGGCTCCGGCAGGCAGGGCAAACAGGACGGCGCGCCACAGTACGAAGATGGTGCGATCGATCAGTGAGGTGTACAGAGTCTGCCACAGACGCGGCGGACGATAGGGCGGCAGCTCCAGGTGAAATGTGGAGGGCTCGCCGCGGAGCATCGTCCGTGACAGCGCCCACGAAACGGCAAACGTGATCGACACTCCCAGCAAGGCCACCGCCATGACCGCCGACGTGGCGACCAGCCCCGACAGGTAGGACGGCACCAGAGCACCAACGAAGATGGTGCCGATCAGGATCTGGGTCGGCCAGCGGCCGTTGCAGAGCGAGAAGTTGTTAGAGAGGAGCGCGATCAATCGTTCACGAGGACTGTCGATTACGCGAGCAGCCACGACGCCCGCCGCGTTGCAGCCGAACCCCATGCACATGGTGAGCGCCTGCTTGCCATGTGCCCCGCAGCGGTGAAACAGCTTGTCCATGTTGAAGGCGACGCGCGGCAGATACCCGAAATCCTCCAGCAACGTGAAGAGCGGAAAGAAGATCGCCATCGGCGGCAACATCACGCTGACCACCCAGGCCGTCGCCAGATAACAGCCGTCAATCAGCAGCCCGTCCAGCCACCACGGAAGCCCCATGGCCGCCGCTCCCGTCTTGAGCAACGGGTGGAATGTGTCGATGAGCAGATTAGCGAGCCATCCCGAAGGAGCGTTGGAACCGCTGACAGTCAACCACAGCACAATCGCCAGCATGCCGATCATGATCGGATAGCCGGTCCACCGGTTGGTCAACAGCCAGTCGAGCGTCTGGTCCCAGCCACGCGCGTGGAGCGACTCGTCACGTCGCACGACCGCGTCAGCAATTGATGCGGCCCGCGCATACGTTTCTTCGGTGATCGATTGGTGCACGTGCGCGCCAAGCTTCCACCGCAGATGTTGCGTCTCAGTCAGCACCCGCTTGAGTTGCTTCTGATAAGCCGCGTCGGTCGTCGCCGGCGTCCTGGCCAGCTCATCCTCCGCCGGTACGTTTCCAGCGAACCGGGCGAGCTGTGCCAACTCGCCGCTCCGCACGGCCTGAGCAATCCCACGGTCGCCGTCGAGCATGCGGAGTGCCACCCACTGAGCGTTGGGAAGGCCCGAGATCAACCGCTCCAATTCCGCTCGCAACTCCTTCACAGCTCCCGCAAGCTCTTTGTTCTGCAACTCTCCCCGCACCGGCGTCGAAGGAAGCTGACCAGTGGCGACCGCGTCGACCACCCTCACCAGTTCAGCAATCCCTTCGCCAAAGCGGGCCGAGGTGGCGACCACCGGCACGCCAAGACGCCGCGAAAGCTCCGCCGCGTCAACCACCAAGCCGTGCTGCTTGGCTTCATCCATCAGATTCAGACAGACGACCACGCGATCGGTGATCTCCATCACCTGCAACGCCAGATTCAGGTTCCGTTCCAATCGTGTCGCGTCGACCACCACCAGCGTCACATCGGGCTGGCCAAAGAGAACGAAATCCCGAGCCACCTCCTCGTCCGTGCTGGTAGCCAACAGCGAATAGGTCCCGGGCAAGTCAACCAGTTTGTAGCTGCGTCCCTGATAGAGGAACCCGCCTTCCGCCCGCGTCACCGTTTTGCCTGGCCAGTTGCCGGTGTGCTGGTGCAGTCCGGTCAATGCGTTGAACACGGTGCTCTTACCCGTGTTCGGATTGCCGGCCAACGCCACCACGAATTCGGAACTGTCAGCCTGAATCCCCATTCGCACCAGCTGCACCACATTGTGCGCGGGGACCGTAGAAATCAGCTCGTTGTTCATTGACTCGTACGCCTCTGAGAACCCTGCCACGATCGGCTCTCACCCTGTCAGTTTTCCGAGATGTGAATCATGTCGGCCTGCTGCGCCCGCAGCGCAATCAACGCGCCCCGTACGCGGTACGCAATCGGATCACGACCGGGACTGGCGAGCTCCGCCTTGACGAGCGTGCCGGGAACCAATCCGAGATCGAGCAACCGGCGTCGCTCGACTCCCCGACACGCCGGTGAAATGTCAGTCACTCGAGCCTCCTGGCCACATGAAAGTGCGGATAACCGCCGTAGCGATAGCCCCTCGGCCGCCTCCGGCTCGACCAACTGCGCCGTCACGTTGGCCGCCACCAACGGGGCCAGGACACGACGACTGGCCCCTGTGTCCAACTCGATCCCATCGGAAGTGACGTTCACCACCGATACCACCATCCCGCTCTGCAGCTGCGCATCGCGCAGTACGCGGTACATTGATTCGGGCTCGTCCTCAATGTGCACAATCCGCACAAATGATCCCGGCGGCATGGCGTTGAGTGACTTCCCGACCGGAACATGGATTGTGCCCGCGGCCGACGGAATCGGATCGCCGTGCGGATCAAACACCGGGTCCCCCATCCGCGCCGATAACGCGTCCACCTGCGCCGGCGTCAACTGGTGCTCCACCCGGTCCGCCCGCTCGTGCCACTCGCGTTCGGCAATCCCCGTCTGCTCAGCCAGATACTGCTCCCATAATCGATGGGTGCGAACCACCTGCAAGGCATACCGCGATCCTTCGTCGCTCAGTTGCAACCCGGCAGGTCCGTAATACAACAAGCCGCGCTGCTCCAATCGCTGAGCCAACTCGGATGCTTCATTGCGACTAATCTCCAACGCGCCCGCCAGACTGTCCACCGAAGCACCACCACCCGCCTCCTGGCAACTGTTGAGATGTTTCAACGCGTCCTCGGTCAGCACACGCTCGGACAACTGCCGTCGACGCTGCCAGCCCCAAAACCAGCCGGATTGAGGACGCAGCAGCACAAAGGCAATCGCCATGATGCCAACGGCCACGGCCAAATTGATCGCCGGATGCATCGCTCACATCCTCCTTTTCACTCCAAGCGCCCCCATGCGCTCCGGCCACTGCGTGACGAACTCACGCACCGCACGCGAGCCGCAATGTCCGCACGGCGGCAGGGGCAATCCGCACCTAACCAAAAAATAGTTTTGGATAACTCAAAATCGTACTCGAGATTCTACCAGAAGCTGGGACGCTGGCCAAGTCGGTCTTGGTGATCGCCAAGCTGACGAGCTGACGGCCGGCAGCACCAACTAGTGCGACTGGCCACCGCTGACAGAGACACGCCGCGAGAAAGTGGTTGGCGAATAGGGAATGCAACAACGCGACAATGCCACAATGCGACAATCGGTTACGAGGCTGCGGCGAGGCTCCCGCCGCAAGGTGCCGAGTGCTGGCAAAGCTTGTTTCTGCCACTTGGACATTCCTTGTTCGACATTCTGCGGTTCAGACGGCCTCACTTGTGCCTCCTCCGCCGAAGGACTCGAATCCCTTTCGGCCCCGCACTCCAAGGCCACGGGAGGACCGCGTCGCGGGGCGGGCAGGCCGCATAGCGTCCTGGCTGGTGATCCTCTAGGATAGGCATGTCAGTTGGTGGCAGGGGGGATGGAGCGGGCCGGTTTCACGCAGGTCTGGGGCACGGGCAGCAGCCGGGGATCTGCCGCAAGACACCGTTGCGAGCAAGGTGGACATGATCGTTCTGCTATTTGACATCGACGGGACTTTGATTAAGACGGGTGGGGCGGGCGGACAGGCGCTGATGGAGGCATTTACGGAGAGCTTTGGGATCTCCGATCCTCACGAAGTGCCTTTCAGCGGGCGCACCGACCGGGGCATTGCGGAGAACCTGTTCCATCTGCACGGGGTCGAGGATTCACCGGCCCACTGGCAGTTGCTGCGTGACGAGTATCTGGTCCGGTTACAGCAGTACCTGCCGCTCCGCGCGGGAGAAGTATTGCCGGGAGTCGCGGAGTGTCTGGCGCAGCTGGCCGAAACGCCACAGGTAGCGACGGGCCTGTTGACCGGCAATCTGCAGCAAGGGGCCCGGTTGAAGCTGGAGCATTTTGGTTTGCACCATTACTTCCGGTTTGGTGGCTTTGGTGACCGGCATGTGGATCGTGACGACGTGGCGCGCGAGGCGTTAGCGGCGGCCACTGCCTTCACTGGTGGAACTCTGGTACCGGAGCAGACGTGGGTCATTGGCGACACGCCGCTGGACATCCGATGCGCTCGGGCCATCGGGGTCAAGGTGGTGGCGGTGGCGACGGGCTGGCACAGCACCGAGTTGTTGCGGGCTGCTCAACCCGATCTTCTCCTGGACGACCTGAGTCAGTTTGACTCCCTGCTGCTGCAACTCCAGTGAACCAGACTGACGCGTCGTGCGGCGCGGTGCGTGGCTCAATTCCCCCTTTCGCGAACCGGCCGGGTTAGTACGATGGTCAAGAGGCGTTCTGGAGTTCCTAGCGGGCAGCTAACGAGTGCACATCATGGATATGGATAAGCTGGTTTCGCTGTGTCGTCGACGGGGCTTTTTGTTCCAGTCGAGCGAGATCTATGGCGGGTTGAATGGCTTCTGGGACTATGGCCCGCTGGGCGTGGAACTCAAACGCAACGTGCGGGAAGCCTGGTGGCGTGACATGGTGACCGGTCACAACGAGTTGGTCCAGCCTGCCGGCGCTCCGTCCACGTACGAGATGACCGGGCTGGATTGCACGATCATCATGCACCCACAGGTCTGGAAATGCTCCGGGCATTACGACCTGTTTCACGACGAGATGGTTGATTGCCGTGAATCGAAGCGTCGTTATCGGTACGACCAGGTACGTGGCCGGTGGGTGGGATGCAAGGCCGAGCGGATTTTCGTCGCGACCGTGGCCGAGACCGCCCAGGAGCAGGAAGATGTGCTCCACCGCACCTTGAAGTACTTCAAGCTGAGGGCGAAGGACGCGGACCAACTGCACTGGGATGGGGACTTCGTGAGCCTGCCGCAAGTTGATGACCTCGGCCGCGTCCTCGGGCCCGACGCCAAGGAGCTCGGTACACTCACCGAGCCGCGTGAGTTCAATCTCATGTTCAAGACCTACGTGGGGGCCCTGGGAGGTGAAGAAAGCGCAGCCTTCCTGCGGCCCGAAACGGCTCAAGGCATCTTCGTCAACTTCAAGAACGTCGTCGACAGCACCCGCGTCCGCGTCCCCTTCGGAATCGCTCAGATTGGCAAGAGTTTTCGCAACGAGATCACGCCCCGCAACTTCACGTTTCGCTCACGCGAATTCGAGCAGATGGAGATCGAGTTCTTCTGCCATCCGGATCAATCGAAGCAGTGGTACCAGTATTGGCGCGACCGGCGGATGCAATGGTATACATCTCTGGGCTTGGCGGGCGAACGACTCAGAATGCGAGAACACGCCCCGGACGAATTGAGTCATTATTCAACTGGCACGGCCGACATCGAATATGCGTTTCCGTTTCTGCCCAGCGGCGAATACGGGGAATTGGAGGGAATCGCCCACCGCGGCGATTTCGACCTGCGGAGTCATATGGAGGGCAAGCTCGATCCGAACACCTGCCCACTGGAGTTGGAAAAGGACGCCGACGGAAAACCACGTTGGCGCGGCAGCGGAAAAGATCTCACCTATCGGGATGATCTGACGGGCGAGCGGTTCTTGCCGCATGTGATTGAGCCGTCGGCCGGCGCCGACCGTGCGACGTTGGCCTTCTTGTGTGAAGCGTACTGCGAAGATGAAGTGCCCGACGAAAACGGACAGTTGCAGTCGCGGACGGTGATGCGGCTGCATCCACGACTGGCGCCGATCAAAGCGGCCGTCTTTCCGCTCGTGAAAAAAGACGGGCTCCCTGAAGTTGCCCAGAGCCTCTATTCCTCCTTAAAGACCCATTTCCCTGTCTTTTACGACGAAAAGGGGGCGGTTGGACGACGTTACCGCCGGCAGGACGAGGCCGGTACCCCCTTCTGCATTACCGTTGACGGACAGTCGTTGGCGGATAACACCGTCACGATCCGGGAGCGCGATTCGCTTGTACAACGACGGATCAAAATGGATGACTGTATTGACGAACTGCAGAATCTGCTAAAATGATCCGCCGCAACTGACCTTGCACCACACAGCGTACGCGACGTGAAGCTTCTTCCGGTATGGAACCGGTTAGCGAGTGTGTTGCACAACCATTCCGCAGCCGATCTGGCACCACATGGGACGCGAACAAGGATGAGTGAGAGAAATTTGGGGCAGACAACCGACGCGCCGAGTCGCTTTTCGGCCAGCGAGTTAGCGCTGATGCTGAGCCTGATTGCGACGTGGGTCGGGATCACCATTCAGCTCGGTTGGTTCAGCGTGTTCTTTTGGGGTTGTGGAATCGCGATGACGCGTATTCTCTGTCCAGCGCATCAGCGTCGTCGCGTGCCGGATTCGGTAACTGATGCCCTGTCGGTCGCCGTCTGCTGGGCGGTTGCATGGGGTGCCGCCGGGGTAACCCTGGATTGGAGGATGGTAAATTTCGACCTGTTGCCCCGATTCTCGTGGACCGTGCTGGGGGAGTTAACTGGTTTCTATCTCGGCTTGGTGTGGGTGCTGGTGCTCTTACTCGTTCGCCATGTGGAGCGGCTCACCGGTCAATTCGAGCGGCCACGTCCAGCCGCGTGACGTGAGCAGCCCTCGACGCGATGCGCGACGGGCGTGGGCAGTGGATTCAGGGCTCGCCTCCGATCGCTTCGCCTCCTGTCGCTCGACCATCGCTCCTTTCGAATGGGTGTTCTGATGCCACTCTGTCCCGGCGGGCAACGAACGGTGTTTGTGAGCGTAGCGGGCGAAACGCTTGCTCCGCCCACAACTCGCTCGCATAATATCAAGTGGCAGATTGTGTTGCTTGTGAAGTTAGCGGTAGCCGTGCCTTTTCGAAGGCTGCATCTGTTCGCCCGAGGTTTGCCTGCCTTCTCCTCCTGGGCGGCGAGTTGCGCAGCGGCAACGTGGCCCGGGGACCGGATGACAGGAAGCCACTTGCGATTGAGCGAAGTGGCTCCAGGCCGAAGGAGTCCGACGCATGAGAAAGGTTGCGTTCCTGACGGTGACGTGGGTGGCGTTGGCGGGTATCGAATCGGCCTGGGCCGACCGGCCTGGTTCCTACGATGGAGTGATTTCGGGATCCGGACGGCGACAAGGTTCGCTTTCTGGCGTGGTTGGACATCCGTCCCGGGGCCCTCATCGACATGGCTACCAATGGGGTGGAAATCGTTGGGTTGGTAATCGTTCTCTGAGTTTATTCGTGGGCCCGGTTCTGGGACCGCCGATCTGGCCCATGTTTGGTCCGAACGTCTGGTTCGGTCCAGGTTACTTCGGCGGCTGGGGCCCGGCCGGGATCTACTTCAATCCGGCCACAAACTTCGCTGAATATTATCTGCCTCCCGTCTACGCTCCCGCAGAACTGGCCTATGGTCCGCTGGCGACTGAGCGGTTCTTAGGTGTCGCGCGCGATCCGATCGTCATGCCTGGTCCGGTGCGTCCCGGTGCGGCATCCGGTGATGCACTGGAAGGCAAAACCGGTGTGGACGCGGAACCTGAGAAACGGCTGGCAGACAAGCTGCGTAAAAGCAACAATGCGGCCCGCGAGCGGGCTCTGCAATTCATGGCGTATGGAGACGCTCTGTTTGCCCAGCAACGGATCCACGAGGCCTCGCAACGCTACAAATCGGCTTTGGAGGCGGCACCCGACCTGCCCCAGGTCTACTATCGACAGGGCTTTGCCTTGATTGCCATCAACCAGTTCGCTCTGGCTGCTCGAGCATTGCGGATAGCTGTCGAGCTTGATCCCGAACTAGCGGGTGAGTCGTTCCGCTTGGACGATTTGTACCAAGATAATCAGCTTGCCAAAAACGCTCATCTGGAGCAACTGGCGGCGGAGGCCTTGGAGCGTTCCGACAGTGGCGACTTGCTGTTTCTGGTGGGCATGTTCCTTTACTGCGATGCTCAAGGCGAGCGTGCCCAGAAGTTCTTGCAGAAAGCCGTAGCGCTGGGGGGCGATGGCTCGACCTTCATCGTCCCGCTTCTCGACGCTCGACCAGTGCCCGTTGCGGTACCTCGCGCTGGAGACGGACGCGGCGATATCGACATCTAACCGGCAGTCGGCCATGATGGCGATTCGCCCGCTGGATGCCCGTTCGTCGTCTCAGGCCGCTTGGTTCTTTCGGGCCAGATGCGCCGAGAGCACTTCCATTTGATCCTTGAGGTCCGCCAGCAGTACGTCGGGACCGGCTCCTTCGGCCAGGTGGCGATAGAACGCGTGGTCGTGTGGGACTGACCCTGGTGTCAGGTGACTCCAATCCTCCCGCAACCGGCGCAGCTGATCGTCCATGGCGTGCAATGCGACGAATGTCGCCCGATGACTGTTCCAGGCCACATCCAGTTGCCAGATCACAACCGCCAGCACGGCCACTTGGCCACCGAGCAGCAGTGGCAAACCCAACTGCCACAGTTGCGGACGCTGATGGACAAAAGACAGTCCGATCAGCGCAGCGCCACACACGAAGACACCCAATCCGATGGACAGCAAGATCCACGGCAACGAGGAGCTCTGCTTGGGTGGAACAGGAACCGAACTGGCTGACTCGCGTGATGGGTTCTTTGCCGACAGGAGGCGATGCGTCTCGTGCCCCCCGTCAACCCGCTGCTGGGGGATCTGAGCTAGCCCCAGTTCAGGCGATCTCGTAACACGGCGTACCAGCCGCTCAGCCTCTTGGATCGTTTCTTCGAATTCCCAGTCTTCCAGCTCAATAAACTCCGGCAGATCATCAAACGGGACTCGATGGGCATCGCAATCGCGTTTGCCCGTTTCGCACGAGGTGTTCGGTTCCCGTCCCGTGGTCCCATCCTGCCAACGACTACGATGCAGCGGTTTTCCGCACCGAGCACAACAGATCGACGACTGGCCGTTCGAAGCGACGACGCCGGGAACATCTTGTTGACAGGCACCACACCACATATGCACTCGCCATTTGAATCGAGAGGCCATCTTCACTGTCGGCAGGAAGCCACGTCTCTATCATCGGGGATCGCAGACCGCCGACTGCATGGATTCCCCAGCATCTGGCTGGCCAACGCGACAGATAGATAATCCAGGAAAGCCAGGCAGAAATTTCGCCCGCTCGGACGACACGCACTAGCGTTTCCACTGGACGGCCCGAACGTCACCGTATCGTCCGCCGGCGCGGACCAGGCAATGCGGTGCCGGGAGAGTAGGTGGAAGATGAAGCTGCCTCCAGCAATGCACTGCGGAGCACGGACCAGCGTGTCGGCACTTCAGAAAGACGGCCCGGGACCGTTCGAACCGTCTGTTCCACTAGTGACCGATATCGACCTGGCCAAAGCAGGATTGGGCCGGGGCGGGTGGCGCACGGCGCGAGTCGATCGCTCCGCCCACTCAGCGCAGTTGGGCTTTCTGCAGCAAGACGCAGTAGAAATGGATCATCAAGGTGACGACGGCCATCAGCCCGGCGTATCGGTGCAGGTCGAGCAGCGCGTGCAACCCGTCAGTGCCATAGACCGGCAGCATGCTCACGAGCATAGTGAGGACGACCGTCAGCCCGCTGGCGAGGAAAAGCCAGAACATGAGTTTTGGCAACCAGAAGAAACGGGGTGCGTACGTCTCCTGCTCTTCGGCGGGCCGGCCGGTTCCAAAACGGCTGGGCCCGGCCCAGGTGATGGCGATCAAGGGGAGCAAGGCGACCAACGCACCTGCTCCAAACATGTGGACGAACAGCCACCAGCCCGACATGACGCCGTCACGCCAGACTGAGTAATACGAAGTCACGGCCAGTACGCCCACACTGACCAGCGTCCCGAGGTAGAGGAGACGTTCCCACAGATTCAATCGGCGGCGGCGGCGGGAGGACCGGCCACCAATCAAAGCCAACACGAGGTGCAGCAGCAAGACCCCGACGGTCGCCACCAGCACGATCGAGAGAATCGTTGAGAACTCTTCTCCGGGATGTAGCAGGAGGTCGGACAGGTTGACGCTCATTTCCGCGAACATCGTTACGGCTCCCAGCAATTCTCACTCGACAGGCAGGCCAATTCGTCGGCGACCTGATTTCCAGACAACGTCTTCAGCTACGACGAAACAGACCGAAAAATCCATTGACCCCCAGCAGCACAAAGGAGAGCAAGACGACCGCCACAATCGAGGCCGAAGCGAATCCGAACCACTTGAAGGCCGTGCGTCCCTGGAACGACAGGTTCCAGACGTCGATCTGTGTCCGGTCGTAGCCAGCCAGTTCGGCCATTTTGGAGGTCGGTGGTTCGGCATCGGGTGCCGGTCCCATGGCGGTCACTTGGCCATCAAACATCGGCGAACCGAGTGAATGACATTCAAAACACCCGGTGGCGCCGCTGGAGAAGCGAGCGGGGCGCACGTCGTGGGCCAGCTTCCAGGCATACGGCTCGGCCGCAGCATGCGAAAACACCTCAACCTGGTCGCCGGCTCCCAGCCGGTACACACGACCACCGGCCACATAGACGCCCTGCGCGCCTTGGGTCTTGATCGCCGATTGAAATTCCTTCAGTGCCTCGGCCAGCTTCTCGCGAAAGCCTTTAACTGCCGCCTCTGTCTCGGCCTTTCGGAGCTTCGCTCGCTCTTCTTCATTCAGGTCCGACTCCGAGACTTTGGCGCGCTGTTCGCCCAACAAGGCCACCTTGTCTTCATCAGACAAGGAAGCCTTGCCCAGCGTCTCGGTGAACGTCGAGTTGCGGCGTACGCGCAACACGCGTCGCAATGCCTCCTGCACCACTTCGGGATTGAGCGGCGTGATCTGATCCTCTTTCATCTCGCCCCAGAAGGCGGGCCAAACCATCCGATGCGGATAAAGCACGTCGTCCGACTGGAGCATGACCGGAGCCACCATCGCTGGTTCCGTACTGGCATCGAGGTGATGGGTGGGTAGTCCCAGTGCGTGCGCCATGGCGGTCTGGACCTGCAAAGCCTGCATTGTCGGTCGAGGACCGCTGTGGCAGGCCGTGCAACTCAATCGCGTCAGATGCACCGGTGGCAGTCCGCGATGCAACGGCTTGGGAGCCCCCATGCGGCCGCCAGGAATCGGATTGGTACCGTCGGGCTCTCCCAGGTGGCACCCGCGACATGACAGAGTGACGATACTCACGCCGTCCGCTCGCGTCTCTCCTTCGAACCCGCGAACCGTTTCGTGTTCAATCCCGTTGCGGTGGCAATCCGAACACGACATGCCGGCACGCAGATGCACGTCTTCATCGTGCGTCCAATCGGGCGTCGCTCCACTCCCCACAACTCGTGTTGTGTGGCAGTAGTAACAGGCGTTGTTCGACGGCTTGCGTATCACATCGAAAAACACCTTCTTGTCGGAGTTCAACACCAGACTGCGATACGTGGTCTTCGGCAGTTCCGGTCCCTTGGGAGCAGCGGGCTTGGCCACTGCGTCTCCTTCTCCCGCCGAGGCCTCCCCCGACTCGGACGTCTCGGACGTCTCAGACTTCTCCTCGTCAGGCTTCTCCTCGTCGGGTGCCGTTTCCTTGATCTTGGAAACATCCCCTACGATGTCGGCGATGCCCAAGGCAGCCGCCGGCGCCCAGGCAAAATTCTGCTTGGAAACCTGCTCCCACCAGATCTCCTGGCTGTAGCCATCGTCTTTGCTGTGGCAGAACATGCAGTCGATGGCCAATTTGCCTGACAAGTGCCAGCGCCCGTTATCGACCGGTCCAGCAGGTTCCGCCGAGCCGGTCGAAGTCTCTGCTGGCGAAGGATCGGGCTGAGCCGGATCGGCCTGCGGACCATGTTCATCGTCTTCCCGCTCTTCGTCGCGTGCTGATACCTCCGCATCTGCCTGACTCTCTTGAGGCACACCGCCCGCACCCGGTCCGCCGCCAGGCATCTGACGACCAAACTTCAACACGAAATCCCAAGCGCTGATTCCCAAATCACGCGGGTCGTACGTCCCTGGCCATTTCCGGTAGGAAAGCGGAATCTGGGTACCAGTCCGAGTGTCGGTCCAGATCCACGGTTCGCCCGCCCGGCCGGGCGACTGGAGTTTCTCCATGGCGTTGAAGTGGAAACCGTGAGCAATACTCGCGTAATCATGACACCGACCACACGTGTAAAACGGCGAATAAGGTGCTGCGTTCGGATCGGTGGGATCGATCCGATTCTCAGTGGCATCGTACAAGTCGATCCAATGCACATACTGACTGCGACTGTGCGTCATCGCAAACCGCGATTCTTCGGCTCGCGTCGACTGCTCCCAACTAAGCCCCCATACCAGTGCGCTTGTGACACACAATCCCAGTACACGCCAAGCCATGGATGCGTCTCCAGATACAAACCAGTTCTGGGTATCTGCCACAGGACCGTGCGAAACGCTCCGGTGCGAAGCGTTCATGAGCGCCGATGGGCGACGCCGTTGTGCACGCAAACGCGTTCTGCCGCGCGGCAGTTCTCGTCGCGTCAGTCCTCACAGAGAAACCGTGATTGTACGAATTCGCCACTCGTTTGTCACGGAGCCCAGGGGGCAAATCTCGCTTTCGTCGGGCCAATCCCGGCAGAAGGCGGGGCAGATGCCCCGCCCGACCGGTATCATTTTCCCCAATCCGAACCGTCCGCTTCGGTCGGGGGTTCCTAAGAGCAGGCATTAGCACGGCGTTCTCGGCCTCCCTCGCTTCCCTCCCCTCGTGCTCGTGCTCAGCGCCAGCGGTGCTATCGCGGTAGGGACCGCCGTCGCCGGCGGCCCCCCGCACAGATCCGTACGTGAACTATTCGCTCATACGGCTCTTGCTCTGAGTCGGGCGTGATGCCGAATACTGGGCCAAGGATGAGTGATCTTGGCTGG
>JBGSHS010000401.1:0-6332 GCA_041752115.1 Pirellulaceae bacterium | reverse complement strand
CCCCAGATCACCCATCCCTGGCCTGACAACCGATTTCGCGCCCGACTCAAGACAGGAGCCGTATGAGCTAATCGTTCACGTACGGATCTGTGCGGGGGGCCGCCGGCGACGGCGGTCCCTACCGCGATTGCTCGTGCTCGTCAATCCGGTTTGTCTGGGAGCGAACGGTCACGCTCTTGTGACCGCTGCCATCGAGCACGAGCACCGCTGAAGCTGAGCACGAGCAGGAGCACGGGCAGGGGGAATGAAAATACTCCGGGCTGGCGTGACGGATCGCCTACGGCAGAGGCTTGCGCTGTCATTCGTTTTCGGTTTTCCCGGCGTCTACTCGCACGGGGCGTAGCGCGGACTTGAGTCCGCGACAAGTCGCTGGGAGCCGCATGGCCACCGTCAGGATCGCGGACGGGGCGGTCACGCACTTAAGTGCGTGCTACGGCGTGCGACGTACTCCGTCGTAGCGCGATGACCGCACCACTCAAACCACGGGGAGTTGAATCGCTGGAGCGGAAGTCAGGCGAGCTTGGTCAGCAAGGGGACTGGCAGTGTTTTGCTCTGTCAGTTCCCCACGCCTGGTGACCATCATGTCGTGGACCGGCACATGGACGCCCGACACACGCTGAGCCGCCTCGACGATACGGAGTAAACCGCTGCAGCAGGGGACTTCCATCCGCGCGACGGTGATGCTCCGTAGCTGAGCATACTCGAGAATGGTCGCCAGTTTCTCGACGTACGCGCCGCAGTCATCCAGTTTGGGGCAGCCGATGACCAACGGGCGGCCGGCCAGTATCCGCTCATGGAAGTCGGCGCAGGCAAACGGTACGCAGTCGGCGACCAACAGCAGCTCTGCCTGACGCAGCCAGGGCGTGTGTGGGGAAACCAGATGGAGTTGGACCGGCCAGTTGCCCAACTGCGAGGCAACTGAGCCGTCCGAGTTACGGCTCGAGAGGGATGCCCCTTCTGGCAGCGAAGCAGTTGGACTGGACGGCGAGAAAGATTGGGAGGTGGTGCTGGGGCAGCCGCCGGTGCCCGCACAGCCGTGCAGAGAAGAGCTGTCCGATCGATCCCCCGCATGACGAGTGGTGGCCAGGTGTGCTGCCACCATCTGTTCGTCAAACGCCGCGGCCTCCCGCTGGACAATCGAAATAGCACCGCGCGGACAATGGCCCAGGCAGGCTCCTAACCCGTCGCAGTACGAATCAGAAACCACTTTGGCTTTGCCGTCGACAATCTGGATTGCTCCCTCCTCGCAGGAGGGAACACAGAGTCCGCAGCCGTCGCACTTCTCTTCATCGATTTGAACGATTTCCCGGATGGTCATCGAAACTCGCCTGATTCAAGTATCTTGTGGCAAATGAGGGGACTGGCTCGGCACGTTCTGTGGTATCAGCTCGCAAGGGGCACACATCTCGGTGCTGGCTTGGCCGGTCTCGTCGGCGGCGGATGTCGGTCGACCAGGTCGAGCTGGGGCGGGGCGTCGCTTCTGAATCAAGTGAGCCAGCGCCAGCACTGGATGCCGCAGAGCCATGCGGGGACCGGCAAACCGCATCACGTCGCGGATCTGGTTGCGCATGGCCGGCCGGTAACAGTGGATTGGGCATTTGGCACAGACCGGCTTCTCCGCTGCAAACGGGCACTTGCCGAGACGCGCCTGAGCGTATTCAAACAGTTCCTGGCACTGCTCGCACAGCCGGCCGCTCGCCGGCTCGTGATGAGCCTGGCAGTAGATCTCCACCATGGCTCGAATAGTCTGTTCTTCTAGTTGCAGTGACATGAGATTGACCCTCAGGTGGCGATTGCTCGTTCCACTCTTGAAATATCGCTCGCCAGCCATGATCGGTCCTTGACCCAGCTCAAATTCCTGCGGGTTTTCCCCGACCCGCGGACCGAAGGGCAATCGGGAAATTTACTTTGGGGGGGGTGAGCCCACGCTCCCAAGGCACTGGGGAGTGCCTGGACTGGGAGCCCGTTGCCACGCCTCAGGTCGGTGACGGCCGTTGCGCATTTGCCGACGGTCACCGTTGTGGGCCGGTCTGGAAGGTGACTTTCAGCGGCGCGAGCGGCACACCTTCCTGGCTCTGAAAGGCTGTGAAGCGATCCGAGTTGAGCCAGAACTCATACGACCATTCTGGTTTCAGCTTCACCTCGACGGTCCAGGTAGTGTGACGGGAGTCATAACGGGGCTTTCCAACCAGTTCGGGGAAGTGGGGACCGCCCCCGACCAGCGACCATGATTGATCTTTCATGGGACGGTCGAACACTACGCGAATGGTCATCAGCGACGGATCAATACCGATGGCGCCGTTGGCCGGGTCGAGGGAGACGATTTGGGGAGCCTGCGGACCCTGCTCGCCTCGCTTCGCAACAAGCGCTGCGGCGTATTGGTCAAAGAACAACACGATCGAGGGGGCGAATTGGTCGAGCGTAGGATATTGGTCGCGCTGCTGCTCATATTTGGCGAGCAGTCTAGCCAGATCGCGAATCCAGAGAAACTGACGTTGTTGATCTGCCAGCATCTGTTTCGTTGCGGCGACAGTGCCTTGATGTTTGTGGGCGTACCGGATCGTGCAGGCACGTACCAGTGACTCGTACATCATGGTTTTCCAGTTGCCGTAAGCCTGACGCTCCATGGCAGCCCGTACGTAAGGATAGATCTTCTCGCCAGCGGGCTTCAGTTCCGCCTCGTGACGGTCCACGATGGCATTGGCGTATGAATGGCAGAACTCGTGGATCACGGTGCTCAGCATGCTGTCGTCGAACTGAGGAAGTCCTTGCGCGTCGGTCGACCAGACGCCGAGAACACAATACAGCTCTTCGCGTCCGTCGGCCAACCGCACATGAGGTCCGTAGCAGCTACCGCCATTGAGCATGCCGATGGCCACCGTGAACTCCCCGCGCGGCGGACCGCCAAAGAACTCTCCGAACCACTCCAGGTGAGCGTTCTGTTCCAACACTTCCCGCAGTCGCTGCTCGGTGGTCTGATAGAGCGGTTGGTGCGCTGCGATGAAGCCTGGAAAATCGGTCTGCTGCACGAAGTCTCGGGCCGCCGTGATGAACTCCCGAGCCTCGGCAGGGTGCCAACGCTGGTCGAGTGACGCGCATGGCGGATCGAGAGGAACGGCCTCCTTCAACTCCACGGCATCCTGCAGGTGCACAGCCAGGCCCATCACAGCGTCAAAGGAAACACCGCGTGTCTCTCGGAGCCGACTTGCCAGTCGTACGACCGCATGGTCGCGATGCGGTCCGAAGTGTTTCTCCACGTCAGCCGTATACTGTTCGACTCTCCCTCTCGAATACTCCGGATTTCCCGCCAGGCGGAAGATAATGCTCAGCAATTCCACACGCGGATCCACGCGAATCTCACATGTCGTGCCGGAATCGGCTGGATTACGCTGAGTCGGCCAGGCGGTGTGACAGCACAGAGTGACGGCCAGAACCGGGGTGACCCATATCCGGCGTGGTCCACGGGTACGGCAAGAATGTTCTGCAACTGTCGGCATTGTCCCATCTCCACCTTTTTCCACCGCGTGCAACAAGGGCACGACCCATGCGCCGGATTCTTCCCTGGCGGAGAAGAAAAAAGGAAATGCGGGAACGAGCTTGTTCGAACGCTACTTCCCTGCCGGGCCGGCGGCCTTCACTTCCGTACCATTTTCGGCGAAGGCTTTGAAATCTTGCAAGTACTTGAGACTTTGTTTGGGGAACTGGCGCGCAAACAACAACGCGACCAGCCGCATGAATCCCCGGAACTGGAACTGGTTCTCGCTCACCCACCGCGTCTGATTCGGACCAAGTTCCAGGAATCGGTTGCGGACGAGGTTGTGCACTCCTGAGGCATCGTAGGTGCCGCTGAACTCGTCCGGCAGATCCCGCACGGTAATCGTCTCGATCATCTCCAGGCGACGTTTTCCCATCTGAAAGACCAGTCTCGATTTGGCACCAGGCTGTCCTGGTTCGCCGCTCAACGGTTCAAAGCTCAGCAGGCCTTCCTGCCACTTGTAGAGGTTGTCCGGATCGTCAAACAGCGCAATGACCTGATCGCGAGGTAAGTGGATGTCGATTTCGACAGAGTATTTCATGGTGAGATGCCCGAAAGGGGAAAGGAAGCGTCTCCCGTCCGACCGGTTGCCCAAAGGCACTGCCATAGTACTCATGCACTGCGCGAGCGTCTACTTGAGAGAAGCGTCGCCACGCGTCGTAGCGCGGACTTCAGTCCGCGACGAGCTGTTACGAGCCGCATTGTCATGGGGAGGATCGCGGAGGGCGGGCCCCCGTGCCATGATCCCCCGTGCCATGATGATGCAAGCTTCGACCTGGGCGGGGAGATTGTCGGGGTTCAAGATCGCTCCTCACTCGAACGCCTGACACACATGTCGGACGGCGATGCGTTGGCGGTGCGGTTCGATCTCCACCTCGACACAGCGGCGACGACCGAGTTCTTTCCGGTCCCGCACGCCAGGCTAACTCCCCAGTTCGGTTTGCGCTGCCGTCATTCTTTTGCTCCAACCGAACTCGGTGCCGGTCCGCCGCAGGTCTTCGCGCAAGACGTCCAAGAGCGATCGAAGAGGATCACGCGTGAGGGACCTGACGTGTCCATTGACCGTGACGCGGATCGTGGTCTCCAGGAGCTGTCCTTTCTAAGGGCCACCCAATGCTCGTCACCCACTCCATCATTCCTGGTGACGATCAGGCGGTTGGGCGTTGGTTGTGGGAGCCACCTGGTTCAGGCCCAGGTCGCCTTGCTCCGCTTTCCAGGCTTACCCAGTTCCATGTCTTGCTCGTTGTCAGTGCGTTTGGCGTCCTTTCAGCCTCTTGGAGGGGCGAGATTTCGATGACAGCTCGTCCACCATGCGGGGTGGGCGATTCGCCCAGGCTTCGGCGGTCAGGGCGGCAGTCAGCGTCCTTGTGGCGGGGGCTCGAGGTTCCATGCAGTCACGCCATTTCCAGGCCAGGGTTTGATGGGCGTTACTGGTCAACTCGGTCCAGCATGGTATAAAACCACAATTGGGGGCGCCACTTCAGTTTGTCCCACCGCTTCTTCCGTGGGAGTGGCATCACGAGGAGTCTTCCGGATCACGGTGGTGCTGCGGTTGTCGCGACGAGACGAAAAACGAATAGGAAACTCGGCTGCACGTGGAGGCTTCATCTCGAAGTCCACGCTGCTCCGCCGAGCGAGCGGTTTTTTCCCTTACAGCTGAAGGAGATGGTATCTTGTCACGAATCAGACTCTCTGCGGAATGGGCCGCCGCGTTGATGCTCGCGATCGTGGGAGCTCAGGAGGTTGCTCGGGGCCAGGCGGTCGAGGCCCCTTCCCAGCAGGCCCCTACCCAACCGGCCGCTGCCAATGCGGAAGCAGAAGCGGTGGCTGCGGTTTCGCGTGCGCTGGTCGAAGCGTATAACGCCGCTGATGCCAACAAGCTCACCGGATGCTTCGCACCGGATGCCTCGCTCATGGACGATGCCGGCAGCGAATTCCAAGGGACTCAACAGATCACCGAAATCTTCTCGAAATTCATCGAGACGTTTCCTGGTGCTCAAATGCAGCTGGATATCGAATCCATTCGCTTGGCCGGACCGGGCGTCGCGATTGAAGAAGGGACGCGTACGGTGTCTATTCCCGACGCACCAGTGAAGGCTCGTAACCGCTACACCATGGTGTACGTCAAGCAGGATGGAAACTGGAAAATCGTCTCGGCTCGTGAAGACGCTGATGATCCTGAGCCGACACCCCATGAGCGACTCGAACAGCTGCATTGGCTCGTAGGAGATTGGGTTGATGAAGATGCGGACGCGGCGATTGCGATCGCTTGCCATTGGGCCGATAGCGAGAACTTCCTCCTGATCGACTTTCAGGTCAAGGTGGAGGGGGAAGTGACGATGGAAAGCCGTCAACGAGTTGGCTGGGACCCCTTGGCCAGGAACCTCCGGTCGTGGGTATTTGATGCCGACGGTGGATACGGTGAAGGACGTTGGACGCGAATGGATGACAAGTGGATTATCAAGTCGACCGCCGTGTTGCCCGATGGCGTGACGGGGTCGGCCACGATCTTTCTGGAACCGCAGGGCCCGGACAAATTCGTCATGAAAGGTCTGGATCGCGTGCTCGGCGATTCCGTGGAACCCGATTTCGAAACGGTCATCGTCCGCAAACCGCCCGAGCCCTCCAAGTGATCTTTCTCAACGGGGCCGCGTGGGACCTTGGCACTATCGGAAACCGCGAGTTCCCAACCTTCCATCCGCTAACGGATTCCAGATACGGGTGTAGAAACCATGAACCAGCGAACTCTTGCTGCCATAGTGTCGATTGCGGTAGTTGGTTGTGCGTGGAGCGGGGC
>JBGSHS010000400.1:0-10896 GCA_041752115.1 Pirellulaceae bacterium | reverse complement strand
GCCTCCACCGCCCGCAAGATCTCCTGCTGCGCCGCCGCCAGTCCGATTGCCTGCGGATTCGACGGCCCTCCCTCGCCCTTGCCAAGGGTCGTATACGAATCGGGACCAGAACACTCGGCGAGCCAAGCCGCTGTCTTAGTGCCACCGCCATCCACACCGAGCACGAGTCGGTGGGCGGGTGGCCCAACCTGACGGACGGTATACTGTCGGGCTGCGGGCATCGAAGTGGTCCTGTTTACGCGGGCTTCCCCGCTGCTTGGTCTGCCCACGGTCCAGCGTGCAGTTCTAAAGCGCGACGAAGATGTCCCTGAGCGGCACTGAGCAGTTCTCGAGCTGCTTCCGGGGAGGTGTGACGACGGCAAACCACCACCGCGGTCTTCACGTCGCCGCCACAGCGAGCCAGCAGTTCATCGGACGCCGAGAGTGTCAGTCCGGTCAAGTAGGCGACCATCCGTCGCGACCGCTCCTGCAGTTTCGCATTCGTGGCTCGCAGGTCAACCATCAAATTGCCGTAGGTCTTGCCCAACCGGACCATGGTGCCAGTTGTGAGCATGTTGAGGACCATTTTGGTCGCCGTGCCGGCTTTGAGGCGTGTCGATCCGCTGATCACTTCCGGGCCCACAATCGGTGTGATCATCAGGTCGGCCAATGCGCTGAGCTGCGAATCCCGATTGCATGTCAAACCGATCGTGAAAGCCCCTTGCTGACGAGCATGCTGCAGAGCGCCGAGGACGTAAGGGGTGCGGCCGCTGGTGGCGATTCCCACAACGACATCGCCCCGGGCCAGGCCCCGCTGCATCAGATCGGCAGGTGCTGACTCCGGGTGATCTTCTGCGCCTTCCATGGCACGTGTCAACGCCTCGGGTCCGCCGGCGATGATGCCCACGACCAGTTCCGGCGGCGTGTTGAAAGTGGGAGGACACTCCGACGCGTCCAGCACGCCAAGTCTCCCAGAGGTCCCTGCTCCCACGTAGAAGAGCCGACCGCCGGTCCGCATTGAGTCCACGATCGTCTCCACCGCTCGTGCGATGGCGTCAGCCTCCTGAGCCACGGCTGACGCTACCTGCGCATCTTCGCGGTTCATCAGATCGACGATTTCGCGGGCGCTCATGCGATCGATGGCCTCAGATTCCGGATTCCGCTGTTCGGTTGTCAAGTGATCGAGCATGGGGTTCCTCATGTCCCAGTTGTCTCACATTCGTCTCGACGTGGCAATCGCCGTTTGCCGGGAGATTGAGCAGGTGAATCGGTCTGAGGTATGATGCAGAAGCGCGTCGCGGAAGGCCGGGTATCGAGCCGGGCCGTGGCCGCATCGTCTGGTCGGATCCCCATGATCCGAATCAACCCTCGTAACCGCCGTCGCTTGCCCATCGATTGGCCCATGGATTTTCACCTTGCCATCGCGCCGCTGGACTTGATCATCCTGGTTGCCTACCTCGCCCTGATTGTCCTGTTCGGTTTATGGATCGGCCGCGGCCAGCGCGACATGCAGGGATACCTGCTGGGCGGCCGAAACATGCCGTGGTGGGCCATTCTCGGTTCGATCGTGGCGACGGAAACGAGCACGGCGACCTTCTTGAGTGTGCCCGGACTGGCCTTTGCCGAGCGCTGCGCGGGGGCCACCACACTCGACCCCACCGTGGGTGGCGACCTGCGGTTTCTCCAGTTGGCGCTGGGCATTCTGGTGGGGCGGGTCCTGATCGTTTACTTATTGCTTCCCATGTTCTTTCGCGGTCAGTTCTATACGGCCTATCAGGTGCTTCACGAACGATTTGGAGGTGCTACGAAGACCGTCTGCTCGCTGGTGTTCCTGGCGGCCCGCAATCTGGGCGACGGTTTCCGACTGTTTCTCACCGCGATCGTTGTGGAGAAGATCACCTCGTTGCCGCTGCCGATCTGTGTGGTGGCCGTGGGATTGCTGACGATCGTCTATACGTTCTTTGGCGGTATCAAATCGGTGATCTGGAACGATTGCCTGCAACTGGTTGTTTACTTGACCGGAGGCCTGTTGGCCCTGGGAGTGGTGCTCGTGCGACTCCCCGGGGGCTGGGAACAGTTCATCGAGTTCTCTCAAGCCACATCGAAACTGCGGATCTGGGATTTTTCCTGGAACCTTTCCTCCGCCTATACGTTCTGGGCCGGATTGATCGGCGGGACTTTCCTTTCGCTGGGCACGCACGGAACCGATCAGATGATGGTGCAGCGCTACCTCTGCGCCCGAAGTCAGCGAGAGGCGGGACGAGCCATTGTCGGAAGTGGAATGGTCGTGTTTCTGCAGTTCGCCTTTTTCCTGCTGCTCGGAGCGGCCTTGGCCTGCTATTATCACCAGTACCCTCCTTCGCAACCCTTCGAACGCACGGATCGAGTGCTGACCGCGTTCATTGTCGATGAGTTGCCCAGGGGGACCGGGATGATCGGTATCATCCTGGCTGCTGTCTTTTCCGCCGCCATGTCAACCCTCTCCAGTTCCCTCAACTCGTCCGCTTCGTCTGCTGTCAACGACCTCTATATTCCCTGCTGTCGCCAGAAACCTGGCGAGCGGCATTTGCTTTGGGTGAGCCGCGGGCTTACGGTATTGTTTGGTTTGCTGCAGGTCTCATTGGGAATTGCCGGTATGTACCTGGCCACATCGATTGTGGAGAACGTGCTGGCGATCGCCGGATTCACTGCCGGGGTTTTGTTGGGCGTCTTCGCGCTGGGACAACTGGCACGTCAAGTGGGGCAACGCGCAGCGTTGACCGGCCTGGTCACCGGCGTGGCCGTCCTGGTCGCTGTGAAGTTCGGGACCTCACTCGCCTACACCTGGTATGCTGCCGTTGGGGCGAGTGCCACGTTTGTCGCGGGTGTCCTGGTAGGGCGAGTCCTAAGAGAGGAGAAAGGTGACAGGAGAAAGTAGAGCGGAACAGAAATGAGGAGAACGCGAGGGCGATGCGGGAACGTGCGACTCGGACGGACCGAGTGCGTCTTCCTGATCACAATCTGATGGGACGAACGTTCACGGACGAGGAACCAAGAAGGGACGAAATCTCCAACGCTCAGCCGGTTGGCCAATTACCTGCGGACAAGACGAGCACCGGGGTTTCATAATCCTCAATGGGTATCTCCATCATTGGTCATTGGTCATTGGTCATTGGTCATTGGTCATTGGTCAAGAGGCGGGGGCGTCGCGGGGTTGCCGTCGCCGATGGAGAGTAAAATAACTCTGGACTGCTGCCGGAACCACGTTGATGACAGGATATCGTATGTACTCTGGCTTTGCCTTATCACGCCGTCGCATCACGGGCGCTCGAGAACTCGGGCAGTTCGTCTTCTGGTGCGGATGCATCACCATGTTGGCGGCTCGCGTGTCTGTTGCAGAGACTCCGCCGCGGCGTTTGCCGACAGCCACTTCGGCCGAGGTGGGAATGTCGGCAGATCGTCTGAGGGAGATTGACGCTGTGGTGGAGCAGGCACTGGCCCAGCAGAAGATGCCCGGCTGTGTCGTGGCGGTTGGACACCGGGGAAAGCTCGTCTACTTGAAGGCCTTCGGGCACCGGCAGGTGGAGTCGCAGCGTGTGGAGATGACGGTCGATACGGTCTTCGATCTGGCGTCACTCACCAAACCGCTGGCCACGGCCACGGCCGTCATGAAACTCGTCGAAATGGGCCGGCTCCGAACGCAGGACCGTGTCGCGCAGTACCTGCCCGAGTTCGGCGAACACGGGAAAGACCGCGTGACGATTTATCATTTGCTGACGCATCAGAGCGGCTTGACACCCGATAACGCACTGGCCGACTACGAACAGGGGCCGGAGCAGGCGTGGCAGCGGATTTGCGACCTGGAGTTGCGGGCGGAACCAGGTTCAGAGTTCATCTACAGCGATGTCGGCTATATTGTGCTGGGCGAGTTGGTGCGGCGAGTGTCGGGAGTGCGTCTGGATCAATTCGTGCAACAGCAGGTTTTCGCACCGTTAGGGATGTTGGAGACAACGTTTGTGCCGTCCGCAGCGCTGTGTGCGCGCGCTGCGGTGACGCAGCAGCGGGATGGCCGGTGGATGCAGGGCGAGGTGCACGATCCGCGGGCCTATCTGCTGGAAGGTGTTGCCGGTCATGCCGGACTCTTCTCCACCGCCGAAGATCTGGCGTTTTACGCCCAGATGATGCTGGATCATGGAACGGGCGGAGGGGAAACCGTCCTGGCGGCTCGCACGGTTGACGTAATGACGGCCGATTATCCGGTCAGCGGTGGCATCCGCGGGTTGGGTTGGGACAAGCGGACCGGCTACTCATCGAATCGTGGCGAATTGTTTACCCACCGAGCTTATGGCCACGGCGGATTCACGGGCACTGCTCTCTGGATTGATCCTGGCCTGGAACTGTTCGTGATCTTTCTGAGCAATCGCGTACATCCCTCGGGCAATGGTTCGGTCAATCCGCTGGCAGGACGCATTGGATCAATCGCTGCCGGCGCGATCGGGCCAATGGAGGAGCCGGTGGCGGCTTCGACGTTTGGCGATGGTCAGCCTACGCTCACGGGCATTGATGTACTCGAGCGAGATCACTTCACGCTGCTAGAGGGGCGCCGAATCGGACTGATCACGAATCAGACAGGGGTCAGTATCGCAGGCATCTCGACCGCTCGATTGCTCCACGAAGCTGCCAATCTGGACCTGGTGGCGCTTTTCAGTCCGGAGCACGGTCTGGAGGGCAAGCTCGACATTTCGACGATCGAGGACGGGAAGGATGCAACAACTGGTCTGAAGGTCTTCAGTCTCTATGGGGCGACCCGTCGTCCGACGTCCGAGAGTCTGCAGGGAATTGACACGCTGGTGTTCGATATTCAGGATATCGGCACACGTTTTTACACGTATATTTCGACGATGGGCTACGCCATGCAGGCCGCAGCGGAGCAGAACATCCGGTTCGTCGTGCTGGATCGTCCGAACCCGATCAACGGTCTCGACGTGGGGGGGCCGGTTCTGGACGCGGGGCGCGAGTCGTTCGTCGGTTTTCATTCTCTGCCGATCCGGCACGGGATGACGGTAGGGGAGCTGGCGTATCTGTTTCGGCACGAGCTGAAGCTCACGCTGGACCTGCAGATTGTGCGCGTGGAAGGGTGGCGACGAGCGGACTATTTCGATCGGACGAACCTGTGGTGGGTTCACCCGTCACCCAATATGCGCGCTGTGAACCAGGCGCTGCTGTATCCCGGCATCGGTCTGCTGGAAACGACGAATCTGTCGGTGGGTCGCGGTACCGATACGCCCTTTGAGCTGCTGGGGGCTCCCTGGCTCGATGGTCGGCGACTTGCCCGGCAGCTGAACGCCGCCGGTCTGAGGGGAGTCGGCTTCGTACCGCGTCGATTCACACCGACGGCGAGCAAGTTTCACGGGGAAACCTGCGAGGGCGTCTCGATTGTCATCGCGGACCGCTCCGCCTGCGACCCGATGGAAATCGGCTGGGAGGTGGCCCGACAGCTGCACCAGCTCTATCCAGAGACGTGGGAGATGGGGGCGTACGATCGCCTGCTGGGGGACGAACGGACGTTCGGTGCCATTGCGGCTGGTGTCGCGCGGAGCGACATCATGGCGGGTTATCAGGAAGAACTGAACGAATTTCTGGTGCGCCGCGCCGCCTGGTTGCTTTACGATTAGCGGGCGGTTGCTTTAGATTGTGGAGAGGAGCCGGATCCGCCTGCTCGCCGACCTGGTCTGTGGCGGAACCCGGAACAGCGTGGGCAATTGACCCGAGAACACCGTGAGGGGCACCCGTCGTGGCAGTGATGTGTAACGTGGGCCGGCCAGCCTGGAGACGGGGGTGTGCGCTCCTGTTGATGGTGACGTTCGCGAACGTGACCGACACGGGCGCATGGCGTCTGGCCTCTGCGGCGCCGCCCCTTGCCGGGCCTCAGCGCGCGCAGCGCGGACGCGAGGCTGGTTCGACACCCTTTGATCCTCGCCTGTTCAACCCGCAGACTTTCGATCCTGAGAAGTACTTCGAGCAGTTCTTTGGCAGTGCCACAGAGGAACAGAAGGAGGAGCTGGCCAGGATCGAAATCCCGTGGGAGGAAGAGCGGCGATTGGGGCAACAGACGCTTCAGGCGTTTCTGGCAGAACTTCGCGAGAAGAACACGCGGGTCCTCACACGAGGCCCCGAAGTCTCTTATCTGCAGCAGCTTGTGAGTGAGTTGAAGCCACTGATGCGAAATGCCCGGCGGTATCGTTCGATCACGGTCCTGGTGGTGGACACCGATGATACCGACGCTCGGAGTGTGCCCGGTGGAACGGTCATCGTGTTTCGCGGGATGTTGCGCATGGCGCAGAGCGAGGCGGCACTGGTCAGCGTGCTGGCACACGAACTGTCCCACATGGATCATGGCCATCAGCTGCGTTACCTCAAGTCGATGAAATTGGCCCAGCGGACATTCTCGACTCCTCCCGGTGGGATGGACTGGGAGCGGATGATGGGTAGCACCATGTTTCTGGCGCAGACGTTTGCCCGCCCATTCCGTCCGGAAGAAGAGTCAGAGGCCGACGCGGACGCGGTGCGCTGGACATATCAGCTGGGTTACGATCCGCGTGAGCTGGGAAAGATGTTCTTGCGCATGGAAAAGAAGGATGATGGCCGTCAGGCCACGATTCCCTCGTTCTTCCGCACGCATCCGTATCACCGGGACAGGTATGAAGCTGTGATGACCCAGTACGACGAGTTGATGCGAACCGATCCACGACCGGTTCTCTACGTGGGCCAGAAGAACCTGATCGAGATGGTGCCGCGCAGCAAACATGCTTATGCGGAATGAAGCGAGGGACGAGTGAGCAGCGAGCAGACAGCGACGTCAGTCGAGCGGGTGTATCAGGAGCGACGCGACCGTTTTGCGCGGGAGGCGGAGCGATTTCAGCGGCACGAAGGCAAGCTGATTCTGGCCCGCGGGCTGACGTTTCTTGCGGCGATGGGGGCCTTTCTGCTCGCCGGCCTCGATGAGAATCTCCGCGGCATGTGGATCGCCACCGGCACGCTCCTGCTGCTCGCCTTTCTGGCCTGTGCGATCTTGGACGACTGGTACAAACGCCAACGGGACTATCGGCGTCAGTTGGAACAGGTCAATCGCTGGCAGCTGGCTCGCATCAGGCGGCAATGGCATGAACTGCCGGTTCCGCAGATCGAGGTGCCGTCCGAATCGGTGGCCCTGGCCAGAGATCTGGATCTGTTCGGCCAGGCATCGCTGTTCCAACTCGTCTGCCACGCCCATACGCCGCGTGGCAAGACGATTCTGCGCGATTGGATCGTGGCGACAGCTGCGCCCGAAGAGGTCGCTGACCGCCAGAGGGCGGTGCAAACGCTGACCCCGCAACTCGAGTTGCGGGAAGAGCTGATGTTACGAGGGCACGTGCTGGCACGCAGCCTGGCGGGCCCGGAAGCGTTTGCGGCCTGGGCCGAGGGTCAGCCGCTGTTGCAGCGTCATGCCTGGTTGAAATGGACCTCCTGGACGCTCACGCTGTTGAGCCTGACGGCCTTCACGCTGTTGTTTGCCGGCTTGGCCGCTCCCAACGTGAGCGCTTCACTCATCGCGGTGGCGTTGATCCTGAATGTCTTCGTGAGTGTCGTGTTCACTGGGAGCATCCACGATATCTTTGACAGTATTTCGACGCGCAATGGGGAGATGCGTCATTACCTGGCGTTGTTCGAGTTGATCGCGCAGTTGCCCGATGCTGCACCGAGGTTGGCGGCGATTCGTCATGCCGCGCTGGAGGAGGATCTCGGCGCGCTCCACCAGTTGCGGCGCCTGCATTGGATCATGAAGCTGGCCAGTCTTCGCCACGATCCGCTCCTGAGCATTCTCTATTTCGCCTTACAGGGTGTTGTGCTGTGGGATTTTCACGCACTCTGGGTGTTGGAACGCTGGCAGCAGCGTTGTAGTCGGCTCGTACGGCCGTGGTTCGAGGCGCTCGGCCAGTTCGAGGCGCTCGCCTCACTCTCCGGCCTGGCCTACGATCAGCCCGATTGGTGCTTTCCCGTGGTGGCGAGCAATGCGCCGCGAGAGTTTCGCGCGACAGGGTTGGGACACCCGTTGCTGAAAGACACGGTGCGTGTCACGAATGACGTGGTGGTCGGACCGGACGGCACCGTGCTGCTTGTGACCGGTTCGAACATGTCGGGCAAGAGCACTTTGCTGCGCTCGATTGGACTCAATGCCATGCTGGCCGAAGCGGGCGGTCCGGTCTGTGCGCAGTCGCTCAGCATGCCACCGCTGAAGGTGGCTACCAGCATGCGAGTCCAGGATTCTCTGGAGGACGGAGTCTCGTTCTTCATGGCCGAACTGAAGCGGCTCAAGCGGATCGTCGATGAGGCCACACACTACGAACGCCGCGACGACCGAGCGTTCCTCTACTTGCTGGACGAAATTCTGCAAGGCACGAACTCGGTGGAACGTCACTTGGCTGTCGCCAGAGTGCTAGCTCACCTGGTGGAGCGGCGGGCCATTGGGGCTGTGTCGACCCATGATCTGGAGCTGGCTCGATCACCGGAACTGGCCCGATGCTGCGAAACGGTCCATTTTCGGGAGACGCTGCATGGGGCCGGAAGTGGTCAGCAGATGACGTTTGACTACAAACTGCGTAGCGGTCTGGCGACCACCACCAACGCGATCAAGCTTCTGGAGCTGGTCGGACTCGTGCCGGCTGCTGCGGACCGTGATTGCTGTGGCTCGGGCGGCGCTGTGACATCGGCCCCGCGCAAGGAGGCGTGATCACCCCAGGAGGTCTGGAGCCGACTCCACTATCCACGCCGAAACGGCGGTCAGAGACCTTGATGGCTGGACCGGGCACATGTCTGGCCGGCCGAGCTGCCGTCGCGTCTGTGGCGGTCGATGTGCCGCGTGCTGTGAGGCTCGCGGGAGATCCTGTGCCAGAGCGATTCCCGTGGCGACCGAGCCACGATGAAAGGCCTGACGTGACGAATCGGGAGCTGGCCCGGGGGGGGGCAAGATTCCGAAGTGGCCAGCGAATAATCACCGATGGTCAGGTTCCCCAGGCTGCGTCTTGCTCGCGTGAGCCGCCAGCGGACAGATCGAGGGCCGACCACCTTCGTACTGGCGTCCCTTGTAGGCTAGAATGCAGAGAACACGATTGGCCCATTCTGTTGAGTTTTCAAGGAGTTACTAGATGATTCACCACGTTCTGACACGGAAACTTTGGTTGGTGCTGGCGGTGACCTGCATCGCCGCACCATCGGCCTGGGGGGCAGACAAGGAGGAAGCGAAGAAACCGGTGCTCGCCGTATTCTCCTTCGGCGGAACGATCACCGAGGCTCCCTCTGGCGAAGATTTCTTGTTTGCGACCCAGATGGAGTCGTTTCGCGAACTGCTCGATCGACTCCAGAAGGTTGAGCAGGACGAAGCGGTCAAGGGGGTGGTCTTGACCGTCTCCAGCACATCGCTCGGCCGTTCGCAGATCGAGGAAATCCGCGCCGTTCTGGAAACAATCAAAGCTTCTGGCAAGGACGTCTATGCCTACGCCGACAGCATCTCCATGGGAACCTACCTGCTGCTTTCTTCCGCCAGCCAGATCAGCGTTGTGCCGACCGGCGATGTGTGGATCAATGGAATCTATGGCGAATCGCCCTACCTGCGAGGTTTGCTGGACAAGCTGGGCGTGGTTCCCGATTACCAGACGTGTGGCGACTACAAGAGTGCTGGTGAAATGTTCATGCGGACGGGACCTAGTGCGCCGGCACAGGAGAATCTCGACTGGCTGATGGATGGAATCTTCAGTTCGTATCTGGAGCTGATCGCTCAAGGACGCAAGGTCGACGTAACCAAAGCCCGCGAGTGGATCGATCATGGGCTGTACAGTGCGGAGAAAGCGAAAGAGGCGGGCATTATCGATGTCGTTGAGTACCGGCAGGATTTTGTCGAGGGACTGAAGAAGAAGTATGGCGAAGACCTGGTCTTCGACAAGAAATATGGCAAGAAGAAGGGAACGGAGATCGATTTTTCGTCGCCGATGGGGATTCTGAAGTTCTACGGCGAGCTGTTATCGGGTCCGAAGAAGAAAGAATCGAAGAAGGCGTCCGTGGCCATTGTCTATGTGGAAGGGATGATTGTGCCCGGATCGGGAGATCCGTCCGGGCTGCCGCTCTTGACGGGAGGTATGGCGTACAGCACGCCGATCGCCAAGGCTTTGGATGACGCCGCGTCGGACGACACCGTCAAGGCGGTGGTGTTGCGAGTCGACTCCCCCGGTGGTTCGGCCGTGGCGAGTGAAATCATTCTCAACGCGACCAAGCGTGTCGCCGCCAAGAAGCCGTTTGTCGTGTCGATGGGGAACGTGGCGGGCAGCGGCGGCTATTACGTCGCTTGTGGCACGAAGACCATTTTCGCCGATAGCACGACGATCACCGGTTCGATTGGCGTGGTTTCCGGGAAATTCGCGACGAAGAAGTTGTGGGAGAAGGTGGGAGTGAATTGGAGTGCCACCCAGCGTGGAGCCAACGCCGGTATCCTGGCGTCGGACAACGTCTTCAGCGACGAACAACGCGCGTTGATGCAGGGCTGGATGGACGAGATTTACGACGTGTTCAAAGGTCATGTCACGGCCATTCGGGGCGATAAACTCAAGAAGGAGATCGATCAGCTGTCAGGTGGTCGCGTCTATACCGGCAAACAGGCTTTGGAGCTGGGACTGGTCGATCAGTTGGGCGGTCTGGATGACGCGATTGCCCACGTGGCGAAGGAAGCTCAGCTGGACGACTACGAGGTGCGGGTTCTGCCGCGTCCCAAGAGTTTCATCGAGATGTTGATGAGCGATCTGCAGGACGGCGATTCGGACAACAAGAGCATCTCTATGGCGTTGCGGCAGCTTGTGCCTGGCCAGACGTCGCTGATGGAACTGGCCCTGCCCGAGCTGAAGGGGCTGG
>JBGSHS010000399.1:0-3345 GCA_041752115.1 Pirellulaceae bacterium | reverse complement strand
GAGCTCGGCTCGTGCGGTGCATCAGATGGTGAGCTACCGCGCCGCTTGTCCCCTCCTTCCCCCAGACCCCCAACACGTTACCCCCGCAGACCAGGCACGTGGCGATGCTTGCCGCAGAAGTTGGCTGAGACGGCATTCGGTTGAACGTGGCAGAATCTCCCGTTTCGCGCTAGCCACGAGCATGGGCGGATGGGGTATACTGGAGCCTAGCCCCACCGGCAGTTGCCACTCCGGCGAATACGCACCTCAGCAGGAGCCTCAGAGTGAGATTGAACGCACCCACTCGCTTGATCCCATGCATCTTCGCTTGTCTTGCCGCGTCGACACTGCTGTCAGGCGACCCGTTCATCTCGACGTCGTATGCCCAGGTACCGACGCCGCTGCATGCGCCGCTGGAGACACAGCTCGCCGCCGTCTCGGCTGATCAGCTGGAGGCCGATTGGGTCGGTCAGGCGATCGTCCGCAAGCTGCCCATGGCGAACGTGGCCGTGACTGCCTGCGACGACGCGGCAGGGGGCTGTGATGGAGTGATCGATGGCACGTTCGGCTTTCACACCGACCAGGACCTGGAACCGTGGTGGCAGGTCGACCTGCAGCAGGTTGTGCCGCTCTCACGCGTGGTCATCTACAACCGCGACGCAGGAGTGGCCGGCCGCGCAGCTCATTTGCGAGTGCTGCTGTCCGAGGACGGCGCCCAATGGCGGGAAGTCTATCAACACGACGGAACGCCTTTCATCGGCTATAGCGACCAGAAACCGCTCATCGTGTCTTTGCCGCAGTCGCCCCCGGCGCGCTGGGTCCGCGTGCAGCTGCCTGGCCGGGAGTATCTGCATCTGGAAGAAGTAGAAGTCTATCCGGTTGGCGGTGAGCAGAATCTCGCGCTGCACAAACCGGCCAATCAGTCGAGTCTCAGTGGCTGGTCCACGAGCAAGTCAGCCTCCGATACGCCGCAACTCGAGCCGGAGTCGTATCCGGTTCAGGAGGCAGTCGAGCGGGGTCTTCAGCTGGCGGCCGATTTGGCGAAGCTGGGCAGCGACGTGTCGGCCGAGGTCACTGGGCTGCAGCAACTGGCCGAGCGAGCGGCATCGCTGAGAGAGGACGCGCCGCTGGATCAACAGCGGCCGTTGTTTCTCGCTGCGCAGCGGATAATTCGCCAGCTGGCTCTGAGCAATCCCCTGTTGGACTTTGACGATCTGCTGCTGGTCAAGCGAGTTCCCGGCAGCTTCACTCACATGTCCGACCAGTATTACGGCTGGTTTTCGCGTCCTGGAGGCGGGCTCTACGTCCTGGAGGATTTCAAGAGCGACTCGCCCCGACTCCGGTCACTTACCCACGTGCTCCCCGCAGGCAGCGTGCTGCGCCCCGACATTTCGTACGACGGCCGGCGTGTCCTCTTCGCCTACTGTACCTACTATCCCGGGCTGAGCGATGAACCGAACAAGCTGGACAAAGCCAACGTGCCCGAAGATGCGTTTTATCATCTGTACGAAATCAACCTCGACGGCACGCAGCTTCGTCGCCTGACATCGGGCAAATACGACGACTTCGACGCCCGTTACCTGCCCGACGGCCGCATTGTCTTCCTCTCGACTCGCCGCGGCCAGGGTGTTCAATGCAACAGCAGCGAGGACATTTCCGTCGAGGACAACGCCCTGCCCGACTGCTACGTGCGTTGTGGCGGCGGACCCGAACGGCCAGTGGCGGTCTACACACTTCATGTACTGGATCCGGCAACCCAGCAGATTACTCGCATCTCGCCCTTCGAGATGTTCGAGTGGACTCCGAGTGTGGATGACCATGGACAGATCCTCTATGCCCGCTGGGACTACGTCGATCGGTATAACATGCCGTACATGAGTCTCTGGTCGACGATGCCCGATGGAACCGACGCGCGAGCCGTATATGGCAACTACACGTCGAATCCTCACTGCATCTTCGAAGCGCGTCGGATTCCCGGTTCGCGAAAAATCATCTTCACTGCCTCCGGACATCACGCGCAAACCGGTGGCTCGCTGGTCGTCATCGATCCCCAGCGTGGCGCTGATGGAGAAGAGCCCCTCACGCGGCTCACCCCGGAAGTCGCATTTCCCGAATCCGAGGGCTGGCCCCAGACCTATTTCGCCTCGCCCTTTCCGCTGTCTGAAACCCATTACCTGGTGGCATGGAGCGCCGCCCCCTTGCCTCCCGGCACTCCGCATCCACTGTGGGGCATGCCCGGACCTCCCAATGATCTGGGCTGCTACCTGTTCGATGCTTTCGGGAATCTCACGCTGATCTACCGCGATCCGGAGATCAGCTGTATGGACCCCCTCCCCATCCGCCCCCGCACTCGACCCCCTCAGGTCACTTCGCGTGTCGCGACCGAACAGGAAACGCACGACACACGGGCCCTGATCGTCGATGTCTATCGCGGTCTGGAACCAACTCAGCGCGGCACCATTAAACAGCTGCGACTGGTCGGCATCCCTGCCAAGACCCATCCCACCATGAACTCGCCCAATCTGGGTGTCACACGTGACGATCCCGGCAAGTTCGTCCTGGGCACCGTCCCCGTCGAAGCCGACGGATCGGCCTATTTCCACGTGCCACCCGGCGTCGCATTCTTCCTGCAAGCACTCGATGACCAGGCCATGGCGGTTCAGACCATGCGCAGCGCAACCTATCTGCAGCCTGGACAGACCACCACCTGCATCGGCTGTCACGAACCACGCAACACAGCTCCACCCGTCGTCACGCCCCTGGCCGCCCTGCGCGAACCATCCAGAATTACGCCCGGCCCGGCCGGCTCGTGGCCCCTGAACTATCACGAACTGGTCCAACCGGTGCTCGAACAACGGTGTGTCGAATGCCATCAGCCGGGCAAGTCGGGCGCCGATTGGGATCTGACCGCAGAGAAGTCTTACGACGTGTTGGTGAGCTACGGTCTTCCGTCACTGAAAGACCATGTACTGCAACGCTACCAGGAAGGGTTCTCGGTCGTGGGGGCTGGAGCCGCGGCCACAAACCCCCTCTGGAAAATCCTGGCCAAGGGCCACTATGAAGTCTCCCTGTCCGAGGACGAGCGCCTGCGATTGATCAACTGGATGGATACTTACGGCCAACGCGTGGGAGCATTCGACGCGCACCAGGAAGAACAACTCCGACATCTGCGGAGGCAAATCTCAGCGGTACTTGAGCACTAGACGGTCCCGGACGAAAACGAGGCCAGACGACCGACCAGAGCATCCATCGGTAAGCGATTCTCGCCTAACGACACACGCCGTCCAGCCCTGCTCGCGCAGAGCGTAGCCCTGCTCGCGCAGAGCGTAGCCATGCTCGCGCAGAGCGTAGCCATGCTCGCGCAGA
>JBGSHS010000398.1:0-22243 GCA_041752115.1 Pirellulaceae bacterium | reverse complement strand
GGACAGAAAGATGAGATGACAAGAAGATGTATTCGGGTTTGGATCTTTTTGTCAGGCGATCTTTTTGTCTCCCACCTGCTGGCATCCGTCCGCCGCGCCAGGGCGAGGAGGACAGGAAGATGAGATGACAAGAAGATGTATTCGGGTTTGGATCTTTTTGTCAGGCGATCTTTTTGTCTCCCACTTGCTGGCATCCGTCCGCCGCGCCAGGGCGAGGAGGACAGGAAGATGAGATGACAAGAAGATGAGGTCAGGGGTGAATTACTCTGTCGCCTCAACTTCTTGTGCCTCTTGGGGTTGCGTGCGGTGGCGATTAGCATGTGCTGAGAATTCCTCGATTCCGGCAATTTTTTTGAGGGGCTAGGCCTTGATTTGGTGATTCTTCAGATAGAGGGAACACACTGAAGTTGGTGCGTTGCGGAGCTGGACGGATGCCAATTTGGCTGGAAGGGGACCTGCGGCATGTTGACCAGAAGGAGTTTGCCAGGGTCGCCTACGATGCCATGGGGCAGATATTTGCTGTTCGCAATGAGCTGGGACGCCTGTTTCAGGAACGTATTTACAAGACGGAGGTTGCCGCGCGGCACGGTGATGTGAAACTGGAAGTCCCCATCAATGTGGGCTTCGACAGTTTTCAGAAGAAGTACTTCATCGACATGCTCGTCTCCGATTGCGCAATTTTCGAAGTGAAGGCCGCTGAATCGATTGCCCCTGATCATCGAGCACAATTGATCAACTACCTGATGCTGTTGGAGGTTGCGCACGGCAAGCTCGTCAATGTGTATCCGGAAATCATACAGCATGAATTTGTTAACGCCAGAATGGAGTACAAGCAGCGAACAAGATTCAAGGTAGATGATGGCGGCTGGATCGCAGTAACAGGTGAGGATATCCGATGGAAAGAGTGGATAACATCGGCGCTGCGTGATTGGGGTACTGGACTCGACCTGGCTCTCTACACCGATGCACTCATTCATGCATTGGGAGGCAGAGAACAGGCTGAACGTGAGATGCCCGTTGTGGTGAACAGAAGAAGCTGTGGAACGCAGAAGGCGATTTTCACCGATCCGGAATCTATCGTAAGAGTCAGCTCATTTCCGGAGAAGTTGGCCTCATGGGAACATCACTTGCAGCAATTTGCGAGATTCGCACAGGTTCACGCCGTGCATTGGTTGAACATCGGGCGTGGTGTTGTGACGTTCCACACTTTTCGCAGGGATTAGGCCATGATATGCGTATCGCCCCAATTATTGCTCAGGCGGAGCGGAGAGAGGGGCGAACAGCAGGCTGGTGGGTGAGAAGGGTGTGAGGTTGAGCGGCAGGGAGTTGCCGCCGAGTGGCTGAGGGGCACTGAGCGGGGTGCCGCGCAGGTCGGCGGGTTGCACGAGGTGCGTCCGCAGTGCATCGGGCACGCGCAGAGCGGTGGGAACCGTCAGTCCGGTCAGGTCCCAGAGCCGCAGCACGATGCCCGGTCCGTCCGGGTTCTGCCCGAAGGCCGTGACCAGCACACCGGGGCGAGAAACCTCAGGGCCTGCCCCTTTAACCGGCAAGGTGCCAGCCGGTCCGGTCGCTTGGCCGGCCAGTAGTGGATAACGAGCTTCCAGCGCCGTAGCGTTCATGGAGGCGGCCACCTCCGGAGATTCAATGGTCCAGAGCCGGACCCGCGAGGTCCAAGTGCCTCCATTCCACAGACGGAAATTCGTGGTCCACTGATTGTTGAACAGATTGACATACACACGCGGCTCGAACGATTCCACGCGTTTGCTGTACTTCCAGCAGCCGGGCGAGCCGAGACTGATCAGCGGGCTGTCCAGCGGGCAGATACCGAGCGCATCGTGATCTCCGTCCAGCACTGCCAAACCCGTATTGAGCGCGAGCAGGTGGTAATTGGAGCCCGGCACGATATCGCGAGTCGGATCGACGAGCGATCCCAAGCGCCCCAGCACAAACCGAGGTGACGGGGCGCGCACCGGGAGACAGATCCAGCCGGCTTCGGGCCAGGAGTCAGCGGGTTTGTCGTGCAAAGTCATTTCGAGATCGACGTACGGTAGATCCCGATAGACAGTAATCCGGGTGGTCACGCCGTGTGACAACGCTTCGCTCCGCGGCGCTTCCATGGTCGCCGTCACACCAATCGGCGACAGCTCATAACGCACTTCACAAGCGCCAGGTGAGACAGCTCGGTAAGGGACTTCCTGGGCCGGGGGCAGGTTCGGTTTGCCCAGTTCATTGATGGCCCAGTCCGTATCGATCTTGACATAGTCTTTGACGAACTGAGCGACTTGATCATGATCGAATCGTTCGTACAGGTACTGGCCAAAGGGCTGAGGTGCTGCGGGGTCAACCCAGTCACGGCCGGTACGCCGATCCACGAGCGATCGGATGGTGCCGTTTCGCGGGTCGAGTTGTACGCGCAGTGCGGGGGTCTCGATCACGTGGTTCGCCGCATCACAGGTGATCGCTTGGCCGGGATCGGCAGCTTCGTCCGGTTGGCCACCGGCGGCCGGAACGTACGTGCGATATCCCATGGCCGGCACGTTTCGAGCGACGAACTGCAGGGTCTTGCCGTCGTGATCGATCGGCACATCGCGGTCATCGCCACTCGGTTTCAAGGCCGTTGGCGGAGCATCCGGGCAAGGGATCGATACCAGACCGCTGCGCGTCCAAGGGAGTGGATTGAAGACGACGATTCGATGGCCCGGGACCGAGACGGCGTCGGCCAGTGCTGTCAGCTGTGTCGTCAATTCCGGCTGAATCAGGTCGCGAGCCGCTTCGATATAGCCGGTGTGTTCCGCCCAGGACGCTTCCAGGCGGTCGAATTTGCCTTCCGCTCGCTGCTGCTGCCATTGGTCACCGTAACAGAGTGCCTTGCTTCCTGAGTAGCTCGACACCCAGTAGAGCGCGCCGCCCCAGGTATGTTCGCCGTACAGCAGGCTCTGTTCATAGGCGGCCTGAATGGAGGGAGCGATGCAGTCTGTCTTGACGCCCCACAATGGCAGCAGCGTGTTGAGCGATTCGGTGGCGGCGATCTGCGGGCGGATGCTGCGCGCCACAGCAGCTCCGGCCGGATCGCACAGGGGACCGTGGATCCACGTGTCGCACATATCGCCCCGCACCACCGGCAGCTGAGGCTGTTCGGCCAGCAACGCGTCAGCGAAATCGGCGAGCCGCCCAATTTGCACCTCGATACCCGGTCTCTTGGCCTGCAGTTCTGCCACGTACTTGGCCACTTCGTCGGGCTGCGGCGGTCCGTGATTGTCGCCCGTGTGGATCAGCGCCAGCCAAGTGCGATGAGGCCAGTTGTCCGGCGGCAGCAGCCCTGTGCCATACCCTTCGGCGACATACATGGTGAGCAGTCGCGATCCATCCGGTCCTTCCCACCAGAACAGCAGCGGAACTTGTGGCGAACTGCTGGCTGCGTTGCAGCCGAGGTGCAGGAACTCGATACCCGCATGCCGCAGAAGAGTGGGCATGATCCAGGAGTGGCAGGGCACATCGGTCATTTTGGCATCGCGTGGCAAGGCGATACTGACGCTGCGAGAAACACGTGAAGCAAACCCCAATCCGCGCACGAGATCTTCGGGTTCCAGTAGTTCCGTGTGTGTCGTGAAGGGGAGGCCATGGACGACGAAGCGGCCGCTGCGCAGCGCATCTTCAATGCGCTGCTTGCGCTCAGGCGTCTGGCCGGGCCAATCGGCAGAGATCTGTGCCATCGGCCAGCCAGGTATGGTCCAGGCAAACTGCTGGCTTGGAGGCAAGTCTCGGTTGCGGTCGCAGACCTCCAATGCCTGATCGATCATCGACGTGCGATAGCGCTGGATCACATTGCTGGCCAGATCGGTGTAGCCAATATCGAAATGAGTCTTGAATACCACGACGACTCGCTCCAGCGGGCTCTGAGCAGGCTCTTGTGCCGGCAGGCAAACGCCCCCGGCGCCGAGCATGACGGCCAAAGCAAGAACTGCGTGACGAACACGGAGGGGACTGCGGTGTTTGCGCATGGTGCGTTCTCGCATGCTGAAGGGAGCCAATCACGAATCAACCAGGACCGCGGATGCGATTCTCGCATCCACCTAGCAGCGCTGCCGCAAGCAGCAAGTGAAATTCGTACGATAACCCGCGCTCAGCCGTCCTGATCAGTTGGCGGCAGATCGCAAAGACAACCTACTGGTCGCGCATCCAGACCCGCGAGAGCGAGCCCGATCGGCGTCCACGCCGGTTGTTATCGCCCGACTCTGTTTTGGGGAGACGATTGTTGCGAGCGTAGTACGGAATAGCGACCAGGTTTGCGCCGTCGGTCCATTTACCTTCGAGTGTTGTAATGCCGCGGAGCAGTTCGCTGCGCCATACCTGCGTGAGCTCGAGCGAATCGTCCAGGATCCGGTTGGGATCCTGGTCGACTTCCTCAAAGGCGTAGATCAGCGGTCCGCGGCGCAGTGCGACACGTCCACGTGTGGCCTCGATCCGCTCGTCCCCCTTAACTCGCTGGACATCCATCGGGAGCTTCAGTTCGATCTGGTCGCCCTTCGTCCAGGTGCGCGAAATTACCGCATATCCGTTGACGATCTCTGGCGCGACCGACTGCGAATTGACACTCAGCGAAGTGATGCCATTGGCGTCCGGGGTATACGTATAGAGCTTACTGACGTCGTGCTGCGGCACTCGGATCCTGATGTTCAGCTGCGTGGGTGTCTGCGGCGAAACCGTCAGCACGACCGTGCCGCTCCATGGATAGTCGGTCTGTTGCTGGATCGTGACGTTGGTTCCTGCCACATCCTGGATCTCGACCGTGCTCCCCACGAACAAATTCACGTAGAGGCTGTCCTGATCCTTGGCGTACATCCACGTGGGCAGCATCAGCAGCGTGCGCGGGATGTTGCCGACACAACAGGGGCAGACGTGCCACGGGTAACGTTTGCCGTGTTCATCCAGTGGGTTCTGGTAATAGAAATTCTCCCCTGCCAGATCGACAGATCCAAGCAGAGCGTTGTAGAGCGTCTCTTCGTACAAATCGGCGAACTGGGCGTTGTGGTAGGTCAGGCACAGCTTGTGCTGGAAGAAGATCTCTCCGCAGCTGGAACACGATTCACAGTAGGCGTTCTGTGGCAGCGAGTAGTCAGGACCGAAACCTTCAGATGTCTCGCCACTGCCGATGCCGCCGGTGACGTAGTACTTGCGGTTGATCAGGTTGTCCCACAGCGACATCACGGCGCTCTGGTAATCCACGTCCCCGGTCTCCATCGCGACATCCGCCATGGCCGCATAGCTGTAGGAAGCTCGTACGGCGTGTCCGACAGCCGTGTATTGCTCAATCACCGGCACGTGACTCTGGTCATACTCGCTCCCTTCGCGGCGGCAGTCGAGCAGGAACTTCGCCAGCGCGATGTATTTGTCGCCGCTGCCGGCACCTTCGTGCCGATTCACGTAGCGACCGAACCGGACCAAAGCGATTTCCATCGCCTGATGCCCGTCGTACCACGGCCGCTTGGGGGGCGGGCCGATGTTCCTTTCCCAGCAGTCGGCAAGTCGTTTCGCAGTGTCGTAGAGCCGCGTGTCGCGACCGCCCGTGAGCATGGAGTGAGCGATGGCCGCCTCCAGCAGGTAACCGGCCACGTATCCTTCGTGGTCGGCACGATGATCCGGGGACCAGTGTGGCCAGTCATTCAACGTGAAGACGGTCTGGATGTACCCGTCGGGTTCCTGAGCGGCCATGATCTTGGGGATCCAATCGTCGAGAGTCGCCTGCATCTGCTGCTGAGCACGCACGACTTCCTGATCCCCCTGCGCGTCGACCATCAAAGCGATGCAGATCGACTCCATCGTGTTGTAGACCCAGGCGTTGGAGAAGACGTATCCGCGGTGAGGTTCGTGCGGCTGGCCGGCCAGTTTCCGGGCGGCCTGCTCGAAATTGTTGATGCCTCCTTCCTTCAGTTCCGGATCGGTCATCTGCCGGATGCAGTGCGGAATCCAGTGCACGATCAATGATTTGGCACGATCGTTCCACAACGTGCTTTCGATGGTATATCGCCCGGTGTCAATCAGCTGGAGATGCTGGGCGGGAGGCGGTTGGACCGCCTGCACGGTGAGGCTGGAAGAACTCTGCAGAGAACCGTTGCCGACAGTGAGTTGCAGCTGGTACTCGCCCGGCTGCGAGCAGACGGCCGTCGTGGTAACGTCATGCAGATCGCCGAACGTCACATCGCCGGGTCCGGCCACTTTGCTCCACGTGATCTCAGACGCTTCATGGCCGGACGCGAGCATCTGGTACGTTCCGCGCAGGTACGTCTTTCCACCTGTCATCGCCACGCGATCCACTCCGGCATGGACGACCGGCGGAAAGGGAGGTGAATTGCCCGAATCATAGACCTTCCATTCCAGGATCCCGGTCGAAAAGGTTCCGCTGGCGTCGACCTCCAGGCGAAGCCGCGTCGTCTCGACTTCGTCGAAAGTCGTCGTGTTGTACTGATGCTCGGCGAGTCCCAGTCCCTGGACGTTCGGGACTGGGACAAAGGCCTGTCCGTCCCAGAAGAGGAGTCGGCAGGCCTTGGGGATCCGTACGCCACGTTGATCGTTCCACCAGTAGACGTCGATCTTCCGAGTGCTGATCGGCTGGCTCCAATCGTATTGCACCCATTGAGTCCCTTGCTGCGGCCAGTTGCCATATTCGCCGTGGTTCGTGTCGTTGCTGTCAGCCGGTTCAAACCCGTCGTTGATCGCGTTGAGCGTCTCATGTCCCGAGACGAACGAAGTGGAGGGGCTGGCCACAACCGCCAGATTCACGTCAGCGACGGTCGGCTTCTCTTGAGCCAGCAGCGAGCAAACACAGAGAACCGGGCCAACGGTCAGAAGTGCGATGTAGGAACGGGATCGAGTTGTGAGCGGGCCGATCATCATCAGGCTCCAAAGACGTTTTCGGGCGAGCAGAGACGCGCATTGTCAGGTGACGCGGACAGAGTCCCCCGGAATCGCTCTTCTCCTATCGGTAGGCTAAGAAGCGAATCCTCTCGGAGCAAGGTGTCTGGCCGAAAAAAAGCCGCTCAAGTCACCGTAGCACCGGCTTGAGCCGGTGAGGGAAGTGGTGGCAGCCTTCGCACTTCGCTTCTGGAACGTCCGAGGACAGGGCAGTCACGCACTGAAGTGCGTGCTACATGCTACGTGCTCCGCCGGAGTTCAATCGCCAGGTATCTCCTCCCTACAATGGCTGTAATTGTCGCTGCCCCGTGATGCTGATCAACGGCAGGCGGGTTATGATGGAGGCGGCTAGCAGCCCTGCTGGTCACCTGCCGGCTGCTCGCCAGCGGCGCGCCGCAGAATCGTGAGGTTGGATTCAGGGAGATATCTGGATGATGCCGCGTAGATGGGTAGTGGTTGGGATTCTGTTGGGTTGGGCAATGCCGGTCTCCGCACAGTGGAATCCGATCGGCTGTGCGCCGGCCGATCTTCCTCCGGAGGCGATGTTCGACGTCGTGCAGGCGGCGGACGGATTTGAGGCCGAATCGCTCAACTGGGAAGCGGCCATCGGCCAGCAGAATGCGCGTACCGTTCTGGTGCGCGATACAATCAGTTTCCATTCCGAGCCGGCAGCGCTGCGAGTCGACTATGAGTTCCTGGGCGAAAAGGAACTCGAATATGTGCAGCTCGGTATGTCTCTCGCACTGCCTGAACCGGGGCAGGCTTTCGGCTTCTGGGTCAATCACGACGGTAGCCCTCTGACGTTGCGGCTGCGGATCGCTGACAAGAGCGGCGAAGTCCATCAAATGGACATGATCTCGCGCAAACGAGCCGGATGGCAGTTTGTGGCGTGCACTTTGGATGCAGAGAGCGGTTCCTGGGGTGGCGATGGCAATCGCCAGCGCGACTACCCGTGCCACCTGGAAGGGATAGTGATCGATCGTCCGCAGCAGGGTTATGTCGGTAAGGGGAGTCTGTGGATTGACGACGTGGCTCTGCTTCGTACGCGCGAAGTACCGTCGACCCTGAAAGTCGCTGCTCAACAGCCGGCGCTGGGGAACCTATATGCCGTCGGAGACTCGGTTGCTCTGCGAGCTGTGGGCGAGGGTGACCTGATCCGCTGGCAATGGTGCGACTATTGGGGCCATGTGCTGACTCAGAACGAGTCATCTGCCGCGGGAGCGGTAACTGAATTTCGCTTGCCCGAGCCTGGCTACTACGTGTGCCGCATCGAATTGCTTCAGATCGGTCGAGTGACGGAGGTATTGCAGTACAGCTGTGCCGCAATTCCCGGCGGACGCGTGCAAGAGCGTTCCGACTTCGTGGGGGTGTGCAGCCATTATGGGCATAACAGCTATCCCCTGCCGAGTATGGACCTGCTCTGTCGTTACGGAGTCGACCAATTCCGCGATGAGATCTCGTGGGGTTCGTACGAGCGGCGGCGCGGCCACTATGAGATGCCACAACATGCCGCCGAGTATTTGCAGCATGCTGCGCGTTTGAAGATGCGCCCGCTGATCATCTATGACTACAGTAATCAGCTTTATGACAAGGGTGGGTTTCCGAATTCGGACGAAGCGATCGCCGGCTTCGCCGCCTATGCTGTCGATCTGACTCGGCAGACCCAGGGCCAAGTGGCGATGTTCGAAGTGTGGAACGAGTGGATTGGTGGATGCGGGATGAACGACCGACCTGGCGACCATGGTCCGGAAGCGTATGGACGCTTGTTGAAAGCCACCTACGCTGCCGTCAAGCAGGCGCGGCCCGATGTGACGGTGGTGGGGATCGGAGGCGAGTATGGCACGCACTGTGCCGAGAACGTGGCCAAGGCACTCACCGTGGCGGGGCCTGATTCGCAAGACGGCTGGTCGATCCATCCGTATCGGTATCCCCGGCTGGCCGAACAGTCGGACCTGGCTGGTGAGGTCGAGCGAATTGTTCGACGGGTGCGCGAAACCGGAGTGACACAGAAGGCCTGGATTACCGAAATCGGCTGGCCGACGCATCGAACGTCAGGTGGCAGCGACGAAACAACTCAGGCACAACAATGCGTGCGCACTCTGGCGCTGCTGCAGTCCACAGGCCTGGTCGAGAAAGTCTTCTGGTACGACTTCAAGGATGACGGCACTCGCCGCGACTATAACGAACACAATTTCGGGTTAGTCCGACATCAAAGCTATAACTGTGCTCCCAAGCCGGGCATGGTTGCGATAAGTACGTTTGTGCGTATGACGGGAGCCACCCAGTATGAGAAGATCACGCAGACTGGTTCTGTCTACGCCGTGCAGTACCGGCGCAGCGACGGGCGTGACGTGGTCGTCGCGTGGACAAGTGACAAGCCTCAACCGATCCAGCTGACGGGCCAACTGGAAGAAGCGTACAACATTATGGGAGCTGCCGTGTCGGCTAAAGGAATCGACCGGCTCACAGAGGATCCGATCTACTTGATTGGCCGCGATCTGAGCATTGCTCGGTCCTGAACGGCCGCACTTGAATCGGCACGCCATCGAGTTGCCGTCGCCGATCTAATGTTTCTGTTGAACACTCGCCACAGGCTTCTAGAGGAACGTACCATGCTACGAGCATTCATGTTGAGCACCACCGTACTGCTCTTGAGTTGGTGGGGCGAGCCCTTCGGCCACGCACTGACCGTATACGGCGGTGAGATTCCTGTCTCGATAGCCGCCTTTCCTGTCCAGGGACCGACCGAAGGTTTGGAGGCTGAAATTCTCGATTTCCGTTATCGCCCTGGGCGTTGGCAGACCTGCATTGGTCTGGTCGACGATCCGCACAAGACGATCGTGGGGGATGACGGTGGGTTGTACTATGACTACGGTAAGCAGGGTCCGGAAGCATATGACAATGGGCAGGGTGTATTCGCGACACGCGTACTGGCCCGGTTTGAAAGCGGCTCGGATCAGCCGGGGCCGGTGCAGCAGTCGCTTCTGGGTCCTCGAGTTCCGTTGGTCATCAGTCGGCAGGCTGTCGGCGACTGGAACGTCGTGCAGGAAGCCTGGTCGGCAGTTGTACCGGGAGCAGCCTGGAATCGGACGGGTGAGGGGCGCGTCGATTACTTGTCATTGGCGGCCCGTAACGATGGTGCGAATCCTGCGACAGGTCAAGTGAAGCTGCAGGTTGGTTCGTTGCACCGATTGAAGCTCGACGCGACCAGGACGCGACTGCTGATCGACGGACAGGAAGACCAGGTGTTCTGTCAATTCTCCCAGCCGTGTAGTGAGCCGGAGGGAGAAGCGGTTAGCGAGGAGTCTGCTTCGTACCATGTCCGTACGGATACGGCGATTCGCGTGCAGCGCGAGTGGGCCCATCCGGCCGATTCCTGTGCCGCCTGTTTCCATGACGTACTCATCGGATTCGGGCAGCCGTTGGATTTTCAGATCAGCGTGAGTGCCGGCGAGAAGGTGAACCTGGTGTTCGGACTGATCGAAGGCTGGCATTCCCAGCCTGCGCAACGCCCGCTGCGAATTGAGATCGAAGGACGGACAGAGCGGATCGCTGATCTGGTGCGTGAGGTCGGCAAGGATGCACCGCTGGTAATTCCCTTCTCGGCCGTCGATGAAGACCAGGATGGAGTGTTACGGGTCCGCATTGCGGCGGCTTCCGGCGCAGTAGACGGAAACACGATCCTCAGCGGCCTGTGGGTGTTTCCTGGCGATAAGAGGCCTGACCTGGCGGGTATCAAGAGCGGCCATTTGACGGACACGCCGCTGGCGATCATTGATGCGAACCATGTTCCGAATTCGCCGCGGCCCATGGAGCTCACGTGGGATATCCAGGCCGTGCCGTCGGGCGGATTGTTCGACTTGCTCGTCGCGTTGCCGGCGATCGGCACCGACAGCAGCCGTGTGGATCTATCCGACACTGCGGCTCTGCGACAACAGGGAATCGACGCGTGGCAGCAGGCAGATCTGCCGTACGATCGCTGGACGGTGCCGGACCCTGCGATTCAGGGCCTGTTGGATTCGTGTATTCGCAATATCTACCAGGCTCGTGAGTGGAAAGACGGTCGGCCGAAATTCCAGGTCGGGCCTACATGCTACCGAGGCACCTGGGCCGCGGACGGTCCCTTCCTGCTGGAAGCGGTCAGCTATCTGGGACGCACGGCCGAAGCTCGAGCTGGACTCGAACAGCAGGTGGATGGTGACGACGGGCCGAGCGGCGTGGAGTTCTCGAAGAAGAGTGGTTTGCGATTGTGGATGATCTGGCGTCATGCACAGTTGACGGGCGATCGCGCATGGCTGCAGCACATGTGGCCGAAAGTCGAACGCGAAGTGAAGCAGATTGTGGCCTATCGCGACATGACTCGCAGCGATCCACAACAGATGAATGCCGGTCTGATGCCGATTGGGTTTGGTGACGGTGGTCTGGGGGGCAAGCACCGAGAGTACACGAATGTCTATTGGACGCTGGCTGGCCTGAAGGCTGCCATTGAGATGGCGAAGGTCATGAATGCGCCGTCGCTCGGCGATTGGCAGCGAGAATATGCCGACTACTGGACGACGTTTGACCGAGCTCGGGAGCGTGACAAGCAGGTGGATGAGGCAGGCAACTGTTACGTGCCGGTGACGATGAAAGGCGAAAAGGCTCAGTTGCCCCAATGTGGCGCCTGGGCTTTTCTGCAGTCGATTTTTCCAGGACGGATCTTCGCTGCTGACGATCCCCTGATGCTCGGCACCATGTCGCTGCTCGACGCCAATCAACGGGAAGGCCTGATCTACGGTACCGGCTGGATTCCTGACGGCATCTGGAATTACGCCGCCTCCTTCTACGGTCATGCCCATTTGTGGCTGGGTCACGGACCGAAAGCCGCGGCGACACTCTACGCGATGGGAAACCACGCTTCCCCCCTGCTCTGCTGGCGTGAAGAGCAGAATGTCATCGGGGACCCGCTCCACTTTGTCGGCGATATGCCGCACAACTGGGGAAGTGCCGAGTTCATCCGGTTGGTGCGGCACCTGGTGATCCTGGAACGCGATCAGTCGATTCACGTGCTGCCAGGCCTTCCTCGTGCCTGGACCCGTCCTGGTCATGTGCTGGCCATGCATGACGTGCCGACGGCGTTGGGTACAATAAGTGTTCGAGTAGAGATGTCGGCAGATGCCAAGACGGCACAGATCACGGTCGACCCGCCTGATCGAGAGCCGTTGTCGAATCTGGTGATCCACTTGGAGGGATTCGGCCGGCCGGTGGAATCGGTGTCGCTCGATGGAGCGGCACTCACTTCATCGACGGCATCGCTGAAATCAGGTAAGCTGGCCGGATTTCAGGTGACGTTTGGCGATTCTTCGCCGCACTAGGTGGCAGGCAGTGAGTTGCCGGCACGTCGGAGTCGGTGAAGGTGCGCTGAGATTGACAATCATCACGAAGGAGTCACTTCCATGAGTTCGAGCAGGCCTGATACGGAGCGTCGATCCCGGCGCTGTGGTCCATCCTGCGAGTGCGGCAGCGAGATCAATCGCCGGGACTTACTGCGGATGACGGGCGCCGGCGCTGTCGCCTGGAGTGTTTCCCGTTTCTCTGCCATGGCAGGTCCGTTTGAGGAGTCCGATTTCGAGAAGCTCGTGCCGCGCGACAAGAAGTTGCAGCCGGAGTGGATCAAGTCGCTGTTTGAACGGGGCGAGCCGGAAGTATACTCGGGCCGGGATTTGGATCTGATCGGGATGCCGGTGGGAGGCTTGTGCGCGGGACAACTCTATCTTGGTGGCGATGGTAAGCTCTGGCACTGGGATATCTTCAACTTGCCGATTCACACCGGGGCCGAACATTATGCGAACCCGCTGAAGCCGAAGTCGCCGTTGGACCAAGGGTTCGGCATTCGTGTCAATGACACGGTGCGAGCGCTCGACCACACGGGATTCAGTGAGATCCGCTTCTGCGGCGAGTATCCGCTGGCTCGCGTCGAGTACGTGGATCGCGAGTTGCCCGTCACGGTGACGCTCGAGGCGTTCTCGCCGTTCATTCCGCTCCATTACGACGATTCCAGTCTGCCGGCCACGGTCATGCGCTACACGGTGAAAAATACCAGTGCGAAGGCAGCCGATGTGGAACTTGCCGGCTGGCTGGAAAACGGAGTGTGCCTCTATACGGGGACGCCCGCGTCCGTCGTGCTGCGCAACTGCATCGTTCGCTCGGCACAGATGTTGCGGCTGGATTGCAGTGCTCAACAGCCTCCGGAGGATTCGTCGCAGCCGGTTGAGCGCCCGGACATCGTGATTGAAAACTGGGAGGGCGAGACCTATGAGCGATGGAAAGTTGATGGCGTGGCGTTTGGCAGCGGCCCGATTCTCAAGTCGCAGATCCCTGCTTATCAGGGTGATGTCGGTGGTCCGGGTACTCGCGTGGCGAACTCGCATGCCACGGCGCCGGGGAACGATGTGGGCCCGAAGGACGATCAGCAAGGGATGCTCACCAGCGACGAATTTCCTATCCAGCGCAACTACATCAACTTCTGGGTGGGCGGAGGAAGTCACGCGGGTACAACCTGCCTGAATCTGATCGTCGATGGCAAGGTCGTGCTCACGACCACTGGCCGCAATGACAACAAGATGCGGCCCGACAGTTTCGACGTGCAGCATCTTCAGGGCAAGACTGCTCGATTGCAGATAGTCGATCATCAGGCTGGCCCCTGGGGCAACATTGGCGTGGGCGAGATCGTACAAAGCGATAAGCCGGCCAAGACGATTGAGAAGCTACCCGACCGTCACGATTTTGGCACGATGTCGCTCGCCCTGCTCGAGCCTCATGCGGACGATGTGTCAGCGGCCGAGCTGCCAGGTCTTGGGGTTCCTGCCGGACTCTTCAGCTCGATGGCGGGCAAGGACGACGTGTCGCGGCCGTTTGCACGTGGACTGCGCGGAGGACTCCGTCGCCGAGGATCGCTCGCTCCCGGCGAGGAGATGACGGTCACGTTCATTCTGACCTGGCATTTTGCCAACGATCGGATCGACGGCGTGCGCGATACCGGACGCTATTATGCGCAGCGCTTCACCAACGCCGGCCAGGTGGCCGAGTATCTGGCGACCAATTTCGCGTCGCTCCACGAACAGACGCGGCGCTGGCACGAGACCTGGTACGACTCCACCCTCCCCTACTGGTTCCTGAACCGGACGTTTCTCAATACATCGATCCTGGCGAGTTCCACCTGCCATCGCTTTGGCAGTGGTCGCTTCTACGGCTGGGAAGGAGTCGGCTGCTGCGCCGGAACCTGTACACACGTGTGGCAATATGCTCAAGCAGTCGCCAGGCTCTTCCCCGAGTTGGAACGTGACTTGCGCGAGCGCACCGACTTCGGTATCGCCTTCGACCCGTCGTCGGGCAAGATCCGATTCCGAGCGGAGGGAGCGGACCTCGCAGTGGACGGACAGGCCGGCTGTATCCTGCGCAGCTATCGCGAACACCAAATGAGTGCGAATGGTCAGTTCCTCACGCGGAATTGGACCAAGATCAAACTAGCGTTGCAGTGCCTGATCGATGAGGATGGGGATGCCAATGGCATCCTGGAGGGCGCGCAGCACAATACCCTGGATGCCGAATGGTATGGTCCGGTCGCCTGGCTGAGTGGCATGTATCTGGCGGCGCTCCGGGCGGGCGAGCTGATGGCACTGGAGGTCGGCGACAGTGCGTTTGCTGGCGCCTGCCGCAAGGTGCTGGAGGCCGGCCAGCGGAACATCGTGCGAGACCTGTTCAGCGACGAGTATTTCATCAACAAGCCCGATCCTCGGCACCCCGATGCGATCAATTCGGGCACCGGCTGCGAGATCGATCAGGTATTGGGCCAGTCATGGGCCTGGCAGATCGGCTTGGGACGTGTTCTGCCGGAGCAAGAGACAACGTCGGCTCTGCGGTCGTTGTGGCGCTACAATTTCACGCCGGACGTGGGGCCGTATCGAAAAGCCAACAAGCCAGGGCGCTGGTATGCCATGCCGGGTGAGGCAGGGCTGCTGATGTGCACGTTCCCACGCAGCGATTGGGACTACAAGAAAGCGGCCGGCAAGGGGCTGGAATGGGCTGCCGGCTACTTCAACGAATGCATGAACGGATTCGAATACCAGGTAGCGGGCCACATGATCTGGGAAGGTCTGGTTCAGGAAGGGCTGTCTGTCGCGCGAGCGGTGCACGACCGCTATCATCCCGCTCGACGCAACCCCTGGAACGAAGTGGAGTGCGGTGATCACTACGCTCGTTCGATGGCCAGCTATGGCGTCTTTCTGGCAGCGTGCGGATACCAGTATCACGGTCCTCAGGGCTATCTTGGTTTCGCACCACGAGTCACTCCCGAGGATTTCCGTGCGCCCTTCACGTCCGCGGAAGGCTGGGGAAGCTTCCGTCAGAAGGTTGCAGACGGGAAGCTGTCGGCGGCCATTGAACTCCACTTTGGAGCCCTGGCCGTGAAGACGATTGCGCTCGATTTTCCCAAAGACCCTCAGCGGGTGCAGGTGTCGATCCAAGGTGAACCGTTGGGAGTGAAGCACCGCTTCGAGCAGCAGCGGGTGATCATCGAATTGCCTGGTGACCAACGTCTCCAGGCCGGACAAGCGTTGGAAGTGGCGATCGCCTGAGAAATCATCGGGCGAAGATCTGATTAACTTGCGGAGTGCATCATGAGAAGAAACACGATTGCAGTAACGATTCTGCTGCTGCTTTTCTGCCTGACTCTTCCCGTCTGGGCGCAGCCAGGTCAGAAGGAAACGAAAGAAGAACGCGACGCGCGGATGGCCTGGTGGCGTGACGCCCGGTTCGGGCTGTTCATTCACTGGGGAGTCTACAGCGTTCCGGCCGGGACGTACCAAGACAAGCAGATTGGCGGGATTGGCGAGTGGATCATGCGTAGCGCCGAAATTCCTGTCGTGGAGTATCGGGAATATGCCAGGCAGTTCAATCCAGTGAAATACGATCCGGAAGCCTGGGCCGCTTTGGCCGAGCAGGCCGGCATGAAGTACATCGTCATCACGTCGAAACATCATGACGGATTCGCCCTGTTTCCGTCCGATGCCAGCCAGTGGGATATTGCCGACGCGTCACCTTACGGAAAAGACCTGATCGGCCCCTTGGCCGAAGCGGCTCGACGTCACGGACTGAAGTTCGGACTCTACTATTCTCAGGCTCAGGATTGGACGAATCCCGGCGGAGCGAAAGCAGGATATGACGACTACCAAGGCTGGTGCGAAGAGCACAAAGGCTCCGTCGACAAGTACCTCCACGACGTTGCGGTTCCGCAGGTGCGCGAGATTCTGACGCGGTACCAGCCGGAGATCCTCTGGTGGGATACACCGCATCTGATCACTCGCGAACGAGCAGACCTGCTCTGGCCGCTGACCGAGCTGCGGCCGGGACTCATCACGAACAATCGCCTGGGTGGAGGCTATGAAGGTGATACGGATACGCCCGAGCAGCATATCCCGGCGACCGGAATCGCTGGCCGCGACTGGGAAACGTGCATGACCATGAACGATACGTGGGGCTACAAGAGCTACGACAACAACTGGAAACCGACCGAGGTTCTGATCCAGAACCTTGTCGACATCGCCTCGAAAGGAGGTAACTACCTGCTCAATATCGGCCCCAAGAGCGATGGGACCATTCCTGACGAATCGATTCAGCGCCTGCAGGAAGTTGGCAAGTGGATGAAGGTCAACGGTCAAGCCATCTACGGCACAACCGCCTGTCCCACGCGATTGCCAGCCTGGGGCCGGATCACTACCAAATCCGGCGACAACGTCACAACCCTTTATCTTCACGTGTTCGACTGGCCCGCCGACGGCAAGCTTCCGGTGGCTGTGACGAACAAGCCCATCGCCTGTCACCTGCTGGCCGAACCGGGCCGCAGCTTCACCGCTGAGCAGGGTGAAAACGGATTGGTCGTCCAGTTGACCGGCACAGCTCCCGATCCGATCTGTTCGGTTGTCGAACTGCGAGTGCAGGGCGCTCCGGATGTCATCGTGTACCGTACTGCGCAGCAGGAAGACGGCTCCCTTGTGCTCAAAGCGGAAGACGCGGAACTGCGCGGCGGACTGCAAGTGGAATCGAAGGACGATCAGCCGAACATCGGCTACTGGATATCCCCTGATGATTGGGCTCAGTGGGCGATCACCGTCAGCAAACCTGGAACCTTCGAAGTGTCGGCCGATGTGGCCACGCAAGGTGAGAGTCGGTTGACGGTGCAGGTCGGATCACAGAAGTTGGCCGCCACGATTCCTGATACAGGTAACTACGGTGCTTTTCGCTCCGTCACGTTGGGGAAGCTGCGCGTCAATGACCAAGGAATGGGCTTGTTGGAGGTTCGGCCTCAAAAACAGGCCTGGTCGCCGGTCAATATCCGCCGGATAACGCTCACGGTAGTCCAATAAGGTAATGGGGCGAGATGAACAGCCGGGGAGCGACAATCGGGTCGGCTCCCTCAGCGGCTTCGGCTTTCAGACCGCATCAGCTTGGTGGGTCGGAAAGGGCTCACGCAAAGGCGCGAAAGCGCGAAGAGAATGAGAGGATGTGAGCGGTGCATGCCGCTGTTTGCCGCAGCCTCCCGAGGCTCGTTCTACTTCTGAACCGACTTGAGTTGCGGATCGCTGAGGTCCAGGCGGTACATGATCTGGTTGTAATCGTAGCGCGGCGTGGGGTTCTCGTTACCGGAGAACGTCATCGTATACGTTCCTTCAAAATAGATCACACGGCCCGCCTGCTGATCGAGAAAGGGGTGATGCACAGGATTGTAGAAGCTGTACTTGTCATGCGTGACGATCTTTTTGGCCTGACGCCAGGGGCCGGTGGGGGCATCGGCTTCGGAGTACCAGATCTCGCCCAGCATCGATGTGCCTCCTTCCTGGCAGCCGATCATGATCCACTTCTGCCGATAGTCGTTCCACGCCACGCTGCCACGATGCAGGAAGACCGGTTTCTGTGAATCGCAGTCGATCGGGACGAAGCAAGCTTCCTGCGGCTGAATCAGCCTCTTGCTGATCCACTTCCACTGAGCAGTCGTATCCGCAGGCATCGCGCTGCGACGCCAGGCAAACTGCAGCTGTCCATCTGCCGATCGGACAAACTTCGGATCGTCGACATCGCTCCCCGGCTCCAGGCATGACCAAGCCTCAACGTCCTGAGCCTGTGTGAAGGCAGTCACGGTCGCCGGCATCCGAACACTCGGAAACACCTCTCCCAGGTACAGGTAGTCGCCAGAGTCGTTCTGGATGCGGATGGGATGTGCCTGGCCAGGGAATTGCCACAGGTCCTTCATGTCAATCGTGCGGACCAGATCAAACCGCTCTTGCTGGTCGTTGTATACCGCAACTCCGTGGTCGAGCATCTTGGAAAGTGACTGCATGTGGGCATAGTGGCAGACGAGTCGGTCGCGTCCTGCGTCGTCAGGAAGCACGCAGACCGCGTCGATCCAGACCGGACCGTTCTCAACACCCAGCCGAGCCATCGGGCGGCTGAAGCCTTCGGCGTCCACGAAATACTCGAGATTGACGCCGACGTCGGGATCGAGCCCGCCCTGTAGCGGCAGCTGGGCGGTCGCTCCCGACATCCAGAAGTGTCCCAGCGGATAGCGCATGCGATTGGTGTCACCCCAGAACCAGTGGATCTTGCCGTGGTAGACGACGGCTGAAGCCGAGTCTTGACCGACCACTTTGCCGGTTCCCCAGGGAGCTGCCAGAGGACAGGGCTCTCCCAGCATCAAACTGTCTCCGTAGGTCCCACCCCCGGTGATGCGGTAGAGTCTTTCGGCGAGGTTACGCCGCTTCAGTTGGACGACCACTCGTTCTCCCGGTTTGGGGATCAGGGCGATTCCCGAAAATCCGAATCCGTCTTGCGGGTATTCATAGCCGTGGCTGCGGACATGAAAGAAAGTCTTCTGGCCCATCCATTCTGGTTCGTCTATGGCTACCCAGCCGGCGCTGTCGGTCACAAAACGAACGTTGTTCACTGTCACGAATTCCACCAGCGGAATGCCGCGCTGCGATTGTTCGTCTACCGCTCGAATGCCGAAACAGCGTGATGCGTCTTCGTTGTCAGCAGCTTGGAGGGCACACGAACCAGTGGCTGACAACAGAGCTGCCAGAACGATCCGGAGCCACGACAAAGACAGTTGGAGATGGGTCAATTGACTTTGTTGCATGATGCCGATTCAATCCTTGTGGTGTGTGGGGATTCTCACTTGTTTCTAGCACTCCGTGCCGCCCGATTCAATGCGCTGTTCGTAGCCATGCTCGCGCAGAGTTGTAGCCATGCTCGCGCAGAGCATGGGCGCATCAGCATCCGTTTTCTACTTCCCCCGCGGTCTGCGCAATCGCGAGGCAGGGAAGAGGGGACAAAAAGATGAGGCACAAAAAGATGGAGAGAGGGAGCCGTCTCTCTACGTGTCTACCGCGAGGCTTCGCGTTGATTTATCATGCGGGAAGTGGCTTTGTGGCAGAAGATTGGGCAAGGCAATGATGCGGTTCGGGAGTGCTTTGATGAAACAGCGACGTTGGTACTCGAGCGGTCTGTGTGTCTTCATCTGTGGTGCGGTGTGGTGTTCCTGGATTGCGAACGCCGTGGCGGATGAACCGGCGAAGAAGTGGGAGTTTTCGGAACAACAGCTGCAGCCATTCTGGCGGTCGACCACGATGTACGGAGAAAGTGTGCTGTTTCTTCGTGGCGAAGGCGGGACACTTCCCCGTGCCAGGCTGCTCTTCACGCCGACTCGCGTTCTGTCGGTCTGCAATTCGGCGGGTGACGTTCAGTACACGGAAGGGACGGACTACCGGTGGGAGCCGGGGAGCAACGAACTCGTGCTGCCGGAAGGCTCGCGCATTGTCTGCAAGTCGCCTCAGGACCTGCGCCGACCAGCCGGGTCACAGCCGTATCGGCTGACGCATCGAGACGGCAACGGTGAGATACTCTTTGGGGGCGGACACGAATATCACGACATGCAGACTGTGGTGACGTACGAGCATGGAGCCGATCAATGGCCTGGATCCCATCCGACGTACGTCGGAGACCAACTGCCTCGCACCATGAAGCGACTGATGAGTCGTGAGCCGCTCACGATTGCACTGCTGGGCGACAGCATCTCGACCGGCTGCAATGCATCGGGTTGGGCCGACACCGCTCCGTGGCAGCCTCCCTATCAGGATTTGTTAGTCTCCCATGTGAAGTCGGTGTTCGGCGGCGAAGTCATCCTGAAGAACCTCTCGGTGGGAGGGCGCGATACAGCGTGGGGGCTGACCGTCATCAGCGACGTGGCGGCAGCAGAGCCGGATCTGGTGATTCTGGCGTTTGGCATGAACGACTCGGCTGGCCGACCGGCGGCCGAATACCGGGCCAACACGCTGGGAATGATCGAGGGAATCCGGAAAGCGCGTCCCGATACGGAGTTTGTGCTGCTCGCTACGATGCTGGGGAACCGGGATTGGACCGTATTGCATCAGGAGCTGTTTCCGCAGTATCGCGATGCGTTGGCCGGCCTCTGTGGCAATGGCATCGTGCTGGCCGATATGACCTCCATGTGGGCTGAGCTGCTTCGGCACAAACAGGATTGGGATATGACTGGTAACGGTGTCAACCATCCCAATGACTTTGGTCACCGAGTCTATGCTCAGGTACTATCGGCGCTGCTGATTCCGGCGAGCAAGTAGCGGACCACCGGCAGACGTGTCGCGCAGCAACGTCGCCTGATTGACTCGGCGTGATTCGTCATTGGGTATTTCTTCATTCGTCATTGCTTTCGCCATTGGCAGCGGCGCGCTGCCGAGCCGAATTCGGTTGTTCAGACGAATGCATTGACGCCTGGCAGTGGAGCGCGATACATTCCGTCGGCGTTCGGCTTGACCGGTGGTTCCGCATCCCAGTTGTAGGCAGGGAGTGAGAAATCGAGCTGAGACGTCATGGCTCGTTCCCACGTGATTTCATCGCCGGTGTAGCAGACCATTTGGGCCAGGATGGCAAGCATCGAGCTGGTGATCATGTAGTCGGCATTGTTGATGGTGTTTCCCTGTCGCAGCGCATCAAAGAGGGCTGCATGCTCATTGTCGTACATGTTCTTCTTGGAGGGTTCTGCGGTCCACGGTTGTTTTCCCTCAATGCGGCACTTGTTGGGGAAGATGGCTTTGCCCTTGGTGCCGAGAATAATGTCGCTGGTTTCGCTGAAGCAGGCGGGGATGTCGCGGCAGAACGCGAAGACGTGCTGGCCGCTGGCGTATTCGAAGACAACGCCGAAGTGGTCGAACTGATCGCCGTACACCGGCTCCGTGCAGACTTGTCGTCCGCCGATGCCCCAGGCTTTGAGCGGTGGCACGTCGCCGAGTGCCCAGGAAGCCTTGTCGATACTGTGGATGAGTTGTTGAGCGGTCTGATCGCCCGAGAGCCAGTTGAAGTGATACCAGTTGCGGAACTGGTATTCGAGTTCACTCCACTGGGGTTCGCGCGGCCGTTTGGAGTAGGGACTGGTCAGGTAGTGTTCCTGGATGGCAATGATATCCCCGATTGCGCCATCGTGAACGCGCTGCATCGTTTCGCGCACGGCTGTGTCATAGCGCCAGCAGAGGCCGGAGACGATGGTCAGCCCTTTCTTGCGGGCCAATTCGCAGGTTTCGGTGACCGACTTGATGCCCGGCACATCAAGCGCGTGCGGCTTTTCGCAGAAAACGTGCTTGCCCGCCGCGACGGCCGCCCGCAGGAACATCGGATGAAAATGCGACGCGGCGGCGATGATCACGACATCGACGTCGCTGTCGATCACCTTCTGGTACGCGTCGAATCCTGCGAACTTGTGATCGTCGTCCACTTGCAGCTGAGCAGCATTGGCATCCTGCAGGCTCTGATAACCGTGTTGCAGGCGGTCGTCAAACAGGTCGGCCATGGCGACGATCTTCACGTCGGGTCCAGCGTTCATGGCATTGACGGCAGCGCCGCAGCCGCGGCCGCCACAGCCAATCAAGCCGGCGCGAAAGCCATCCGTTCCCGCAGCATGAGCGGATCGTGCCAGGCTCAGCGGCAGGGACAATGCAGCTCCGGTCGCTAACGACGTTTTCAGGAAACTACGGCGAGTGGTCATGGGGAAGTGCTCCCTGGTAGATGGTAACAACAAGACAAACAACATCGATCGTCTCGCGCCTGACTGGGGCGAACAGTGGGCGTCGTCGGTCACCGAAGCGGCTGAACCGCAGAATATCGAACACCTATTAAGGTCCCCGAAGTCAATAGGCGCACCGGTAGCGTCTCCAAAATCTTTGTGTTTTTTGACTTTGGTCAAGTGTGGACGTCAGGTTTTCGCGTGACTCCTGGGCATTCTGGCTTT